>NZ_JBEYSO010000001.1:0-703542 GCF_040642675.1 Micromonospora sp. NPDC047738
GTCTTAGAGTGACCCCCCTCTATACCGGAGCTCCGCTGCTTCGTCTCCGTGACACGCTTGACAACCCACCATGCCGCCTAACTGAACGGCGTTGGATCTAGGCCGCTACGTGCACGCGCTGAGCCAGGCTGGCGAGCTGGTAGCTCGGCCGGCCCCGGCCACGGCGCATCCAGTTCTGGACGAGCTGCCTGCTGATGGCATGGTGGCGGATCTGCTCGGGCGCCTTCTGCTCGGCGGCGAGAACGACGGCCATTGCCTCATCCGTTCTGTTCCACGCGCTCAGCGCCCGCGCCGTCTCCAACGCGTGCCTCGCCTGCCGCTCGACAGGTAGGCCCGTGGTGTCGATACGCGGACCGAGGTCGATCGCGACCTGCACGTCATCGAGGTCCATCGCGGTCGTCACTCGATGGATGGCCACGTTGGTCGGGCCGAACGCGGTCCACAGGTGGTTAGCGTCATGACCAAGCCGCCGCGCAGCTTCGTCACCCTCGCTCAGAAACGATCGAATGGTCGCCCGGTCCTCGTCACGAGCTGCGGCTACCGAACCGGCGAGGAACAAGGCCCCATAGACCGACAGGTCTGCGCTTCCATGACCTGCGGCACTCGTACGCGACCTGGCTGGTCTCCGACGGCGTCCCAATTAACGACGTGGCGAAGGTGATGGGACACGAGCAGACCTCGACCACGCTGAACCGCTACACCCACTCGACGGCTGAGCGCGACCGCGGGTGCTGAAGTCCTTTGCTGCCTTCTCGCTGCCTCCGGGCAACGACTGATCTTCAGATACAAGTCAAGGCCCCTCGATCGAGGGGCCTTGAGCTTGTCTTATTCATGGTGGGCGATACTGGGATCGAACCAGTGACCTCTTCGGTGTGAACGAAGCGCTCTCCCGCTGAGCTAATCGCCCTCAGCGCCGATGACTCTACCTGATCGACACTGCGGACCAAAAACCCGGGGGTCAGTGCGTCGCGAGGTAGTGCAGGGCCCGGGCGACCAGGTCGATGCCGAGGCTGTACTTGAGCGAGAGCCACACCACCACGCTCACGAACACCAGCCCGACCGCACCGAGCACGAACCGCACCGGCAGCGACTGACTGGTCGCCCAACGGGTCCAGGCCTGCACGTTGCGCCGGGTGAAGGTGAGCAGCCGGCGGGCCCAGATGAACTCAACGGCCCAGACGCCCAGCCCGGCGATCACGAGCAGCCAGCCGGGCCCGGGCAACGGGATGAGGGCGATACCGACAGTGACGACGATCGCGCCGGCGATGGCAATGAAGATCTTGAGGGTGACCCGACCGGTGGGGTTGGCGCGGATCAGGTCGAGGGTGGTCTGCGCCCGGGTCCGCCAGCCGCCGCGGCGCCGCTCGGCGACGGCGCTGCCGGCACCGCCCTGGGGGGTGCCGCCAGCACCCCGCGGACCGCCGTTCACCGACACCTCGTACCCCCGCCTTTCGGCTGCTCGGGCCGCTCCTTTCGGCGGGTCGGCCGTGGCCCTCGGCTCCACCGAGGAACCCTTCGTGACCATTTCCACCCCCAGTGTCGCGCGCGACCGTCACCCCTGCTGAGGACTGGACGTTACCGGAGTAAGTCGACGACTGAACCACCCGTTGCCGGGCGGGACGACGGACTGGGCAGAAGAGGGAATCCTACAAGAATTTTCACATTCTCGGAGGCGTTCCGACCCCCTTCCCACCACTGGGTGAAGTCAGCGTATGGCGGAGCGTAGCCAGGAGTAGCGGCTGAGTATGGGAAAAGCGGGACACGCGCGTTCCGCAGCGGTGCCGGGGGGAGAACGTCCATGAGTGTCATCCGACCGACGACCGTAGAGGTCGAGACGTCGCTAAGGCTCGTCGCGCCTGACGCCACCGCCTTGCCGGTGCGTGCCAGCTTGCGTTACGACCCTGCTGACCCGTATGCGGTCCATGTCCTGTTCCACGCCGAATCCGCCGGTGGCGAGGCGGTGAGCTGGTCGTTCGCTCGCGAACTGCTGGTCACCGGGCTCGACGAGCCGGCCGGCATCGGCGATGTTCGGGTCTGGCCGTGGGCCACGCCGCGCGGCGACTTCGTCGCGCTCGCGCTGTCGTCCCCGGACGGCAACGCCCTGTTCGAGGTCCCACGCAGCGTCCTCGTGCGCTTCCTGCGCCGGACCTACGTCGTCGTCCCGCGCGGCCGGGAGGCCGAGCACCTGGACGTCGACACGGCGGTCAACCGGCTGCTCGCCGGCCGCTGATGACGCACACCGGGGCCGTGCGGATCTGCCGAGTCCGCGCGGCCCCGGTCCGTCACCAATTCGGGTACGCCGTCCGTGCTGCCCGATTCAGCCGTGAGTGGTGATTCCGCCGTCGACCGGGATCACCGCGCCGGTCAGGTACGCGCCGGCCCGGGACGACAGGTAGATCGCGGTGCCCGCCATGTCCTCGGAGCGGCCGATCCGGCCCAGCGGCACCTGCTGCTCGATCGCGGCCCGGGATGCCGGATCGTCCAGGGCGAAGGCCATCATCTTGCTCTCGAACGGCCCGGGGGCGATCGCGTTGACGGTGATCTGCTCGCCGGCGAGCTGGTGGGCGAGGCTGCGGGTGAGCATGTGCACGGCCGCCTTGGTCGCCGAGTAGGCGTACACCTCCATCCAGGGCACGCGGAGGCCGTCGATCGATCCGATGTTGATCACGCGGGCCGGATCGTCGGCGCTGGCTGCCGCGCGCAGCGCCGGCAGCAGCGCGGTGGTGAGCCGGAAGACGGCCTTGACGTTGACCGCCCAGAGCTTGTCGAAGGCGCTCTCCGGGTATGCCTCCAGCGGCGCGCCCCAGGTCGCGCCGGCGTTGTTGACCAGCACGTCGAGCCGGTCGGTGCGGTCCTGCACGGCGGCGGCCAGCCCCAGCGCGCCCTCGTCGTGGCTCAGGTCGGCGGGGATCGCCTCGCAGCGGCCGATGTCGGACAGCTCCTTGGCCACGGTCTCGCAGACGTCAGCCTTGCGCGAGGAGATGATGACCTTGGCGCCGGCCTGGACGAAGCCTCGGGCGATCATCAGCCCGATCCCTCGTGAACCGCCGGTGACCAGGACCGTCTTGCCTTCGACCGAGAACAGATCCGTCATGCCCATCCCATCGCGAGTCGGCGGGGCCGCGGGTCGGTCGGACGACCCATGCGCTACCGATCGGTAACCTAACCGCCTCGCCTTCCCGGCGACAAGACCCGCCCGGTCGGGTGAAACTGCCAAGGTGCAAGGTGCGCCGGGCAGGGTTAACGTCGAAGACGATGGTCACTAACGGTCAGCTTTTCCCGGCAACCCGCACCGACCTGTCCGCCCCCGGCTACGACAACGACGACATCACCACCGGCGCCCTCGCTGACCTCGCGCCCGGGCCCGGCTGGCCCCGCCCCGTCCTGCTCGACGCGGACCTGCTGATCCTGGTCACCAGCGGTCACGGCACCGCCGAACTGGACTTCCGGGCCCGGCCCTGCCGGCCCGGCACCCTGCTGTACGTCCGCCCCGGCCAGGTGCTGCGCTGCCTCGGCCCGCACCTCGACGCCACCGTGGTCTGCTGGGGGGCCGGGACGCTGCGCGGCCTCGACGTCGACCCGGACGCGGTGCCGGCCTACCGGCAGCTCGCCGGGGAGGACGAGGACGCCGTGATCAGCGAGGTGACCCAGCTGGCGGTCGACGCCGAACGGCACGCCGGGGTGCCCGCCGCCGCCGTGCTGCTCCGCCACCAGCTCGCCGTGCTGCTGCTGCGGCTGAGCCTGCTCCCCGGCGGAGCGGAGCGGCAGACGACCCGCGCGGAGACGGCGACCTTCCACCGGCTCTGCCGGGAGGTGGAGCGCGGCTACCGGCACACCCGCCGGGTGGAGGACTACGCGGCGCAGCTCGGCTGCTCAGTGCGTACGCTCACCCGGGCCTGCCTGGCGGTGACCGGCCGCAGCGCCAAACAGGTGATCGACGAGCGGGTGGCGTTGCAGGCCAGCCGGCTGCTCGCCGCCACCGACGAACCGGTCGCCCGGATCGGCCGGCGACTCGGCTTCCCCGAGCCGACCAACTTCGGCCGCTTCTTCACCCGCGAGATCGGGGTGAGCCCCGGCGCGTTCCGGGCCGCCCGGGAACGACCACTGCCCGTCCGCGTGGTGCGCCCCCGCCCGCCCGTCGACTCCCCCGCCCAGCCGCGCCGGGCATGATGGCAGGGTGCAGATCTCCGCGCGCGGCGACTACGCGGTCCGGGCCGCACTGAGTCTGGCCACCGCGTACCCCGCCCTGCTGTCCACCCAGGCCATCGCGGCCGAGCAGGACATGCCCCGCAAGTTCCTCGAGGCCGTCCTGGCCGACCTGCGCCGGGCCGGGATCGTCCGCGCCCAGCGCGGCGCCGAGGGCGGCTACACCCTGGCCCGGCCACCGCGCGAGGTCACCATCGGGCAGGTGCTGCGCGCCGTCGACGGCCCCCTCGCCGGGGTACGCGGGCTGCGCCCCGAGGAGACCCGGTACGAGGGCGCCGCGGAGAACCTGCCCCGGCTCTGGGTGGCCGTCCGCGCCGCCGTGCGGCAGGTCGTCGACGAGGTGAGCCTGGCCGAGATGGCCAGCGGCAAGCTGCCCGGGCACGTCCGCAAGCTGATCGCCCGCCCCGACGCCTGGGAGCCGCGCTGACCGGCGACCCGGTCGAGCGCCGGCGGCTCGGCGGCGGGTGGGGTCACCACGGGGACTGCTGCGGCCCGAAGGTGGTGTAGCCGCCGCGGTGGCGCAGCAGCGGGTCGCCGTCCGGCCCTGCGGCGAGGGCCAGCGGCGTGCCGAGCACGATGGTGTGATCACCAGCCTTGATCCGGCGGGTCACCCGGCAGAGCAGCACGGCGAGGGCGTCGCCGATCAGCGGGACCCCGAACGGGCCGGTGTGCCAGCCGGGGTGGGCGGCGAACCGGTCGATGCCGCTGGTCGCGAAGATCCGGGCCACCTCCTGCTGTTCGGCGGAGAGCAGGTGCACGGCCACGTGCTCGGCGTGGGCCACGGTGGGCCAGCTGGACGATTCCCGCCCGAGGCAGAACGACACCAGCGGCGGTTCGAGGGACACCGAGGCGAACGAGGTGGCGGTGAAGCCGGCGGGCGGCAGCGCCGGCAGGTGCCGGCCGCCGGACAGGCCGGGCGCGGTGACCACGGTGACCGTGGACGCCTGGCGGCGCAGCAGGGCACGGAACGAGTCGTCGTCGACGGGGCGCAGCTCGGCGGCGCCGGGACGGTCCACGGTGGTCATGCGGTCACCAGCTCTCAGGGGGCGTACGCGCTGGCCGGGCGGGGCACCCGGTAGTGCTCGCGCCGGGTGTGACCGGCGGGTCGGAACCGGCCGCGCCGGGCGGGCCGGGCCGCGGTGCGCCGGCACGGGAGCGGACGGGTGGAGGAGATACGGACGGGTGGCCGAGCCGGAGCAGCCGGGTCAGCTCAACAGAGCGCGCTCGCGTGCCGGACCAGGTCGACGTGCACGCGAGCGGTGAGCAGAAGCTCGTCCCGCTGCGACATGATCTCATGGTGCCGGCCGTTCTCCGGGCCGGTCAACGCTCTACCACAAAGTGAGACTTGCATCCCTTACATCGTCACCCGCCGCTCTCACCAGCATTTGCCTCCCACCTAACACCTACCCGGTGGATAGAGATTCAGCAGGGTGGAGCGGCCCGTCCAGTGCGGATCCGACCCGGTTTCGCAAACCACCGGTTCGGGCATGTTCGAGGCCGCAGAGGCAGGCAGACGGGAAGGAGCCAGGCGATGGGCATCATGTTCCGCAAACGGAAGAAGTTCGGCCCGCTGATCCTCAACTTCACCGAGAAGGGTTTCTCCTCGTGGAGCATCAAGGTCGGCCGATGGTCCTGGAATTCGCGTACCCGGGCGCACCGGGTGGACCTGCCGGGGCCGCTGTCGTGGAAGCAGGACAAGTCGCGGGCGTGACGCCCTGAGGTCGGGCGGGGGGGCCGGTGCACCACCGGCACCCCGCCCGGCGTCCGGGCGAATTTTCTCTTCTGGGCGAACCGGCCGCCCGACCAGGCGGAGAATCGCGGCGTGGCGAACGGGGGGTACCGGCGGGAACGACTGCGGGCGCTGCTCGCCTGCCTGCTGCTGGTGGCCGCGTACTTCCTCGTGCCGGTGGCCCCCGACCCGAACGCGGCCCGGCTGACGCTGCGCGCGGTGGGCACCCTGCTCGTGGTGGGCGTCGTCGCCGCCCTGGTCACCCGCCAGGTACGCCGTCAGCTCACCGCCCCGGCCGGCAGCACGCCGGCCCGCTCGCTGGCCAACCTGGTCGTGGGCCTGGTCGCCGGCCTGCTCGTCTTCGCCCTCGCCGACTACATCATCGCGAACAACGCCCCCCACCAGTTCTCCGGCCTGTCGACCCGGGTGGACGCGCTCTACTTCGCGCTCACCACGCTGACCACCATCGGCTACGGGGACGTGCACGCGCAGGGGCAGGTCGCCCGGGTGGTGGTCTGCGTCCAGATGCTGTTCAGCATCGGGGTGATCGCCACCGGGGCGTCCATCGTGGTCCGGCAGGTCACCCAGCTGCGGCAGCCGAAGCGGTGATCAGCACGTCACCGCCGAGCCGGCCGTGCTCGGGCTGCCGGGTCACCGCCCCGGAGGCGAGCAGCGAGGCCAACGCCCGGTTCGCGTCGGCGGCCCGGTAGACCGTCGAGGTGGCCGCGAAGCGGCGCAGTTCGGTCACCGTGCCCGGGCCGGAGCGGGTGAGCTCGGCGAGCAGCTCGCGCCGCAGCGGGCCCGGATCGGGTTCGAGGGTGATGTCGAGCAGCCGCCCCGCCGGGTCGGCCGGGTCGCGGTAGCGCACTCCGGCGTACTCGTCGACCGCCCAGAGCGCGTCCTTGAGCGCCTCCAGGCTCCGGTCCGAACCGGTGGCGTAGCCGAGCAGCCGCGCTGGCGCACCGTCGGCGGGCACCAGTTCCACCTCGGTGACCAGCGGGAACCCGGCCGCGGTCAGCGCCGGCCGCAGGGGCCGCCCGGGCGCGGTGACCAGCAGCAGCTCGGCCGGGCGGCCGGATGCGGCGGCGGCCACCACGGCCGGGTCGGGATCGCCGCCGTCGACCACGGTCAGCAGCGGAGCGCCGGCCGCGCCGGCGGCCTTGAGCGCCACCGGCAGCCGGTCCGGATGGCCCGGCACCACGTGCACGGCCACGTCCGCCGGCAGGGCCGCCGCCACGGTGCCGAGCCGGGCCGGCAGCTCCGCGCCGCCGGCGGCGAGCACCAGCACGGTCAGCCGCCGGCCGCGCAGCCGGTCGGCGAACTCGGCGACCACCCGCAGCGCCTCCTCGGCGTCGCCGGTGTCGCGGCCGGCGGAGGCGAGGGCGAGGGTGGCCCGCCGGGAGCGGTGCAGCGCTGCCGGCAGCCAGTGGTCGAGCTGCCGGACGAGCAGTTCGCGCAGGACGGCGTCGGTCGACATCCTGCCGTTCTACCGCATGGCCGATTCAGGCCGAGACGGAGATGCCCACGCCGCCACGGGTCTGGCCGCCGTAGCGCTGCCGCTCCCGGTCGAGGTCGAGCCGGCCGATCCGCTTGCGGGCGGCCAGGGCGGCCTCGTCCAGCAGGTCGGCGGGGACGATCCAGACGATCTCGAACTCCAGCCCGTCCGGGTCCCGGCCGTAGAGGCTCTTGGTGGTGCCGTGGTCGGAGGCGCCGACCAGGGCGTCGGCGGCGGCCAGCCGCTCGGCGGTGGCGGCCAGCTCGTCGAGGGTGTCGAGCTCCCAGGCCAGGTGGTAGAGGCCGACGGTGGCCCGACCGGCCGGGGAGGGGCCGGCGGCCGCGCCGATCTCGAACAGGCCGAGGTCGTGGTCGTTGGTGGAGTCGGGCGCCTGCAGGAAGGCGGCGCCGTGGAACCCGTCCGGGGTCATCGGGACCGGACGGAAGCCCAGCACGTCGCGGTAGAAGGCGACGCTGCGCCCGAGGTCGCGGACGTAGAGGACGGCGTGGTTGAGGCGGTGGATTCCCATGACCTCGACGGTAGCGCGGTTTTGTTGAGCGCTCAACAACAAGCGGTATGATGGTCGCCATGACCCGGTGGCTGGACCCCGACGAGCAGCGGACCTGGCGCGCCTTCCTCACCGCCTCCCGGGCGCTGATGGACACCCTCGACCGCGAACTGCAACGCGACGCCGGCATGCCGCACGCCTACTACGAGATCCTGGTCCGGCTCTCCGAGGCCCCCGACCGGCGGCTGCGGATGAGCGAGCTGGCCGACGCCACCGGCTCCTCCCGCAGCCGGCTCTCGCACGCCGCCGCCCGGCTGGAGGCGGCCGGCTGGATCCGCCGCGAGGACTGCCCCACCGACCGGCGCGGGCAGATCGCCGTCCTCACCGACGACGGCTTCGCCACCCTCGCCGCCGCCGCGCCCGGCCACGTCGAGGGCGTACGCCGGCACCTGTTCGACGCGCTGAGCCCCGCCCAGGTCGACCAGCTGCGACGGATCAGCGAAACCCTGGCCGACCACCTGACCGGATCCTGACCAAACTGATCCACTCCGGGTCTTGTACTTACCGTCGCCGGATGAGCACGATGGGGCGTGACCTCCGGCTTCGCTGACCTGACTGTCCAGGCGCACCACCTGGTGTCCGAAGGCGACCTCGCCGGTGCCCAGCGGCTGCTCGCCGACGCGCTGGTCGACGCCGATCCGCGTCCCGCCAACGCCTCCCCGGAGCTGGCCGAGGCCGCCGGCCTCCAGGCCCGGGTCCTGATCGCGCTCGGCGAGCCACACTCCGCACGCGGCTGGGCCGCCTTCGCGTACGCCGCGGCCACCCGGCTGTACGGGCGCTCCGACGAACGCAGCGTCACCGCCGCCGCCACCCTGGCCGCCGTGCTGCACCGGGTCGGCAGCGACGCCCGCGCCGCCCGGCTCTACTCCAACGTCATCATCGAACTGACCGCCCGCGACGGACCGGAGTCGCAGCGGGTGCTCGCCGCCCACGCCGACCTGGCCACCGTCGAGTACGCCCGCGGCCAGTGCGAGATCGCCCGCGACCGACTGCAGACCACCTGGGAACTGCACCGCGAGGTGTACGGCGACGACCACCCCAGTGGCATCAAGATGCTGGCCAAGCTCGGCGCGATGGAGCGCGACTGCGGCCGGTACGCCGAGTCCCACGAGCACCTGGCCCTCGCCGAGGAGCTGTGCCGGCAGCACCTGCCCACCGACGACCCGCTCACCGCCCAGGTGGCCGGGCTGGCCCGGGCCGCCGCCGACCCGGACCACGTCTGCGCCGAACCGGAGCCACCCGCCCGGCCGGCGCCGGTCGTACCGGCCGCCCGGGTCCCCCCGCCCGCCGAGGGGCCGCCCGAGCCGACCCTTCCCGAGCCGCCGCTCTACCACCCGCCGGACCGCGCCGACGGCGCGCGCCCCGGCGTGCCCGCCCCCCGGACACCACCCGAAGCCGCCGACGAGCCGTTCGACGACCACCCGTGGCCGCCGGACGAACCGACCGAGGAACCCTGGCGCCCCAGGGAGAGCGCGCTGCCCCCGACCGTGGTCGGGCTGACCGACGACGAACCCGAGGGCGTACGCCGGGTGGCGCAGCCCGCCGAACCCGAGGCGCCACCGCGCCACCTGCCGGTGCACGTGCCCCGGCCGCCCGCGCCCGAGGGCCGGACCGGACCACGGCTGCCGCTGGTGGTGGCCGGGGTGATCGTGGTGCTGCTGATCGGCGCGATCGCGGTGGTCGCCGGCGTGTCCCGGCTGGACCGGTCCCGGGAGGCGCCCGGCCCCTCCCCCACCACCGGCCACGCCGCGACCGGCACCCCCTCCGGTACGCCGAACGCCGCGCCCGCCGCCTCCCCCGGCACCCCGCCTCAACAGGTTCGGCTGACCGACCGGCGGGACAGCATCCTGCTGAGCTGGACCTACCCGGCCGGCGCCGAAGGGCCGCTGGTGGTCGCCGGGGGCCGCACGGGTCAGCCGCAGCACACCTTCCTCGAACTGCCCGCCGGGACGGACAGCTACATCGCCTACGGGCTCGACCGCAGCACCGACTACTGCTTCACCGTCGCGCTGGTGTGGTCCACCGACACGGTGGCCCGGGCCCCCTCGGTCTGCACCCGCCGCGGTTGAGTCAGTCCGCCTCCGGGTCGACCAGCGCCGGCAGCCGCACGGTCACCCGCAGCCCCGGCCCGGACTCGGTCGCCGGGTCCGCTGGCGCGGCATCGGCGAGGTCGACTCCGCCGCCCGCGCGGCGGACCAGTTCGCGGACGATGGCCAGGCCCAGGCCGGCGCCGCCGGCGTCGCGCGCCCGCGCGTCGTCCAGCCGGGTGAACCGCGCGAAGACTCGCTCCCGGTCGGCCGCCGGGATGCCCGGCCCGTCGTCGGTGACCGTCACCAGGTGGTACGCCTGCCCCGGGCCCGCCCCGCGCTGCCCGGGCACCGGCGGGTCGGGGTGCGGGCCGGTGACGTCGAGCCGCACCTCGCCGCGAGCGTGTCGCAGTGCGTTGTCCACCAGGTTGGCCAGCACCCGGCGCAGCTCGGCCGGGTCACCCTCGGTCCACAGCGGCCCGGACGGCGGCGCGAGGCGTACCGGCGGGGACGGGTAGCGGTCGGCGACCGTGCGGAGCAGCTCGCCCAGCTCCACCGGGCCCACGATCCGCGCCGGGGACCCGTCCGGCCGGGTGGCCTGCTCGTCGACCCGGGCCAGCAGCAGCAGGTCGTCGACGAGCCGGCTCAGCCGGTCGGTGTCGGCGAGCAGGTTCTCCGTGACCGCCGGCCAGTCCGTCCCGTCGCCCAGCCGGCGGGCCACCTCCAGCTCGGTACGCATGTTGGTCAGCGGGCTGCGCAGCTCGTGCGCGGCGTCGGCGACGAACGCCCGCTGCCGGGCCCGGGCCGCCTCCAGCCGGTCGAGCATGTCGTTGAGAGTGATCGCCAACCGCTGGATCTCGTCCGCCGCGGCCGGTACGGGCAGCCGCCCCGGCCCGGCCCGGCCCGTGATCTCGGCGGCGCCGCGACGCAACGACTCCACCGGGCGCAGCGTCGCGCCGATCACCCGCCAGGCGACCACGGCGAGCCCGGCGACGAGCAGCGGGAAGCCCACCAGCAGCAGGGTCCGGACCATGTGCAGGCTGTGCCGGACGTCGCTCATCGACTTGGCGACCAGCACGGTGAGCGGCTCGGCCGGGGTGCCCGCCGGCACGGTCACCACCCGTACCGGGCCGGTGAGCCCGACCCGCCGGCCGTCGACGACGAGGCGCTGGCGCTGCCCGGCGCGGAGCTGGTCGGGGCTTAGCATCGGCACCAGCCGGTCGGCGTCGATGGAGGCGGCCCGGATCCGGCCCTGCCCGTCCACCACCTGCACCCGGAGCTGCCCGCCGGCGACCGGTAGCGGGTCGGGCAGGGCGTCGGAGGCGCCGAGCAGGGCCACCGCGTCCGCGGTCCGGAACGCCTCGGCGTCGACCGTGCGCTGCAGCGTCCAGCCGAGCGCGCCGAGGAGCAGCACCCCGCCGAGCGCGAGCCCCACGCTCAGCCCGGCCACCCCGATCACCAGCAGCCGGGCCCGCAGGCCGAGGCTGGGCAGCCAGCGGCGCGGGCCGGTCATGTGGCAAGCCGGTAGCCGGCGCCCCGGACGGTCTCCAGGCGTTCCCGGCCGATCTTGCGGCGCAGGTAGCCGACGTAGACCTCGACGGCGTTGGGGGCGGTGTCGAGGCTGGCGTCCCAGACGTGGTCCAGCAGCTCGGTCTTGGACACCACCTGGCCGGCCCGGCGCATCAGGTAGTCGAGCAGGGCGTACTCGCGGGTGGTCAGGGCCACCTCGGCGTCGGCCCGGGTCACCCGCCGCCGGGCCGGATCCAGCCGCAGGTCGCCGACGGTGAGCACGGTCGGGCGTTCCGGCGCGCCCCGGCGCAGCAGCGCCCGCAGCCGGGCCAGCAGCACCACGTACGAGAAGGGCTTGGTGAGGTAGTCGTCCGCCCCGCAGTCCAGCCCGTCGGCCTGGTCGTACTCGCCGTCCTTGGCCGAGAGCATGAGCACCGGCAGCCAGTGCTCCTCGGCTCGCAGCCGGCGCACCACCTCGTACCCGGACAGGCTGGGCAGCATCACGTCGAGGATCATCGCGTCGTAGCCGCCGTGCCGGGCGGCGTCCAGCCCGGCCGGGCCGGTCGACTCGACGTCCACCGCGAACCCCTCCGCCGCCAGGCCCCGCCGCAGCGCGGACGCGAGCCGCGTCTCGTCCTCCACCACCAGCAACCGCACCCGTCCAGGGTGCCACCCGGGTGACACCCCTAGGGAATCTCCTCAGCGGCCTCACAGCGACCCTCCTGCACCATTACGGTCAGGAGGTGCCCATGATGTCCGTACTGAAGAACCGTGCCGTGCTGCGCTGGCTGGTCCCGGTGACCGCGGGGGTCGCCGTGGTCGGCGGCGGCGCCGCGATCGGCACGTTGGCCGCCGGGGCCGACCCGGCCCTGCCGCCGCGCACCGCGGCGCAACTGCTCGAGGATCTGCGCTCGTCCCGCCTGGACGGGCTCTCCGGCACCGTGGTGCAGCGCGCCGATCTCGGGCTGCCGCCGATCGCCGACCTGGCCGGCGCGGCCGGCGGCAACGAGCTGGCCAGCCTGGTCACCGGCACGCACACCGTGCGGGTCTGGTACGGCGGCCCGGACCGGCAGCGGATCGCCCTGGTCGACACGCTCGGTGAGCGGGACATGCTGCGCAACGGCCGCGACGTGTGGACGTGGAGCAGCCGGACCAACACCGCGTCGCACCGGACGCTGTCGGCCACCGACAAGACGATGCCGTCCGCGCCGGCCACCCCGGTCGAGGCCGCCGACAAGGCGCTCGCGGCGATCGACCCGAGCACCGCGGTCACCGTGGGGCGGACGGCGAAGGTCGCCGGCCGGGACGTGTACGAGCTGGTGCTGACGCCGCGCGACAAGGACTCGCTGGTGCATCAGGTGCGGGTCGCGCTGGACGCGAAGGAGCACGTGCCGCTGCGGTTCGAGGTGCTCGCCGACGGCGCCGACCAGCCGGCGTTCGAGGTGGCCTTCACCCAGGTCGACTTCCGCACGCCGGACGCGGACCAG
This sequence comes from Micromonospora sp. NPDC047738, assembly GCF_040642675.1. Taxonomy (NCBI): domain Bacteria; kingdom Bacillati; phylum Actinomycetota; class Actinomycetes; order Micromonosporales; family Micromonosporaceae; genus Micromonospora; species Micromonospora sp. NPDC047738. Next base: position 13,022 of record NZ_JBEYSO010000001.1, read on the forward strand.
TTCCGGTTCAACCCGCCGCCGGGGGTGACGGTCACCGAGGAGAAGGCGAGCGCGCCCGGGCCGGCCCGGCAGCACCGGCCGGACGCCGAGCGGCGGCCGGACGTGCGTACGGTCGGGACCGGCTGGACGACGGTGCTGGTGGCGAAGTTGGACGCCGCCGGCCTGACCGGTGGCGGCGCCCCGAATGCCCGGGGTGCCCGGCCGGGCGAGGCGGCGGGGCCGGCCGGCGACCCGGGCCGGGCCGGCGCGGACGCGGTGGCCGGGCTGCTGGGTGGGCTGCCGAAGGTGAGCGGTGACTGGGGCAGCGGCCGGCTGCTGACCGGGAAGCTGTTCAGCGTGCTGCTCACCGACGACGGCCGGGTGCTGGCCGGCCTGGTCACGCCGGAACGGCTCTACCAGGCGGCCAAGGGCTAACCTACGAAGCGAGCCTGATCAGGGGCCCGGACGGCGGAAGCCGGCCGGGCCCCTGATGCGTGTGCGGAGGAAGCGCGGCGCGGCGGTGTGAGGTGGCCACGGACGGCCTGGTTCACTTGGCCCGGTAGCGGGCCAGGCGGTATCTTTCTCAGTTCAAACACAAAAAGGAACGGCTGATGAAAGCCATTCCTGCGACGATTTTAGCCAATGAGGAGCCGGCTTGTCAACGCACTCCGACGTAGAGCTGCACCAGGACGACGAGATCGGGCGCGAGCAGGAGTACGTCTCGATGCTCTACGACCGGCTGGACGGCATGCGCGAGCAGGCCGGCCGGCGGCTCACCGAGGAGCTGCGGAGCACCGGCGGCACGCAGCAGGCCCGCTCGCAGCGTGACTTCACGGTCCGGATGTACGCCGACCAGGTCGAGCAGTTCTCCGCGGTGGAGACCGGCCTCTGCTTCGGCCGCCTCGACGGCGACGACGACTCCCGCCGCTACATCGGCCGGATCGGCATCTTCGACACCAGCGGCGACTACGACCCGCTGCTCATGGACTGGCGCGCCCCGGCGGCCCGGGCGTTCTACCTCGCCACCGCTGCCAACCCGCAGGGCGTACGCCGGCGCCGGCACCTGCGCACCCGGGAGCGGAAGGTCACCGGGATCAACGACGAGGTGCTGGACATCGCCGCCGCCTCCCCCACCGCACACGAGGAGCTGACCGGCGAGGCGTCGCTGCTCGCCGCACTGAACGCCGGCCGCACCGGCCGGATGCGCGACATCGTCGAGACCATCCAGGCCGAGCAGGACCGGATCATCCGCGCCGACCTGCCGGGGGTGCTGGTGGTGCAGGGGGGTCCCGGCACCGGCAAGACGGCGGTGGCGCTGCACCGGGCCGCGTACCTGCTCTACACGCACCGGCAGCAGCTCTCCACCCGGGGTGTGCTGCTGGTCGGCCCGAACGCCACCTTCCTGCGCTACATCTCCCAAGTGCTGCCCGCGCTGGCCGAGACGGGTGTGCTGCTGCGTACCCAGGCCGACCTCTTTCCCGGGGTGCAGGCCCGGCGCACCGAGCCGGCGGAGACCGCCGCGCTGAAGGGACGCGCGGTGATGGCCGAGGTGCTGGCCAACGCGGTACGGGACCGGCAGTGGGTGCCCGAGGAGCCGCTGGAGATCGAGCTGCCGCAGCGGGAGATCCTCACCCTGGACCCGGCCGTGGTCCGGGAGGCCCGGGAGCGGGTCCGCCGCGCCGACCGCCCGCACAACCTGGCCCGGGCGCTGTTCGACATCGAGATCGTGCACGCGCTCGCCGACCAGGTCGCCGAGCGGATCGGGGCCGACCCGCTCGGCGGGGACAACCTGCTGTCCGAGGCCGACCGCGCCGAGATCCGCCGGGAACTGCGCGACGAGCCCGAGGTCCGGGCCGCGCTGGACGAGCTGTGGCCGGTGCTCACCCCGCAGCGGCTGCTCGCCGACCTGTACGGCGCGCCGGAGCGGATCGCCGCCGCCGCGCCGATGCTCACCGACGCCGAGCGGACCATGCTGCACCGCGAGCCGGGCGGCTGGACGCCGGCCGACGTGCCGCTGCTGGACGAGGCGGCCGAGCTGCTGGGCGAGGACGAGCGCGCCGCCGCGGCCCGCCGGGAGCGGATCCGGTCGCTGCAACGCGAGTACGCCGAGGGCGTGCTGGAGATCGCCCGCGGTTCCCGGTCGATCGACGTCGAGGACGAGGCGGACGGCGGCGAGATCCTTGGCGTCACCGACCTCATCGACGCCGACCGGCTGCTGGAACGGCAGGAGGAGTCCGACCGGCTGACCACCGCGCAGCGCGCCGCCGCCGATCGGAGCTGGGCGTTCGGGCACGTGATCGTCGACGAGGCACAGGAGCTGTCGCCGATGGCGTGGCGGTTGCTGATGCGCCGGTGCCCGAGCCGGTCGATGACCATCGTCGGGGACGTGGCGCAGACCGGCGCCCTCGCCGGCACGCCGTCCTGGTCCGAGGCGCTGGCGCCGTACGTGGCGGACCGGTGGCGGCTGGAGGAGCTGACCGTCAGCTACCGCACCCCCGCCGAGATCATGGCGGTCGCCGCCGACGTGCTCGCCGCGATCGACCCGGCGCTGCGCCCGCCCCGCTCCGTACGCGCCAGCGGCGTGCCGCCGTGGGACCGGACCGTCGACGCGGACCGGCTCGCCGCGGAGCTGGTCGCGGCGGCAACGCGGGAGGCGGCCGGGCTGACCGACGGGCGGCTCGGGGTGATCGTGCCGGCCGGCCGGGTGGCGGAGCTGGGCGGGGCGGTCACCGCCGCCCTGCCGGAGGCCGCCGTCGGGGAACAGCCGGAGCTGGCGAACCGGGTGGTGGTGCTCACCACGGAGCAGGCCAAGGGCCTGGAGTTCGACTCGGTCCTGGTGGTGGACCCGGACCGCATCGTCGCCGAGTCCCCGCGCGGCCACAGCGACCTCTACGTCGCCCTCACCCGCGGCACCCAACGCCTAGGCATCCTCCGCACCCCCTGACCACCCCGCCCCCGCGTTCCCCAGGTGATCATGAGGTTGACGGCGATCTCGATCTCCACGAGTGCCGCCAACCTCATGATCGACGGGGCGGGGATCCCGCCGGTCAGCCTGGGTGGGGTCGTTCGTCGGTGAAGTTGCCGACCTGGCTGCCGCTCGACGAGGCGTCACTCGTGGAGCCGCCGGCCGGGGTGCTCAGGCCACCGGTGGTGGCGTCACCCGTGGTGGTCGGGGCCACCTTCCCGCGGTGCCGCTCCGGCTGGCGGGCCAGCCGCCGGGCGCTGGCCGGGCCGGCCGTGCCCCCGGTCGTGGTGACCGCACCCTGACCGCGCGTCGGGCCGCCGTCGCGCAGCACGTTCGGGTCGACCGGCACGTGCGCCGGGTCGTCCGGATCCTCCTCCTGGATCACCCGCAGCACATCGGTCTGCGGCACGGTGACCTCGTTCACCGCGCCCTTGCCGTACACGCCGCCGGCGATCCGGTCCTCGGCCCGCCGGGCGGCCTCCTGCCGCATGTCGTCCTCACGCACGTCAACCACCTCGCAGCGTTCTCGGATCTTTGTTGCGTGCCCGACGACCGGCGGTCCAAACCCGCGCTGGTCGTCCGCCCGGGTTCACCGGCGCGTCTCCCGCTGCTCGCCTGCCGGCCGCCCGGGCTGCCCATGCTGAGCCGCGGGTTGGCGGGACCCGCCCGCCCCCGAAGGGAAGACAGCGTGCGCACCGTACGCCGTACCACCCTCGCCGCGCTCCTGGCGGCGACCGTGACCGCCGGTCTCCCGGCGCCCGCCGAGGCGGCCCCGCGGCCCGGCCGGACCTTCGACCTCCAGGCCCACCGCGGCGGCCTGGGCCTGCGGGCGGAGAGCACCCTCGCCTCGTTCGGCAACGCACTTCAACTCGGCGTGAGCACGCTCGAACTGGACGTGCAGATCACCGAGGACGGACAGGCCGTGGTGACCCACGACCGGAAGGTCAGCGCCGCCAAGTGCGTGGACACCGCACCGGCCACCCCGGGTGACCCGGAGTACCCGTACGTCGGAAAGTACGTCAACACGCTCACCCTGGCTCAGGTGCGCACGTTGGACTGTGGCGCGAAGACCCTGGCCGACAAGCCCGGCCAGCTCGCCGTGCCCGGCGCCCGGATGCCCCTGCTGCGCGAGGTCTTCGCCCTGGTCAAGCGCTACCGGGCGGACGACGTGATGCTCAACGTGGAGACCAAGGTGGAGGCTGGCGCGCCGGCCGAGACCGCGCCGCGCGAGCAGTTCGTGCAGGTCACCGCGCGGGAGATCCGGAACGCCGGGATGCTGCGCCAGGTGACGATCCAGAGCTTCGACTGGGGCGCGCTGATGCGGATGCGCCAGGTGGAGCCGCGACTGCCGCTGGTGGCCCTGACCAACTACGACTTCCTGCAGGTCGGCCAGCCGGGCGCGTCGCCGTGGCTGGGCGGCCTGGACATCGACGACTTCGGTGGCGACCCGATCGCCGCGGTCCGCAGCTTCGGCGCGGCGGCGTTCTCGCCGGTGCACGGCTTTCCGCAGAACGGCACGGTCACCGATGCCGGCTACCGGCCGTACGTGACGAAGGAGATGGTGGCGCACGCGCACCGCAACGGGATCAAGGTGATCCCGTGGACGGTGGACGACGTGCCGACCATGGCGAAGCTGATCGACGACGGCGTGGACGGCCTCATCACCGACTACCCGGACCGGCTGCGCGGGCTGCTCGCCGAGCGCGACTACCGGCTGCCCCGGGCGTACGCCTCGCCCTTCGACATCCAGGCCCACCGGGGCGGCCGGGCCACCCGCCCGGAGAACACCCTCCCCGCGTTCGCGCACGCCCTGCAGAACCCGGCCATCTCCACTCTCGAACTGGACACCGGGGTGACCGCCGACGGGCACCTGGTCGTGTTGCACGACCGGGCGGTGAACGGGTCGCACTGCGTGGACACCGCGCCGGTACGCCCCGGGGACCCGAAGTACCCGTACGTCGGGAAGCTGGTGCACGAGCTGACCCTGGCCCAGCTGAAGACCGTCGACTGCGGCGCGAAGACGCTGCCCGAGTTCCCCGCCCAGGTGGCCGTGCCGGGCGCCCGGATCCCCACCCTCGACGAGGTCTTCGCCCTGGTGTCGGCGAGCGGCCGGGACGACGTCCGGATGAACATCGAGACGAAGATCAGCCCGCTGGTGACCGACACCGAGCCGTACCAGAGCTTCACCCGCAAGCTGGTCACCGCCATCGAGCGGGCCGGCTTCACCCGGCGCGCCACCGTCCAGTCGTTCGACTGGCGCGCCATCGATTACGCCCACCGCCTCGACCCCCACATCGACACCGTCGCCCTGGTCTGGCAGTACGGCCCGGCCGAGTGCGCCACCCTCGCCGACGAGTGCTCGCTGCAGGCGGTCTATGGCGACCCGACGGTGCGGAGCCCGTGGACCGCCGGCCTGGACTGGTGGCGTCACGAGGACCTGGGCAAGCTGGTCCGGCAGTCCGGCGCGGCCACGGTGTCGGCGAACTGGCAGGTGCACGACCCGGGGCAGGTCACGGTGGCCTCGGCCGACTGGTACCTGCGGCAGAACCCGGCATACTTCCACGGACCGGACGTCCCGACCCTGCAGCGGCGGTACGGGCTCACCGTGGTCCCCTACACCGTCAACGACGCGGCGGTGATGCAGCGGGTCATCGACCTCGGCGTGGACGGCCTCATCACCGACGACCCGGACCTGCTGATCGCGGTGGCGGTGCGCAACGGCCTGCGCTGACCGACCGGCAGGAGCCCCGGGGAGACCACATCCGCCGCCGATCGGGTGTTACCTCTCCGGGGCCCTCGGGTAGACGCGGGGTGCCCCCGCCACGAAACGCGAACCGTGCCGTGGCCGAAACGCGGTAGCGGGGCGGGTGTGCAACTCATCGCATCCGAGGAGGACAAGATGAGCACGCAGGCTGCGTCCACCAGGCCGATGAACCGGCCGGCGCAGGAGGCGCCCAACCGGATGGCCATGCAGGACGTCCAGACCCGTCAGATGCCGATGATCGAGGATGGTCGCCGGCAGCCGACTCCGGGCACCGAGACCAAGCACGCCCTTCTCACCACAGAGTTCTGGGTGTACGCGATCGCCGTCGCGGGCGTCATCGTCGCCGCGTACTGGCCCGGCGGGGGCGGCAACGGCCTGAACCTCGCCAACCCGAACCTGTCGTGGTGGTTCCTGACGGTCCTGACCGGCGCCTACCTGTTCAGCCGTGGTCTGGCCAAGGCTGGTAGCGAACGCCACTCGATCGCGGAGCGCCGGGCGGCCCGGCGCCAGTGAGCAACACCTGAGAGCGGCGGTGGCTCCGGGAGTTTCCCGGGGCCACCGTCGTGCGTGGACTACTCGAAGTCCCCGCCGAAGTCCCCGAAGTCGCCCTCGAAGGCGTCCTCGATCAGCTCACCGGCGACCAGGCCACCGGCCACCCCCAGGGCGGCGCCCGCCACCATGCCGCCGACTCCCGGCCCACGGCGCCCGTGGTGGCCGTGGTGCCCGTGCGGTCCGAAGCCCTGGGCCCGCAGGTTGCCGTAGCGCGAGGTGGTCTCCCGCAGCCAGCCGTCCACCACCTGGGCCCAGTCGGTGCGGCCCGTGTCGCTGTGCGGGACGGTGTACCGGCCGAAGACGTCGTGCCCGGCGGTGAAGAACCCGCCCCGCTTGTCGCACTCCAGGATCACCTCGACGCCCCGTTGGCTGGTCACAAAGGTCAGCTCGACCTCGTTGACGGCCTGCGCGTACTGCGGCGCGGCGAAGAACTCGATCTCCTGGTAGAACGGCAGCGTCTGCTGCACGCCGTAGATGTGGCCGCGCTCCAGGTCGGCGTGCTTGAACCGGAAGCCGAGCGTCTGGAACGCCTCGAGGATCCGCTCGTGGATCGGCAGCGGGTGCACGGCCACCTGGTCCAGGTCGCTCTTGTCCACCGCGCGGGCCACCGCGACCTCGGTACGCAGCCCCATGGTCATACCGCGCAGCCGCTGCCCGTACACGTCGGTGACCGGGGTCTCCCACGGCACCGGGAGCTGGAACGGGAGGGAGAGTTGCTGCTTCGGCGCCAGCTCCAGCCGGCCGCTGACCGGCATCCGGTGGAACTCCATGATGCCGGCGTACTCGGAGTCGCCGCTCTCGACCTCCACCCGGGTGACCAGGCCGACGCTGATCTGCTCGATGCTGGCCGGCAGGTCACCGCCGACCAGGTTGACGTGCCCATCGAGGGCCAGGCCGGGCCGGGTGTTCGGGTTGGTCAGCACCGTGTCGACGCTCGGGCCGCCGACGCCGAACGCGCTCAGCATCTTCTTGAAGACCATCGCCACTCCGCTTCCACCTTCGGCACGCTCCACGACAGAGCGCGCACGGGACCACCAAAGGCACGTTAACCTGCAGCGCTGTGAAGTGGCTGTGAGCACGAGGCCTCCGCCGGCACGGCGCTCGTCGCGGTGTCAGTCGACCCGCACGACGATCAGCTCGCCGACCTGCTCGCCGATCTGCTGCCGTCCCTCCGCGGGCAGCCCGCCGTCGGTGATGAGCACGTCGGCCGCCGCGAGCGGGGCGATGGTGGCGATCCCGATGGTCTCCCACTTGGTGTGGTCGGCGAGCACGACGAGCCGCCGGGCGGCCGCGATCAGCCCCCGGTTGACCGCCCCCTCCAGCAGGTTCGGCGTGGTGAACCCGGTCCGGGGGCTCATCCCGTGCACGCCGAGGAAGAGCAGGTCGACGTTGAGGGCGGCGATGGCCGCCTCGGCCACCGGCCCGGTCAGCGCGTCCGAGGGCGTACGGATGCCACCGGTGAGCACGACGGTCTGGTCGGGGCGGGGGTTCTGGTAGAGGGCGTCGGCGACCGGCACCGAGTTGGTGACCACGGTGAGCCCGCGGACGTCGGCGAGCCGGGCGGCCAGGGCGGCGGTGGTCGTGCCGGCGGAGAGCGCGATCGCCATCCCGGGCTCGACCAGGCCGGCGGCCCGCTCGGCGATGGCCCGCTTCTCGGCCTGCTGCCGGATCGACTTCGCGGCGAAGCCGGGCTCCTCGGCCGAGCCGGGGCCGGCCAGCGTCGCGCCACCGTGGACCTTGTCGACCAGCCCCCGCTCGGCGAGCACCTCCAGGTCCCGCCGGATCGTCATGTCCGACACCCCGAAGCGGCTGACCAGATGACTGACCCGGACGCCACCACGCTGGCGGATCAGCTCCAGGATGGCGCTCTGCCGTTGCTGGGCGAGCATGGATCCTCCTTCGGGTGCGGGGGCCACGGTCAGGCGGCCTCGGCCGTCCGGTCCGTCGCCGGATCGCCGGCCCCCACCCTGGCCGGCACCTCGGCGGCGCGGGCCGGCGTTTCGCGGACCACCGCCACCTCGCCGGCCGGGACCACCAGCTCGCCGTCGCAGCGGCCGCCGCCGAGCAGCTCGACGCCGGTGACCGCCAGCCGGGCCTCGGCATTGGTGTGGTTGATGACGAACAGCCAGCTCCGGTCGGCGGACCGGCGGCGTACCACCTCCACCCCCGCCGAGGCGGCCACCGGCGGGCGGGCGCCGGACTCGGCGAGCAGCCGGGCGACGAGCCGGTCGGTGGCGGCCGCGTCCAGCCGGGTGGCGACGTACCAGGCGGCTCCGGCGCCGATCGCGTGCCGGGTCAGCGCGGGCACCCCGGGCAGCGGCCCGTCGGCGTACGAGGCGAGCACCTCCGCCCCGTCGGCGTGCAGCCACTCGGTCCACACGTCGGCGGTGGCGCCGTCGTCGAGGCGTACCCGCTCACCCTCGCGGAGCGGGAAGAACTCCTCGGTGCGGACGCCGAGCAGCTCGCGGAACGCGCCTGGGTAGCCGCCGAGCCGGATGTGGTCGTGCTCGTCGACGATGCCGCTGAAGTAGGTCACCAGGGCGGTGCCACCCGCGGCCACGAATGCGCGCAGGGCCTCGGCGTCGGCGTCGCGGACCAGGTAGAGGGTGGGCACCAGGACCAGCCGGTAGCGGGACAGGTCGGCCGACGGGTGCACCACGTCGGCGGTGACCCCGGCCCGCCAGAGCGCGCCGTGCAGGGCGGCGAGCCGGTCCACGTAGGTGACGTCGGTGCTGGGGTGGGAGTCGAGCTCGACGCCCCACCAGGCCGCGTAGTCGAACAGAATCGCCACTTCGGACTCGACCCGGCTGCCGCGTACCTCGGCGAGGGCCTTCAGGTCGGCGCCGAGCCGACACACCTCGCGGAACACCTTGGTCTCGGGTCCGGCGTGCGGGACCAGCGCGGAGTGGAACTTCTCTGCGCCCGCCCGGGAGGCCCGCCACTGGAAGAAGAGCACCCCGTCGGCGCCGCGCGCCACGTGGGCGAGGCTGTTGCGCCGCAGCTGGCCCGGGGTCTTGGCGACGTTGCGCGGCTGCCAGTTGACCGCGCTGGTGGAGTGCTCCATCAGCAGCCACGGCCCGCCACCGGCGACGCCCCGGGTGTGGTCGGCGGCGAGCGCCAGGTCGACCTGCGGCCGCGGGTCGGCGGCGATCAGGTAGTGGTCGTTGGCGACCAGGTCCACGTCGGACGCCCAGGAGTGGTAGTCCAGGTGCTTGACGCCGGTGCCGATCATGAAGTTGGTGGTGACCGGCTGCCGGGTGAGCCGGGTCAGCACCTCCCGCTCCGCACGCAGCTGGGCGCGCTGCTCATCGGAGGAGAAACGCAGGAAGTCCAGCTGCTGGGTGGGGTTGGCGAAGGTCGGGGCGGTCCGTGGCGGGTTGATCTCGGCCCAGTCGTGGTAGCGCTGGCTCCAGAACGCGGTGCCCCAGGCCGCGTTGAGCGCGTCCAGGTCGCCGTAGCGCTCGCGCAGCCAGCGGCGGAACGCCTCGGCGCTGACGTCGCAGTAGCAGTGCACGTTGTGGCAGCCCAGCTCGTTGGAGACGTGCCACATCACCACGGCCGGGTGGTCGGCGTACCGGCCGGCGACGGCCTCGACCAGCGCGAGGGACCGCTGCCGGAAGACCGGTGAGCTGGGGCAGTACGCCTGCCGCCCGCCCGGCCAGAGGATCGTGCCGTCGGCGCGTCGGGGCAGCGTCTCCGGGTGCCGGTGGGCCAGCCAGGGTGGCGGACTGGCGGTGGCGGTGGCCAGGTCGACGCTGATCCCGCCGTCGTGCAGCAGGTCGAGCGCCCGGTCGAGCCAGCCGAACTCGTGGCGGCCGGGGGCGGGTTCCAGCAGGGCCCAGGAGAAGATCCCGACCGAGACCAGATTGACCCCGGCCCGGCGCATCAGCGCGACGTCCTCGACCCAGGTCTCCTCGGGCCACTGCTCCGGGTTGTAGTCGGCCCCGTACCAGATCCGCTCACCGTGCCAGGTCCGCATGAGTGCAGAGGGTGCCCCCGAACGGCCACCAAGTCAACACTTTCCAACATCGACAGTGATTACCACGGTTGGCCGGTCTCGGCCATGTCACAACTGGGTTGTCGCTGTCCGCTTCCCCCCTTGACAGCGCGGAACCAGGGGGTAGCTTCAACCGCCACCGGCTGTTTGTGTTCGGACATGTGGATTCGCGGTGGATCCACCGCCGCCGGCGCGAACACCGATCCCACCACCACGGCTTTTGGACGCAGCGCACCTCTTCCACGCAGGAGGCACCATGTCCCGTCCCCGATCGCAAGCCGAATACCTCGCCCGACTCGTGCCCCCGTCCGTCGCCGGCCTGAACCGCCGCTCGCTGCTCGCCGGCGCGGGCGCGCTGCTCGGCACGGGACTGCTCGCCGGCTGCGGCTCCGACTCCGACTCGGGCGCAGGCTCGAAGACCGTCTCCGTCGGCTCGAACGCCTCGGACCCGACGCCGAAGGACGTCCTCGCCAAGCTGGCGGCCGGCTTCCAGAGCTCGTCCGGGGTCCAGGTCAACATCAACACGGTTGACCACAACACGTTCCAGGAGAACATCAACAACTACCTGCAGGGCAAGCCGGACGACGTGTTCACCTGGTTCGCCGGCTACCGGATGCGGTTCTTCGCCGCCAAGGGCCTGGCCGGCGACGTCAGCGACGTCTGGGGCAAGCTCTCCGGCTTCTCCGACGCGTTCAAGAAGGCGTCCACCGGCGACGACGGCAAGCAGTACTTCGTGCCCGCGTCGTACTACCCGTGGGCGGTCTTCTACCGCAAGTCGGTGTGGCAGCAGCACGGCTACCAGGTGCCGACGACGCTCGACGACCTCACCACACTCGCCGGGCAGATGAAGAAGGATGGCCTCATCCCGATCGCCTTCGCCGACAAGGACGGCTGGCCCGCGATGGGCACCTTCGACATCCTCAACCTGCGGATCAACGGCTACCAGTTCCACGTCGACCTGATGGCCGGCAAGGAGGCGTGGACCTCCGACAAGGTGAAGAAGGTCTTCGACACCTGGGCCGGGCTGCTGCCGCTGCACCAGCCGGACGCCCTGGGCCGGACCTGGCAGGAGGCCGCCCAGTCGCTGCAGCAGAAGAAGAGCGGCATGTACCTGCTCGGCCTCTTCGTCGCCCAGCAGTTCAACGACAACGAGCAGGACGACATCGACTTCTTCACCTTCCCCGAGATCGACTCGACCATCGGGGCCAAGGCCCTGGACGCGCCGATCGACGGCTACATGATGGCCCGCAAGCCGAAGTCCGAGGCCAACGCCAAGAAGCTGCTGGAATACATCGGCGGCGTCGACGCCGCGAACATCATGGTGAAGGGCGACCCCGGCACCCTGGTGGCCAACAGCGGCGGGGACACCAGCGGCTACAACGCGCTGAAGAAGAAGGCCGCCGAACTGGTCGGCTCGGCCACGGAGATCGCCCAGTTCCTCGACCGGGACACCCGGCCGGACTTCGCCTCCACGGTGATCATCCCGGCGTTCCAGCAGTTCATCAAGAACCCGAAGGACATCAGCGGGCTGCTCACCAGCATCGAGAACCAGAAGAAGTCGATCTTCACCAGCTGACGGCGGAAGGGAGGAGGACACCATGTCCGACCTGCCCCTGATCCAAGCGGATCGCGCCGTACCATCGCCGGCCGCGACCACCACCACGCGTGGTCGCCGCCGGCGGCTACGGCTCCTGTCCCACACCGACCGCGTGGTGATCACGCTGATGGTGCTGGTACCCATGCTCCTCGTCGTCGGCCTGGTCTGGCTGCCGGCGCTGGCCACCGTGCTGCTCTCCGGCACCAACTGGGACGGCATCGGCCCGCTCAGCGAGATCGACTGGGTCGGCCTGAAGAACTACGACGACGTGGTGAACATCTACCCGCCGTTCGTCCCGGCGATCCAGAACAACCTGCTCTGGCTGGCCGCGCTCTTCGTGGTGGCCACCCCGTTCGGGATGTTCCTCGCCGTGCTGCTCGACAAGGAACTGCGCGGCAGCCGCTTCTACCAGACCGCGCTCTACCTGCCGGTGGTGCTCTCCCTGGCGCTGATCGGCTTCGTCTGGCAGCTCATCTACAGCCGCGACCAGGGCCTGCTCAACGCACTGCTGGGCACCCAGACCGACTGGTACGGCGACCCGCACGTGAACATCTGGGCGGTGCTCGTCGCCGCCGGCTGGCGGCACGTCGGCTACATCATGCTGCTCTATCTGGCCGGCCTGAAGGGCGTCGACCCGTCGCTGCGCGAGGCGGCCGCCGTGGACGGCTCCTCCGAGGCCAGCACCTTCTTCCGGGTGGTCTTCCCGGTCATGCGGCCGATCAACATCATCGTGCTGGTGGTGACGGTGATCGAGTCGCTGCGCGCGTTCGACCTGGTGTGGGTCATCAACAAGGGCCGCAACGGGCTGGAGCTGATCTCCGCGCTGGTCACCGCGAACGTGGTGGGCGAGGCCAGCCGGATCGGCTTCGGCTCCGCCCTGGCGACCATCATGCTGGTCGTCTCCCTGGTCTTCATCACCCTCTATCTGGCCACCGTGATGCGGGAGGGCCGGCGATGACCACCGTCCTGACCCGCGAGACCACGGCCACCGCACCGGCCGGGCGCCGCCGGCCGCTGCGGCCCGCCCGGGTGGTCCTGCACCTCTTCCTGGGTACGGTGGCCGTCGGCTGGCTCTTCCCGATCCTCTGGGCGACGCTGACCTCGCTGCGGTCCTACGAGTACACCGCCACCCACGGCTACGTCTCCCTCGGCGGCTGGACCATCGACAACTACGTCACCGCCTGGCGGACCGCGGAGTTCGGCAAGCACTTCCTCAACTCCGTCTACATCACGGTCCCGGCGGTGCTGCTGACGCTCTTCCTCGCCTCCTGCGTGGCGTTCGTGATCGCCCGGTTCAGCTGGAAGCTCAACCTCGTGCTGCTCGGGCTGTTCACCGCGGCGAACCTGCTGCCGCAGCAGGCCCTGCTGATCCCGCTGTTCCGGATGTTCACCGAGATCCCGCTGCCGGCCTGGATGAGCGACTCGGAGCTGCTCTACGACAGCTACTGGGGGCTGATCCTGGTCAACGTCGCCTTCCAGTGCGGCTTCTGCGTCTTCGTGCTGAGCAACTACATGAAGGCCCTGCCGCACGACCTGTACGAGGCGGCGATGGTGGACGGGGCCAGCGTGTGGCGGCAGTACTGGCAGGTCACCATGCCGCTCTGCCGGCCGGCCCTGGCCGCGCTGGCCACCCTCGAGGTGACCTGGATCTACAACGAGTTCTTCTGGGCCACCGTGCTGATGCGCACCGGCGACAAGTTCCCGGTGACCAGCTCGCTGAACAACCTGCGCGGCGAGTTCTTCACCGACAACAACCTGGTCTCGGCCGGCTCGGTGCTGGTCGCGATCCCCACCCTGGTGATCTTCTTCCTGTTGCAGAAGCAGTTCGTCCGGGGCCTGACCCTGGGAGCCAGCAAGGGATGACGATCCTCCACCTACGCCGCGCCCGGACCAGCCTGGTGCTCGACGCGCGCGGCCCGGGCCTGCCCCGGATCGTGCACTGGGGCGCCGACCTCGGCCCCCTCCCCGCCGACGACCTGCCCGCCCTGGTCGACGCCACCATCGCGCCGGTGGTGCCGAGCAGCTTCGACGCGCCGACCGTGCTGTCACTGCTGCCCGAACCCAGCGCCGGCTGGAGCGGCCGGCCCGGCCTGGCCGGCCACCGCGACGGCCGGGACTGGTCCACCGCCTTCCGCCTCGACGGGCTCGACGTCGCCGACGTCGCCCCAGAGCCGAGCCGGGTGGCGGGGGGCGGGGAGGCGGTGCGCGTATCCGGGGCGGAGCGGGACCCCGACGGGGCCGATGCCGCGCGGGTGACCGTGCGGGCGGCGGACCCGGGCGCGGGGTTGTCGCTCACCGTCGAGCTCACGCTCGACCCGACCGGACTGCTGACACTGCGGCACCGGCTGCGCAACGACGGCGACCGGCCGTACGAGGTGCGGGAGCTGACCCCGGTGCTGCCGGTGCCCGCGGTCGCCACCGAACTGCTCGACCTGACCGGGCGCTGGTGCCGGGAACGCGCCCCGCAGCGGCACCCGTGGCCGATGGGCGCCTGGGTACGCGAGGGCCGGCACGGCCGCACCGGCCACGACGCCACGCTGCTGCTCGTCGCCGGCACGCCGGGCTTCGGCTTCGGGCACGGCGAGGTGTGGGCGGTGCACACCGCGTGGAGCGGCGACCACGTCACGGTGGCCGAACGCCGCCCCACCGGGGAGGCCACCCTGGGCGGCGGCGAACTGCTCACCCCCGGCGAGATCGTGCTCGCCCCCGGCGCGGAGTACGTCACTCCCCTGCTCTACGCGGTCCACTCGACCGACGGGCTGGACGGGCTCAGCAACGTGCTGCACACCCACCTGCGGGCCCGCCCGCAGCACCCGCGCGCACCCCGCCCGGTGACCCTCAACGTGTGGGAGGCGGTCTACTTCGACCACGACCTGGACCGGCTCAGGGACCTCGCCGACCGGGCCGCCGAGGTGGGCGTGGAACGGTTCGTGCTCGACGACGGCTGGTTCCGGGGCCGCCGGCACGACCGCGCCGGGCTCGGCGACTGGTGGGTCGACGACGACGTCTGGCCGGACGGGCTGCAACCGCTCATCGACCACGTCCGCGGGCACGGGATGCAGTTCGGGCTCTGGGTCGAGCCGGAGATGGTCAACCGGGACTCGGACCTGTTCCGGACCCACCCGGACTGGCTGCTCCAGGCGCCCGGCCGGCTGCCGCCGGAGTGGCGCCACCAGCAGGTGCTCGACCTCGCCCACCCGGACGCGTACGCCCACCTGCTGGGCCGGCTGGACGCGGTGCTGACGGAGCACGACGGGATCGCGTACCTGAAGTGGGACCACAATCGGGACCTCACCGAGGCCGGGCACGGCGGCCGGCCGGGGGTGCACGCGCAGACCGTGGCGGTCTACCGCCTCCTCGACGAGCTGCGTGGCCGCCACCCCGCAGTGGAGATCGAGAGCTGCTCGTCCGGCGGGGCGCGGGTCGACCTGGAGATCCTGCGCCGCACGGACCGGGTGTGGGCCAGCGACTGCAACGACGCCCTGGAACGGCTGTCGATCCAGCGCTGGACCGGCCTGCTGCTCCCACCCGAACTGGTCGGCACCCACATCGGACCGGAACGCTCGCACACCACCCACCGCGTGCACGACCTCGGCTTCCGGGCGGTCACCGCGCTCTTCGGCCACCACGGCATCGAGTGGGACATCAGCGGGATCACCACCGCCGAGCGGGCGGAACTCGCCGCCTGGGTCGCCCTGCACAAGCGGCTGCGTCCGCTGCTGCACGGCGGCCGGGTGGTCCGGGTCGACCACCCCGACCCGGCCGTCCAGGCGCACGGCGTGGTCGCCCACGACCGGTCCCGCGCGGTGTACGCGATCTCCCGGCTGACCACCTCGGTCGCCCAGGTGCCGGGCCTGGTACGCCTGCCCGGGCTGGATCCGGCGCGGCGCTACCGGGTGCGGCCGCCGGCCGGGCTGCCGGAGCCGGCGGTGCTGGAGCTGGCCCCGCCGGCCTGGTTGGCCTCGGCCGACGGGGTGACCCTCGGCGGGTCGGTGCTCGCCTCGGTGGGGCTCCAACTGCCGGCCCTGCACCCCGAGCAGGCGCTGCTGCTGGAGGTCACCGCCGTCGGCTGAGATTTCCGGGAAATTTCTCCGCCCGGATGTCGAGAACCGGAGTGGCAGCTTCTACCTGAGGGTGGAAGCACCGAGAATCGGTGCACAGGCGTGAGGAGCGAACCGTGAAGTACATGCTGCTGATGCAGTTCAGCGCCGCCGGGGCCGACTTCCCGTCGATCGACACCTGGACGCCGGAGGAGATCCGGGCGCACATCGGGTTCATGGGCGAGGTCAACGCGAAGCTCACCGCCGACGGGGAGTGGGTCCAGGCGGAGGGCCTGGGCGGGCCGCAGCAGGCACGGATCGTCCGGGCGGGCGAGGGTGGCGCCCCGGTCGTCACCGAAGGGCCGTTCGCCGAGACCAAAGAGTTCCTCGCCGGCTGGTGGATCGTCGACTGCGAGACGCCGGAGCGGGCGGTCGAGATCGCCGCGCACATCTCCACCGCGCCCGGGCCCGGCGGGCGACCGCTGAACATGCCGATCGAGGTGCACCCGATCATGTCCGCGCCGCCAGAGGAGATCTGACCGCTGGGCACCCTGGACCAGACCGTCGAGGACCTGCTGCGCGAGCTGGCGCCGCAGGTCCTCGGCGTGCTCGCCCGCCGGTTCGGTGACTTCGCCACCGCCGAGGACGCGGTCCAGGAGGCCCTGCTGGACGCGGCCACCCAGTGGCCGGCCCAGGGGCTGCCGGACAATCCGCGCGGCTGGCTCGTCCAGGTCGCGTACCGCCGGATGATCGAGCTGGTCCGGGCCGAGGCCGCCCGGCGGGACCGGGAGGACCGCGCAGCCCGGCGGGAGGGCGACCAGCGGCAGACCGCGCCGGCCGCGGACGAGCCGCTGATCTCGGACCGGGACGACACCCTGGTCCTACTCTTCCTCTGCTGCCACCCGACGCTGTCGACCGCCTCGGCGATCGCGCTGACGCTGCGCGCGGTGGGCGGGCTCACCACCACCGAGATCGCCCGCGCATTCCTCGTCCCGGAGCCCACCATGGCGCAGCGGATCAGCCGGGCCAAGCAGCGCATCCGGACCTCCGGGCTGCCGTTCCGGATGCCGGACGAGGGCGAGCGCGAGTCTCGCCTCGCGGCGGTGCTGCACGTGCTGTACCTGATCTTCACCGAGGGGCACACCGCCAGCCTCGGCACGGACCTGCGCCGGGTGGACCTGTCCGAGGAGGCGATTCGGCTGACCCGGGCCATGCACGCGGTGCTGCCGGACGACAGCGAGGTGGCCGGGCTGCTCGCCCTGATGCTGCTCACCGAGGCCCGCGCCGCCGCCCGGACCGGCCCGTCGGGTGAGCTGATCTCCCTGGCCGACCAGGACCGCAGCCGGTGGGACGCCGCCGCGATCGCCGAGGGGACCGCGCTCGTCACCCGGGCGATGGCCCGCGGGCCGGTCGGTCCGTACCAGCTCCAGGCCGCCATCGCCGCGCTGCACGACGAGGCGCCCACCGCCGCGCAGACCGACTGGCCGCAGATCCTCGCGCTCTACCAGGTGTTGGAACGCCTCTCCGGGAACCCGGTGGTGTCGCTCAACCGCGCGGTGGCGACCGCCATGGTGCACGGCCCGGCCGCCGGGCTGGACGCGCTCGCCGCCCTGGACGCCGACCCCCGGATGGCCGGGCACCACCGCCTCGACGCGGCCCGGGCGCACCTGTACGAGATGGCCGGCGACCGGGACGCCGCGGTGACCCACTACCGGGCCGCCGCCGGGCAGACCACCAGCCTCCCCGAGCAGCGCTACCTGCAGATGCGCGCCGCCCGGCTGGCCCAGCGCTGAGTCCACTCCCGATCGGCTGTCGACGGCTCCAAGATCCACACCAGATCGGCGAGGTGGCGGTGTCCGGGCCGCGCAACACCGCCAGGTCGCCGACCTGCTGTTGACCCACTCCAGATCGGCGAGGTGGCGTTATCGGGGCGGCGGGAATACCGCCACGTCCCCGATCCGGTGCGGGCCCGCATCCGGCCGGGCGGGCGGCCCGGGCGGGCCGGGCGGGGCGGGCCCGGCCGCCGGGTGGGTCAGCTCGGGGTGCAGGTCAGGGGTTGGGGCGGTGTTGGTGCCGTTCCAGCTGGCGAGGAAGCCGAAGCTGGTGGTGGCACCGGCACCCAGCCGGCCGTTGTAGTCGACGTTGCGCGCCGTGTATTCCGCGCCGCTGTTGCTGATCGTGGCGTTCCAGGTCTGGCTGACCGTCTGGCCGTTGGCGAAGGTCCAGCGCACGGTCCAGCCGGTGATCGCCGAGGGGCCGACGGTCACCTTGACCTCGCCCTGGAAGCCGCCCTGCCAGGAGTTGACGATCGTGTAGCCGGCCGTGTGGGGGGTGCGGTGGTGGTGACGAGGGCGGCTGAGCCCGACAGCCGCCGCCGACTCCCGGCGGACGCAGGCATCAGCGTAGGGCGATGGAATGCCGGAGGCAACCGGTGAAGTCGATCGATGGAAAAGGGTGCCGACCGGAGGGTGGGCAGCAGCGCAGCCGCCGGCAAGAAGTGCCTGGATGGCGAGCGGACGGGCACGGTTGACCGGCGCAGCGCGGGGTATCTGGTGAGGATCCGCCGGAAGGAGATGCGCCATGGTCAACGTCGGCTACACCCTCCTGTGCGAGCAGGCCGGCCCGAAGCACCTGGTCGACCACGCCGTCCGCGCCGAGGCCGCCGGCTTCGACCACCTGGTCACGTCCGACCACTACTACCCGTGGCTCGACGCGCAGGGCCACTCCCCGTACGCCTGGTCGGTGCTCGGCGCGGTCGCGCACGCGACCAGCCGGGTCGGGCTGATGTCCTTCGTGACCTGCCCGATCCGCCGCTACCACCCGGCGGTGGTGGCGCAGAAGGCCAGCACGGTCGGGGTGCTCTCGGACGGCCGGTTCACCCTCGGGCTGGGCGCCGGGGAGAACCTCAACGAGCACGTGGTCGGCGGCTGGCCGCACGTGGAGCAGCGGCACGAGATGTTCGAGGAGGCGTTGCAGATCATCCGGCCCCTGCTCAACGGCGAGACGTTGACCTTCTCCGGTAACCACTTCGACGTCCCCGACGCGTACGTCTGGGACCGGCCGGAGCGCCCGGTGCCGATGGCGATCGCCGCCTCCGGCCGGCAGTCCGCCACCCTCGCCGCCGAGTACGGCAACGGCATGATCGCCACCGAGCCCGACGCGCACCTGATCCAGATGTACGACGACGCCGGCGGCGCCGGTAGGCCGCGCTACGGCCAGGTGGCGATCTGCTACGGCCCGGACGAGGCCGAGTGCCGCAAGATCGTGCACGACCAGTTCCGCTGGTTCGGCCTGGGCTGGAAGGTCAACGCGAACCTGCCGGGGCCCGAGTCGTTCGCCGCGGCGACGCAGTTCGTGCGCGAGGAGGACGTGGCCGGGTCGATCCCGTGCGGCCCGGACGTGGACCGGCACGTGGCGGCGTTCAAGCAGTTCGTCGACGCGGGCTTCACCCACGTGGCGCTGGTCCAGGTGGGCGCGGACAGCCAGCCGATGTTCCTGAACTGGGCGCAGGAGGAGCTGTTGCCCCGGCTCCGCACGCTGTGACCGCCCGACCTGCGATGGTGGGTCCATGCGTATGGGGAACACCGAGATCCGACCCCTCGGGGGCGGGGTCGGCTGCCTGCTGATGATCCTCTTCTCGATCCTCGTCTCGGTGGTGCTGACCGTGGTGCTGAACCTGCTGATCTGACCGCCGGGCCGGGCGAGGCTGGGCCGCGGGTCAGCGGCGCAGGCCCAGGGCGGTGAGCAGCTCCCGGCTGGTGACCCGGACCGGGTCCAGCACCGCCCGGCGCAGCCAGCGACGGGTCGGCCCGACCGTGGCCCGCCACGCCGTACGCATGCCCCGCGCCGCCGGGACGACGGTGGCCCACCAGCCGGCCCGGACGGCCCGGCCGAGCGGTACGGCGGTGTGCCGCCACAGCCAGCGCACGGCCCGACCCAGCGGTCGCAGCAGCACGCGGTAGAGGAAGCCGAGCACCCGTCCGGCGAGCCGCCAGGCACCGACGACCCCGTCCACCAGTACCCCGGCGAGGACCTGAGCGACGGCGGCCAGCACCCGGCCGACCGCGACGACCCCGGCGGCGAACACCCGACCGACGGCGGCCAGCCCACGGCCGAGCAGCGCCAGCCCGGCGAGCAGCGACCGTCCCACCGGGGCGAGCACCCGGGCCAGCCAGCGCAGCGGCCGGACCACCAACTGCCGGACCAGCCAGGCCAGCGGCACCCACGCCAGGTGCCGGGCCGCCCAGGCCAGCGGACGCCAGAGCACCCGCACCGCCACCCAGGCAGCGCCTCTCGCCAACCAGGGCTGCCAGATCAGGTGCACCGCGACCCAGGCGAGGCCCCAGGCCAGCCACCCCAGCGGCAGCCACACCAGCGTGCGCGCGGCCCAGACCAGGGGCCGCCACAGCAGGTGCACGGCGACCCAGGCCGCCCCACGCGCCAGCCAGACCAGCGGCAGCCACAGCAGGGTGCGCGCGGCCCAGGCCAGCGGGCGCAGCAGCCAGCGGTGCAGGAACCGGCCGGTGGGCGTGACCAGGTACCGGTCCAGCAGGCGGCCGGCGGCGACGGCCAACTCCCAGGCGAGGCGTACCGGCAGGACCACGACCAGGGCGACGGCGCGGGCGACGGCCGCGACCAGCGGGGGCGGCGGCTCGGCCGGGGCTGGGGCGCGCGGGCTCGACGCGGCGGCCGGCCGGGGCGGCGTGGGCGGCCGGTACGGGTCGGACGGGCGCGGGGGCGGCGGGCCGGTCACGGCGTCACGGTAGTCAGCCGCGGCAACGACCGCCGCCCCGGTCAGGCCGGGTCCAGCGCCAGGTCCGCCACCACCGGATAGTGGTCGGAGGCGGTGTCCGCGTCGCTGCCCCGGACCACCCGCACCTGGCGGGCCAGCGCGGCCAACGCGGGCGTGGCGAGCAGGTAGTCCAGGCGCATCCCGGCGAACTCCGCCCCGCCGTGCCGGGTCGGCACGGTCAGCCCGCCGGGCTCGCTCCCGCCCCGGTCCGGCCACAGGTCGACCAGGCCGGCGTCGAGCAGGCGGGACACGGCGCGGGTGTCGACGGTGCGGCCGTCGCGGCGCAGGTGCCGGCGCCGGTACCGGTCGGACAGGCCGGCCAGCCGGGCGGTGTGGTCGGCGGTCGGCTCGAGGGTGTTCAGGTCCCCGGCGAGCAGGGCCAACTCGCCCCCGGTACGCCGAACGGCCGCCGCGAGCCACTCCGCCTCCATCCGCCGCCGGCCGCCGGAGTACGGATCAAGGTGGGTGCTGAACACGGTGAGCGGCCCCGCCCCGGTGGATACCTGGACCCGGGCGGCGGCGTGGTGGAAGGGTCGGCGTACCCGAGCGGAGCGCAGCACCCGCAGCGGCGCGCGGACCAGCACCGCGACCGGCTGCCCGAAGCAGGACCGGGCCAGGTGGGGCACCATCCCCAGCCGGCCGGCCAGGTCCGCCATCCGCCCGCCCCGGTCGAGGCCGCGCAACTCCTGCAGGGCCAGCACGTCGGGGCGCTGGCCGCTGACGACGGCGAGGATCCCGGCCCACCGGTCGGGCCCGTCCCGGTCCCGCCCGCCGGTTCGGATGTTCCAGGTCATCACCCGCAGCATCGGCGCCCGGTCACTCCTCTCGGCCGGCCCTGGCCAGCTCGTCGGGCAGTTCGGGCACCTGCTCCGACTCGATGGCCGGGCGGTTGCCCCGCCGGACGTCGGCGTTGGGGCGGACCACCCACCAGAGCAGCCCGATCCACAGCCCGCTGAGCAGGATCGCGCCCATGACGTCGGTCGGGTGGTGCATGCCCCGGTACATCCGCGAGATGGCCACCCCGACCGGCATGATCACCGCCATGGCCACGAACAGCCACCGCCACCAGTGGTCGGTGCGGGCGAGCACGATGACGGCGATCGCGGTCCAGAGGCAGATGGTGGCCGCGATGTGCCCGGACGGGAAGGACGAGGTGGGCAGGTGCCCGTCCAGGTTGTCCACCGGTGGGCGGGGGCGGTCGACCGCTCCGGAGGAGGCGAGGAAGAGGCTCAGCTCGCCGAACATCGCCAGCGCCACGAAGAGCACCGGCCGCCAGCGCTTCCAGATCGCCAGCACCAGCGGGCAGAAGACCAGTGAGATCAGCAGGATGGCGTGGGTGTCGCCGAACTTGCTCCACCACCAGCTCAGGTTGTTCAGCGAGTCGGTACGCCGGGCCGCGAGCCACTGCGGCACCTCGGTGTCGAGGGTGTCCAGGAACGTGCCCTTGGCGTGGTAGCTGACCACCATGCCGAACGCGTAGAGGGCGCCGAAGACGAGCACCCAGCCGACCAGCAGCTCGGCGACGGCCGAGCGGGGGTGCTCCAGCACGTGCTCCTCGTCCGGCGCGGGGGTGATCTCCTCCCCCGCCTCCGGCTCCAGGCCCTCGCTGATCGGTGGCACCGGGCGGCCGCGGTCGCGCCGCCACAGCCGGAAGGCGTACGCGGTGACGCCGAGCCAGGTCGCGCCGAGCAGCCAGCCGCCGAGCACGTCGGAGACGAAGTGCACGCCGAGCGCGATCCGGGTCAGCCCGATCAGGAGGACCAGCCCGCCGACCAGGACGATGGCCGGTCTGCGCCACCGGGGCGGCATGGCCGGCAGGAAGACCAGCAGCAGCGCCCCGTACGCGACGAACGAGCCGAGCGCGTGCCCGCTCGGGAAGCTGTTGCCGGGCGCGTGGGTGATCGGCACGTCGACCACCGGGCGCAGCCGCCCGACCAGCGCCTTCAGCGACGGGTCGAGGATCAGCCCGCCCACCCCGCTGATGATCAGGTAGACCGCCAGTCGGGGCTGGCGGCGGATCAGCAGGCCGACCACCGCGATGGTGACCAGCCAGATCAGTACCGGCCGGCCGCCCAGGTCGGTGACCGCCTGGAGCGCGGTGACCAGGGGGTGGTGCGGCGCCACGAGGCGGTTGAACCACTCGGCCGCCTCGTGGTCGGCGCGGTACAGCGGGTCCCAGTGGAACCGGACGAGCATGAGCAGCACCCCGAACGCGACCCCCGCCCCGGCGACCGCGAGCAGCCCTACGACGCTGCGCTCGGCGAACCGGCCGAGGGGCCGGCGGTGGGTCTCCTTGACCGCGGTCACCCGCACCTCCCTTGTGTTCTGCCGAGGCGCGCTGTACCCGGTTCGCGCTCCGCGTACACGCGGCCGCCGGTCAGTGCGCGGTCATCTCGCCGGTGTCGAGGACCGGTGCGGGTTCGGCCTCCGGCTCCCAGAGGTCGGGCTGGGCGGGCTCCGCCACGCCGATCCGCATCGCCTCCAGCTGGGCGGCGAAGGCCAGCCCGCCGAAGAGCGCCATCCCGGTCAGGTTGGCCCACAGCAGCAGGGCCATCATCCCGGTCAGCGCGCCGTAGGTCTGCCCGAATCCGTCGCTGTACTTGACGTACGCGGCGAGCAGCAGGCTCGCCAGCCACCACAGCGCGGTGGCGATGCCGGCACCGAAAAACAGCCAGGACAGGCCGGGCTGCCGGCGCCGGGGCGCGTGCCGGAACAGCACCGCCACGGCCAGCACGGTCAGCCCGAGGCTGAGCGGCCAGCGGATCACGTCCCAGGCGGCGTTGGCGACGCTGCCCCAGGCGTAGTGCCGCTGCACCGACTCGCCCATCGCCCGTCCGCCGACCAGAATGAGGAACCCGGCCAGCGCGGGTACGCCGGCGGTCACCGCGAGGACGGCGGCGCGGACGTACTTGGCCAGGGCCGGGCGGTCCCGCTCGACGCCGTAGATGCGGTTCGCGCCCCGTTCGATCTGGGCCATGGTGGTGGCGAGCGCGACGAGGCCGGTGAGCAGGCCGAGGGTCAACGCCAGTTCGCCGGCGTGTTCGCTGTGCTCGCCGTCGGCCAGCAGCTGCTGCACCACCGACTCGCTCTGGCCGGGGGTGAGCGCGAGCACGGTGTCGGCGACCACCTTGCCGCCCTCGTCGGCGCCGAGGTCGGTGATCAGGCCGGTGAGCGCGATGAGGAACGGCACCACGGCCAGGCAGAGCTGCAGGGCGAGGGCCCGGGAGTGGCTGACGCCGTCGCCGTAGCGGAACCGGACGAAGGCGTCCCGCAGCAGGCACCAGCCGCCGTGCCGGCGCAGGGTGTGCCAGGCGTCGTCGGCGGAGAGTTCGTCCGCCGACATCAGCCGGGTCTCGGGGACCAGCTTGGTGCTACTCACGGCGGGCGTCCTCGACCAGGCGTTCACCGCGCTGACCGGCGGCGTCGGCGTCCACCGACAGGTCGGGGTGGCGCTCCGGCCGGGCCACGCAGAGCCAGAGCGCCGCGGGCCGGATCTCGGCCGTGAGCGAGCGGCCGGGCTCGATCAGGTCGCCGTCGAGCTCCCGTGGCTGGGCCCGGTTGCTGGTGATCTCGACCTTCCGGCCGCGGAGGATCTCCATCCGGGGCACCTGGCCACGCCGGCGGACGAGCGCCCAGCCCATGGCCAGCCAGTGGCCCAGCGTCCGGGGGGTGAGCACCGCGACGTCGAGCCAGCCGTCGTCGGGCTCGGCGTCGGTGAGCAGGCGTACGCCGCCCTGGAGGCGGCCGACGTTGGCGACCAGGACCGAGCGGGCCCGGCGGCGCAGCGGCGGGTGGTCGTCAATCCGGATCCAGACCCGCATCGGCCGGTCCCGCAGGTGCTTCACGGCGCCCACGACGTACGCCGGCCAGCCGATCCGTGCCTTGGTGGTCTCCGAGGTGGCGTCGAGCATCTGCGCGTCGAAGCCCATCCCGGCCATCACGGCGAAGCACTGGTCGCCGACGACCCCGACGTCCAGCCGCCGCCTGCCCCGCTCGACGGCGACCTCCAGCCCGGCGGCCAGGTCGCCGGAGAGGCCGAGGTTGGCGGCGAGCAGGTTGCCGGTGCCCTGGGGCAGCACGGCGAGCGCCACGTCGGTGCCGGCCAGCGCGGTCACGCAGGCGCGTACGGTGCCGTCGCCGCCGCAGGCGAGGACGACCTCCGCGCCGGCCTTGACGGCCGCCTCGGTCTGGCCGCGGCCCGGGTCCTCGACGGTGGTCTCGTACCACGTCGGCGGGGGCCAGCCGGCGGCGTCGAGGGCGCCGTCCACCGTGCGGCGGAACTGGTCGAGATCGGTCACCTTCACCGGGTTGACCACCACCGCCGAGCGCGGCGCGGCGTTGCCGGCGGTCACCAGCCGCTGGTCCGCTCCACCGTTCACGGCGTCAGTGTGCAGCAACTCCGACGGGTCAGCGAGTCGACGGAGACGGACGTTGCGTGGATCGCAAACAGGTTTGAGGACCGCAGTGGCCGGTCGGCGCCGCCGACGTTCGTGTCGTCGGGCGTCAGGCCGCCGTCCGCAGCGCCGCCTCCACCCGCCGGCGCAAGTCGTCGAGGTCGGCGCCGGCCTCGGTGAGCACCAGCGCGACCAGGCCGTTGCCCTCGCGGAGCAGGCCGAGCAGGATGTGCTCGGTGCCGATGTGGTGGTGGCGCAGCCGGATCGCCTCGCGCAGGCTGAGTTCCAGCACCTTCTTCGCCCGGGGCGAGAACCGGCCGTCGTCGGGCCGGCGCCGGCCCCAGCGCCGGCGGGGTGGGGGCGCCGCCTCGCGCAGCGCGTCGGGTCCGAAGGACTCCTCGATCCGCGCGACGATCGCCGCCAGGTCGATGCCGATCTCCCGCAGCGCCGCCGCGTCGGCCTCGCCGAGGCCGTCGACGCCGCCGGCCGTGTGCCGGGCCACCGCGGCGCGCAGGTCCTCGGCCCGGACGCCGGCCTGGGCCAGCACCCGGACGGCCAGGTTGTCGCCGTCGGCGAGCACGCCGAGCAGCAGGTGCTCGGTGCCGACGGGGCGCCGGCCCTCGGCGCGGGCCTCGTCGACCGCGTGCCGCACCACCGTCCGGGCCCGGTCGGTGAACCGTTCGAACATCACGCCTCCCAGCTTCCGGGGACCGCCGGTCGCCCGGCGTGCTTCTTGTGGACCGCCTGCCGGCTGACCTCGAGCGCGTCGGCGATCTCCTGCCAGGACCAGCCCTGTCGTCGGGCGTTGTCCACCTGGACCACCTCGAGCCGCTCGAGCAGCCGGCGCAGGGCGAGGACCGCGCGGAGCCCGACCTTCGGGTCGGTGCTGCCGGCGGCCGCCGCGAGTTCCGTCGCCTGACTCATGCTGTCAACATAGGTTGACAGCACCCGCCCTGTCAACCCTGGTTGACACGCGACGGGCCGACACGACCGCGACGCGCCCGGGCGCAGCCCCAGCTGGTGCTACGGTCCGCTGGTGTTCCGCCGCCGCTCGCTGGACCGACCGGTCGAGGCCGCCCGCCGGCTGACGGTCGGGCGACTCACGCTGGAGATGGCCGGCGGCAGCGTGGTCGGGCACCACTACCCGGAGAACTTCGACGTGCTGCACGTCGACCCGGAGCTGCCGCTGTTCGCGGTGGCCGACGGGATGGGCGACGGTGACGGCAGCCGGATCGCCGGCGCCACCGCGACGAACACCTTCGTCGAGCGGGTCCGCGCCACCTGGCCCGCCGTCGGCGCGCGCGAGCTGCGCGCCGCGACCGCGGAGACCCAGCTGCGGGTACGCCAGGCCGGGGCGGGACTGGCCGGGCTCACCGGCTGCACGCTGACCGCGCTGGCCGTCGAGCCCGACGGCGGGCAGGGCTGGCTCGTCCAGCTCGGCGACTCGCGGGCCTACCGGCTGCGCGACGGGCTGCTGGAGCTGGTGACGGTCGACCACACCATGGCCTGGCTGGGGGTGGTGCACGGCTGGTGGCCGGCCACCTCGCCCGAGGCGGCCCGGGCCCGCTACCAGCTGCTGCGCTACGTCGGCCACCCGGACCGGCCGGAGCCGGACGTGCTGGCCGTCCCGCTGCGCACCGGGGACACCTGGCTGCTCTGCACCGACGGGGTCAGCGACCAGCTCGGCTACCACCGGCTGCGGGACCTGCTGGCCGAGCGGGACCCGGCGCGGGCGGCCCGCGCCCTGCTCTCGGCCAGCCTGGAGGAGGGCGGCGACGACAACGCCACCGCCGTGGTGGTCCGCGTCCTGCCCACCGTGCCCACCCCGCGCTGACCGCGGGCCCGCATCCCCGGCGCGGTGACCGGGCCAGTTCCGCCGACCCGGTCCGGGCGGGCACCCGCCACGACTACCGTGGGTGAGGAGTGCGCGGTCGGGAGGTGAGGCGGGATGGCCGCACCCACCGAGGACGCGGTGGTGGTCGGCGTCGGCCGGTCGGACGAGGACCTCCAGGTGGTCCGGACGGCCGCCGTGGAGGCCGCCGCCCACGACCGCCCACTGCACCTGCTGCACGCCTTCAACTGGGCGGCGGAGGCCGCGACGTCCACGCCGGGCGGGCCCCGCGCCGCCGCCGAGGACCTGCTGGAACAGGCCGGACAGGTGGTCGCCGAGGCGGAGCCGGCGGTGCCGGTGAGCGGCGCGATCGTCGAGGGCTCCCCGGTCGAGGCGCTGATCCGGGCCTCCGAGTCGGCCTTCCTGGTGGCGCTCGGCGACGGCGGGATGGCCGGCTGCACGGACTGCGTACCGACCGACGCGCCGGCCGTGCAGCTCGCCGCCCGGGCCGGCTGCCCGGTCCTGGTCGGCCGGGCCGAGCCGCCGCCGCCCGGACCGGTGCTGGTCGGCGTGGACGGGTCGACGTCCTCCCACACCGCCCTCGGTTACGCCTTCGACTGCGCGGAACGCCGCGGGGCCCGGCTGCTGGCGATCCGGGTCGTCGAGTCCGGCCGCGCCGGCGACGGCGACGACCTGCTCGCCGAGACGGTGGCCCGGTACGCCGCCCGGCACCCCACGGTGGCCGCCGAGTGCCACACCGTCCGCGGCGATCCCGGCACCGTCCTGGTCGAACAGTCCCGCTCGGCGCAGGTCGCGCTGGTCGCCGCGCGCGGCGACGAAGCCTGGCGGGGCATGCTGGGCGAGGTCAGCCAGTCGCTGCTCTACCACTCGCCGGCCCCGGTGATCGTCGTCCGTGGACTCCCCCCGGACGCCTACGGGCCATGACGCCCGCCCGGCCCGGGACCTCCGGCCCTGACCGCCCGACCGGCACGGGGCCAAGCTGGACCCGCCCGGGCGGGATATCCGCCTACGGGCTGCAGAAGTCCCCGAGCCGCGAGAGGCTATTGCAGCATGGACACCGCTCTCGACCTGCACAGCCCACTGACCGAAGACGAGCTGCGCCGGCTTGACGCCTACTGGCGGGCGGCTAACTACCTCACCGTCGGGCAGATCTACCTGCTCGCCAACCCGCTGCTCCGCGAGCCGCTCAAGCCCGAGCACGTCAAGCCCCGGCTGCTCGGGCACTGGGGCACCAGCCCCGGGTTGAACCTGATCTACGCCCACCTCAACCGGGTCATCGTCAACCGCGACCTGAACGTCATCTACCTCACCGGTCCCGGCCACGGCGGACCGGCGATCGTGGCGAACACCTGGCTGGAGGGCACTTACAGCCAGCTCTACCACTCCGTGACCCGGGACGAGACGGGGATGGCCCGGCTGTTCCGCCAGTTCTCCTTCCCCGGCGGCATCCCCAGCCACGTCGCCGCGGAGGTGCCGGGTTCGATCCACGAGGGCGGCGAGCTGGGATACGCGCTGAGCCACGCCTACGGCGCCGCCTTCGACAATCCGGAGCTGCTGGTGGCCTGCGTGATCGGGGACGGCGAGGCGGAGACCGGTCCGCTGGCCGGCAGTTGGCTGTCCAACGTCTTCCTCAACCCGGCCCGGGACGGGGCGGTGCTGCCCATCCTGCACCTCAACGGCTACAAGATCGCCAACCCGAGCGTGTTGGACCGGATCCCCGAGGACGACCTGCTCGGCCTGATGCGCGGCTACGGCTACCAGCCCTACGTGGTCGCCGGCGACGACCCCGCCCGGGTGCACCAGAGCCTCGCCGCGACGCTGGACCGGGCGCTCGACGAGATCGCCGAGATCCAGCGCCGGGCCCGCTCCGGCGGCCGGGTCGAGCGCCCCCGCTGGCCGATGATCATCCTCCGTACGCCGAAGGGCTGGACCGGCCCGCAGGAGGTCAAGGGCAAACCGGTCGAGGGGACCTTCCGCGCCCACCAGGTGCCCGTCGACGGGGTACGCAAGAGCCCGGAGGCCCTGGCCGAGCTGGAGCGCTGGCTGCGCAGCTACCGGCCGGAGGAACTCTTCGACGCCACCGGCGCCCCGGTCGCCGAACTGGTCGACCTGCCCCCGAAGGGGGACCGGCGGATGAGCGCCAACCCGGCCACCAACGGTGGGTTGGTGCTGCGCGACCTGAACCTGCCGGACTTCCGCGCCTACGGGGTCGACGTCGAGCATCCGGGCGAGCCGGTGGCCGGCTCCACCGGCGTCCTCGGCCCGTGGATCCGCGACGTGATCACCGCCAACCCGCAGAACTTCCGCCTGTTCGGGCCCGACGAGGTCGCCTCCAACCGGCTCGGCGCCGCCTTCGAGGTCACCGATCGGGCGTTCGTCGGTGCGACGGTCCCCGGCGACGACCACCTGTCGCCGGACGGTCGGGTGATGGAGGTGCTCTCCGAGCACCTCTGCCAGGGCTGGCTGGAGGGCTACCTGCTCACCGGCCGGCACGGCATCTTCACCAGCTACGAGGCGTTCATCCACATCGTCGACTCGATGGTCAACCAGCACGCCAAGTGGCTGAAGGTGACCCGGGGCATCCCCTGGCGGGAGCAGCTCGCCTCGCTGAACTACCTGCTCTCCAGCCACGTCTGGCGGCAGGACCACAACGGCTTCTCGCACCAGGACCCGGGCTTCATCGACCACGTGGTCAACAAGAAGGCGGAGGTGGTCCGGGTCTACCTGCCGCCGGACGCCAACACCCTGCTCTCCACCATGGACCACTGCCTGCGCAGCCGGCACTACATCAACGTGGTGGTGGCCGGCAAGCAGCCGGCGCCGAACTGGCTGAGCATGGACGAGGCCATCCAGCACGCCCGGCGCGGCCTGGGCATCTGGGACTGGGCCAGCACCGACCAGGGCACCGAGCCGGACGTGGTGCTCGCCTGCGCCGGTGACGTGCCGACGCTGGAGACGCTGGCCGCGGCCGACCTGCTCCGGCGGCACCTGCCCGAGCTGAAGGTGCGGGTGGTCAACGTGGTCGACCTGATGCGGCTGCAGCCACCCTCCGAGCACCCGCACGGCCTGCCGGACTTCGAGTTCGACACCATCTTCACCCGCGACAAGCCGATCATCTTCGCGTACCACGGCTACCCGTGGCTGATCCACCGGCTCACCTACCGCCGGACCAACCACGACAACCTGCACGTGCGCGGCTACAAGGAGGAGGGCACCACCACCACGCCGTTCGACATGGTGATGCTCAACGACCTGGACCGCTTCCACCTGGTCATCGACGTCATCGACCGGGTGCCCGGGCTCGCTTCGCGCGCCGCCCACCTGCGCCAGGACATGGTCGACGCCCGGCAGGCCGCTCGCGACTACACCCGCGAGTACGGCGAGGACGACCCCAAGGTCGCCGAGTGGCGCTGGATCCGGGAGACCGAGCTCGGCCTGCGAGGCGGGCAGTGAACCCGGCCGACGTCAGCCGCGACGAGATCCTGGTCGGCTACGACGGCTCCGCCGACTCGACGGTGGCCCTGAACTGGGCACTGGACGAGGCGGGCCGCTCCGGCCGGCCGGTCCGGCTGGCGTACGTCTTCGAATGGCTGACGGTGGTCGGCTGGATCGGACCCGGGGTGGCCCCGGGGATCTGGCCGGACGAGACCGCCCGGCGCAAGGTCGAGGAGCTGGTCCGCAAGGCGGCGACGGACGCCGGCGCCGAACGGCCCGGCCTCACCGTGACCGGCGAGGTCTTCGACGGCCCGCCCGCCCTGGTGCTGCAGGAACGCTCCGCCGACGCGGGGCTGCTGGTGCTCGGCAGCCGGGGCCACGGCGGCTTCGGCGGCCTACTCGTCGGCTCCACCGCGGTCTCCGCCACCGCCCACGCGCACTGCCCCGTGGTGGTGGTCCGGCAGGGGCAGGTGGCCATCTCCGGGCCGGTCGTGGTCGGCGTGGACGGCTCCGAGTCCTCCCTGCGGGCGCTCGGCTTCGCCGTCGAGCGGGCCGCCCAGCGGGACGTGCCGCTGCGGCTGCTGCGGGCCTGGGCGCCACCCAGTGAGCGGTGGGTGGATCCCGGTTCCGGTCCGGAGGAGACCGAGGCCACGGAACGGGCGGCGGCCGAGGAGAGCCTGGCCCCCTGGCGGAAGACCTTCCCGGACGTCCCGGTCGAGATCCAGTCGAGCCCGGGCAACGCGGCCGCGCTGCTGGTTGAGGCGAGCCGGGCGGCGCAGTTGGTGGTGGTCGGCAGCCGGGGCCGGGGCGGGCTGCGGGGGATGCTCCTCGGCTCGGTCAGCCAGCAGCTCATCCACCATGCGAGCTGCCCGGTGGCGGTGGTCCGGGAACGCTGAGCGGCGACGCGGGCGGCCGCACCGGGGCAACGAGGCTGTTCAGCGTCGGTCGAAGGTCCCGGGTACGCGGGTCGTACGGGCCGTGCGACCGCCCACCGGATGCCAGAGGATGGACCGGCAAGGCCGCCCGGACCCGAGCGCAGTGGGGCACGATGAGGGAAACGGAAAGGTCGTGACGATGAGCCACGAGACGCCGACCACCGACCGGGCGCTGACCACCGCGCTGACCGAGGCCGCCGCAACGTCCGGTCGCGCCCCCTCGGTGCACAACACCCAGCCGTGGCGCTGGAAGGTGCTCCCCGACGCGCTGGAGCTGCGGATGGTGCGGGAAGCCCGGCTCACCGCCACCGACCCGGAGGGCCGGCTGGTGACCCTGAGCTGCGGCGCGGCGCTGCACCACGCACGCGTGGCGCTGGCCGCCGAGGGCTGGACGGCGCTGGTGGAGCGGCTGCCCGACCCGACACAGCCGGAACTGCTCGCCCGGCTCACCGGGTTCCGGCACACCGGGGCGGATCCGGACGCGATGCGCCTCGTGCAGTGCATGCAGGTCCGGCACACCGACCGCCGGCCGGTGCGCGAGGAGCCACTGCCCGGCCCGGCCCTCGACGAGATCGTGCGGGCGGCCCTCGCGGAGGGCGTACGGCTCGAGGTGCTGGACTCCGACCAGGTGATGGAGCTGGCCGCCGCGGCCGGACAGGCCGCCACGGTGGCGGCGGAGGACCCGGAAACCCGCGAGGAGCTCGAGTACTGGACCAGCCGGGCCGGCACCGGCACCGGGCTACCGCCCGAGGTGCTGCCCGAGCAGGCCCCGCAGACCACCGTGCCGGCCCGGGACTTCGGCCGTCCCGGCACGCTGCCGATCGGCCCCGGGCACGACCGGGCGGCCGTCTACGGGATCCTCTGGAACACCGAGGACGAGCCGGACAACTGGCTGCGCGCCGGTGAGGGACTCTCCGCCGCCTGGCTGACCGCCACCCGGCTCGGCGCGTCGATGGTGCCGCTCAGCGGCGTGGTGGAGGTGGCGGGCACCCGGCAGACCGTGCGCCGGCTGCTGGCCGGACTCGGCTTCCCGTACCTGGCGCTGCGGCTGGGGCTCGCGGACCCGGCGCACGCGGGCCCCCCGCACACCCCGCGCCTGCCCACCGAGGAGATCGTCGACACCTCCGCGGTACGCGCCGGCGCATAGCGACCTCGTCTCCGGCGATAACATCGGCCGGTGGCCAGCGCACCGAATCCCCGGAACGAGCACGTCACCCCGTCCCTGGGGCTGACCCCGCTGTCCCGGGTCCGGCTCGACGAGCTGCTGCAGGAGATGCTCGACCGGGTCGGCGAGGTGGTGACCAGCCGGGAACGGCTGCGCGCCCTGCTCGATGCGGTGGTCGGCATCGGCACCGACCTCGACCTGCGCAGCACCCTGCAGCGGATCGTGCAGTCGGCGTGCGAGCTGGTCGGCGCGAAGTACGGCGCGCTCGGCGTGATCGGCCCGGACCGGCTGCTGCACGACTTCATCATCCACGGCATCAGCGACGAGCTGCACGCGAAGATCGGCGAGCTGCCGCACGGCCGCGGGGTGCTCGGCCTGCTCATCGACGACCCCCGCCCGGTACGCATGCCGGACATCACCCAGCACCCCCTGTCGTACGGCTTCCCACCGCACCACCCGCCGATGCACAGCTTCCTCGGCGTGCCGGTGCGCATCCGCGACCACGTCTTCGGCAACCTCTACCTCGCCGAGAAGCAGGGCGCGGCCGAGTTCACCGAGGACGACGAGGAGATCGTGGTCGCGCTGGCCGCCGCGGCCGGCGTCGCGATCGAGAACGCCCGCCTCTACGCGCTGGCCCACCGGCGGGAACGCTGGCTGGCCGCGACCGCCGAGATCACCTCGGTGCTGCTGGGCGAGGTCCGGCGTACCGACGCGCTGACCCTGGTGGCCCGGCGGGCCCGGGAGGTCGCCGAGGCGGAACTGGCCCTGGTGCTGCTCTACGACGAGGACGAGGGCCAGTTCACCGTCGAGGTGGTCGACGGCACCGACGGGGCCGCCCGGGACCTCGTCGGCGTGGTGCTGCCCGCCGCCGAGACCAGCTTCGCCGGCTCGGTCACCGAACGCCGCCACGAGCTGCTGGCGAGCCTCGCCGAGGCCGCCCCCTGGCCGCGGCCGGTGGTCGCCGGGCCGGCGGTGGTCTCCCCGCTCGCCGCGGCGGACGCCCTGCACGGCGTGCTGGTGATCGCCCACCGGCCGGACCACGGTCCCGTCGGCGAAGACGACGCCGCACTGCTGAACAGCTTCGCCGGGCAGGCCGCACTGGCCATGGAACGGGCCCGGGGCCAGGAGGAACGGGAACTGCTGGTGGTCCTGGAGGACCGCGAACGGATCGCCCGCGACCTGCACGACGTGGTGATCCAGCGGCTGTTCGCCACCGGCCTGCAGTTGCAGAGCACCGCCCCCGTGGCGATGCGGCCCGAGGTGGCCAAGCGGATCAACCAGGCGGTCGACGACCTGGACGCCACCATCCGGGACATCCGCCGCACGATCTTCGAGCTGCGCACACCGATGAGCGCCGCGCTGCGCACCGAGATCCGCGAGGCCATCGAGGTGGCCGCCGAGTCGCTGGGCCACCGCCCGCACCTGGAACTCAGCGGCCCGATCGACAGCGCCGTCCCCGACGAGCTGCGACCCGAGCTCACCGCCGTGCTGCGGGAGGCGCTGTCCAACGCGGTACGCCACGCGCAGGCCGACCGGGTGTCGGTGACGGTACGGGTCGACGCCGGCTGGGTGAGCGTCACCGTCACCGACGACGGCGTCGGCTGCGACCCGGAGGCGGCCCGCAGCGGCTTGGTGAACCTGCGCGAGCGGGCCGATCGGCTCGGCGGCGACTTCCAGCTCAGCCGGGTGGTCCCGCACGGCACCGAGGTGCGCTGGAGCGTCCCGCTGCGCGACTGAGCCGCAGGGCAGCTCAACTGCGGCGCGCGGGGGGCGGCCGGCGCCGTCAGTGCCGCGGGCCGAGCAGCCGGGTGGCCAGCACCGCCGCCTGGGTACGCCGCTCCAGGCCCAGCTTGGCCAGCACGCTGGAGACGTAGTTCTTCACCGTCTTCTCGGCGAGGAACATCTTGCCGGCGATCTCCCGGTTGGTGAGCCCCTCCGCCACGTACTCCAGGATCCGCCGCTCCTGCTCGGTGAGGGACTTCAGCTCGCGCGGCTGCTCGACACCGCTGCGGATCCGCTCCAACACCCGAGTGGTGATCGCCGGGTCGAGCAGCGACTGCCCGGCCGCGACCCGGCGGACGGCGTCCACCAGGTCGGTACCCCGGATCTGCTTCAGCACGTACCCGGCGGCACCCGCCATGATCGCCGCGAACAGCGCCTCGTCGTCCTCGTACGAGGTGAGGATCAGCCCCTTGATCGAGGAGTCCACGGCCCGGATGTCCCGGCACACGTCGATGCCGTTGCCGTCGGGCAGCCGGGCGTCGAGGATCGCCACGTCGGGGTGGAGCGCCGGGATCCGGCGGGCGGCCTCCTGGGCGGAGCCGGACTCGCCGACCACCTCGATGTCGCCGCTGCTGGTGAGCAGGTCGGCAAGGCCACGACGGACGACCTCGTGGTCGTCGAGCAGGAACACCCGGATCATCCGTCCTTTCTACCCCGCCGGCCCCGGCTCGGCACGGGCCGAAGGTCCCTACCGTGCCGCGTCGCCGCAGGCGGACGGGCCCGCCCAGGTGGGGACCTCCGGCCCTGCTCGCGAAGCTGCTGGTTGCCGCACCGTGGGACGGAACCACCCGGAAGGTGGGCACGACCTGCCACGGAAGGAGCACCACCATGACCACGGGGTTCACCGTCGAGCAGTTGCGGGCCGCCGCCACCGACGCCATCCGGGCGCCCTCCCTGCACAACACCCAGCCGTGGCGGTTCCGGCTGCGCGACGGCGGGATCGAACTCTCCGTCGACCCGCTGCGCCGGCTGCCCGCCACCGACCCGACCGGCTGGGGCACCCGGATCGCCTGCGGGGCGGCCCTGTTCAACCTGCGGCTGGCGCTCGCCGTGGCGGGCACGCCGGCCACGGTCCGGCTCCGCCCGTACCCCGCCGACCCGGACGTGGTCGCCCGGCTGGTCCCGGACCTGCCGCGCCGCCCGACTCCCGCCGAGCAGAGCCTGTCCGCGGCCATCCACCGCCGGTTCAGCAACCGGGCCCCGTTCTGGCCCGACCCGGTCCCCGCCGACGTCCGCTGGCGGCTCGGTGAGGCCGCCCGGGCCGAGCAGTGCTGGCTGGAGCTGGTGATCGGCACCGGCGCGGTCAACGCGCTCGCCGAGGTCGCCCGCAGCGCCCACCGGGTCCTGGAACGCGATCCGGCGTACGCGGCCGAGCGGGCCGAGTGGATCCGCGCCGAGCCCTCGCCCGACGGCGTACCGGCCGCCGCGGGCGGGCCGCCGAGCGAGCCGCAGGACCTGCTGCCGCAGCGCGGCTTCGGCGGCCGCAACCGGGCACCCGGCCGGGACTTCGAACCGGAGCCGCTGGTCGCCGTGCTCGGCTCGACCGGGAACACCGCCGCCGACCAGGTCATCGCCGGCCAGGCCCTGCAACGGGTGCTGCTCACCGCCACCGATGCCGGGCTCAGCGTGTCGCTGATCTCCCAGCCGATCGAGGTGCCCGGGGCGCGGGAGGCGCTGCGGCTGTCCCTGGGCCGGTTCGGCACCCCGCAGATGGTGATGCGGATCGGCTACGGCCAGCCCGGCACCGCCACCCCGCGCCGCCCGGTCGCGGAAGTGCTCGACCTGCCGGTGGTGCCGGCCTGACGTGGCCGCGGGTCCGGGTCCTGGCGTCGCGCCTCGGCAGCGCGGCGGCCAGCAAGTCCGGCGCAGGTCAGGCCGTCGGGGTAAGGCCGGCCAGCAGCTTCGCCTCCCGCTCCGGGTCGAGCCCGACCGCCGACCGGGCCGGCCGCCCGGCGCGGGGCGGCACCTGGCCCACCGCGCGCAGCCAGCGCCAGGTGTCGGCGACCGTCTCGGCCACCGGCCGGCAGACCAGCCCCGCCGCGTACGCCCGCTCCACGCCCCGCTCCTGCAACCAACGGTACGGGTGGCCCGACGGAATCCAGATCGGCAGGTCGTTCCAGGGCTCCACGCCCGCGGCCAGGATCGGCTCCGGGTCCGTCCAGTGCAGGCTGGCGTCCGCGCCGGTCACCACGACGGCCGCGTCGAGCAGCTCACCCATCGTCGCGTGCCCGGTCCGGCTCACCACGTTGTACGCCCCACCGACGCCCTCGGCACCTCGATCCAGCAGCCAGATCGCAAGGTCCCGCGCGTCGACGTACTGCAGCGGCAGGTCGCGTGGCCCCGGAGCCAGGACCGGCCCGCCCCGGGCGATCCGCTGCAACCACCACGGCAGCCGCCCGATGTCCTCCCCCGGCCCGAGGATCAACCCGGCCCGGGCCAGCAACGCCCGCTCGCCGTACACCTCGACCGCGGCCCGCTCCCCGCCCGCCTTGAGCTGCGGATAGTCGCCGTCGACCGCGTCGGCCGCAGCGTCGACGGTCGGCGCGTCCTCGCCCACGCCGGGCGGCACCGGCTCGGCGTAGACCGACCCGCTGGAGACGTAGACGTAGTGCGGCGCCGCGTCGGCCAGCGCCCGGGCCGCGTCCCGCACCGCCCGGGGCGCGCCGTCCCAGGTGTCCACGACCAGGTCCCACTCACCGCCGGCGAGCGCCGCCAACCCGTCCGGCGCCGTCCGGTCCCCCCGCAACCGGCGTACGCCCACCGGCACGTCGCCGTGCAGCCCCCGGTTGAACACCGTCACCGACCAGCCCCGACGTGCCGCCTCGGCCACCACGGCCCCACCCACGAATCCCGTCCCACCCAACACCAGCAGTCTCATACGCCCCACCCTGCCCCCTGCTCGACCCGCCAGTGAGCAACGTTCACGGTGAGCGGATCTGCCCACGGCAGAAACCCTCCGCCGGCCGGCCGAAGCCGGCGCTCCTGGAGCGGCGGGGCTGGGGCGAGGGTGACCGGCGCAGGCCGCCGTGCGTCGCGGGACGGCGGCTGCTGTGGACGGCGTCGAGGCGGCCTCGAGGACCGGTTGCTTCAGTCGATCGCCGGAGCTCGACGGCGTACGCCACGAGGACGAGCGGC
The DNA here is from genome assembly GCF_040642675.1 of Micromonospora sp. NPDC047738. Taxonomy (NCBI): domain Bacteria; kingdom Bacillati; phylum Actinomycetota; class Actinomycetes; order Micromonosporales; family Micromonosporaceae; genus Micromonospora; species Micromonospora sp. NPDC047738. The sequence goes on from NZ_JBEYSO010000001.1 coordinate 50,406, forward strand.
GGTCGAACTGGCGACGACGCGCGTGGTGGGGCGCGCAGACCACAACAAGCGTTCATCAAAGACGGCGGAGGCCGACATTGACCAGGGAACGGGCCAGGGAAACGAAGAGTGTGGCTGCCCGTGTCGGCGGGTGGAGCGCACGTCACCGGTGGTGGGCGATTCTGCTCTGGCTGGCGTTCGTGGTGCTCGCCACCGTCGTCGGCAACGCCGTGGGCACCACCCCGATGAAGAGCTACGAGGGCCAGAACGGCGACTCGCGGCGGGCCCAGCAGATCATCGACGAGGCCGGCTTCCCGGACGTGGCGGGCGAGATGGTGCTGGTCCAGGCCCGCGACGGACGGATCACCGTGGACAGCCCCGAGTTCCGCCAAGCGGTGCGGGACGTCGCGAGCGCGGTCCAGGCCACCGGCCAGGTGGAGCACCTGCGCACGCCGTACGACCCGGCCGCCCCGGCGCCGCGGACCGCCGACGGGACCACCGCGCTGGTGCTGTTCGACATGACCGGCGCCGGCGACACCGCGGACGAGCGGGTCCAGCCGGTCCTCGACGCGGTCGCCGGCGTCCAGGCCCGGCACCCCGACCTGCGGGTGGAGCAGGCGGGCGCGGCCAGCATGCAGCGGCTGGCCGGCGTGGCGGTCAACGAGGACTTCCAGCGGGCCGAGGCGCTGTCGCTGCCGATCACCGCGATCATCCTGCTGATCGCCTTCGGCACCCTGCTGCCCATGCTCATCCCGCTCGGGGTGTCGATGACCGCGTTCTTCGCCGCCACCGGCCTGCTCGCCCTGGCCAGCAAGGTGCTGCACGTGGCCGACACGACGACCAACCTGATGCTGCTGATCGGGCTGGCCGTGGGCGTGGACTACTCCCTGTTCTACGTGCGGCGGGAGCGGGAGGAGCGGGCGAAGGGACGGTCGAAGGAGCGGGCGCTGGAGATCGCCGCGGCCACCTCCGGCCGGGCGGTGCTGATCTCCGGCGTCACCGTGATCGTGGCGATGGCCGGCATGTTCCTCACCGACCACGGCGTCTTCATGGGCTTCGCGCAGGGCACGATCCTGGTCGTCCTGACCGCCATGGTGGCCTCGGTGACCGTGCTCCCGGCGACGCTGGCGGTGTTCGGCGACGCCGTCGACGCCCGGGTGATCCACGGGATCGTCCGGGTGGTCACCCGTGGCCGGGTCACCTGGGCGCGGCGGCTGGGCGGCCGGGCCGGCGGCGGCCGGGCGTGGAACGTCATCCTCACCGGCGTGCTGCGCCGTCCGTGGCTGTCCACCGTGCTGACCGTGGGCGTGCTCGTCGCGCTGGCGGTGCCCGCCGTCGGGATGCGGCTCGGCCAGCCCGGCATCGACGACCTGCAGGGCGACTATCCGATCGCGGCCACGTTCAAGGCGATCGACCGGGCCTTCCCGGGCGGCAACGAGCCGGCCACCGTGGCGGTCCAGGCGCCGGACGTGTCCAGCCCCGCGATGCAGGAGGCGATCGGGCGGCTGAAGGATCGGGCACTGGCCACAGGCGTGGCGCACGAACCGGTGAGCGTGCAGGTGAATCCGGCGAAGACGGTGGCCACGGTCTCGCTGAGCATCGGCTACGGCGAGCAGGGCCGGAAGTCGGTGGCGGCGCTGCGGGAGACGATCGTGCCCGAGACCGTCGGCGCGCAGCCGGACACGCAGGCGTACGTCACCGGCGCCATGGCCGCCACCGTGGACTTCAACCGGCAGATGTCCCGCACCGCTCCGCTGGTCCTCGTGTTCGTGCTGCTGTTGGCGTTCTTCCTGCTGCTGAGCAGCTTCCGGTCAATCATGGTGGCGATCCAGGCGATCGTGCTCAACCTGCTGTCGGTGGCCGTCGCCTACGGCGTGCTGGTGCTCGTGTTCCAGCACGGGCACGGCGCGGACCTGCTCGGCTTCACGCCGGGAGCGATCGTCAACTGGCTGCCGCTGTTCCTCTTCGTCATCCTGTTCGGACTGTCGATGGACTATCAGGTCTTCATCCTCAGCCGGATCCGCGAGGCGTACGACAGCGGGATGTCCACGGAGCGCGCGGTCACCCACGGCATCAAGGCATCGGCGGGCGTGGTCACCAACGCCGCGCTGATCATGGTGGCGGTGTTCGCGGTGTTCGGCACCATGTCGCTGCTCAGCTTCAAGCAGATGGGGGTGGGCCTGGCGGTGGCCATCCTGATCGACGCCACCATCGTGCGCGCCGTCCTGCTGCCGGCCACCATGAAGCTGCTCGGCGACCGGGCGTGGTACCTGCCGAGTTGGCTCAACTGGCTGCCCACGCTGTCGCACGGCGAGGTGGCCGAGGAGAAGGAGGAGCACCCGGCTCCCGCCCGCGAGCCGGTCCCGGTGAGCTAGAGGGTGGCAGAGCGGACCCGCGCCCTGGCGTCGCGGCGCGGGTCCGTGCGGTGCCGACTGTCGCCGGGTGGGCCGGTGATTTACTTCCCGGCATGAACATTGTCTGCGGTGACGACTCGGCGCGGATGTGGATCGCCGCGGTCCCGCCCGCGGCGCCCGACGAGCTGAACATCGTCCTCGGCCTCGACACCCGTGGCGGCCCCGACGAACGGGTGGCGTGTGACCTGTTCGGTTACGGGCACGAGGGCGAGGAGGGAGTCTTCTACCTGCTGCCCGACGACCTGCGGGCCACGGTCGAGCTGACCTGCTCGCGCCTGGGTGTCCGACTGGTGACCCGACCACAGAGGATGGCCGAGAGCCTCGTCGAACACGGTGTGGAGTTCCGGCGGTCCGCCGCGGACGTCGCCAACGAGACGATCGACGGGGGCCAGGTGACCGTCCTCTACCGCGAGATCGACATCGATGTCGACGCCCTCGCCGCCTACCCGGGGCTGCTCCCCGGGCCGGATCATCGCCCCGCGATGACTGAGGACGGCGAGGTCGTCGGCGGTGGGCTACGCCCGGTCTTGTGCCTGGACCACGCGGGTCCGGCCACCCTGCCGGAGCTGTTGGACAGCTACCGGGCGGGCGAGGGCAGCATCATCGTGCTCGGCGCCGACTGACGCCGGGCCCGCTGACAACCGTTGGTGGGCGATACTGGGTTTGAACCAGTGACCTCTTCCGTGTCAAGGAAGCGCGCTCCCACTGCGCCAATCGCCCGAGCGCTCGCCGAATTTGACACACCGGCGGCGGTCGCCCCGCGAGGGGCGGATCGCGAGCGGACGACGGGATTCGAACCCGCGACCCTCACCTTGGCAAGGTGATGCGCTACCAGCTGCGCTACGTCCGCGTTGTCGCCGGCTCGCGTCGGCGACGGGTAGAACTGTACCCGATGACAAGATCGCCGCGCGGCAGGCCCCACCCGCCCGCCCGGCCGTGTCGCCACGCCTGGTGATTGCGCTGGTCGCCGTCGGGGTACTGACTGCACTCGACAGCACAACCCGTCCCCCCGAAGGAGGCTGTCGTGGGAATCGGTACCAGCATCTTCCTGATCGCCGTCGGCGCGATCCTCACCTTCGCGCTGAACGCCCACATCGGCGGGGTCAGCCTGGACGTCGTCGGCTGGATCCTGATGGCGGCCGGCGTACTCGGCCTGATCATGACCACGCTGGTCTGGGGCCGTCGTCGCGAGGTGGTCACCACGGCCGAGCCGGTGGAATACCGGCGGGTCGAGGAGCGCCGGGACGTCGCCCCACCGCTGTGACCCGTCGAGGGAATCGACGCAACTGATCGGTCCCGGGACCAGGGATACGCGTACGGGGGTGCCGGCCAGCGCGGCCGGCACCCCTTCCCGGCCCGGTCAGCCGCGCATCAGCTCGTTCAGCGTGCCGTAGTCGAGGGCGTCGGCCAGCGCGCCGTACGTCCCGGTGGCCAACGCCTCGACGGCGGCCCGGCGGGCCACCGCGTACGCGGCCTCGGCGACCGAGGAGCCGAGGCTGACCCGGGCCACCCCCAGCTTCGCCAGCTCCGGCACCGCCGGGGCGCCCGGCCCGGCCAGCACGTTCAGCGGGGCCGGGATCGCCTCGACCAGGGCGGCCACCGTCGCCGGGTCCACCGTGCCCGGCACGAACACCCCGTCGGCGCCGGCGGCCAGGTAGGCCTTGGCCCGCGCCACCGTCCCCGGGACGCCACCGGCGCCCCGCAGGAACGTGTCGACGCGCGCGTTGACGTACAACGGGACCCCGGCCCGGTCCGCGGCGGACCGGACGGCGGCCAGCCGGGCGCACTGCTCGTCGACCGCGCGCAACGGCGCCTCCCCGTCGTGCCGGGCGTCCTCGACGTTCACCCCGACCGCGCCCGCCGCGATCACCGCCTCGACGGTCACGGCGACCTCGTCGGCGGTGTCGCCGTACCCGGATTCGATGTCGGCGGTGACCGGCAGCGGCACCGCCGCGACGACCCGCCGGACCAGGTCGACGGCGGCGGCGCGGCCGAGCGCGTCGCCGTCGGGGGCGCCGAGGCTCCAGGCGACGCCGGCGCTGGTGGTGGCGACCGCCCGGGCGCCGGCGGCGGCGACGATCCGGGCGCTGGCGGCGTCCCAGGCGTTGACCAGGACCAGCGGCTCGCCGGGGACGTGCAGGGAACGGAAGCGCAGGGCTTGACTGTGGTGATCGTTCACCCGACCAGTCTGAGTCCGTGCCGCCGGCCGCCGTAATGTTTCAGTCCCAGCTGAAACGAAGGAGGCGGCATGGTCGCGATCGGCCTGTCGGCGGGCGCCGTGGCGCGGGTCCGGTTCGCGCTCTCCTGCCTCTGGGAGACCGTCGCCAGTGTGCGGGTGCTCCGCGATCCCGGCCAGCACGCGATCCACCTGCCCTGGGTGAACCGGGTCCGGCCGCGCCTGGCCGAGGCGCACCTGATCGGCCCGGACCGCGGCCTGCTCTGGCACCTCGTCCCGCCCGCGCCCGGCTACCTGGCCGACTTCCTCACCCCGCCGCCCGCCGGCCTGACCCCCGACCTGGGGCAGGAGTTGGCCGCGCTGCGCGGCACCCCACCGGGGACCGTCCGCGCCCAGCTGGACCTGTACCCCGGCCCCCGGCCAGCGGCGCTGTCCGCGCTCTACGCCGACCCGGAGGACGGGCTGCACCGGCTCGCCGGCGAGATCGAGGCGTACTGGCGGCTGGCCCTGGCCGGCGACTGGCCCCGGATCCGGGCCCTGCTCGAGGCGGAGGTGTTCCGGCGGGCCCGCCGGCTGGCCGAGGACGGCGCGGCCGGGCTCCTCAACGACCTGCACGAGCGGGTCCGCTGGGAGGGCGACGCCCTGCTGATCAGCCAGCGGCACTGCACCGCTCCGGACGTGCCCGACGGCAGCGGGCTGGTCCTGGTGCCGTCGGTCTTCGTCTGGCCGTCCGTGCTCAGCATCGCCGCCGGGGACGTGCCGCAGCTGGCGTACCCGGCCCGGGGACTCGGCGTGCTGTGGGCCTGCCCGCCGACGGCGCCGGACGCGCTGGGCGCCGTGCTCGGGCGGGGGCGGGCCCGGCTGCTCGCGGCGCTGGACGCGCCTCGGTCGACCACCGAGCTGGCCCGGCACACGGGCCTCTCCCCGGCTGGCGTGTCGCAGCACCTCACCGCGCTGCGCGCGGCCGGCCTGGTGGTGACGCACCGGCAGGGCCGATCCCTGCTGAGCAGCCGGACGGCGGTGGCGGAGGCGCTGCTGACCGCGGCGGCCTGAGCGGTGGCCGACGGGCCGGAGAAACAGGAAGGCTCGTCACCGGTGTCCGGCGACGAGCCGTCTGCTCATCGAAGTGGGCGATACTGGGTTTGAACCAGTGACCTCTTCCGTGTCAAGGAAGCGCGCTCCCACTGCGCCAATCGCCCTCGTCTACTGCCGAGGTGGAGACGGGATTTGAACCCGTGTACACGGCTTTGCAGGCCGTTGCCTCGCCTCTCGGCCACTCCACCGAGGTTGCCCCCGATCATGCGTGGCGGCAGCTCCGAGCGGACGACGGGATTCGAACCCGCGACCCTCACCTTGGCAAGGTGATGCGCTACCAGCTGCGCTACGTCCGCGTGCCCCCGGTGTTTCCCGGCGACGGATGAGAACTTTAGCCGAGCCGGGGAACGGTTGCCAAATCGGGTCCGTTTTCCGGGCGCGTCCGGGTGACGATCCACCCCGCCCGCGAAGGCTTCCTAGGAGGCAGGTGCCTGCGTCGGGGCCGGGCGGAAGGATCGCCCCGGCGACACGCCGGCCGGGACTGTCCGGCTTCCGACTGTTGGTCGTACGACCGGCCGCGTCGGTAACTCCCCGTGGTCATATCGATGGGCTACGGTAGCGATCGTGACGAGACGCGCCGCCGAGATCCGCCTGGATGCCCTGCTCCGCACGGCCTGTGACGTGATCGCGGAACGTGGAATCGCCAACACCCGCACGGCCGACGTGGCGGAGGCCGCCGGCGTCAGCCAGGCGCTGGTCTTCTACCACTTCGCCACCAAGGACCGGCTGCTCGCGCAGGCGTTCGCGTACGCCGTCGAGCAGGACCTGGCCCGGCTCGACGCGGTGCTCCGCTCCTCCGCCCCGCCGCTGACCAAGCTGCGCCGGATGCTGCGCCTCTACGCCCCGACCGGCCGGTCGACCTCCTGGTCCATCTGGATCGACGGCTGGGCGGAATCGCTGCGCACCCCCGAGCTGGAGAAGCTCTCCCGCCGGCTCGACCTGCGGTGGCGGCAGGACCTCGCCGCGGTGATCTCCGACGGGGTCGCCGACGGCACCTTCGACTGCCCCGACCCGGCGGGCGCGGCGTGGCGGATCAGCGCCGTGATGGACGGCCTCGCCGTGCAGCTGTCGGTGCACGAGCGCGTGATCACCCGGCGGCAGATCGCCGAGTGGGTCCGGCTGGTGGCCGCCCGTGAGCTGGGCCTGGAGCCGGCCCAGCTCGACTGACCTCGACCGTCCGGTCCGCGATCAGGCGGTAGACGGGCGGGTTCGCACGGATCGCCAATCGCGGGGGCAGCTCTCACGGACCATGGTGAACCGGTCACGCCGCGCCGCGACCCGCCCGGGAGCGCCGGCGGGCGGCGCCGAGGCGTACGACAGAATCAGCCGGGTGTCCGACCTGTCCGCGGCCTTCGTCCGGCTGCACGCCCGGCTCGCCCCGGTCGCCTTCGTCCCCGAGGTGCGGCTGCACCAGGCCGACGAGCCCATCGGGCTCTGGGAGCTGACCGAGGGCGAGTTCCACAGCGCGCAACCCCCACCGTTCTGGGCCTTCGCCTGGGCCGGCGGGCAGGCGCTCGCCCGGCACGTCACCGACCACCCCGACCTGGTCGCCGGGCGGCGGGTGCTCGATCTCGCCACGGGATCCGGCCTGGTCGCCATCGCCGCCGCCCGCGCCGGCGCGGCGTCCGTGCGGGCCGTCGAGGTGGACGAGCGGGCGGTCGCGGCCGTCGCGCTCAATGCCGAGGCCAACGGGGTACGCGTCGACGCCGAACTCGGCGACATCCTCGACGACGATGCCGGCGGCGCCGAGGTGGTGCTCGCCGGAGACGTCTTCTACAGCGAGGCGATGGCGCGGCGGATGCTGCGCTTCCTGCTCCGGGCCGCCCGGTCCGGGGCCCGGGTGCTGGTCGGCGACCCCGGCCGGGCGTTCCTGCCCCGCGGGCGCTTCCACCAGCTGGCCACCTACGACGTGCCGGTGCCGGAGGCGCTGGAGAGCGTACGGGTGAAGCACACCACGGTGTGGGAGCTGAACCCGGCTCCGCCGGGAGCCGCCCACTAGCGTGACGCCCGTGCTGTTCCGGGGCTGGGAGTCCGTCGAGGGCCGGCGGCCCGACGTGGCCACGGTGGTCGACCACGTCGGCGTGCCGCATCTGGTGGTGACCCGGCACGCCCTGGTCCGGCAGCTGCTCACCGATCCGGCGACGTTCCGGCCGGACAACGCCCTCGACGCGGTGACCCCGATGCCGGTGGCCGCCCTGCGGGTCCTCGCCGGCCACCGGTTCCGGCTCCCCCCGACCCTGGCCAACAACTCGGGGGCCAGCCACCCGGAGATCCGCGGCATCGTCGCCGACGCGCTGCACCCCACCCGGGTGGCCGCGCAGCAGCCCTGGCTGACCGACCTGGTCCGGCGGCGGGTGGCCCGGCTCGCCACCGCCCTCGACGCGGGCGAGCCGGTCGACCTGTACGCCGAACTCGCCGCCGACCTGCCGCTGCTGGTGCTGGCCCGCCTGGTGGAGCTGCCGGACGCCCCGGTCGGCGCGGTCAAGGAATTCGCCCGGGCCGCCCTGGAGCTGTTCTGGGCCCCGCTGGCCGAGGACCGGCAGCTCGCCCTCGCCGCCGAGGTCGGCCGGTTCCACACCGTGCTGCGCGCGTTCGCCGCGACCGGCGGCGGGCTGGCCGCCCGGCTGCGCGACGCCGGGCACTCCCCCGACGTGGTCGTCGGCGCGCTCTTCTTCCTGCTGGTCGCCGGCCAGGAGACCACCTCGCAGTTCCTCACCCTGCTGCTGCACCGGCTGACCGGCGAACCGTCGGTCCGCGCCGGGCTGCGCGCCGGCGAGATCCCGGTCGCCGACGTGGTCGAGGAGGGGCTCCGCCTGGAGCCGCCGATCGTCACCTGGCGACGGATGGCGGCGGTGGACACCACGCTGGGCGGCACCCCCGTCCCGGCGGGCACCAGCATCGTGGCCTGGCTGGCCCGGGCCGGCCGGGACCCGGAGGTGGTCGCCGCGCCGGGCGAGTTCCGGCCGGGGCAGCGCGGCTCCCGGCGGCACCTCGCCTTCGGGGCCGGGGCGCACCGCTGCGTGGGGGCGCAGCTGGCCCGGATGGAGGCGGCGGTGGTGGTCGCCGAGGCGGCGCCGCTGCTCGACGGGGTGACCGTGGTCCGCCCGCCGTGGTGCCCCGACAACCTCACCTTCCGGATGCCGGACGCGTTCGTGGTGCGCCGGGCCTGAGCCGCCCGAGGCAGCGGGCCCGGGCCTGAGCCGCCCGAGGGTGCGGGCCCGGGCCTGACGAAAGTCAGGGTGGGTCGGCGCCGATCGGCAGCGGCGCCGCCACCCGCCCGTTGCCTAGCGTCGGAGCATGATCACACTACGTGGGTTGACGAAACGGTTCGGGACGGCGACCGTGGTCGACGGCCTGACCGTCGACATCGGACCGGGGCAGGTGACCGGCTTCCTCGGCCCCAACGGCGCGGGCAAGTCCACCACCATGCGGATGGTGCTCGGGCTGGACCGGCCGACCGCCGGAGCGGCCCTGGTCAACGGCCGGCCGTACCGGGAACTGCGGCACCCGCTGCACGAGGTGGGCGCGCTGCTGGACGCCACCGGCATCCACCCGACCCGCTCCGGCCGGTCCCACCTGCGGGCGATGGCCCGCAGCAACGGCATCCCGGCCCGCCGGGTGGCCGAGGTGCTCGACCTGGTCGGGCTGGACGGGCGCGCCGCCGACAAGCCGGGACGGGCACTGTCGCTGGGCATGGGCCAACGGCTCGGGATCGCCGGCGCGCTGCTCGGCGACCCGCCCGTGCTGCTGCTCGACGAGCCGGTCAACGGCCTCGACCCGGACGGGGTGCGCTGGATCCGCCGGCTCACCCGGACCCTCGCCGACGAGGGACGGACCGTCCTGCTCTCCAGCCACCTGATGAGCGAGATGCAGCAGACCGCCGACCGGGTCATCGTGCTCGGCAAGGGTCGACTCGTCGCCGACGCGCCGCTGGCCGAGCTGATCGCCGCCGGCCCGGCCCCGTCGGTCCGGGTACGCGGCCCCGAACCGGCCGGCCTGGCGGCGCTGGGCGCCCGGCTGACCGCCGAGCGGGCGACCGTGACCGCGTACGACACGGACGGCCTGACCGTCACCGGCGCCTCCGCCGACCGGGTCGGTGACCTGGCGTACGAGCTGGGGGTGCGGCTGCACGAGCTGACCCCGGTGGCCGCCTCACTGGAGGAGGCGTTCCTGGAACTCACCGCCGACAGCGTCGAGTACGCCGCCGGCGCGGCCGGAAACGAGGCCCGATGACCACCCTGCCCACCGCCCCGCCGACCACCCGGCCGGCATCCCCAAACGCCCCGACGACCAGTCCGTTCGCCGGTGCCGTCGCCGCCGAGTGGACCAAGCTGTGGTCGGTCCGGTCCACCTGGTGGACGCTGCTGGCGGCGACGCTGACCATGGCGGCCACCGCCGCCCAGCTGGCCATCTACGCCGTCAACGCCAACACCGACGACGACCCGACGGTCAACCCGGGCATCCTGCCGGTCGGCGACATCGTGACCGGCTCGCTGGAACTCACCCAGTACGTCGTCCTCGCCCTCGGGCTGTTCGCCGTCACCAGCGAGTACGCCACCGGCACCATCCGCACGACGCTGCGCTGCACCCCGTCCCGCGGCCGGGTGCTGCTGGCCAAGGCGGTCGTGGTCGGCGTCGTGACGTTCCTGGTCGGGCTGCTGCTCGGCGGCGTCGGCGCGGCGGTCGCCCGGCCGGTGCTGGGCGAGTGGGGCCGCGCCCCGCTCGGCGGAACCCTCGGCGACGTGGCCGCCTCGGCCGCGTACCTCGCGCTGGTCGGCGTGCTGGCGCTCGGGCTGGCGGCGGCGCTGCGCGGCGCGGTGCTCACCCTGACCGTGCTCTTCGCCCTGCTGATGATCGTGCCGCTGTCGCTGCAGGAACCGGGGATCACCGTGCTCACCCGGATCGCCGACGGCTTCCCGGGCGTCGCCGGCAGCCACTTCCTGGCCGGGGACACCGAGCCGTACCCGGCGGCGGTGGGGCTGCTGCTGCTCGCCGGCTGGGCGGCGGCCGCGCTGCTGCTCGGCCGGTACGCGCTGGGCCGCCGGGACGCGTGAGCGAGGGCGGGGCTGGTCAACCGGCCGGCGGCACCAGCCCCGCCTCGTACGCGAGGATCGCCGCCTGCACCCGGTTGCGTACGTCCAGTCTGGTGAAGATGCTGGTCAGGTAGCTCTTCACGGTGCCCTCGACGAGGTGCAGCCGGCGGCCGATCTCGGCGTTGGACAGGCCCGCCCCGACCAGGGCCAGCACCTCCCGCTCCCGGTCGGTCAGCCCGGCGAGGCGGTCCCGGGCCTGCGGCCCCCGCGCCATCCGCCCGCCGCTCAGCTCGATCACCCGGCGCGCCACCCGGGGCGACAGGTACGCCCCACCGTCGGCCACCGCCCGGATCGCGGCGAGCAACTCCCGGGGATCACCCGACTTGAGCAGGAACCCGCTCGCCCCCTGACCGAGCGCCCGGGCGATCAGGTCGTCCTCACCGAAGGTGGTCAGCATGAGCGTGGCCGTCTCCGGCACCAGCCGGCGGATCTCCGCCGCCGCGCTGATCCCGTCCCACCTGGGCATCCGGATGTCCAGCAGCGCCACCCGGGGCCGGCGGGCGCGGACCAACTCCACGGCCGCGTGGCCGTCGCCGGCCTCGCCGACCACCTCGATCGCCGGGTCGGCGGCCAGGATGGCGCGCACCCCGGCGCGGACCATCGCCTCGTCGTCGGCGAGCACCACCCGCAGGGGGTGCCCGTGGTCGTCGATCACTGCGCGATCCGCTCCTTGCTGACCAGCCGGCCGTCGGAGAAGCAGAGCCGCCAGGTCGGCTCCGCGAAGGGGAAGTTGCCGTCGGTGTAGTACTCACACGCACCAGGGGCGTCGTCCGCCGTCGGCGGGGCCGCCTGCCGGCGGGGCAACCCGAGGCCGTCCCGGGGGTCGCCGACCCGCAGCCGCTCGTACCCGGCCCGATCGAGCACGGCACCCGCCGTGGCGAGCGGGTAGTAGACCAGGGCGAGCACGAGCCCGAGAACGGCCGGCGCGCCGAACGCCATCAGCAGGCTGCGCCGCACCCGGCGGCGGGCGTCCCGCAGCCGCCGTGCCTCCTCCCCGGATTGCTCGCCCGACGCTCGGCCGGGGCCGCTCGCGTCCGGCCCGCCGTCGGTCCGGCGCGCCACAGCGCCTGCTCCGGGCGCCGCACCGTCGGGCAGCGCGGCCGGGAGGGGCCGGGTGTCCGCGTCGGCGGTCAGCGGCAGCCGTGCGGACACCTGGAAGCCGCCGTCCCGGGGGCCCGCGTCGAGCGTCCCGCCGGCGAGGCGGACCCGCTCGCGCAGGGCGAGCAGACCGCTGCCGTCGGACGCCGGCGCTGGCAGCGGCCCGGCCGGCGGTGTCGCGTTCACCACGCCGACCACCACCTCGTCGCCGCTCCGCTCGACGGTGACGGTCACCGCGGCGCCGGGCGCGTACCGGGCGGCGTTGGTCAGCGCCTCGCGCACCACCCGATGGACGGTGTGCGCGGCCAGCGGAGGCAGCGCGCCGATCTCCCCGGCGGCCCGCAGCGCGACCGTCATCCCGGCGTCGCGGGCCCCGTCCACCAGCTCCGCCACGGTCTCGCCGGCCGGGCGCAGCGAGCCCGGCCGGTCCTCCCGGAGCACGCCGATGATCTCGCGCAGCCGCTCGGTGGCCGCGGCCACGCTGACCCGCAGCTCCCCGGCCGCGGCCCGGTGCGCGGGAGCCAGGTCGGGTGCCACCTCCAGCCCCGCGGCGCGCAACGCGATCAGGCTCAGGTCGTGGCCCAGCGAGTCGTGCATCTCCTGGGCGATCCGGGCCCGTTCCCGCAGCCGGATCCGGTCGACCGCGCTGCGCCGCTCGCGCTCCTCCGCCTCGGCATGCCGCCGCTCCGCCTGCGCCAGCGCCCGCTGCTGCCGCCGGTGCCGCCCGAGCAGCCAGGGGAACACCCCGGCGAAGAGCAGCACCGAGGCCAGCAGGAACCAGGTCTCCGGCTCGGTGCCGAGCAGCCCGAGGTTGAGCGAGCTCCCGCCGACCGCGATGGCGCCGAAGACCGCTGCCGGTCGCCCGGTGCCGGTGCTGCGCCGCCCCGCGAGAAAGCTGAACACCGGGATGGCGAAGACGAAGTTGCCGTCGAGCAGCGAGCCGAACACCACCGCCACCAACGCCGCCAGGGGCAGCCGCCGGCCGAGCGTCACCGCGAGGGCGAGCAGCGCCAGCGACCCGACCAGCAGCGGCACCGCGTACCGGGGATAGGGCGGGGTGACCCCGGCGTACGCCACCGGCGCCGACACCGCGGCCCACAGCAGCAGGTCGCCGACCCACCGCCGGCCGGTCGGCCCGCGGTCGGGGTCCGGGCGTCCCGCCCACCACCAGCGCAGTTCCACGGCGGCCACGGTACCGACGGCCGGCCGGGCCGGGCACCGACGAAAGTCAGGTGGTCAGCTCGCGTCCTCCGCCCAGGCCCGCCAGTCGTCGAGCACCCCGTACAGGGCGGGGGTGAGCCAACCGGGGGCGGACCGGCGGAACACCCCCGGGTCCATCGCGCCGGCGCCCATCGGCACCGCGCCCAGCAGGTTAGGCACCAGGTCGGACAGGTTGAGCCAATGCACCAGCTCCGGCTCGGCCGGCCAGGCCCCGATGACCACCCCGGCGGGGACCGCCCGGCGGTCCAGCGCCTCCAGGGTGAGTGCGGTGTGGTTCAGCGTGCCGAGCCCGGCGCGGGCCACCACCACGGCCGGCGCGCCCAGCGACACCGCCAGGTCGGCCACCGTCCAGGGCTCACCCGACGGCCGCAGCCCCATCGGTACGAGCAGCCCGCCGGCCCCCTCCACGAGCACCAGATCGTGCTTGTCGGTCTCCTCGCGGATCGCGTCGACGGCGGTGTAGAGCTCCAGCGGCGGCAGCTCGGCGACCCGGGCCGCGGCCAGCGGGGCGAGCGGGTCCGGATAGCTGGCCAGGGTCCGGCCGGTGAGCGGGGCAGCCAGCCGGGTCACCGAGTCCACATCGCCGGGCTCACCGGTGGCCGTACCGGTCTGGCCGGGCTTGACCACCGCCACCCGCAGCCCGGCGGCCTGCGCGGCGGTCGCGATCGCCGCGGTCACCACCGTCTTGCCCACCTCGGTGTCCGTCCCGGTCACCAGCACCGGCCCGGTCCAACCATTCGTCATGAGGCCACCTCTGTTCGCGGCTGCGGGGCTCGCAAATCCGGCTCACTCCTCGCGCTCACGGTGCCGCTCTCGGTTCGCGACTGCGGGGCTCGCAAACCCGGCTCACTCCTCGCGCTCACGGTGCGCACTCCACGATGACATCCAGGGCCCGACCGAAGTCCGCCCGCGCCACCCCGGCGCCGATGGTAAGCCGGAGCCGGGAGCGGCTGTCCGGCGTGGACGGCGGCCGGAAGCAGCCCACCGCCACGCCGCGGTCCCGGCAGTCGGCCGCCCACGCGGTCGCCGCCTCCGGGCCGGGCGCGGTCACCGACACCACCGCCGCGTCGGGCGCGGAGACGTCCAGCCCGGCCCCGCCCAGCCGGCGTACCGCGAGGGCGGCCCGTTCGGCGAGCTCGGCGCGCAGTTCGTCGCCGGCCCGGGCCAGCCGCACCGCGGCCAGCACGCCGGCCGCGACCGCCGGGGGCAGCGCGGTGTCGAAGATGAAGGTGCGGCCGGTCTCCACCAGGTGCCGGACGAACTCCGCTGGCCCGGCCACCACGCCGCCCGCACCCCCGAGCGCCTTGGAGAGGGTGGCGGTCACCACCACGTCGGGCTCGCCGGCCAGCCCCGCCGCGACCACCCCGCCGGCCCCGACCGGACCGGTGACGCCGAGCGCGTGCGCGTCGTCGACCAGCAGCAGGGCACCGTACCGGCGGGCGACGGCGTGCAGCGCGGCCAGTGGGGCGAGGTCGCCGTCGACCGAGAAGACCGACTCGGTGACCACCACCGCGGGCCGGCCCGGGGCGGCGGCCAGCGCGACGGCCACCGCGTCGACGTCGGCGTGCGGGGTCACCACGGTCTCCGCGCCGGAGATCCGGCACCCGTCGATCAGCGAGGCGTGGTTGTGGGCGTCGGAGACGAGCAGCGTACGCGGCTGCACCAGACCCCGGACGGCGGCGAGGTTGGCCAGGTAGCCGGAGGAGAAGACCAGCGCCCGGTCGGCGCCGAGCCAGTCGGCCAGCGCGTCCTCCAGCGCGTGGTGCAGGTCGGTGGAGCCGCGCACCAGCCGGGACCCGGTGGCCCCCAGCCCGTACGCGGACAGCGCCGCGGCGGCGGCGGCGGCGACCTCCGGGTGGGTGGCCAGGCCGAGGTAGTCGTTGCCGGCCAGATCGATCACGGGGTCGCCGGCCGCGCGCGGGCGCAGCGCACGGGTGAGCCCCGCCTTGGCCCGCAGCTCGGCGCGGCGGTCGAGCGCCGCCAGCCAGTCCGCCACCGTCCCGCCCCTTCCCGCCGATCGTCGCCCCTCGGGCCCTTCCGCCGGGCGAAATTACCACCCGCCTCGGCAGCCCCGGCGGATCCGCTCCGCGGTTGACTTCAACCTCGCTTCAGCTTCGATGCTCCGCGGATGAGAAATCCGACGCGCCGGATGGCCGCACTGCTGCGCCGCGGTGTCGAAGTCGCCCTGTTGCTGGCCGCCGCCGACCCGAGCCTGCCACCGCCGACCCAGGCGCTGCTGGTTGACGCGCTGGTCACCCCCGACGCGGAGCCGATTTCTCCTCGACCACCGGGCTTGTAGGGTACGAGCCATGCCAGAGATCCTCGACCAGGCCCGCACCCGGGTGCTGGAGAACGGCGTCGGCCTCGACGAGGCCGGTGTCCTCGCCGTGCTGAACCTGCCCGACGAGCACCTGCCCGCCGCGCTCCAACTCGCCCACGAGGTACGGATGCGCTGGTGCGGCCCGGAGGTCGAGGTCGAGGGCATCGTCTCGCTGAAGACCGGCGGCTGCCCCGAGGACTGCCACTTCTGCTCCCAGTCCGGCCTGTTCACCTCGCCGGTCCGCTCCGTCTGGCTGGACATCCCGGCGCTGGTCGAGGCGGCGAAGCAGACCGCGGCGACCGGGGCGACCGAGTTCTGCATCGTGGCCGCGGTGCGCGGCCCGGACGCCCGGTTGATGAAGCAGATGCGCGAGGGCGTGGCCGCCATCAAGGCGGAGGTGGACATCCAGGTCGCCGCCTCGCTGGGCATGCTCACCCAGGAGCAGGTCGACGAGCTGGTCGAGATGGGCGTGCACCGCTACAACCACAACCTGGAGACCTGCCGCTCCTACTTCCCGAACGTGGTCACCACGCACTCCTGGGAGGAGCGCTGGGAGACGTTGACGATGGTCCGCGAGTCCGGCATGGAGGTCTGCTGCGGCGGCATCCTCGGCCTCGGCGAGTCGGTGGAGCAGCGGGCCGAGTTCGCCGCGCAGCTCGCCGAGCTGGACCCGCACGAAGTCCCGCTCAACTTCCTCAACCCCCGCCCCGGCACCCCGCTCGGCGACCGTCCGGTGGTGGAGGGCAAGGACGCGCTGCGGGCCATCGCCGCGTTCCGGCTGGCCATGCCGCGCACCATCCTCCGGTACGCGGGCGGCCGGGAGCTCACCCTCGGCGACCTGGGCACCCGGGACGGCCTGCTCGGCGGCATCAACGCCGTCATCGTCGGCAACTACCTGACCACGCTGGGCCGGTCGGCGACCGACGACCTGAAGCTGCTGGACGAGCTGAAGATGCCGGTCAAGGCGCTGTCGGCGACCCTGTAGAGACCCACCAGGTGAGGACGACGTGACCGAGCTTGTCGAGCCCGCGACGGCGCGGCGCTGGTGCGACCGCTGTGGTGAGCCGGCCGACGCCGGCGCGCACGCGGCCTGCCAGGCGGCGCGCGAGCTGGAGCCGCCGCGCTACTGCGCCCACTGCCGCCGCCGGATGAAGGTGCAGGTCGTGCCGACCGGCTGGTCGGCGGTCTGCGTCGAGCACGGCGAGAGCAGGGGCTGACGTGCTGCAGGGGCGGGCGGTGACGTTACGACCGGCGACGGACGCCGACGTGCCCGCCCTCGCCGCGATCCGCGCCACCCCCGAGGTGAGGCGCTGGTGGCGCGGTGGCGACGACCTCGCCGAGGCGGTCCGCGCCGACCTGGCCGACGACGACCTGACCGTGTACGCCATCGAGCACGACGGCCGGGTGGTCGGCGCCATCCAGTGGTACGCCGAGACGGACCCCGACTACCGCCACGCCAGCCTGGACATCTTCCTCGACCCGGCGGTACGCGGCGCCGGCCTCGGCGGGGACGCCATCCGCACCCTGACCCGGCACCTGGTCGACGAGTACGGCCATCACCGGTTCACCATCGACCCGGCGGCGGCGAACACGGCGGCGATCCGCGCGTACGCGAAGGTGGGCTTCCGCCCGGTGGGCATCATGCGGCGGTACGAGCGCGGCGCGGACGGGCGCTGGCACGACGGACTCCTCATGGACCTCCTCGCCCACGAACTGCCCGACTGAGTCAGCCGTCCCAGACCAGGTGGCCGTCGGGTAGGCGGCGGGCACCCGCCGCGGGGCGGTGCGGACTGAGCCGGCCGTCCGGCATGAGGTGCCGCACCGGCACCCCCCGCCCGAATGCCGCCACGTCGGCGATGAGCCGCCGGTGGCAGCGCCACCAGACGCTCTCGCTGCACATCACCGCCGTGGTCCGCCGGGCCGCGTCGGCCAGCACCTCGTCCAGCGCCGCGTCGAACTCCGGCGTCCGGGTGTAGGCGGCGTACGCCCGGAACGCGGCGACCGTCCACCAGGTGTCCGGCTCCGGTTCCCCGGCGCGCACGTGCCGGCGACCGCCGAGGCGGGGCTCCCAGCGGTAGGCGATGCCCCGCTCCGGCAGCCAGCGCTCGAGCGCCTCCCGTCGGACGTCCGGGTTGGTCCGGCTGGCCGGATACCGCCGTACGTCCACCACGAGGGCGATCCCCGCGCCGGTCAGCAGTTCCCCCAACCGCTCCCGATCGGCCGCCCCGTGCCCCACCGTCAGCAACACGTACCCCAGGTTGCCCCGAATCTCGGGCGCTTACCGCTCGAACACGAACGGCAGGTGGCCGAGATCGGTGGCTGGTTCTGCACCGGAGCCTCGATCCGCGTTACCTCGACACGCACCCGAAGTGTTCCTGCAGCTCAAGCCGAACGTCCGATGTCACCGGTGCGGGGCCGGCGTGCGATCATGTGCCGTCACCTCTCCCCATCTCGGAGGATTCCTCATGCCACAGCGTCGGCACGTGGCGCGCGCGGCTGTGACCGCGTCCGCGGCCGCGGCCTGCCTCGCACTGGCCACCCCGGCTTGGGCGTCGGCCACCGTCACCAACCCCACCCTGCGTCAGGCCGGCCAGCACATCCTGGCCTCAGCCGGGGGCTTCAACCAGGGCTTCGGCAAGTGCGCCGGCGCGGAGCAGCAGGTAGCCGGCGAGGACATCTGGGTCTTCATCTGGCCCGGCAACGGCGTCGAGAGCGTCGACGCGGTGAACATCGGCTGGGACACCGACAACAACGGCACCGCCGACACCTTCAAGACGCTCGCCGACGGTCACTTCACGACCGACAACGGCGCCAAGAAGGTCTGGTTCGCCACGCCGACCGGCTGGAAGCTGGAGAGCGGCGAGTCGACCATCCACGGGCAGGTACCGCAGGACAAGTTCAACCTGACCCACACCTGCGCCGGCACCGGCACCGGTGGCGAGACGCCGCCCCCCACCACGCCGCCGGTCGAGGAAACCCCCACCCCCACCCCGCCGGTCGAGGAAACCCCCACCCCGACCCCGCCGGTCGAGGAGACCCCGACCCCGACCCCGCCGGGTGAGTCGGGTGCTCCCTCGGAGACCCCGTCGCCGAGCACCTCGGTGGGTGGCGGTGCCGGCGGTGGCAGCGAGGGTGGTCTGCCGCTCACCGGCGTGGCCGCGACCAGCATCGCGCTCACCGGCGTTCTACTCATCGGTGGCGGCGTCGTGCTGATGACCATGCGTCGTCGCCGGGACAAGGTCACCTTCACCAGCTGACCTTCGCGCTACCTGGGAACCGGCCGTCGGACCTTCCGGCGGCCGGTTTCCGTCATTGTGGGGACTGACCGGACCGGCGGAACCACGAAACGACAGGCGCTGGATACGATCTTGAAGTGGATGCTCTGAACCCCCACCGCACCGCCGTCGTCCTGATCGACCTGCAGCGTCGCATCGTGGACCTGCCCACCGCCCCGCACACCGGCCCCGAGGTCGTCGACCGGTGCGTCGCGCTCGCCGAGGCGGGCCGCGCCGCCGGCGCCACCGTCGTGGTGGTCCGCGTCGACCGGCCCGGCGCCGACCCGCAGCCTGCGGGAAGCGAACTGCTTCCCGAGGCGGCGCCGCGCGACGACGACGTGCTGGTGGTCAAGCACAGCTGGGGCGCCTTCCACGAGACCGGCCTGGACGCCACGCTGCGCGCCCGAGGGGTGGACACCCTGGTGATCGGCGGGCTGGTCACCAACTTCGGCGTCGAGCAGACCGCCCGGATCGGCGACGAGATCGGCTACCGGGTGGTGCTGCCGCACGACGCGATGTCCGGGTTGGACGAATACGCGCACGAGTTCGCGGTCGACTACGTCTTCCGCCGGCTCGGCACGGTCTGCACGACGGCCGAGGCGATCGCGGCACTGCGCGGCTGAACCCTGGCGGGCATTGACGGACGACCCCGGCCACCAACCACCCGACGTGGATCACATAATCGGTCAGCATCGATAGAATCTCCACGTATTTCCAGGTGGACGCCAGTGCGGGACGACCGCAGCCGGCGCCAACCGGTGGATCCGGCGTCCTGGCATACGAGCGTACGGTTGCCCGCGCGCTCGACCGCGCGGGACAGTACGCCTCACCAGCGGTGCCATCGACGCCGCCGCTCCCTGGACAACCCTGAGGAGATCGCGATGGCTCTCAGACTCGCCGACGGCACCTCCTGGTCCGACACCCTCGCCCGCGCGGTGGCTGCCGCGCCGGAAGCCTTCGGCACCACACCGGACGGCACCGCCACCCTGCACAACCTGATCGAAGGCGGATGGCAGCCGGTCGGCGCGCCGACCCCGGTGCGCACCCCCGTCGACAACACCGTCCTGGTGAACCTGGCCCGGCTCGACGCCGACGCGGCGCGCCGGGCCGTCGCGCACGCCGCCACCGCCCACCGGGACTGGGCGCGGACCCCGCTCGCCGACCGCAAGGCTCGGGTCACCGAGGCCCTCGACGCGCTCACCGCCCACCGTGACCTGCTCGCCATGCTGCTGGTCTGGGAGATCGGCAAGCCGTGGCGGCTGGCCTGCGCCGACGTCGACCGCGCCCTGGACGGCGTGCGCTGGTACGTGCAGGAGATCGACCGGATGCTCGCCGACGGCCGCGAACCGCTGCCCGGCCCGGTCAGCAACATCGCCTCCTGGAACTACCCGATGAGCGTGCTGGTGCACGCCGAACTGGTGCAGCTGCTCGCCGGCAACGCGGTGATCGCCAAGACCCCGTCCCAGGGCGGCGCGGTCTGCCTCACCGTGGCGCACGCCCTGATGCGCCGCGCCGGGCTGCCCGCCACCCTGGTCTCCGGCAGCGGCGAGGAACTCTCCGAGGTCCTGGTGCGCGCCCCGGAGATCGGCGCGGTGGCGTTCGTCGGCGGCCGGTCCAACGGCGGCAAGGTGGCCGCGGCGCTGCTGGACTCCGACAAGCGGCACTTCATCGAGCAGGAGGGCCTCAACGCCTGGGGCATCTGGAACTTCTCCCAGTGGGACCTGCTCGCCGCGCACCTGAAGAAGGGCTTCGAGTACGGCAAGCAGCGCTGCACCGCGTACCCGCGGTTCGTGGTCCAGCGGGACCTGGTCGACGAGTTCCTCGACATGTACCTGCCGGTCGTCCGCTCCGTACGCTTCGGGCACCCGCTCGCCGTCGGCGCCGACTGGTCGGCCGGCGACCCGCTGCCCGAGCTGGACTTCGGCCCGCTGATCAGCGCCGCCAAGGCGGAGGAGCTGCGCCGCAAGGTCGACGAGGCGGTACGCGGCGGCGCTGTGCCGCTGCACCGGGGCAAGCTCGACGGGGCACCCTTCCTCGACGGGCAGGACACCTCCGCGTACGTGGCGCCGGCCGTGCTGCTCGCCCCACCGGGGCGGTCCCGGCTGATGCACGCCGAGCCGTTCGGCCCGGTCGACACCATCGTCGTGGTGGACACCACCGACGAGCTGCTGGCGCAGATGAACGCCTCCAACGGCGCGCTGGTCGCCTCCCTCGCCTGCGACGACGAGGAGCTGGCCGGCAAGCTCGCCGTCGACCTGCAGGCGTTCAAGGTGGGCATCAACAAGCCCCGCTCACGCGGTGACCGGGAGGAGCCGTTCGGCGGCCGGGGCGCGTCCTGGAAGGGCGCGTTCGTCGGCGGCGACCTGCTCGTACAGGCGGTCACCGTGGGCGGCGACGGCCGGCTCTACGGCAACTTCCCCGACTACAGCAGCTACCCGACGACCTGACGACCCGGGCAGGGCCCCCGCACCGGGGGCCCTGCCCGGGTCACCGTCCCCCGCACCGGAGGTCGGCCAGGTGGCGCCGGGTCGGCGCCGGTACCGGTCACCCGCCCGACGTCGACGTACCGCGCCGTTGCGGCACCCGGCGCGGCGGGTGACCGTCCAGTCAGGGCGACCGTCGTACGGCCGCGTCGGCCGGCCGGGTCACGTCGGCCCGGCGCGCCCGCAGCGGCACCGTCACGGTCAGCACGCTGCCGTCCCGGTCCACCGAGGTCTGCCGGTCCAGCCGGCGTACGGCGCGCAGCATCGGGGTGTTCGCGGCGTGCACGTGCAGCAGCACGGCGGCGTAGCCGACCCGCTCGGCGTGCCCGAGCAGCCGCCGCAGCAGGGCCGAGCCCAGGCCGCGCCGCTGCCAGTCGTCCCGGACCAGCAGCGCCACCTCCGCCTCGTCGCCCTCGCCGAGCAGGTTGGCCAGCGCCACGACCGGCTCCGCCTCCCCGTCGGAGTCGGCCGTGGCGACCAGGGTGAGCCCACGGGCCGGCTCCAGCAGCCGCCGCAACCGGGCCGGTGACGGCAGGGCGGCGCTCAGGTAACGCCGCTGCCGGCTCCGCGCCGAGCAGGTCTCGTGCAGCTCCAGCACCCCCGGCAGGTCGTCCGTGGTGGCCGGCCGGACCAGCACCTCGGCCGAGTCGGGCAGCACCAGGGTCACCCGGTCGGCGTCGCGCCGGGCGACCGTGGCGGCGAGCTCCACCAGCGCCTGGGCCCGGGCGTACTCGGCCGGGGTGAAGCTCGGCTCCCGGCGGCGCAGCTCGTACGACCCGCCCGGCGGGTCGGCCAGCAGCATCGTCGTCGCGCCCACCCCGCCGGGCGGGCCGGCCGGCGTCGGCCGCCAGGCCACCGAGTCGGCGCCGAGCAGGGCACGCAGCGCCTCGCCGGCCGCCTCCGGGTCCCGGACCAGCCGGGTCGCCAGGCCGAGCACCCGGGTGGGCTGGTCGGCCAGGCCGCGCGCCTCGCTGCGCGCCACCCAGCAGTCCCGGCCGCGTCCCCGCTCGACGGCGGCCCGCAGGTCGGCCTCGGTGAGCTGGTCGGGCGCGTCGACCAGGAAGTCGTCGACCGCGCCCACCTCGGTGGTGTGCACCTGCACAGTGAGGATGTTGACCCCGCGCAACGCGAGGCTCGCCGTGAGCACCGACAGGTATCCCGGCCGGTCCTCGACGGTGGCTCGGATCCGCCACAGCGCCATGTCTGCTCCTTTCCCCACCACCAGACCCTGCCGCGCCGCTGTTGCGGGTCCGTTGCCCGGCGGTGACGCGGCGGGCACCCGTCACGTGACGCTGGTCACCGACGGCGCGCCGACCAGATCGAGCCGGTCGCCGAGGATCACCGCGCTGGCGCGGACCAGTTGGGCGAGCCGGTCCACCTCGGTGGCGTGGAACGCCGGGGCGGTGAGCGGCTCGGTGTGGTCCCGCGCCACCACCAGCACCAGGCCGGCGCGCCCGAACGGGGCGACCGCGTGGTGCCGGCCGTCCGGGCCGGCCATCGCCCGGGCCCGCAGCGGGGTCACCTCCGGCAGCCGGGGCGGGGTCGGCGTCCGCCAGCTCGCGTGCCCGACGGTGGCCTCACCCGCGCCGCCGCGGGAGGCCCAGTCCAGCGGTACGACCGCGGCCACCGCCCAGTCCGCGGCGAGCAGCCCCGGCACCGCGTCGACCAGGGTGGCGATCCCGTCGGTCGGGTTCGCCGCGATCTGGGCGAGCAGCTCAGCGTCCTGGCCGCTGGTGGTCGGCGCGCCGATCGCCCGCCACACCCCGTCCACCTGCACGCCGGGGATGGCGGCCAGCCCGGCCAGGAGGCGTTCGACCCGCGCCGCGCCCGGCCACACCACGGTGAAGTCGTCCACCGCCCGGCCGCCGAGTCGTTCCAGCACCACCACCTGCACGATGTCGGCCCCGGACACGCCGAGTGTGCGGGCCACCTGGCCGAGCGTGCCGGGCCGGTCCGGCAGGGTCACCCGAACTCTCAGCAGCATGTCTGATCCCTCCGCTCGGCGGGCCGGCCGAGACGGCCGGCAGGCTGGGCTCCAGCCTGCCGGTTGACCATTTCGCCCCGGTTGCAGCGCCATGTCCCGCCGGGAAAATCCGACCTTGACAAGAAAGCTGAGCTGCCATCAACTAATCGGATGACCGATCCGGCCGTCGACGCACCCTCGACCGGTTCGGCCCCCGGTGGCCTCGACCTCGAACGACTCGCCGCGTACCTGGCGGCGCACCGGCCCGAGCTGGTGGCCGGGCCGCTGACCGCGCGGCTGATCGCCGGGGGCAAGTCCAACCTGACCTACCTGCTGCGCGGCGGCGGTCGGGAGTTGGTGCTGCGCCGCCCGCCGCTCGGGCACGTGCTGGCCACCGCGCACGACATGGCCCGGGAGCACCGGGTGATCGCCGCGCTCGCCCCCACCGAGGTGCCGGTCCCCGCCGTGCTGCTGCTCTGCCCCGACGACACGGTGATCGGCGCGCCGTTCTACCTGATGGAGAAGGTCGACGGCGAGGTCTACCGGAGCCGGTCACAGACCGACCCGCTCACCGCCGGGCAGCGGCGCGACCTGGCCATGGCGATGATGGACACCCTCGCCGCGCTGCACACGGTCGAGCCGGCCGCGGTCGGGTTGGCCGACTTCGGCCGCCCCGACGGCTACCTGGCCCGGCAGGTACGCCGCTGGGCCGGCCAGCTCGACCGGTCCCGCAGCCGCCCGCTGCCCGCCATCGACGAACTGCGCGACGCGCTCGCCGGCAGCGTGCCGGAGGGCGCGAACGCCGGCCGGATCGTGCACGGCGACTACCGGCTGGACAATCTCCTCGCCGCGGTCGACCCGGTCGCCGTCCGGGCGGTGCTCGACTGGGAGATGGCCACCCTCGGCGACCCGCTGGCCGACCTGGGGCTGCTGCTGACCTACTGGGACGTGCTCGGCGACAGCGACGCCGCCGACGGCAACCCGGTCGCCGACGGCCTCGGCCCGCGTGCCGGCTTCCCCACCGGAGCCGAGCTGATCGACCGGTACGCCGGCCGCGGCGACGTCGACGTCGGCCCGCTGCACTGGCACGTGGCGCTCGGCTGCTTCAAGCTCGCAGTGATCTGCGAGGGAATCCACTACCGGCACACCCTCGGGCAGACGCTCGGCAGCGGCTTCGACCGGATCGGCGAGCTGGTGGCGCCGCTGGTCGAGCACGGTCTGCACGCGGTCAGGGGCAAATGATGGACTTCGCTTACGACGCCCGTACGGTCGAGCTGCGCGACCGGCTGGCAGCCTTCCTCACCGAGTGCGTGTACCCGGCCGAGCCGGTGCACGCCGAGCAGGTCGCCGCCGCCGGCGACCCGTGGGCGCGCCCGCCAATCATGGCCGAGCTGAAGGCCGAGGCCCGTTCGCGGGGCCTGTGGAACCTCTTCCTCCCCGATTCCCGGTACGGCGCCGGCCTGACCAACCTCCAGTACGCCCCGCTCGCCGAGCTGACCGGGCGCAGCCCGCACCTGGCCCCGGAGGCGCTGAACTGCGCCGCCCCGGACACCGGCAACATGGAGCTGCTCGCCGAGTTCGGCTCCGCGGCGCAGCGGGACCGCTGGCTGAAGCCCCTGCTGGCGGGGGAGATCCGCTCCGCGTTCTGCATGACCGAGCCGGAGGTGGCCTCCTCCGACGCCACCAACATCGCCACCCGGATCACCCGGGACGGCGACACCTTTGTCATCAACGGTCGCAAGTGGTGGTCGTCCGGGGCGATGGACCCGCGCTGCGAGATCCTCATCGTGATGGGGAAGACCGACCCGGGCGCCGAGCGGCACCGCCAGCAGAGCATGATCCTGGTCCCCCGGGACACCCCGGGCGTGACCGTACGCCGGGGCATGACGGTGTTCGGCTACTCCGACGCCCCGCACGGCGGCCACGCCGAGATCGACTTCTCCGACGTACGGGTGCCGGCAAAGAACCTGGTCGGCGCCGAGGGCGACGGCTTCGCCATCGCCCAGGCCCGGCTCGGCCCGGGGCGGATCCACCACTGCATGCGGCTGATCGGGATGGCCGAGCGGGCCCTGGAGTTGCTCTGCCGGCGGGCGCTGGACCGGGTCGCGTTCGGCCGACCCCTAGCCGAGCAGGGCGTGGTCCGGGAGTGGATCGCCGAGTCCCGGGTGCGCATCGAGCAGGCCCGGCTGCTGGTGCTCAAGACCGCCTGGCTGATGGACACCGTCGGCAACAAGGGCGCGCACACCGAGATCCAGGCCATCAAGATCGCCACGCCGGCGATGGCCGAGTGGGTGATCGACAAGGCCGTCCAGGCGTACGGCGGGGCCGGCGTCAGCCAGGACACCCCGCTCGCCGCACTGTGGGCGCAGGCCCGCACCCTCCGCCTGGCCGACGGCCCCGACGAGGTCCACAAGGCCTCCCTGGCCAAACGCGAACTCCGCCGCCACTCCTGACTCCACCCCCGCCGACCGCCGGGTTGATCATGAGCTTGGCCGGGACGAATCGGGCGATCCGCACCGCTAACCTCATGGTCAACGCGCCGGGGGCGCGCGGCCCGGTCGAGGCGGTCAGGCGGAGGCGCGGTGGATGAGCTTGGTGTCGAGGAGGACGTGCGGGGACACCTCCTCGCCGCGGATGCGGGAGACCAGCAGGCGGGCCATCTGCCGGCCCATCTCCTCCACCGGCTGGAAGACCGTGGTCAGCGGCGGCTCGGCCTGCCGGGCGATCGGGGCGTCGTCGAAGCCGATCACCGCCACGTCCTCGGGCACCCGGCGGCCGGCCTCGCGGAGCGCTCGCAGGGCGCCGAAGGCCATCAGGTCGGAGGCGACGAAAACCGCGTCCAGGTCCGGGCAGACCTCCAGCAGCCGGCGCATGCAGGCCGTGCCACTGCCCTCGCTGAAGTCGCCGTACGCGATCAGGTCCGGGTTCACCGCGCCGCCGGCGGCCTGGACGGCCTCCCGGTAGCCGGTCAGCCGGGCCAGGCCGGCACCCATGTCCTGGGGGCCGGCGATGGTGGCGACCCGCCGCCGCCCTCGTTCGAACAGGTGCTCCACCGCCTGCCGGGCACCGCCGACGTTGTCCACGTCGACGAACCAGGCCGGCTGGGCGTTCGGGTGCAGCATCCGGGCCGGCCGGCCGCCGAGCACGGTGGGCAGGCCGCGCTCCTCCAGCAGGGTGGGCAGCGGGTCGGCGTCGTGCAGGGAGAGCAGCAGCACGCCGTCCACGTGCTGGTTGGTCAGGTGGTGCTCGACCCGTTCCCGCTCGATCTGGGACTGCGCCATGGCCAGCCAGAGCTGCATCGGGGTCTCCAGCAGCGCGGAGCTGACGCCCCGGACGATGCCGGCGAAGAACGGCTCGGTGAAGACCCGCTCCCCCGACTCGGAGACCACCAGCGCCACCGAGTCGGTCCGCTGGGTCACCAGCGCCCGGGCGGCGCGGTTGGGCACGTACCCCAGCTCGGCGATCGCCGCCTGGACGGCGGCCCGGGCCTCGGGGCTGACCTGGGGCGAGCCGTTGACCACGCGAGAGACCGTGCCGCGCCCCACGCCGGCGCGCGCGGCGACCGCGTCCAGGGTCGGGCGCCCGAGCGACCGCGTGCGCTGCGTTGTCATCGTCTGCACCTCCGACGTCGGACGGATCCGGCACCTGCTTGGGCGTCGGTGCCGGGCCGCCCGTTACTGGCTGGCCTTCCGCCCTATTGTGCGGCCAGGCCGTTACGTCGGATCACCTCGGCGTACCACCTGGCGCTGGACTTGGGGATCCGGGCCTGGCTGTCGTAGTCGACGTACACCATCCCGAAGCGCTTGGTGTAGCCCCAGGCCCACTCGAAGTTGTCCAGCAGCGACCAGGCGAAATACCCCTTCAGCGGCACCCCGGCGCCGATCGCGTCGTGCGCGGCGCGCAGGTGCGCGTCGAAGTACGCCAGCCGGTCCGGGTCGTCCACCCGGCCGTCGATCACCGCGTCGACGAACGCGGAGCCGTTCTCGGTGACGTACAGCGGCAGGTCGGTGTAGTCCCGGTGGACGCGTTCCAGGGTCTCCACCAGGCCCGGGGCGTCGATCTCCCAGTCCATGTCGGTCACCGGCACCCCCCGGGTGACGAACCGGACGTCCGCACTGCCGGGCCAACAGGACGGCGCCCGCCAGTAGGCCTCCGCCCCGTCCCCGGGGACCGGTGCGGCGACCACGTACCGGCTGTAGTAGTTGACGCCCACCATGTCCAGCGGCGCCGAGATGATCCCCAGGTCGCCGTCGCGCACGTGCCCGAAGTCGGTGACCTGGCGCAGGTCGGCCTGCAGGTCCGCCGGGTACGCCCCGCGCAGCACCGGGTCGAGGAAGAACCGGTTGGCCAGCCCGTCGATGCGGCGGGCGGCGTCGGCGTCCGCGGGCGAGTCGGTGGCCGGGGTCACCGGGTAGAGGTTGAGCGTGATGCCGAGTTGCGCCTCCGGCCGGGCCGCCCGCACCGCCTGGACGGCCAGCCCGTGCCCGAGCATGAGGTGGTGCCCGGCCCGGACCGCGTCCGCCCCGTCCGAGCGGCCGGGCGCGTGCACGCCGGAGCCGTAGCCGAGGAACGCCGAGCACCACGGCTCGTTGAGGGTGGTGAAGTATCGCACCCGGTCGCCGAGCGCGTCGGCGACGAGCCGGGTGTAGTCGGCGAACCGGCCGGCGGTGTCGCGGGCCGGCCAGCCGCCGGCGTCCTCCAGTGGCTGGGGCAGGTCCCAGTGGTAGAGGGTGAGCCACGGCTCGATGCCGTGGGCCAGCAACTCGTCGACCAGCCGCCGGTAGAAGTCCAGTCCCGCCTGGTTGGCCGGCCCGGCGCCGCCCGGCTGGACCCGCGGCCAGGAGATCGAGAACCGGTACGACTTCAGGCCCAGGTCGGCCATCAGCCGTACGTCCGCGGGCATCCGGTGGTAGTGGTCGCAGGCCACGTCACCGGTGTGCCCGGCCACCGTCCGGCCCTCGGTGTGGCTGAAGGTGTCCCAGATCGACGGGGTCCGGCCGCCCTCGGCCGCCGCCCCCTCGATCTGGTACGCCGCGGTCGCCGCACCCCACAGGAAGCCGGGCGGGAAGGTGCGTTCCGGACCCTGGTCGAGGACCTCGACGGCGGGTGGGCTGGCTGGGTTGCTCACGACTTGACGGCGCCTTCCATGATTCCGCCGATGATCTGGCGGCCGAAGATGATGAACACGACCAACAGCGGCAGGGTCGCCAGCGCGGTGCCGGCGAACAGGGCCACGTAGTCCGTCTGGTACGGCCCGGACGAGAGGATCTTCAGGGAGTATTGCACCGTCGGGGTGTCCGGGGTGAGCACGATGAACGGCCAGAGGAACTCGTTCCAGGTCTGCATGAAGGTCAGCAGGCCGAGCACCGCCGCCGCCGGCCGCAGCGCGGGCAGCACCACGTTCCAGTAGATCCGCCAGGTGGAGCAGCCGTCGAGTCGGGCCGCCTCGATCAGCTCATCGCTGATCGCGGACATCGCGTACTGGCGCATCATGAACACCCCGAAGCCCTGCACCAGGAACGGCACGATGACCGCCTGCAGGGTGCCCGTCCACCCGAGATCCACCATCATCAGGTAGAGCGGGATGACGCCGAGTTGGGTCGGCACCATCATGGTCAGGATGATGACCAGCAGCAGCGCGTTGCTGCCCCGGAACCTGAGCTTCGCGAAGGCGAAGCCGGCCAGGCTGGAGAAGAAGATCACCGAGATGGTGACCACGCTCGACACGACGGCCGAGTTGACCAGACCGTAAACGAACGAAGCGTCCTCGTTGGCGAGCATCCGGTCGATGTTGGTGAACAACTGGTCGCCGGGGCTCGGCGGCATCTCGTAGACCGCACCGTTGTCCCGGGAGGCGATGATGAACGACCAGATGATCGGAAAGATCGACAACACGCAGCCGATGATCAGCGCGAGGTAGGTCAGCGGGCTGGCCTGCCAGAGCTGTACGCCGGGGGTGCGCCGGCGGCGTCGCGGGGCCGGCGGTGGTGGGGCCACCGCCCGGGGAAGGGTCTGCGCGGTGGTCACTTCTGCTCCCCCTTCACCGACCGGCGTACGAGCGCAAAGTTGATCAGCGCGAAGATGATGATCATCATGAAGAGCAACCAGGACATCGCCGAGCCGTACCCGTACTCGGCGTTGCCGGTGAAGGTCCGCTCGTAGATGTACATGGCCAGGGTCTGAAACTGGTGGTCGGCGCCACCGCGGACCAGACCGAACCCGTACATCAGGGGCTCGGTGAAGATCTGGAAGCCACCGATGGTGGAGATGATGACCGTGAAGAGGATCGTCGGCCGAATCAGCGGCACGGTGATCGCCCAGAACTGCCGCCAGGCCGAGGCACCGTCCAACGCGGCCGACTCGTACAGGTCCTTCGGGATGGCCTGCATGGCGCCGAGGTAGATCAGCGCGTTGTAGCCGGTCCACCGCCAGTCGACCATGAAGGCGACCGCGAACCAGGAGGCGTAGCGGTTGTCCCGCCAGGCGATCGGATCGACGCCCACGGTGCCGAGCAGCCAGTTGATCAGGCCGTACCGGTCCGCGAAGATCAGCGCGAAGATGATCCCGACCGCGGCCACCGAGGTGATGTTGGGGATGAGAATGCCCATCCGCAGCAGCGTGCGGGCCCGCATCTGCCGGTTCAGCAGGTTGGCGATGATCAACGCCACGATGAGCTGCGGCACGGTGCTGAGGATGAAGATCCCGATGGTGTTGTAGGCCGCGTTCCAGAACTGGGCGTCCGCCATCAGCTCCCGGTAGTTCTCCAGCCCCGCGAACTCCTTGGTGCCGCTGAGCAACTCGTAGTCGAAGAGCGAGACGTAGGCGGTGTAGAGGACCGGGAAGAGGCCGAAGATCCCGAAGAGCACGAAGAACGGGGCGATGTAGAGGTACGGCGAGTAGGTGATGTCCCAACGGCCGAGCCGGTACGACCGGCGCCGGCGCGGCGGGGCGGGCGGGGGTGGCGAGGCGGCATGCGACGGTGGCACCGCGCCGACAGTGGAACGCATTGCGGGTCCCTTCCGGGGAGTTGGGCGTTGGTGACCTCGCGGCGGCGCCCACACCCGGGCCGGGTGTGGGCGCCGCCACCGGTCCGCGGGCCCTGGACGCCTGCGGGCTCGGCGGGTCACCGGCGACTCAGCTGGCCGCCTTCCTGGCCTCGTCCATCGCCTTCTTCCAGGCGGCTTCCGAACTGAGCTGGCCGCGCTCAGCCGCCTGCATCTGCGGCTCGACGATGGTCTCCCAGATCTGCTGGTGCTTGGCGCCGAGGAAGATCGGCTTCATGTTCTTGACGCTCGCACCGAAGATCTGGCCGGTGGGCGCGCCGCTGAAGTAGTCGCTCGTCTTGTCCTTGAACGCCGGGTCCTCGAGGCCGGCGATGTCGGACGGCATGGCGCCCGCCTCCTTGAACGCCGCGAGGTGCCCCTCCTTGCTGGTCAGGTACTTGGCCAGCAGGTACGCCTCCTTCGGGTGCTTGGTCTGGGCCGGGATGGCGAGGTAGGAACCACCCCAGTTACCGCCACCGCCGGGGATCGTGGCGATGTCCCACTTGCCGGCGTTCGCCGGGCCCGAGCGCTGGGCGATGACGCCCTCGGTCATCCAGGCCGGGCAGGGGAGGGTGGCGAACGCGGAATTCTTGAAAGCGGCGTCCCAGTCGGCGCTCCACCGCTGCGCCTTGGCGGTCAGCCCGTCGGCGGCCATCTGCAGGCCCAGGTCCCAGGTCTGCTTGATCACCGGGTTGGTGTCGCCGATGAACTTGTTGTCCCTGTCGAAGAAGAAGGTCTCCGAGTTCTGCATGACGTACGGCTGCATCAGGCTGGTCGCGCTGTCCAGCCAGGCCGCCTTGACCTTGCCGCTGGCCTTGAACTCCTTGCCCAGCGCGATGTAGTCCGGCCAGGTGCTGATCCGCTTGGCGACCGCGTCCCGGTCCGTGGGCAGGCCGGCCTGCTGGAACAGGTCCTTGCGATAGCACATGGCCAGGCCGCCGACGTCGGTGCCGAGGCCGATCAGCTTCTTCCCGTCCGGCGTCAGGGCGTTGTTCCACTTCCACTCGGGGAAGTTGGCCTTCAGCTCACCAGCGCCCAGGTCGAGCAGGTTGGCGAACTTGTCGTGGTTCTGGACGTACCCGAGCAGGACGCCCTCCTCGAGACCGACCACGTCGCCGGCGCCACTGCCCGCGGCGAGCCACTGCACCAGCTTCGGCTGGAAGTCGCGCAGCTCGCCCATCTTCTGGTGCTCGACCTTGATGTTCGGGTTGGCCGCCTCAAAGTCCTTGATGGCCTGGTCATAGCCGAAGTTCTGGAAAGTCTGCAGGACCAGCTTGACCTGGCCGCCCCCGCCGGCCGACCCCTCGTCCTCGCTCTTCTTGCTGCACGCCGTGCTGCCGAGAGCCACGCCCGCGGCGAGCGCGGCAACCGCGACAGTTCGGAGCCGGCGCCTGATGACGCTCATCCCTGACCCCTCTCAGGTGGTAACTCGTGTGGTGGTTGTTGACCCGCGCCGCCCGTCGGCACGGCGGGTCAGGTGGTGGGGTTGTTCCGGTTTCCGGGACGCCACCGCGACGGGCGATGTGGCTTGGAACACGCCGTCGGGAGCGCTCCCATGAGCTTGCCGATGCGCTTCGAGGGGTGTCAACAGCGCTGTGGGAGCGTTCCCAGATTGTTACCGGGCGACGGTTCCACCGAGCCGGTCGAGGGTGCGGCAAACCGAGACCGGCCCCTGGCCGCCGCGCGGCCAGCGGGTCAGCAGAAGCGGCGCAGCAGGGTGGTGGCCCGGGCGGCGTCGAACGAGTCCGGGTCGAACCCGTCGGCGACCCAGTCCCGCATCGCCTCGTGCTCGGGGTGGGCCGGGTCGGCCAGTGCGGCCAGCAGGACGGCGTACCCGGACGGGCCG
This sequence comes from Micromonospora sp. NPDC047738, assembly GCF_040642675.1. Classification (NCBI taxonomy): domain Bacteria; kingdom Bacillati; phylum Actinomycetota; class Actinomycetes; order Micromonosporales; family Micromonosporaceae; genus Micromonospora; species Micromonospora sp. NPDC047738. The sequence goes on from NZ_JBEYSO010000001.1 coordinate 82,412, forward strand.
CCCACGTTCTCCGGCGGGCAGGCGCGCTCCCCCTCCAGGCAGGACGGGTAGCGCTCGTCCGGGTCGGCGGTGCAGGAGTCCTCCACCACCAGGTCGTGCTCCCACCAGTCGCCGAAGTCGTAGGTGTAGCGGAACCGGCCGCCCTTGCCCAACACCTCGTCCAACCGGACGTCCAACTCGTCGCGGAACGCCAGATCGCCGTCCGGGTCGGGTTCGCCGTACTGGCAGCCGTCGATCTCGAACGAGTGCAGGTGGCAGTCGCGCCAGCCCATCGCGTGCTGCACCACCCGGTGCAGCCGGTCCAGGGTGTAACCACCGGGAACCCGCACCCGCCGCCACACCGTCGGCCGGACCCCGGCGAGGGAGACCTTCAGCTGGAAGATCTGACGCGGCATGCTGTCCCATCCTTCCCCGACATAGGCTGCCAGCATGATCTGCCGAGCGTGCCGGGAGCGGCGGCACGACGACTGTCCTGGCCGGAAGTGGTGCGACTGCCAGCACCGTACCCCCGAACCCACCCCTCCGGTCACCGGTCCGGCCGGCGAATGACCGACGGGATGCCGATTTCGCGGGTCTGGCCGGCACCCGCGACCGGGCCGCTGACCGACCCGGAACTGGCCGCCCTCTACGGCCGCGCCGCCCGGCCCCACCTGCGGGTGAACTTCGTGGCCAGCGCCGACGGGGCGGTTTCGCTCGACGGGTTCTCGGCCGGGCTCTCCGGAGAGCCGGACAAGCGGGTCTTCGGGCTGCTGCGGATGCTCTGCGACGGGCTGGTGGTGGCCGCCGGCACGCTGCGCCACGAGGGCTACCGGGCGGTCCGGCTCGACCAGGCACGCCGGGCCTGGCGCCGGGAGCACGGCCTGGCCGAATATCCGACCCTGGTGGTGGTCTCCGGCTCGCTCGACCTGGACCCGGCCCAGGCGGCCTTCGCCGACGCGCCGGTCCGGCCGCTGGTGCTCACCCGGGCCGCCGCCGAGCCGCCACCCGGGCTCACCGACGTGGCGGAGCTGGTGCGGTGCGGCCAGGAGCAGGTCGATCTCGCCGCCGGCCTGGCCGAGCTGCGCCGCCGGGGGCTCGGCCAACTGCTCTGCGAGGGCGGCCCGTACCTGTTCGGCGCGCTCACCGCGGCCGACCTGGTCGACGAACTCTGCCTCACCGTCGCGCCGCTGCTCGCCGGGGCCGGCCCGGGCCGAATCACCGCCGGGGCCGGCAGCACCACGCGCCACCTGCCGCTGCGCCACGTGCTGGCCGCCGAGGACGGGGTGCTGATGCTGCGCTACGCCCGCGACCCGGGCCACCCGCCGCCCGCCGGATCCGCCCCCGCCGCCTGACCCGACCGACCTGATCGACCCCGGGTCGGCGATGTGGTGGGGTCCACGGCGGCCGGATGCCACCGGATCGGCGAGGCGGGTAGGCGCCGCCGGGTACGGCGAAGGGCGCGGGCACACCCGGGAGGGCGAGCCCGCGCCCCTGGCGACGCGGCGGGACCGGGGCCAGCGGCGGAGGAGACCGCCGGCCGCGGTTCAGCGGGTCAGTTGACGGAGCCGGCCGACCAGGCGGCGGCTGGTGCGGTCAGCGCGGCTCGCAGACCCGGCCGGTCAGCGCCGGATCCCCTTCCCGGGTCGCCGACCACAGGGGGTTGAGCGCGAGAACCAGCGGGGGTGCCTGCCAGGCGGCGCCCAACTGCTGGAGCAGCGCGTACTCCCGGCGGGGCTGCGCCACCGGCTCGCCGGCCAGGAAGGCCTCCACCCGGTCCTCCACCGCCCGCCGCCCGATCAGGCCGCCGTGGAACGCCGGCTCCTGATAGACCGGGATGCGGCTGTACTCACCGGGTGGCGCCTCGGCGGCGCTGACCGTGGGCAGGAAAGCGATCATCCGGACCCCCGGCACCGGGCAGAGGATCCGGTTGCGATAGAACGGCGCGTCGACCAGCACCGAGCGGACGAACGGCTCGTCGGGATGGTCCTTGACCGGCCGGGGGAGATTCGCGAGCCAGAACAGCACCCGCAGCTCCCAGCCCGCCGCGACCCCCCAGCCCTCGTGCCCCGGCGGCGGGTAGTAGGTCCGCCCCGCCTGGACCAACGGGCTGAACATCACCACGGCGCTGACCGGGCCACGGGGCAGCCGCTCCAGGTAGGTACGCGCCACCATGGAACCCTCGCTGTTGCCGAACAGGGCGATCGGTCGGCCGGTGCGGTGGTGCAGCGCGTCCACCTGCGCGGCGAGCAGGGCGCTGCTGGAGTCGAGCGACCGGTGGGTCGCCTCCGGCGGGTACGGCAGCGGCCGGCCGTGCGCATCCAGCCCGCGGTAGGAGAAGCGCTCGACCCGGGGATCGGCGGACGGCTCGCCGTCCCAGCGCGAATCGTGCCCGCTGAGGACGATGATCGCGTACGGCACCCGGTCGGACAGCCGGTCGCTGAGGATCGGGGGCATCCACGGGCCGTGCCGGCCACCTCCGGCGACCCCGACCAGCGCCTCGGCCCAGACCGCCCCCACCACGGCCAGCCCGATCGCGATCGGGGCGACCGGGAGCCGGGGCAGCCGGACCCGGGCCGGCAGCACGGCGGCGGCCACCGCCCGCCGCCACAGCAGCCCGTTGACCACCCCGGTCAGCGCGGCCACCCCGACCGCCCACCAGCCGGGGACGCTGGAGATCAGCGCGCCGGCCAGGGTCAGCACCAGGAAGTTCAGCGACGACCAGCCGAACAGCTCGATCGTGGGCAGCCCGCGCCACCAGCCGGCGGCCACGCCGGCCCGGGCCAGGAAGGGGGCGAGCACTAGCATCGGGACCAGCGAGGCGAACAGGTACCAGGAGAGCGACACCGCGGAGAAGGCGACCGAGAGCGCGGCCCACGGCGAGATGACCAGCGCGGCCAGCACCGCCACCGACAGGTTGCGCCGGACCAGCCAATTCCAGGCGGGACGCGCCGCGCCGGCCGGCCACGCCAGCGCGGTCAGCCCGGCGGAGAGCAGCCCGCGGGCCACCGTGACCGTCACCAGCCCGAGCAGGAAGGTGCCCCACGAGTCGTGGTACACCAGCAGCCAGCGCAGGTCGTGGTACGAGTCGTAGGGCCAGACGGCGGTGGCCTGCGGGGTGAGTCCCCGGGCGGCGCGGATGCCGAACGCCATCAGCAGCCCGCCCTCGAGCATCGGCGGCAGCGCGGCGAGCACGAGCAGCGCGACCACCCGGCGCCGTGTCGATGTCACGTCCACTCCCCGCTCCCCCGGCCTCCTGAGGATCTCGCGGATCAGTCACCGGTGGGATGGGAATCGCACGGAGAGGCGTACCGTCCGTGGCCATCCGACCCCGCTGGGCAAGCTCGGCGGACGCGGGCCGTGGCGTCCGCCGCGTCGCGTGGCAACCTGTCGCATCCCTCGGGCAGGATGCACCTCGTGCGCCGCGAACGGGACGACCAGCCGACCGGAGATTGCCGATGACCGACGACCTGCTCGACGGCCCCGGCGACGGGGTCGGCCGGGTGCTCGGCACCGCCGACGCCACCCCGCTCACCTTCTGGACCGCCGTCGCCCCCGGCAGCTACCTGCAGCTCGACGACGTGGTGGTCACCCGCCGCGAGCTGCCCGACCGGGAGCCGGTGACCATCGCCGGCGTGGTCACCCAGGTGCGAGCCCGACACGAGGGCGCGCAGTTCGACTCCGACGTCTTCGCCATCGCCGACGGCACGCTCCCCGCGCAGGTGCAGGAGGCGGCCGAGGTCACCACCACCCGGGTCGACCCCGAGTTCTACGTGCCGCCCACCCCGGGTGCGGTGGTGCACCGGGCCGAGGGCGACGCCCGGGCCCGGGCGCTGCACTTCGACCGGATGGAGCGGCGCATCCCGATGGGCATGGGCCGCGACGGCGTGCCGGTCTACCTCAACGCCGACTTCCTCGACGGCACGCGGGGCGCGCACGTCTCCATCTCCGGCATCTCCGGGGTGGCCACCAAGACCAGCTTCGCCACCTTCCTGCTCTACTCGGTCTTCCGCTCGGGCGTGCTCGGCGGCGACGCGGTCAACGCCAAGGCGCTGATCTTCAACGTCAAGGGCGAGGATCTGCTCTTCCTCGACCACCCGAACGCCCGGCTCGACGACGACACCCGGGCCGGGTACGCGAAGCTCGGGCTGGCCGCCGGCGCCTTCCCCGACGTGCGGGTGTACGCGCCGCCCCGGGTCGGTGACTCCTCCGGCACGCCGGACGTGAGCAGTCGGCTCACCGGCGTGGACAGCTTCTACTGGACGCTGAGCGAGTTCTGCGCCGACCGGCTGCTGCCCTACGTCTTCGCCGACGCCGACGACGAGCGCCAGCAGTACACGATGGTGGTCCACTCGGTCGCCGCCCACCTGGCCCGGTACGCCCAGCCCGCCGACGGCGGGGTGAGCATCGACGGGGTCCGCCTCGGGTCGTACGCCGACCTGGTCGACCACATCGTCGAGCAGCTCAACGACGACGAGACCCGGGGCGACTGGGCGGGCAGCGCGGTCGGCCTGGGCACGGTCAACGCGTTCGCCCGCCGGCTGATCGGCAGCAAGAAGGACCTCGGCCGGCTGATCCGGGGCGACCTGGCCACCCGCCGCCCGCACTCGATCAACACCGCGGAGAGCGCCCAGGTCACCGTGGTCGACCTGCACAACCTGCCGGACCGGGCACAGCGCTTCGTGGTGGGCGTGACGCTCAAGAGCGAGTTCGAACGCAAGGAGAAGGCCGGCACCGCCAAGCCGCTGCTCTTCGTCGTCCTCGACGAGCTCAACAAGTACGCCCCGCGCGAGGGCTCCTCCCCGATCAAGGAGGTGCTGCTCGACATCGCCGAGCGGGGCCGCTCACTCGGGGTGATCCTGGTCGGCGCGCAGCAGACAGCCAGCGAGGTGGAGCGGCGGATCGTGACCAACTCGGCGATCCGGGTGGTCGGCCGGCTCGACCCGGCCGAGGCGTCCCGCCCGGAATACGGCTTCCTCCCGCCCGCCCAGCGGCAGCGGGCCCTGCTGGCCAAGCCGGGCACCATGTTCGTCAACCAGCCCGACATCCCGGTCCCGCTCTGCCTGGAGTTCCCCTTCCCGGCCTGGGCCACCCGGGTCTCCGAGGCCGGCCGCGCGCCGTCGGAGACACTGCGCTCGATCACCCAGGCGGCCGACCCGTTTGCGGTGGTGGGCTCCGGCACCTCCGACGACGACATCCCGTTCTAGGAGGCGTGAGCGACCGGTGAGCGCGAGCAGCGCAGCGCGGCGGAGCCCCGCAGTCGCGAACGAAAGGTTGGCACGGTGAAGATCCTGCACACCTCCGACTGGCACGTCGGCAAGGTCCTCAAGGGGCAGTCCCGCGCCGACGAGCACAAGCAGGTGCTCGCCCAGGTGATCGAGATCGCCCGGGTCGAGCGGCCCGACCTGGTCATCGTGGCCGGCGATCTGTACGACACCGCCGCGCCCACCCCCGAGGCGACCCGGCTGGTGACCCGGGCGCTGACCGCGCTGCGGCGCACCGGGGCGGACGTGGTGGCGATCGGCGGCAACCACGACAACGGCCAGGCGCTCGACGCACTGCGGCCCTGGGCCGAGGCCGCCGGCATCACCCTGCGGGGCAGCGTCCGGGACAATCCGGCCGAGCACGTCATCGACGGGGTCACCGCCGGCGGCGAGCGCTGGCAACTGGCCGCGTTGCCCTTCCTGTCCCAGCGCTACGCGGTCCGCGCCGTGGAGATGTACGAGCTGACCGCCGCCGAGGCCAACCAGACGTACGCCGACCACCTCGGGCGGGTGCTCGCCCGGCTGGCCGACGGCTTCACCGAGCCGGACCGGGTGCACCTGGTGACCGCCCACCTGACCGTGGTGGGGGCGAGCACCGGCGGCGGCGAGCGGGACGCGCACACTGTCCTCGGCTACGCGGTGCCGGCCACGGTCTTCCCCGGCAACGCGCACTACGTGGCGCTGGGTCACCTGCACCGCTCACAGCGGGTCATCGGGCCGTGCCCGATCCGCTACAGCGGCAGCCCGCTCGCCGTCGACTTCGGGGAGCAGGAGAACTTGGGTTCGGTGACGCTGGTCGAGGTGACCGCGACGACCGCCGCCCAGATCCGCGAGGTGCCCGTGCCGGGGGCGGTGCCGCTGCGGACCGTCCGGGGCACCCTGGCCCAGCTCGCCGAGCTCGACCCGCCCGAGGGTTGGCTGCGGGTCTACGTCCGCGAGCAGCCCCGCGCCGGCCTGCGGGAGGAGGTGCAGGAGCTGCTGCCCCGGGCGTTGGAGATCCGGATCGACCCGGAGCTGATGCCGGCCCCCGGCAGCGCCACCCGCACCGCCCAGCGGGCCGGCCGCTCGCCTCGGGAGCTCTTCGCCGACTATCTGAGCAGCCGGGGCCACGGCGACGACGGCGTCCAGGAACTCTTCGACGAGCTGCTCGAGGGGATCGATCACTGATGCGGCCGATGCGACTGGACATGGCCGGGTTCACCGTCTTCCGCGAGGAGACCACCGTCGACTTCACCGACGCGGACTTCTTCGCGCTGGTCGGGCCGACCGGTTCCGGAAAGTCGACGGTGCTCGACGCGATCTGCTTCGCCCTGTACGGCACCGTGCCCCGCTGGGGCGGCACCCGGGGCCTGGCCAACGCGCTCGCCCCGTCGGCGAACGAGGCCCGGGTCCGGCTGGTCTTCGAGTCCGCCGGTGACCGCTACGTGGCCACCCGGGTGGTGCGCCGGGACGGCCGGGGCACCGTGAAGACCGCCAACGCCGGGCTGCAGCTGATGCCGGCCGGGTTCGACGTCACCAAGCTCGACACCGGGCTCAGCCCGGAGGACCTGGGCGAGGTGGTGGCCGGCACCCCCGCCGAGATGGAGCAGGCGGTGCTGGACGCGGTCGGGTTGCCGTACGAGCAGTTCACCAGCTGCGTGGTGCTGCCGCAGGGGCAGTTCGCCGACTTCCTGCACGCCAAGCCGGCCACCCGGCAGCAGATCCTGGTCAACCTGCTCGGCCTCGGCATCTACGAGGAGGTGCAGAAGAAGGCCACCGAGCGCGCCGGGCAGGCCGAGGCGAGGCTGGAGACGGTCGACAAGCTGCTCGGCGGCCTCGCCGACGTCGACGACGAGACGCTGGCCTGCGCGCGGCAGCGGGTCGACCGGATGGGCGAGCTGGCCGAGGCGGTCGCGGTGGCCGTACCCGAGCTGGACCGGGCCCGGGCGACGGCGCGCGAGCAGGCGGCAGCGCTGGCCGAGCGGGACGCGGAGCTGGCCGTGCTGGCCGGGGTGCGGCCGCCGGACGGGATCGCCGAGCTGGCCCGGGCGGTGGCGGCGGCGCGGGTCGCGGCCGACGAGGCCGCCACGGCCGTCGGGCTCGCCGAGGAGCGGGAGGAGAAGCTGCGCGGCGAGTTGGCCGCGGCCGGCGACGAGAGCGCGCTGCGGCTGCTGGTCAAGGCGCACGCCGACCGGGAGAAGCTGACCGGCCAGGTGGCGGCGGTCCGCGCGGCGGTGGCTGCGGCGCAGACCGAGCACGACGCGGCGGTCGGTGCCCTGGCGGAGGCCCGGGCCGCCGCCGAGCGGGCCGAGGCGGAGCTGGAGGCGGCGTTCCGGGCGCATGAGGAGGCGAAGGCCGCCGACCAGGCCGTGGCGCTGCGCGCGCACCTGGTCGAGGGCGGCCCGTGCCCGGTCTGCGAGCAGGCCGTCCCCCGGGTGCCGGCGGTGCCGGCCGGGTCGGCGGTGGCCCGGGCGATCGCGGCCGGCAAGGCGGCCCGGGCGGCGAGCGAGGCCGCCAAGCGGTCGGTGCAGGAGCGCGACGCCGCCGCCCGTGAGCTGGACCGGGTGCTGCTGCGCGCCCGCGCCGAGCACGACCAGCTGCGGACCCGGCTGACCGAGCTGGACGACCAGCTCGCCGACGCCGCCGCGCCGGCCGCGCTGCGGGAGGCGCTGGACGAGCACGCTCGGCTGCGCCGCGCCCTGGAGGAGGCCGCCGGCGCGGTCCGCGCCGGACGGGACGCCGCCCGCCGAGCCCGGGGCGCGCTCGACGGCGCGGAGGAGCGGCTGCGCCGTGCCTGGCGGGACTTCGACACGACGCGGGACGGGCTGGCCCGGTTCGGCCCGCCGGCCGCCGACCGCGACGACGTGGCCGCGGCGTGGACGGCGCTCGCCGGCTGGGCCGGTGAGCAGGCCGAGCGGCGGCGCGCCGACCGGGACGGGCTGGCCACTTCGGTCGGCGCGGCCGAGGCCGCCGCGGCCGAGGTCGAGGAGCGGATCGGCGAGCTCTTCACCGCGGCCGGACTGGCCGTGGCCGACGATCCGCGGCGGGACGCCGCGGTGGCGGTCGAGCGGGCCGAGGCGGAGTTGCGCCGGCTGACCGAGCGGCGCGAGCAGGCCGCCGAGCTGCACGAGCAGCGGGCCGGTCACGAACGGGAGGCCCGAGTGGCGCGGGCCCTCGCCGGGCACCTGCGAGCCAACAACTTCGAGCGATGGCTGCTGGCCGAGGCGCTGGACCTCCTGGTCGACGGCGCGTCGCGGATCCTGCGGGAACTCTCCAACGGCCAGTACGACCTGGTGCACGACAAGGGCGAGTTCTTCGTGGTCGACCACCACGACGCCGGGCTGCGGCGCGGGGTGCGGACCCTCTCCGGCGGGGAGACGTTTCAGGCGTCACTGGCCCTGGCACTGGCGCTGTCGGAGCAGCTCGCCGGGATGTCCACCAGCGCGGCCAGCCTGGAGTCGATCGTCCTGGACGAGGGCTTCGGCACGCTGGACGCGGCCACCCTGGACACGGTCGCCGCCACCCTGGAAAATCTGGCCGCCCGGGGCGACCGGATGGTCGGCGTGGTCACCCACGTGCCGGCCCTCGCCGAGCGGATCCCGGTCCGTTTCGAGGTCCGCAAGGACGCCCGCACGGCCCGGGTGGAACGGACGGGCCTGTGACGCGGTTCTACGTCGACGCGTGGGATCCGGCGTACGGGGCGTCGTTCGAGGCGGCCGGCGGGGGCGGACCGGCGGCGCCGAGCAGCGCCCAGGTCGACGTCGGCGTCGAGCTGCCGGCGACGGACTGGCGGGCGATCGACGCCCGGCGGGACGTGCTCGCCCCGGACGTGGTGCTGCTGGTCGACGGGGTACGCCGAATCGACGCGAGCGTCTGGACGGCCGAGGACGACGGCGGCTCGTTCCCGGGCATCGCCGCCTCGTACGCCGCCGGGGTGGTGCGCTGCGACCTGGAGCGCGGCGCGGCGGAGCTGGCCGGGGCCCAGGTGGGCCGGGGCCTGTTCACCGCCAGCCCCTCCGCCCAGGACGTGGTGGCCGGGCAGATCCGTTACCCGGTGCACCGGGTCGGCGGCACCGGTGAGCTGAGCAAGCTGCCGGCCGCGGTGCAGGCCCCGCTGACGGCGCTGGAGGTGGCGGTCTCCGACGCCGCGCGTACCGATGGTGACCTGCTGGTGGTGGACGGCCCGCTGCGCAGCCGCCGGCACCTGCCGCGCACCCTGGGCTACATCAAGACGCAGCACAGCCAGTACCTGGACGCGCGGCTGACCGCGGTGGTCACCGGGTTGGCCCCGGGGCAGCGCTGCCCGGTGTTCCGGCTGGAGACCGCGTGGGGCGGCTACTCCTGGTATCTGCGGCTGCCGGTGGCCGGGGGCGCACCCTGGGCGGGCATCGTCCGGATGGAGTGCTCCGCCGAGCTGACCCCGGCCGAGGCGATCGAGCTGGCCGACCTCGCCCTCGTCACCCTGCCCCGGTTCGCCTCCACCCCGTACAAGGATCCCCGGGCCCCGCAGAACCTGATCCCGATCGCCGGCCTGGAGCGCCGGCTGCGCGGGCTGCTCGGCGACGCCCGCCTGCTGCACCGGGTGCTGACCGCGGCCGCCCGGGGAATCCGCCGCTGATGGGCCGGCGACGCGGCGCGGACCGGGTGGCCGAGCAGGTCGACACCGGGCAGGCCGAGCTGGTGCCCGACCCGGACCGACCGGGTTCCTGGACGCTGCTGCTCGACGGCGCACCGCAGTCCCATGTGGACCTGACGGATCCGACCCACCTGGAGTTCGAGTACGTCCGGCGGCTGGCCGCCGCGATCGACCTGGTCGCCCCGGCCGGCACCCCGCTGCGGGTGCTGCACCTGGGCGGCGGCGCGCTGACCCTGCCCCGGTACGTCTCGGCCAGCCGTCCGGGTTCGACGCAGCGGGTGTCCGAGGTGGACGGCGCGCTGGTGGAGCTGGTCCGCCGGGCGCTGCCGTGGCCCGCCGACGCCCGGCTGCGGGTACGGGTGGCGGACGCCCGGGCCACCCTCACCGCCAGCCGGGAGGCCAGCTACGACCTGGTGGTGGCGGACGTTTTCGCCGGTGCCCGCACCCCGGCCCACCTGACCTCGGTGGAGTACGCCGCCGAGGTGGCCCGGGTGCTCCGTCCGGGCGGGTTCTATCTGGCGAACATCGCCGACGGCCCGCCGCTGCGGCACGCCCGCGCCCAGGTCGCCACGGTCCGTGCGGTGCTGCCCCGGGCCTGTGTGGTCAGCGACGCGGCGGTGCTGCGGGGGCGCCGCTACGGCAACCTGGTGCTGGTCGCGTCGCGGGTCGACCCGCCGGTGGCGGAGCTGTCCCGGCGCGCCGCCGGCGACTGGTTCCCGGGCCGGGTGCTGGCGGGCGACGAGCTGGACCGGTTCGCCGGAGGCGCTGCGGTGGTGCGGGACGCCGATGCCCGGGATTCCACTCCGCCGCCGCCCGGAATTTTTTCCGTGCGCCGTTGATCCGTCCGGCGGACCGCTCCGTATCACCCCGGCGGCCATGCCCGTGGGGGCCGGCTGATGGTCCGCGTGGCAGAGTGACCGGGTGACCTCCCCCGCCGTCCACCGGACGCTGCGCCCCCCGGCCGGCTACCGGCTGGCCAGGTCGGTCCGGTCGCTCACCTTCAGCCCGTACGACCCGTGCGCGCGGGTCGCCGCCGGCGCCTTCTGGTGGGCCACCCGCACGCCGGCCGGGCCGGCCACGCTCGCGCTGCGCCCCGGCGGGGACGAGTTGGTCGCCGAGGGGTACGGGCCGGGAGCGGACTGGGTCGTCGAGCGGGCCGACGCGATCGCCGGGCTCCGCGACGACCTGACCGGGTTCGCCGACCTCGCCGCCGGGCACCCGGTGGTGGCCCGGCTGGCCCGCGAGCACCACGGGCTGCGGATGCCGGCCACCGGCCAGGTCTTCCCCCGCCTGCTGCGGGCGGTGCTGGAGCAGAAGGTCACCGGCAAGGAGGCGTACCGGGCGTACGCGGCGACGGTCCGGCACTTCCGGGAGCCGGCGCCGGGACCGATGTCGCTGCTGCTGCCGCCGCAGGCGGCAGCGGTGGCGGCCACCCCGTACTGGGTCTTCCACCCGTTCGGGGTGGAGCAGCGGCGGGCCGACACGCTGCGCCGCGCGGCCGGCGCCGCCGAACGGCTGGAGCAGTGCGCCGACACCGTCGAGGCCACCCGCCGGCTCACCGCGATCCCCGGGATCGGCCCGTGGACCGCCGCCGAGGTGGTCCGGATCGCATACGGCGACCCGGACGCGGTCAGCGTCGGCGACTACCACATCCCGAACACCGTGGCCTGGGCCCTCGCCGGGGAGCCGCGCGGGAACGACGCCCGGATGCTGGCGCTGCTGGAGCCGTTCCGCGGCCACCGGGGGCGGGTCTGCGTGCTGCTGGAGGCGGCCGGCATCCAGGCGCCGAGGTACGGCCCCCGCGCCCCCATCCGTTCCTTCGCCGGCTACTGACCGCTCCGCCGGCCGGGGTGCGGATCAGCCCCGGGCGCAGAGCCGGCGCAGGGTGCGACCGAGCCACCAGGCGTAGCCGTGCTGGACGGCCCGGGCGAGCGGACCGGCGGCGCGGAGGTACCAGCGGGCCGGGCGGCTGAACGTGGTCACCTCGAACCAGACCCCGTCGGCCGCCCGGGTGACCACGAACGCCTCCTCGCCGATCTCGGGATGCCCGGGCAGGGTGCCGTAGCCGAAACCAGCCCGGTCCGGCTCGTCCACCGTCCAGACCACCTCCGTCGGGCCCCAGATCCGCAGCGGGCCGACGCCGAGCCCCGGGGTGACCCGCACGCCCGCGGCGGCGCGTGGCGCGTCGGTGCGCATCACCACCCCGGCGGCCCGGTGCAGCCGCCAGTCGAGCACCGCCTTGGCGGCGGTGGGAAAGCCGCCGTCCGGCAGCCGGACCCGGTGGCGCAGGTGGTCGTAGCCGGCCGGCAGCGCGCCCTCGCGGGTCGCCCCCACCTCGGGGTACGTCAGTTCCGGCACGGCGGCCACCTCCTCGCGGGGACAGCGCCAGCCTACGGCCCGCACCCGGGCGGGCGGGCGGCTACGCGGCCTCGTGGAGGTCGGCCAGGCTCACCGGGGCGTACCGGCGGAGCAGCTCCTCCAGCTCCGCCACCGAGGCGACCTCGCCGATGACGTTGGCGCCGCCGCCCTGGTCCGGGCGGTAGCGGTGCACCAGCCGGTAGCGGTACCGCCCGCGGATCAGTTCCAAACTGACCCGCCAGCGTCCACAGCATCCGCAGATCCACTCCGGCACGCGGCGAACGGTAGCCCTGACCTGCGGTTTCACCATCCGGTCGGGGGTGACGAACCGACCTGTCCGGGGACACGCCGCCCGACGCCACCGGTGATCTGCCTCACCGCTGTCGGTGGCGTCTGATTGACTGGTCGCCGTGGACCTGCCGATCAATCCGCCGGTCGAGCCGATGCTGGCCAAGAGCGTGCCCCAGCTGCCCACCGCCCCCGGCATGACGTACGAGCCGAAATGGGACGGCTTCCGCTGCATCATCTTCCGCGACGGCGACGAGGTCGAGCTGGCCAGCCGGGGCGGCAAGACGATGACCCGCTACTTCCCGGAGGTGGTCGAGCAGGCACGGCGCCAACTCCCGCCCCGGTGCGCGGTCGACGGCGAGCTGATCGTGATCCGCCGCGACGGCCCGGGCGGCCAGCCCCGGCTCGACTTCGAGCTGCTCGCCCAGCGGATCCACCCGGCCGCCTCCCGGGTGAAGCTGCTCGCCGAGACCATCCCGGCCGACTTCGTCGCGTTCGACCTGCTCGCCCTCGACGACGAGCTGTTGACCGACCGGCCCTACCCGGAGCGGCGGGCCCGGCTGGAGCAGGCACTGGCCAAGGTCCGCCCGCCGGTGCACGTCACCCAGATCACCACCGACCCGGAGACGGCCCGGCGCTGGTTCGACGTGTTCGAGGGGGCCGGGCTGGACGGGCTCATCGTCAAGCCGGCCGACCTGCCGTACGAGCCGGGCAAACGGCTGATGTTCAAGGTCAAGCACGCCCGCACCGCCGACGTGGTGGTGGCCGGCTTCCGCTGGCACAAGTCCGGCCCGGTGGTCGGCTCGCTGCTGCTCGGCCTCTACGACGACGCCGGCGTGCTGCACCACATCGGGGTCAGCTCGTCGTTCACCGCGGCCCGGCGCAAGGAGCTGCTGGACGAGCTGGAGCCCTACCGCGATGTCGACGGCGACCACCCGTGGGTGCACGGCGACCACGAGCGGGGCCAGCGCATCCCCGGCGGGGTGAGCCGGTGGACCGGCACCAAGAACCTGGAGTGGGAGCCGCTGCGCCCGGAGCTGGTGGCCGAGGTCGGCTACGACGCGATGGAGGGTGACCGGCTGCGGCACACCGCCCAGTTCGTCCGCTGGCGCCCTGACCGTGATCCCCGCTCCTGCCGCTACGACCAGCTGGAGCGCCCGATCCGCTACGACGTCGACCAGGTGCTGCGCGGGGATCCGGCGGCGACCATCGGCAGCGCGTCCGGTCGGGCGTAGCCTGGCCGTTGACATGATCACGGAAGGCTGCCACGTGACCCGCTTCTCCGACCGGATCCGCCGGGTCCGACCCGGCCTGGCCGGGTTCGCCGCCGCGGTGGTGCTCACCGCCGGCTGCACCCTGCCGGCCCTCGCCCCGCGCACCGAGAGCCAGGGCCCGGCGGCTGCCCCGGGCACCGCCCCGACCTGGCGCGCCTGCCCGGAGGTCCCCGACGAGCTGGTCGGCCGGGGCGCACCGGGCATGCGCTACGAGTGTGCCCGGATCGCCGTGCCCCGGAACTGGGGCAACGGCGCCGCCACCGGCGCGACGGCCGGGCCCGGGGCCGGCGAGACCTTCGAGATCTCGCTGATCCGGATCAGGTCGAACAAGCAGCACGACCGGATCGGCTCGCTGGTGGTCAACCCCGGCGGTCCCGGCGCCTCCGGCGTGGACACCGCCGTCTATCTCTCCTTCGGCCCGGCGTTCGGCGGGCTGCCGGCCGCGGTGACCGACCGCTTCGACATCGTCGGGTTCGACCCGCGCGGGGTGTCCCGGTCCAGCCCGGTCAAGTGCATCTCCGACGCCGACCTGGACGCCAGCTTCGGCTACGACCCCGACCCGCAGAGCCAGGCGTCGTTCGACGGGTTGGCCGCGCTCAACCGGCGGATCGGCACCGGCTGCGGCACGAAGTACGGCGACCAGCTCCCGCTCTACGGCACCGAGCAGGCCGCCCGGGACATGGACGCGGTGCGCGCGGCGGTCGGCGACGAGAAGCTCACCTACCTCGGCTACTCGTACGGCACCCTGCTGGGCGCCGTGTACGCCCAGCTCTACCCCAAGCGGGTCCGGGCGCTGGTGCTCGACGGCGCGGTGGACCCGCAGCAGAAACTCATCGCCGGGTCGGAGAGCCAGGCGAAGGGCTTCGAGCGGGCCTTCGACAACTTCGCCCGCTGGTGCGCGGACAACGCCGGCCGCTGCCCGATCGCACCGGACGCCCGGGCCGCCGTCACCAGCGCCATCGACAAGGCCAAGGTCTCCCCGGTCCGCAGCCGGGACGGCCGGGAGGCCACCGCGGGCTGGGTGTTCTACGCGGTCATCTCGTCCCTCTACACCGAGGCGGGCTGGCAGGAGCTGGCCCGGGCGATCGACGCGTTGCAGGGCGGCGACCCGACCGGGGTGTTCAAGCTGGCCGACGCGTACGCCGGCCGCGGCGACGACGGGCACTACTCGAACCTGTTCGACGCCAACATGGCGGTCAACTGCGCGGACGAGGCCGAGAAGCCGAGCCCGCAGCAGATCCGCCAGCTCCAGTCCCAGTGGCGGGCGAAGTATCCGCTGTTCGGTCCGGCTCTGGCGGTGGGCATGTTCGGCTGCATGGAGTGGCCCGGGGGGCGGGATCCGTACCCGACCGGGAAGGCGGCCGGCGCCCCGCCGATCGTGGTGGTCGGCACCACCGGCGACCCGGCCACCCCGTACGAGCAGACCGCCGCGCTGGCCTCGATGCTGGGCGTCGGGCAGGTGCTCACCTGGGAGGGCGAGGGGCACACGGCGTACCCGCAGACCGCCTGCATCACGGCCGCCGTCGACGCGTACCTGATCTCGCTGACCGTGCCCCGGGCGGGGCTGCGCTGCCCGGCGCGCTGACCACCGCCCATCGCCGGCTGTCGCTGTGTCACGCTGCCGGCATGACCGACGCGATCTTCCGGGAGGCGGTCCGCGCGGACCTGCCGGCCATCATCGCCCTCCTCGCCGACGACGTGCTGGGCAAGGCCCGCGACTTCACCGAGGTCGACGACGCGTACGAGAAGGCGTTCGCCGACATCGCCGCCGACCCGCGCAACCACCTGGTGGTCGCGGACGCCGGCGGCGAGTTGGTCGGCTGCATGCAGATCACGTACATCCCGGGGCTGGGCCGGCACGGCGCCGAGCGGTCGCTGATCGAGTCGGTGCGGGTCCGCTCCGACCTGCGCGGCCGGGGGTTGGGGCGGCAGATGATGACCTGGGCCATCGACCAGGCCCGGGCGCGGGGCTGCGCGCTGGTGCAGCTCACCACCGACAAGACCCGCGCCGACGCGCACCGCTTCTACCGCAACCTCGGCTTCGTGGCCAGCCACGAGGGGATGAAGCTGGCGCTCTGATCCCGGCGGCTCCCCCACCGGAGGGAGCCGACTCCCCGCCGTGCGGGATGATCGCCGTCGGCCGGCACGGGCAGACTGGGCGGGCAGTCGACGAACGGGAGTCACATGTCCACCGCCACCGCACCGGCCGCCGCCCACCCGCGCGACGGCCGGCCCGCACCCGCCTGGGCGGTCCGCGCCGCCCACCTGATCCCGCTGGTCGTCCTGCCGTCCGGGCTCTGGCGGCTCGCCCTGGTCGCCGGTGTCCCGATCGGCGCGTACGAACACGGCGCGCCGGTCCGCACGCGCGGCTGGGAGAGCGTCTACGTCGTCTCGCTGACCGTGTTCTCCGAGGCGCTGGCGCTGCTCGCGCTCGGCCTGGTCCGCCCGTGGGGCGAGGTGTTCCCCCGGTGGTTGCCGCTGCTGGGCGGGCGTCGGGTGCCGCCGTCGTTCGCGGTCACCGCCGCCACCGCCGGCGCCATCGGGGTCACCCTCGTCTGGGCGTACGCGGCCTGGGGCATCATCGTTCGGGACCTCGTCGTCGAGGGCGATGGCCTGGGCTTCTCGCCGGCCGGTTTCGCGCTGCTGGTGGCCTGCTACGTCCCGCTGCTCCTCTGGGGCCCCCTCCTGCTCGCGGTCACCCTGTCCTACCACCGCCGCCGCTGTCGCGACTGACCGGTTGTCACTCCCGCGGCGCCGGCGCCGACGGTCAGTCGGTGGCCAGGCGGCCGTCGCGGAGGGTGAGGGTGCGGTCGGCCATCTCGATCAGCGCCGGATCGTGGGTGGCGACCAGGGCGGTCATGCCCCGGGCGTGCACCACGGCCCGGATCAGGTCCATGATGGACCGCCCGGTCTCCGAGTCGAGCTGGCCGGTCGGCTCGTCGGCGATGAGCAGGTCCGGCTCGTTCGCCAAGGCGCGGGCCACCGCCACCCGCTGCTGCTGCCCGCCGGACAGCTCGTACGGGCGCTGCGCGGCGTGCCCGCCCAGCCCGACCAGCTCCAGCAGCACCGCCACCCGCTGCTCCCGCTCCGCAGCCGGCACCTTGGCCAGCCGCAGCGGCACCCCGACGTTCTCGGCCGCCGACAGGATCGGCACCAGCCCGAAGGTCTGGAAGACGAAGCCGACGGTGCCCCGGCGCAGCGCGAGCAGCTCGCGCTCGCTCGCGCCGGTCACGTCGTGCCCGGCCACCCGGACCCGCCCGCTGTCCGGCCGGTCCAGGCCGCCGACCAGGTTGAGCAGCGTGGTCTTGCCGGCACCGGAGCGACCCCGGACGGCGACCAGCTCGCCCCGCCCGGCGGAGAAGGACACGTCCCGCACGGCGTGCACCGCGTGCTCGCCCCGCCCGAAGGTGCGGCTCACCGCCTCGACCCGGACCACCTCGTCGGTGGTGACCACGCGGGCCGGCGCCAAAGTCGACCGCTCGCTCATGCCGCCACCTCGCTCCGCTCGGCGCCGGCATGAGGCACCACAACCCTGCACTGATGATTCGCTCGCTGACGCTCGCTCATGCCGCCACCTCGCTCCGCTCGGCGCCGGCATGAGGCACCACAACCCTGCACTGATGATTCGCTCGCTGACGCTCGCTCATGCCTGCTCCTTCTCGGCGTGCGCCCGGTCGCCGGGCCGCACCTCGACGTGGTCGGGTTCCAGATTGAGCCGGACCCGGTCGCGCAGCGACAGCGCGTCCACGAAGGACGCCGGGAGCTGCATCCGGCCGGTCCGGTCGAGCACCGCGTACTCCTCGCTGACCAGCTCGGTGCTGCCGTCGGCCGCGACGCGGGCGGTGCGGCGTACCTCGGAGGAGGTGCGGCCGTCGCGGATCGCGACGGTCCGGCGGACCTGGCTGGCCACGGCGTGGTCATGGGTGACCACCACGATGGTGACGCCCAGCTCGGCGTTGATGGTCCGCAGCGCGGCGAAGACCTCGGCCCCCGTCGCCTCGTCCAGCTCACCGGTCGGCTCGTCGGCGAAGAGCACCTCCGGGTCGTTGGCCACCGACACGGCGACCGCGCAGCGCTGCTGCTCGCCGCCGCTCATCTGGCCGGGCTTCCGGTCCGCGCAGTAGCCGACGCCGACCAGGTCGAGCAGCTCGCGGGCCCGGTCCCGCCGGGCCCGCCGGCTGCGCCCGCCGGCCAGCCGCATCGGCAGCTCCACGTTCTCCAGCGCGGTCAGGTACGGCAGCAGGTTCCGCCCGGTCTGCTGCCAGACGAAGCCGACCATCTGCCGGCGGTAGGCGAGCCGGCGCCGGTTCGACAGGGCGAGCAGGTCGTACTCGGCGACCCGGGCGATGCCGGCGGTGGGCGTGTCCAGCCCGGAGAGGATGTTCAGCAGCGTCGACTTGCCGGAGCCGGAGGCCCCCACGATCGCCACCAGCTCGCCCCGGTCGATGACCAGGTCGAGACCCTGGAGGGCGACCACCTCCACCCCCTCGGTCTTGAAGATGCGGACCAGGCCGTCGCAGACGATGTGCCCGCGCAACCGGTCCCGCCCGCCGGCCCGTTCGGCGGCGCGCTGCGCGGCGCGCTGCTGGAGGGCGGCCAGGTCCGGCACGGCGGAGGCTGGCTGTCCGGGGTCGCTGCGCGGCGTCAGACGCGCCGAGCCCGGATGGCCATGGGCGGTCGCTGTCATCTCAGCTCTCCTCTCCGAGCCGGAGCACCTCGCCGAGGCGCATCCGGCGGTTGTTCAGGGCCTCGACGGCGATCGCGAAGCCGAGGGCCAGCGCGGCGAGGCCCAGCACACCGGCCACCAGGCCGGGTTCGAAACTCGCCCGCACGGCGACGCCGCCGGTGAACGCGGGCAGGCCCAGCACCGGGGTGAGCAGCATCGGCAGCAGCGCCCCGACGACCGCGCCGGTGAGCACCGACACCAGCACCAGCGGGGTCAGCTCGACCAGCAGCAGCCCGCGCCACTGCCGGCGGGACAGGCCCATGGTGCGCAGCCGGGACAGCACCTGCCCCCGCCCCCGCGCTCCGGCGAGGACCGCGAACGCGAGCGCGAGCAGGCCCAGCGCGCCGCCGCCGGCCGCACCCATGGTGAAGCCGAAGACCAGCAGGCCGTTCACCCCGCTGCCGCCCAGTTCGGCGCGGACCGCCGACCGGACCCGCAGCTCCGGCTGGCGGGGCCGCTCCCCGGCGGTGACCGCCCCGGTGCGCTGGTAGCGCTGCTGCCCCTCGTTGACCGCCCGGGCCACCGCGGCGTGGTCCACCCGCTCCCCGGCCAGCACGAAACCTGTGGGTACGAGCGGATGCGGGGCGTTCGCGGGCAGCGTCGGCCAGGGCAGCACCACGAACCGCTCCACGTTCCGGTCGATCAGCGGGAATTCGGTGACGGTGGCGGCGGTGCGCACCGGCAGCCGGTTGCCCTGCACGTCCAGCCAGGCTGGTCGGCGGCCCTGCGGGTCGGCGAGCCCGGCCTCGGTGAACTCGTCGGCCAGCGCCGGGGAGACCAGCGCCGGCAGCGGCGTGGTGCCGTCGCCGGTGGCGCGCAGCGCGTCGGGGACGGTCACGGGCACGCCCGCGCGGCGGGCCACCTCGGCGAAACGGGCGCCGTCGACCAGCAGCACCCGGGTGTCGCCGACCCCGCCGAACCGGCCGGCCTGGTCGGCGTACGGACGCACGTTGGGCTCGACCAGCAGCGGGGCCACCGCTTGGGCGCCGGGCAGCGCGGCCAGCGCCTCGGTGGTGTCCGGGGCGAACCGTTCCCCGTTGACCAGGACGTCCCCGGGGACGGCCCGGACGGCGGCCCGGTCCCGGCCGGCCTCGATCCCGGCCGCCACCACCCCGCAGAACGCGGCGGTGGCGACGGCGAGGACGACCACGACGAGCGGGCCGGTGGTGGCGGCCCGGCCGGCGCGGGCGGTGCCGAGGAACGCCACGCTGCCCCGGGCTCGGGCGGCGAGCCGGCTGAGCAGCCGCAGCGGCCACGGGTACGCCCGCAGCGCGACCAGTGCCGCGGCCACCGCCAGCAGCACCGGCACGGAGACCAGCAGCGGGTCCACCGACCCGTCGAGGGCCAGGCCCCGGCGGCGCAGCAGGAACGCCCCGAGCACGGCGATGCCGAGCACGGTCACCTCGACGGTGAGCCGGACTGTGGTGGACCGGGTGCTGACCAGGTCGGCCCGGCCGGCGCCACCGCGTGCGGCGGTGAGCGCGGCGGCCGGCGGGACCAGGGTGACCAGCACCGCGACGAGCAGCACCCAGCGCAGCTCGGTGCCCTCGCCGGGCAGTAGGCCGCCGAGCAGCCAACCGAAGCCGGCCGCGGCCGGCAGCACGAGCACCGACTCGGCGAGCCCGCGGCGGAGCACCGCGCCGGTCGAGCCGCCGCGGGCGCGCAGCAGCACGTACTCGGACCGGCGTCGGCGCGCCGCCAGGCGGGCGGCGAGCAGGGTCAGGCCGGCCAGGGTGGCGAGCAGCCCGGCCGCGATGATCGCGAGCAGCGTACGGGCGGCGGCGAGCGAGTCGGCGAACTGCCGCAACGGGATGTCGACGCCCTGGGTGAAGCCGAGCCCGGACGGTTTGGGGGTCCGGTCGAGGCTGCTCAGCCCTTCGATCAGCGCGTCGAGCTGGGCCGGGGTGATCCGGTCCGGCGAGATCCGGTAGCGCCAGCCGAAGCTGACCGGCCAGCCGGCCCCGGTCAACGCGGCCAGGCCCTGGTCGGAGGTCACCCCGACCAGCAGGAACGGTTCGCCGTCCCCCTCGGGTTCGCCGAGCCGCAGCAACGACGGAAGCGCGTCCCAGATCCCGTCGCGCGGGTCGAGCTGCCGGAAGACGCCGACCAGGCTGATCTCCTTCCTCGTCATCGGGTTGCCGGCGACGTCCAGGACGGACAGCGTGAGCCGGCTACCGGCACGCAGCCCGAGCCGGCCGGCGACCGTGTCGGCGAGGGCCAGCTCGACGGAGCCGTCGGCAGCCACGTCCGCGTCGGGCCACCGGCCCTCGACCAGGGTCGCCGCGTCCTCGATGCCACTCACCGTCCGCAGGCTGAGGTCGATCAGCCCCTTGTCAGCGGTCAGCTCCGGTCCCTTCAGCCGGGCGAAGGAGGTCTCCGCCGTGAACCACCGCTCACCGATCGCCTGCCGCACGACGGGCGGCATCCGCTCCTCGAAGCTGTCCAGCTCGGCCGCGCGGCCGGCGAGGACCTCCTGGCTTCCGGACCGGATCAGCACGTCCTTCATGGCGTAGGTCAGGTCTCGGCGGGCCACCGGCTGGGCCGCCACGTACTCCCGCAGCCCCTGCCCGGTGAGCCGATCGGCGATTCGCGGCACCGCCGTGATCAGCAGGGCGGTGGCCAGGGTCAGCACCGCGAGGAGGAGGAAATGTCCCCCGTACGCCCGGACCCGCCGGGCCACCCTGAACAGGCTCATCGTTCTCCCCCGATCCGCAGCTGCACGGCGGCCACCCGCTGGCGGATGCCGGTGGTGATGACGGCGGCGAACGCCAGCGCGGCGAGCAGCAGCCCGGCCGCGGTCAGTCCGATCGGGGTCCAGGGCACCGTGAAGACCGCCTCCGGCACCGGCCGGCCGGCGGCCGGGGTGAGGATCACCAGCGGCACCATGGTGGCCGCGACCCCGGCCCCGACCAGCAGCCCGACGCCGACCCCGATGCCGGCCAGGAAGGCCTGCTCGGCGAGGAGGGCCCGGGCCAGCAGCCGGGCGTTGGCGCCCAGCGTATGCAGCACGGCGAACTCGGTCAGCCGGTGCCGGGTGGTGGCCCACACGTCCACGGCGAGACCGACCAGGGCGAGCAGCGCCGACCCGAGCGCGGCGGCCAGCAGCCCGACCCGGGCACCCCGCCAGTACGGGTCCCGGGCCGCCTCCGCCGCCACCTGGCGCCGGTCCAGCAGGGTGGTCCCGGGCAGCGCGGCGAGGGCCTCCGCCGCGGCGGCGTGACCGCTGTCGTCGGTGCGCAGCCACCACTCGGCCGTCGACCGGACCGTGCCCTGCTGGCGTAGCAGCAGGTCGGTGGCGGCGGGCAGGTCCAGCAGCACCCCGTCGCCGGCGGTGCCGGGGACGGCCTTGACCTGCCCGACCACCGTCACCGGCAGGGAGACCCCGGACAGCGACAGGTTGATGGTGTCGCCGGTGCGGACGTTCAGCGCCGCGGCTGCGCCGGACGTGACCAGCGCTGGCACCGGCGGGTCGTCCCCGACGGGCACCACGGCGATCCGGGCCGCCGGCCCGCTGATGAACTCCCGGAGGCCCTCGGGCACCAGGAAGTGGCGGGTGACGTCGACCGAGCCCCCGTCGACCTGGGCGGCCGCCCGAGCCCCCTCCTCGCCGCTGATCCGCCACCCGCCGTCGAGGGCCAGTGGCCGAATGCCGCCAGCCGCGTCGGTGACCCGGAGGCCGTCGATCCGCAGTCGGTAGCTCTCGCCGACCGCCTCGCCACCGTCGGCCTCGAACCCGGCCAGCCGCACCGGGACGCCGCCGGTCTCGGGCAGGGGCACGGAGAAGGACACCGGCCGGCCGTCGCCCTGGCCGACCGCCAGCGGCAGCCGCCAGGCCGTACCGGAGTCGGTGACGAGCAGCGCGGACACGGACACCCGCGGCTGCTCGAACCGCGTCTCGACGGGGGTGCGAACGGTCCCGGCGAGCGCCCGCGCGCCGGCCGGGAGGGCGATCCCGGCGGCCGCGGCCCGCTTGCGGACCAGCCGGTCGAGCAACGCGTCACTGGACGCGCCACCGGCGGCGTCGTCGAGCCGGAGCATGCCGGCCGCGCCGGCGGCGTCCAGGCTCACCACGGTCGCCTCCCGGTTGTCGCGACCGAGCCGCACGTCGTCGCGCCAGGCCGGCAGCACCCGGTCCAGCCCGGGCACCGCGGCCAGCCGGCCCGCCCGGTCGGCCGGGGCGCTCCCGCTCCGTTCGACCAGCCGCAGGTCGGTGCCGACGGCGTGCTGGGCCTGGTCCCGCTGCGACCGTTCCCAGGAGGCCACCAGCGACCAGGCGAGCGTGCTGCCGCCGACGGCGAGGGCGAGCAGCAGCACCGGCCCGGCGTGCGGCCGGCGGCCGGCCTGCCACATGCCGAACATGGTGGCCGTCCACGGCCGCCGGTCGACGAACCGCTCGGCGACCCGGGTCGCCGGCGGGAGCAGCCGCAACGCGACGACCGCGCCGGCCAGCACCCCGATGGTGGGCGCGGCGGCGAGCAGCGGGTCGATGCCGAGCCGCCCGCCGGCCCCGGCCAGCGGCGAGGAGTACTGCCGGAGCTGGGTCCAGGCGAGCACGGCGAGCACGACGAGGGCCAGGTCGGCGCTGGCGCGCTGCACCGCCGCGCCGCGGGTCGGGCGGGACCGGGCCGCCATGTCGGCGACGTAGGTGCCGGCCCGCCGCAACGCGGGCATCACCATGGCGAGCAGGCAGCCGATCGCGGCGGCGACCGCGACCAGCCAGACCTGGGCGAGGCCGCCGTCGGCCAGCCGCAGGTCGGCGCCGAGCCGGTGCACGGCCTGTTCGGTCAGCGGCGGGGCGAGCAGCATGGCCGGCGCCACCACCAGGGTCGCCTCCCGGACGGCGAGGCCGGCGAGCTGGCCGCGGGCGGCGCCCCGGGCGCGCAGCAGTGCGGTCTGCGCCCGCCGGTCCTCGTTGAGCAGCGCGGCGACCAGCACCAGCGCGTACCCGCCGAGCACCACGATCAGCAACAGCGGGGTGAGCAGGGCGGACCGGCCCACCAGGTCGGCTCGGCCGAGCCGGTCGATCAGCTGGTCCAGCTTGCTGACGGCCTGCGCGGACGAGCCGAGGCCGGTGGCGTCGGGGATCTTCGCCGAGATGGTGGCGACGGCGGTCTTGACCGAGACCAGTCGGCTCGGCTCGACCACCGCGAGGTCCGGCTGCACGAGCCAGGACGCGGACACCGAGCCGGGGAAGGTACGGGCGAAGTCGGCCGGGTCCAGCGCGAACGGCCCGTACGAGGTGACCGCACCCGGGTCACCCTCGCCCACTCCGGGAGCCAGCCGCCAGTACGCCTCGGTCGGGTCACGGGGCCGCCAGATCCCGGCGACCACGACCGCGCCGGCCCGCTCGGTGCTGCGGTCGTAGAGCGGCACCCGATCGCCGGTGCGCAGCCCGAGCTGGCCGGCGACCTTCTCGGGCAGCGTCACCTGCAGCGGGTTTGCCCCGGGCGTCGGCCACGACCCGGCGGTGAGTTGGGCGTGCGCGGCCAGGTTGTCGAGGGTGCCGAGGTTGGCGAAGACCGCGTCGTCGCCGGCCCGGGCGGCGCCGAGGTCCCCGGTCAGCTCGCGCCCGGTGCCGTAGCGGGCGGCGGCGACGGTGACCGGCGCCTCGCCCAGGCCGGCGACGAACTGGGCGCGGACCGCCCGGTCCCGTTCGGCGTACGCGGCCGCGTCCGGGCCGCCGGAGCCGCTGACCAGCAGGCTGCGCTCCTCGGCCGGGGCGGCGTCGAGCACCGCCCGCGCTCCGGCGTCGACGGCCCGCCGGTTGTAGTCGGAGAGCCCGGTGACCAGTGCCACCGCGACCAGGGCCGCCACGGCGGCGGCGAGCAGCAGCCCGCGCGCCTCGACGGCCCGCCTCCACACCAACTTCATCCGACGCCCTCCCCTGGCCCCCGTCGGGCCGATGAAAAGGAAGACCGGTCGGGGGGCGGGAAAGGTTCGCGCCCGTTACATGATCGTTACCAGCCGCCCAGCCACCGGTGGAGAGTGACCCCGCCCAACCCTGATCGTTGGCAGCTTTCTGGCCTGCCTACTGGCCGAAGGTGTAGCGCAGGTTCGCGTTGATCAGTTCGTTGAGCCGCTTGCGAAGGTGTCCGAGCAACGCAGGGTCGGGCACGGGCTCGGCGACCAGCAGAGTCCAGCTCAGCTGCGTGCCTCCTCCGCCGTCGGACTCCAGATCGAAACGTACCTGGGCATCCGGTCGCCTGATCCACAGCGACGACCAGATGACCAGGCGCGGATGCTCGGCGCGCAAGATCTGCGGCGATTG
The DNA here is from genome assembly GCF_040642675.1 of Micromonospora sp. NPDC047738. Classification (NCBI taxonomy): domain Bacteria; kingdom Bacillati; phylum Actinomycetota; class Actinomycetes; order Micromonosporales; family Micromonosporaceae; genus Micromonospora; species Micromonospora sp. NPDC047738. The sequence goes on from NZ_JBEYSO010000001.1 coordinate 107,181, forward strand.
TTCATCGTCGAGCAACCGCAGCCAGGGCCGCGCCGGGTCGCGGTCGGGTTGGGTGAGCGCCTCGAAGACGACGCCGGGTGGGGGTGGTTGCGTGCGCGTGCGGCTACCGGCTTCGAGCATGCCTCAAACCAACCTCGGTCTGGCGTCCGACTCGACGGCGCCGGCCGCTGCCGGCGCCGCGACGACCACGACGAATCCTGCAACCACCGACGAGCCGGCCGGTGCTCTGGACGCCGGTTGACCTACCCGGCTTCCGCCGCGCCCTGCAAGATGGTGCTCGATCCTGGATCGAGTGGCGTCGGGCGCGCTCCGATGCCACTACTTCCTGGATCGAGCACGATCTTGGTGCGGGCGAGGCGGCGGTCAGGCGCGAGGCCGGTCACGGTCCTTGGAGGGCTGCACCCGTTTCGGCTCGCCCGGCATCTTCGGGTATTCCGGCGGGTACGGCAGGTCGCCCTGCCCGGCGGCGGCGTCCCGCTCGGCCCACTCCAGCAGCGGGCTGATGTCCCACGGGGCGTCGTCGATGCCGGCGTGCGGGTCGCCCCGCTCGGCCAGCCGGGCCGGCACGCTGCGCAGGTCGAAGTCGTCCGGGTCCACCTGGGTCAGCTCGTCCCAGTCGACCGGGGTGGAGACGGTGGCCCGCGCGTTGGCCCGCAGCGAGTACGCGCAGGCGATGGTCCGGTCCCGGGCCATCTGGTTGAAGTCCACGAAGACCCGGCTGCCGCGCTCCTCTTTCCACCAGGCGGTGGTGACCAGCTCCGGACGGCGGCGTTCCAGCTCCCGGGCCAGCGCGATGGTGGCCCGGCGCACCTCGACGAACGTCCAACGCGGCTGGATCCGCAGGTAGACGTGCACGCCCCGGCCGCCGGACGTCTTCGGCCAGCCGGCCACGCCCAGCTCGTCCAGCAGCGCCCGCAGCTCGCCGGCCGCGGTGACCGCGTCGGCGAAGTCGGTGCCGGGTTGCGGGTCCAGGTCGATCCGCAGCTCGTCGGGGCGGTCGACGTCGGCGGCGCGGACCGGCCACGCGTGGAAGACCACCGTGCCCATCTGCGCCGCCCAGGCCACGTGGGCCAGGTCGGCCGGGCAGAGCTCCGCGGCCTTCCGGCCGCTGGGGAAGCTGATCTCCGCGGTCCCGACCCACGGGGGTACGCCCCGGGTCGGCACCCGCTTCTGGAAGAACATCTCCCCCTCGATGCCCTCGGGGAAGCGCTGCAACGTGGTCGGCCGGTCGCGCAGGGCGCGCATGATCCCCTCGCCGACCGACAGGTAGTAGTGGAAGACGTCCGCCTTGGTGAAGCCGCGCTGCGGGAAGATCACTCGGTCCGGGCTGCTCAGCCGTACGGTGTGCCCGGCGACCTCGATCTCCTCGGCTGCGGCCTTGGTGCCACCCATTGCGCGACCATATGCGATGCCACCGACGCCCGGCGTACCGTTGACCGGTGAGTCTTTCCGAGAGCGAACTGCCCACCACTGAGGAAGAGTGGCGGGTCCGGCTGAGCCCCGAGGAGTTCCGGGTGCTCCGCGAGCACGGCACCGAGCGGCCGTGGACCGGCGAGTACGTCGACACCAAGACCGCCGGCGTCTACCACTGCCGAGCCTGCGGGGCGGAACTGTTCCGCAGCGAGGACAAGTTCGACTCGCACTGTGGCTGGCCGAGCTTCGACGACGCGATCCCCGGCGCGGTGAAGGAGATCCCCGACAACACCCTCGGCATGCGGCGTACGGAGATCCGCTGCGCCCGGTGCGACAGCCACCTGGGGCACGTCTTCGAGGGCGAGGGGTTCACGCCGAAGGACACCCGGCACTGCGTGAACTCGGTCTCGATCCGGCTGGAGCCGGAGCAGGGCTGAGCTGCCCCGGCGGACCGACCAGGCAGGCTCACAGTCAGAGCAGCAGGCGGCAGCCCCGTTCGTCGACCGCGTCGGCGGACTCGTCGTCCAGCCAGACTCCGCCGGTGGCGAGGTAGCGGAAGTGGTGCTCGCCGGGGCCGAGCCGGACGGTGATCGTCCGGGTGCCGTCCCGACGGGGCATCAGCTCGTGCCGGCCGGGCTCCCAGTCGTTGAAGCAGCCGACCACGCTCACCGTGCCGGACGGGGTGTCGCGCGGCAGGCAGAAGGTGACCCGGGTCTGGTTGCCGAACAGCTTGTTGCGCTTGATCACGTGGTCCTCCGGGGGTGTCGGGGCGATCACCAGGCCTAACGTCCGACACGCCGGGGGCGACTCGCCGTCGAGCCGGACCAGATTCCCCGGTTCCGGTTGCCCGCGTGTGTCGGCTGCTCGACGCTGGGGTGACGTGTCCATATCGGGGGGATTTGTAATGGCAACCTGCGAGGTATGCGGTAACGACTACTGGGGGGCGTTCGAGGTCCGTACCGCCAGCGGGGCGGTGCACACCTTCGACTCCTTCGAGTGCGCCATCCACCGGATGGCGCCGATCTGCGAGCACTGCCAGATCAAGATCGCCGGCCACGGTGTCGAGGTCAACGGCCGCTTCTTCTGCTGCGCGCACTGCGCACGGGCGGTAGAGGGCGCCCAGGGCGCCGAGGTCCGCGACGCGGTGGGCGCCCGCCCGTCCTGACCGAAAGGCGTCCCGCGCGGTTCCCCGGGGTCGGCGATGTGGCGGCATCCGCCCCGCGCAGCCCCCGGGCCGGCGACGTGGTGGCATCCGGCGCACCCAGACACCGCCAGGTCGGCGAGCTGGCGCCGCCTGGCCACGCCTACCATCGCGGGATGCCCGTCGAGTCGCACGTCGCCAGCTTCGCCGAGCTGGGCGCCCGCACCTTCCACGACCTGCTCCGGCTGCGCATCGACGTGTTCGTGGTCGAGCAGAACTGCCCGTACCCGGAGCTGGACGGCCGGGACGTCGAACCCGGCACCCGGCACCTCTGGCTGACCCGGGACGGCGTGGTCGTGGCGTACCTGCGGATCCTGGCCGACCCGGACGGCGTGGCACGGATCGGCCGGGTGGTGGTGGCGCCGGCGGCCCGCGGCGCGGGCCTGGCCGGCCGGCTGATGACCGAGGCGCTGGCCGTGGTCGGCGCGGGTCCGTGCGTGCTGGACGCGCAGACCCACCTGGTCGACTTCTACGCCGGCCACGGCTTCGCGGCCAGCGGCCCCGGCTACGTGGAGGACGGCATCCCGCACACCCCCATGCGGCGGAAGGGCCGCCCACCCGCCTGAGCGGACATTGACGGATACCGCGAGGCGGCACTTTCGGGGAAGGTGCTGCCTCAGCCGCGGCGGACGCGGCACCTTCCCCGAAGTTGCCGCGTCCGCCGACGACCAAGCGTCAGACCAGGCAGGTGACGATGTCGGCGATGGACCGGCGACGACCGGTGTAGAAGGGGATCTCCTCCCGCACGTGCCGCCGGGCCCGGGAGCCTCGCAGGTCCCGCATCAGGTCGACGATCCGGTGCAGCTCGTCGGCCTCGAAGGCGAGCATCCACTCGTAGTCGCCGAGGGCGAACGAGGCCACCGTGTTGGCCCGCACGTCCGGGTAGCCGCGGGCCATCCGGCCGTGCTCGGCCAGCATCTCGCGCCGCTCGGCGTCCGGCAGCAGGTACCACTCGTACGAGCGGACGAACGGGTAGACGCAGAGGTAGGCCCGGGCCTCCTCGCCGGCCAGGAACGCCGGGATGTGGCTCTTGTTGAACTCGGCCGGCCGGTGCAGCGCCATCTGCGACCAGACCGGGGTGAGCGCCCGGCCCAGCGTGGTCCGGCGGAACCGCAGGTACGCGTCCTGGAGCGCGTCGCTGGACGAGGAGTGCCACCAGATCAGCAGGTCGGCGTCAGCGCGCAGGCCGGCCACGTCGTACGTGCCCCGGATGGTCACGTCCTTGCCGGCCAGCTCGGTGAAGAGGGACTCGACCTCGTCGACGACGTTCTCGCGCAGCGACGGGAGCGGGCTGGTGGCCCGGTACACCGACCACATGGTGTAGCGGATGGTCTCGTTGAGCTCCCGCAGCCGGGCCGCGTTGGTCTGCTCGGTCATGCTGCCGATCCTCCCAGTGCTGTGATGATCTCTTCGGCCGCCGCCTCGCCGGAGCGGACGCAGACCGGAATGCCGACGCCGTCGTAGCCGGCCCCGGCCAGGGCCAGCGTCGGGTGGGCGGCGCGCAGCCGCGCCCGGACCGCCGCCACCCGCGCGCCGTGGCCGGGGGTGTACTGCGGCAGGGCCCCGCCCCACCGCTGCACGTGCCGGGCGACCGGGACGGGCAGCGGGGCGCCCAGCACCTTGGACAGCTCCCGGTGCACGGTGGCGACCAGGTCGTCGTCGGTGAGCTGGAGCGACGTCTCCTCCCCGTACCGGCCGACCGAGGCGCGCAGCAGGGCGAGCCCGTCGGCCCGGCGCAGGTGGCCCCACTTCGTGGTGAAGAACGTGGCCGCCTTGATCAGCAGCCCCTCGGTGGCCGGCGCCAGAAAGCCGGAGAGCTCCGGCAGCTCCGGCGCGGGCAGGGCCAGGGTGACCAGCGCGACGCTGGCGTAGTCCAGCCCGCCGACGGTGGCGGCCGCCTCGGGCGCCGGGCCGGCGAGCAGCCGGGCGGCCGGGCGGGCCGGCACGGCCAGCAGCACGGCATCGGCCTCGACTTCCGACAACTCCAGCTCGGAGCGTCTGCCGCCGCGCCGCGACGTGGAGCCGTCGTCAGGCTCGCGGGTCGCGCCGACGGTGAGCCGCCACCCTGTCGATGTCCGGTGCAGCTCGCGGACCGCCGCGTCCCGGCGGATCGTCGCGCCGCTGCACCGCGCCGCCGCCTCGACCAGGGTGCTCAGCCCGCCGGCCAGGGTGCCGAAGACCGACGCGCCGGGGGTGCGCGGCGCGGCCGCCTGCGCGGCCCGGACCGCGCCGACCAGGGTGTGCTCGACCCGGGCCGCGCGGGCCAGCGCCGGCATGGTGGTGACCAGGGAAAGGCCGTCGGCCCGGCCCGCGTAGACGCCGCCGAGCATCGGGTCGACCAGCCGGTCCACCACCTCGTCGCCGAACCGCTCCCGGACCAGCGCGCCGACCGCCATGTCGGCGTCCGGGCCGAGCAGCGGGCGGCCGGCGTCCCGGTCGGCGTCCGCCGCCGGCCGCGCCACCGCCGCCACCTTCTCCAGATCACCGGGTACGCCGACCAGGGTGCCGCCGGGAACCGGGCGCAGCCCGCCGTCGACGACCAGCGCCGCCTGCCCGACGGTCGGGTGCACGATCGAGTCGGCCAGGCCGAGCCGGCGGACCAGGGTCACCGCGGCCGATTCCCCGCCGGCCGGGTCACGCATCAGGAACGACTCGGCGCCGAACTCGACGGGCTGCCCGGCCAGCTCGCCGGTGCGCAGCTTGCCCCCGAGGAGGCCGGACTGCTCGTACACGGTGACCTCGGTACCGGCGGGGGCACGGTCGCGCAACCGGACGGCGGCGGCCAGCCCGGTGACGCCGCCACCGACGATCGCCACCCGCCACGGTCGCGCCATGGTCCCTCCCCTACTCGGCCGGCCGCGCGCTGAGCTCGTGCACCAGCGCGACCACCCGGGTCAGCACGTCCGGGTCCGTCTCCGGCAGGACGCCGTGCCCGAGGTTGAACACGTGACCGGGGGCGGCCCGCCCCTCCTCCAGGATCCGGCGCACCTCGGCCTCCACCACCGGCCACGGGGCGAGCAGCACACACGGGTCGAGGTTGCCCTGCACGGCCTTGTCCGGGCCGATCCGGCGGGTCGCCACGTCCAGCGGGGTACGCCAGTCCACGCCGACCACATCGACGCCGGCCTCGCCCATCGCGCCCAGCAGCTCGGCGGTGCCGACCCCGAAGTGGATCCGGGGCACGCCGGCGTCGGCCAGGCCGGTGAGCACGTGGGTCGAGTGCGGCAGCACGTAGCGGCGGTAGTCGGCCTCGGACAGCGCGCCGGCCCACGAGTCGAAGAGCTGCACCGCGGACACCCCGGCCTCGACCTGGACCCGCAGGAACGACAGCGTGACCTCGGCCAGCCGGGCGCACAGGGCGTGCCAGAGGTCCGGGTCGCCGTACATCAGCGCCTTGGTCTTCGCGTGGGTCCGCGACGGCCCGCCCTCGACCAGGTAGCTGGCCAGGGTGAACGGGGCACCGGCGAAACCGATCAGCGGGGTGTCCCCCAGCTCGGCGACGAGCAGCCGGACCGCCTCGTCCACGTAGGACACGTCGTCGCGGGTGATCGGCCGGATCCGCTCGACGTCGCCGGCAGCGCGGACCGGCTCGGCCACCACCGGCCCGGTGCCGGCCACGATGTCCAGGTCGATCCCGGCGGCGGCCACCGGGACCACGATGTCACTGAACAGGATCGCCGCGTCGACCCCGTGCCGGCGGACCGGCTGAAGGGTGATCTCGGTGACCAGCTCCGGACGGCGGCACGACTCCAGCATCGGCACGTTGGCCCGGATCTCCCGGTATTCCGGCAGCGACCGGCCGGCCTGTCGCATGAACCAGACTGGGGTGTGCGGGGCCGGCTCCCGCCGGCAGGCCCGGACGAAGGGCGAATCGGCCGGCCCGCCACGGCGGGATTGTCCGTCTCGGGCGGCGGTGCCCGTGGTGTCGGTGGTCATCGCGGCAATCGTGCCACGCGTGCGGGCGGCCCCCGCCGCCACCGTCACCTTTTGTGACGTGAACGGAAGGCCCTGGTTGACGCCCCCGGCGCCGGAAGGCCCCGGCCGGCAGGATTCCTTCCCGCATGATCGCGGCCCGCCGCTCGGCGCGCCGTCCCGCCCTACCGGCGGGCGGCGGCATAGGCTGCCCGCATGGCCCCCCCGATCGCGCTCCCGGAAACCTTCGCCCGCGCGGTCGCGGGGTTGCGATCGGTGACCCCCCGCCCGGAGATCGTGCTGGAGGAGGTCGGCGCCCCGCAGCGCCTGGCCCCGTACGCGTTCGCGCTCTCCGCCGCGGTCATGCGCGACGACGACGAGGTGGCTACCGGGCGGCTGATCCTGCTGCACGACCCGGCCGGGCACGAGGCGTGGCAGGGCACCCTGCGGCTGGTCACGTACGTGACCGCGGAGCTGGAGGTGGACCTGGCCAGCGACCCGCTGCTGCCGGGGGTGGGCTGGACCTGGCTGACCGACGCGCTGGACGCGCAGGACGCCCGGCACCGGGCCATCGGCGGCACGGTCACCCAGACCCTCTCCACCCGGTTCGGCGAGCTGGCCGGGCCGCCCGCCGCCGGGGACATCGAGATCCGGGCCTCCTGGACCCCGCTCGGCGTCGACCTGTCCCCGCACCTGCTCGGCTGGTGCGCCCTGCTGGCCTCGACGGCCGGGCTGCCACCGCCCGGGGTGACAGCCCTGCCGTCCCGCCGCCCCGCCGGCGCCGCCTGAGCGGCGGAAAACCGGCGACGGGCCACCCCGGGTGCCCGGAGCGGCCCGCGCGATACCCGTCAGAGGTAGTTCTCGGCCTCGTCGCAGACCTTGTCCAGGCCCTTGTTGGCCTTGTCGAAGGCGGCCTTGTTGCCGGCCGACGCCGCCGCGATGGCGGTGGTCAGCTTGTCCAGGCAGGTGGCGATGACCTTCTTCTGCCGGGCCTGCTCGTCCCGGTCGTTCTTGGTGCCGGTCAGGTTCTGCTCGGTGTCGGCGAGCTTGTCCCGGACCGTCTGCAGGTCGGCCTTGAGCTTGTCGATCTCCTGCCGGTTCGCCGCGATGGTGCCGTCCCGCTGGCTGACCTGCTGCTCCGTGCGGTGCAGCTTCCCGTTGGTGGTGACGTAGAGGCCGGTCATCACGCCACCGAGCACGAACAGCAGCCCGGCCACCAGGGCGAGGATCAGCGTGCTCCGCCCCTTGCCGGCGGGCGCCGCCGGCGCCCCGTACGGCGGGACCGCACCCGGCGGGGCCGACATCGGCTGCGTCCCGAAACCCGGCCCGGACACGGGCGGGGCGGACATCGGCGGCGCCGACATCGGCTGCGGGTAACCGGGCGCGGAGACCGGGGCGGCGCCCGACGCGTACTGGCCAGGGATCGGGGCCGCGCCCGGCGGGTACTGCGCAGGGACCGGGGCGGCGCTCGGCGGGTACTGCCCGGGGACCGGGGCGGCGCCGGGCGCGTACTGCCCGGGGACCGGCGGTGCGGGCGCCGGGGCGACGGGTTGGGGCAGGGTGGGGTCGGGCTGGCCGGCCGGGTACTGCTGGGGCGCGGGCTGGCCGCCGTACGGGCTGCCGTACCCGGTGCCGCCCGGCGGCTGGGGCGGGTAGCCCGCCGCTCCGGTCGGTGGCTGGGACATGACGTACCTCCAAGTGTGCTGGTCCCCGTGGGGTGGCCCGAAGGGCCGTGGTCTGCGGGTCGACGTGCTCGGGGCCACGCGTCGACGGATGCGGTCAACGGCGACCGGGTGCGGGCCGGTCAGCAGAGCGTGAACGTGTCGCAGGCGGTCTTGATCGGCACCGCGAGGCCGATGCCCTCGGCGTCCCGGGCCTTGGCGGTGGCGATGCCGACCACCTCCTTGGACCCGTTGATCACCGGTCCGCCGGAGTTGCCGGGGTTGATCGGCGCGTCGAACTGGATCACCGGGCCGGAGCCGCCCTCGTCCGGGCGGAACGCGCTCACCACCCCGGTGGTCACGCTGTCCTGCAGGCCCAGCGGGGCGCCGACCACCACGATCTGCTGCCCGGACTTGACCGGCGTACGGGCCGCGACCAGGCCGGTGAACCGGGCCGTGCTGCGCAGCTGGGCGAGGTCCTTGTCCTTGTCGACCTTGACGATGGTGGCCTCGAAGCGCTGGCCGGTCCGCTCCAGGAACACCTTCCGGCCGCCGCCGTCGTAAACCGACTCCACCACGTGGAAGTTGGTGAGCAGCATGGTGCCGCCGCCGGACGGCGGCTTGCCGATCGCGAAGGCGGTCCCGGTGAACTGGCCGGCGCTGACCCGGAACACGCTGGGCAGCACGGCACTCGCCACGGCCTCCGGGTTGAAGGCGGAACCGGCCTGCTTCTCCAGGGCCTCCGCCCGCTTTTCCAGCCCGTCCAGCCGGCTGCCGTCCGCGCCCTGGGCGTCGGCCAACCGCCGATCGGTGGCGGCGAGCCGGTCGTCCAGCCGGTGGATCTGGTACGCCTGCACCCCCGCGACCACCGCCAGCATGCCGGCCAGCACGAGCGCCACCACCGGCAGCCGACGCCCGCGGCCGGTCCCGCCCGCGGCTCCCCCCGGGTAGACCGGCCCCGGGGCGGACTGCCCCGGCAGGGCCGACCCGGCGGTGGGCTGGCCCGGGTAGGCCGGTCCCGAGATCGGCTGCCCTGGGTAGGTCGGCCCGGCGACCGGCTGCCCCGGGTGGGCGGGTGCGGAAGCCGGGTGGACCGGTGCGGTGGTCGGCTGAGCCGGGTGGGCCGGCGTGGAGATCGGCTGTCCGGGGTGGGTGGGCGCCGGGGCCGACTGCCCTGCGAACGCCGGCCCCGGGACCGGCTGCAACGGAACGGGCGCCGGCGGGGCGAACGCCGACGCCGGTTGGGCGGGCGCGGTGGGTGGCTGGGCGGGCGCGGTGGTGGGCTGGGCGGCGAAGCCGCCGGGGACGGTCGGCTCGGCGCCGACCGGCTGCCCGGGCGCGCTGCCCGGCTGGGCCGGCGGCCATCCGTCCTGCGGGCGCGGGGCGGCCGAGGCACCGCCCGGGCCCCACTGGCCGCTGTTCGGCGCCGCCGGCCAGGTGGCTCGGGGTGCGGGTACGGCCGGCTGGCCCGGCGCACCGGCGGGCTGCTCGGGGGCGGGAACGCCACCGGTGGGCGCGGCCGGGAAACCGGCGGGCGCGCCGAACGGCGCCGGCTGACCGGGCGCGACCGGTGGGATCATCCGCGGCGGCAGGGGCCCCGGCCGGGCGCTCTCGCCGCGTGCCTGGTCGGCCGTCTCGTCGGGGCCCGGCCCCGGCACCCCGGCACCGCCGTACGCAGCCGTCATGATCGCTCGTCCTCCCCCGTGAACGCCCCGCCCGACACCGCCCGACGGCCCCTCGACACCCCGGCTGCGGCTCGATGGACCGTACCTGCGTGAACGGGGTTTGTCTCCCCTGTTGTCCGACCCTGCCACGGGCGCGCAAGCCGACCTGCCCCGACACCCGGCGGTCATCGCGCCGACACGCGCCGGACCGGCTGCGCACACCGCGTCGGGCGCGCGCACTAGGGTTGTCAGGTGACCGACGAACCACCCCTGCGCCGTCGGGCCGCCGAAAGCCGTACGGGAGAGGCAGCACCGCGTCCGTCGTCGGCCGGGTCGGAGCCAACGGACGCGGGGACCGAACCCACCGCCGGCGGGCCCGTGCCGCTGACCGCCCCGCGCGAGGGCACCCCCGCGCCGGTGGCCATGCCGAGCGAGCTCGAGGAGGTCGTGGCCCGCTTCGCGGCGGGCATCGGCCCGGTGGCCCTGGACGCCGAGCGTGCCTCCGGATACCGCTACAGCCAGCGGGCCTACCTGGTGCAGCTGCGCCGGGCCGGCTCGGGCACGGCGCTGATCGACCCGTTGCCGCTGCCCGACCTCTCCGCCCTGGACGCGGTGATCGCCGAGGCCGAGTGGGTGCTGCACGCCGCCAGCCAGGACCTCGCCTGCCTCGGCGAACTCGGGCTGCGCCCGCGCCGGCTGTTCGACACCGAGTTGGCCGCCCGGCTGGCCGGGTTCGAGCGGGTCGGCCTCGCCGCGCTGACCGAGCAGCTGCTCGGCTACACGCTGGAGAAGCACCACTCGGCGGCGGACTGGTCCAGCCGGCCGCTGCCGGAGTCCTGGCTCACCTATGCGGCGCTGGACGTGGAGATGCTGGTCGACCTGCGCGACGCCCTCGACGAGGAGCTGCGCCGGCAGGGCAAGTCGGAGTGGGCGGCGGAGGAGTTCGCCGCCCTGGTCCGCAACGGCGCCCGGCCGCCCCGGGTCCGGGCCGAGCCGTGGCGCCGCACCTCGGGCATCCACCGGGTACGCGGCGCCCGCGCGCAGGCCCGGGTCCGTTCCCTCTGGTACGCCCGCGACCAGATCGCCGCGCGGCGGGACGCCGCCCCGGGGCGGGTGCTGCCCGACTCGGCGATCGTGGCCGCCGCCGAGCTGGACCCGAAGGACGAAAAGACGCTGCTCACTCTCCCCGGCTTCGGCGGCCGCTCGGTACGCCGGCTCGCCCGGACCTGGCTGGCGGCCCTGGACGACGCCCGGCAGCTGCCGGACAACGCGCTGCCGGTGACCCCGGTGGTGGAGGGGCCGCCCCCGCCGCACCGCTGGGCCGAGCGGGATCCGGTGGCGGCCGGCCGGCTGGCCCGCTGCCGGGAGGTGGTGCTACGCATCGCCGGTGAGCACAACCTGCCGCCCGAGAACCTGATCGCACCGGACTACGTCCGCCGGCTCGCCTGGCAGCCACCGGAGGAGATCACCGACGAGACCGTGGCGGAGACTCTCCGCGGCTTCGGCGCCCGGGAATGGCAGCTCACCCTCCTCCTCCCCGCCCTCTCCCAGGCCCTCACGACCCCCTGATCTCGCGTTGATCATGAGGTTGGCGGCATTTTTGGAGATCCACATCGCCGTCAACCTCATGATCGACGAAGCGCGGCGTCGCGGGCGGGGTGTGGGGTTGGCCACACGGGGGGTGGTGTCGGCGTTGGTTACTGGCGAGTAGCATCCGGGGAAACGCCAGCGCCGGCGACCTTCATTCGGCCCGTGGCGCCGCCGGTCGGCGCGCGGAGGCCGAATTGTGGTCGAAAAGGAGGCTCCAAGTGCCCCGTGAAGTTCGCGACGTCGTCTTCGTCGACGGCGTCCGCACCCCGTTCGGCAAGGCGGGTGGCATGTACGCCAACACCCGCGCCGACGACCTGGTGATCCGCTGCATCCGGGAGCTGATGCGGCGCAACCCGCAGCTGCCGCCGGAGCGGGTCGAGGAGGTCGCCATCGCCGCGACCACCCAGATCGGCGACCAGGGCCTGACCATCGGCCGCACCGCCGCCCTGCTGGCCGGTCTGCCGAAAACGGTGCCCGGCTTCGCCATCGACCGGATGTGCGCCGGGGCGATGACCGCCGTCACCACCGTCGCCAGCGGCATCGCGATGGGCGCGTACGACGTCGCCATCGCCGGCGGCGTCGAGCACATGGGCCGCCACCCGATGGGTGAGGGCGTCGACCCCAACCCGCGGATCATCGCGGAAAAGCTGGTCGACCCGTCCGCCCTGGTCATGGGCGCCACCGCGGAGAACCTGCACGACCGGGTCCCGCACATCACCAAGGAGCGCACCGACGCGTTCGCGCTCGCCTCCCAGCAGAAGACCGCCAAGGCGTACGCCAACGGCAAGCTCCAGGGCGACCTGGTGCCGGTCGCGGTGCGCGACCCGGAGACCGGCTGGGGCCTGGCGACCGTGGACGAGGCGCCCCGAGACACCTCGCTGGAGAAGCTCGCCGGCCTGAAGACCCCGTTCCGCCCGCATGGCAAGGTCACCGCCGGCAACGCGGCCGGCCTGAACGACGGCGCCACCGCCGCGCTGGTCGTCGCCGAGGAGACCGCCCGCGAGCTGGGCCTGCCGATCGCCATGCGGCTGGTGTCGTACGGCTTCGTCGGCGTCGAGCCCGAGGTGATGGGCGTCGGCCCGATCCCCTCGACCGAGAAGGCGCTGCGCATCGCCGGCCTCAGCATCGACGACATCGGCCTGTTCGAGCTGAACGAGGCGTTCGCCGTGCAGGTGCTCGCCTTCCTCGACCATTTCGGCATCGCCGACGACGACCCGCGGGTCAACCCGTGGGGCGGCGCGATCGCCGTCGGTCACCCGCTCGCCTCCTCCGGCGTACGGCTGATGACCCAGCTCGCCCGGCAGTTCGCCGAGCACCCCGAGGTCCGCTACGGCCTCACCGCCATGTGCATCGGCATCGGCATGGGCGGCACCGTCATCTGGGAGAACCCGCACTGGACGGAGTCCGGCAAGCCGGTTCAGCGGGAGGGTGGAGACAAGTGAGCACGCTAGCCGCACCGAACGAGGTGGTCACCAGGGCGCTGCTCCGCCAGGTGAACGTACCGGGGCTCGACCGGCCCGCCGCCCTGATCACCCTGGACAACGGCCTCGACCACACCAAGCCGAACACCTTCGGGCCGGGCGGACTGACCAGCCTGGACGAGGCGATCACCGCAGCCCTCGCGGCGAACCCGGCGTTCGTCGCGGTCACCGGCAAGCCGTACATCTTCTGCGTGGGCGCGGACATCACCGGTCTGCCGCTGCTGGCGAACCGCGAGCAGGCCCTGGAGATCGGCCGGCTCGGCCACCGGGTCTTCGCCCGGCTCAAGGACAGCCAGATCCCGACCTTCGCCTTCGTCAACGGCGCGGCGATGGGCGGCGGCCTGGAGCTGGCCCTGCACTGCCACTACCGGACGCTCTCGGCGGGCGCGGCGGCCCTCGCGCTGCCCGAGGTCTCGCTCGGGCTGGTCCCCGGCTGGGGCGGCACCCAGCTGCTACCGAACCTGATCGGCATCCCGGCCGCCACCCAGGTGATCCTGCAGAACCCGCTGATGCAGAACAAGATGCTCAAGCCGAAGCAGGCCGCGGAGATGGGCATCGCGGACGTGCTGCTGGAGCCGGCCGACTTCCTCGAGCGGTCCCTGGAGTGGGCCGCCGGCGTGGTCAAGGGCGAGGTCACCGTGACCCGGCCCGAGGTCGACAAGGACATGTGGGCGGGGGTGCTCTACTTCGCCCGGCAGACCCTCGACCAGCGGCTGCACGGCGCGGTCCCGGCCGCGTACCGGGCGCTGGACCTGCTGGAGACCGCGAAGGACGCCGACTTCGCCGCCGGCACCGCCGCCGAGGACGAGGCCCTGGCGGACCTGATCTTCTCCGAGGAGCTGCGCAGCGGCCTGTACGCCTTCGACCTGGTGCAGCGGCGGGCCAAGCGGCCCGCCGGCGCGCCGGACAAGGGACTGGCCCGCCCGGTCACCAAGGTGGGCATCGTCGGCGCCGGCCTGATGGCCAGCCAGCTCGCCCTGCTGTTCGCCCGCCGCCTGCAGGTGCCGGTCGTCCTGACCGACCTGGACCAGGCCCGGGTGGACAAGGGCGTCGGCTACGTGCACACCCAGATCGAGAAGGCCGTCAGCAAGGGCCGGATGGACAAGGGCACCGCCGCCAAGCTGTACGGCCTGGTCAGCGGCTCGGTCGACAAGTCCGTCTTCGCCGAGGCCGACTTCGTCATCGAGGCGGTCTTCGAGGACCTGAACGTCAAGAAGCAGGTCTGGGCCGAGCTGGAGAAGATCGTCAAGCCGGAGGCGGTGCTCGCCACCAACACGAGTTCGCTGTCGGTCACCGCGATGGCCGAGGACCTGGAGCACCCGGAGCGGGTGGTCGGCTTCCACTTCTTCAACCCGGTCGCCGTGCTGCCGCTGCTGGAGATCGTCCGGGGCGAGCGGACCGACGACGCCACCCTGGCCACCGCCTTCGCGGTCGGCAAGCAGCTGAAGAAGTCGAGCGTGCTGGTCAAGGACGCTCCGGCGTTCGTCGTCAACCGGCTGCTGACCCGCTTCCTCGGCACCGTGTTCGCCGCCGTCGACCAGGGCACCCCGCTGGACGTGGCGAACAGCGCGCTGGACCCGCTGGGCCTGCCGATGCGCCCGCTCGCCCTGCTCCAGCTGGTCGGCCCGGCCGTGGCGCACCACGTGGGCGGCACCCTGCACGCCGCCTTCCCGGACCGGTTCGGGGTCAGCGAGAACCTCAAGCGGATCGCCGACTCCGGCCAGCCGATCGTGGTCGACGACCAGGTCAACGACGAGGTCGTCAAGCTGCTCGTGGTCGGCGACCAGCCGTTGACCGCCGAGCAGGTCCGGCAGCACGCGCTCGACGCGCTGGCGCAGGAGATCCGGCTGATGCTCGACGAGGGTGTCGTCGCCGAGGCGCAGGACATCGACCTGTGCATGATCCTCGGTGCCGGCTGGCCGTTCCACCTGGGCGGCGTCACGCCGTACCTGGACCGGACCGGCACCTCCGAGCGGGTCACCGGCCAGCGGTTCCTGCCGCGCGGGATGGCCAGCCTGCCCGCCTGACCACCGCCGCTGCCCCCCGATCGCGGTGGCCGACCGTCCCTCCCGGACGGTCCGGCCACCGCGTTCGTCGTTTCCGGGACCCGAACCGGCACCGCTCGCCGCCTGCGCCACCGGGCGGACGATGCCGGCAGCTCGGGTGCACCCGGTCCGTCACCGCCCGGTCACCCCGCGCTCGCGGCCGCATCGGCGGTGCGGCGGGGCCGGTCACGACCCGGTTCCGGTTTCGTCACGTCCACACCTGTCGGTCAACAGTCTGTCGGTCGGGCTCGCTACCATCACGCGTCCAGATTTCTTAGGAGCTGACCAACATGTCCCAGCCGCCGTCCAGTCCGTACCCCGGTTCATACCCTCCGCCGCAGCAGCCCGGCCAGCAGCACGGCGGTGGCTACCCGCCGCAGCAGCAGCCCCAGTACGGTGGCGGCTACCCGCCGGCTCCGCAGCAGCCCGGCCCCCAGTACGGCGGCCACCCGGAGGCGCCGCAGCAGCCTGCCCCGCAGTACGGCGGGTACGTGGAGACCGGCCAGCCCAGCTTCGGCGGCCCCGAGGTGCCGCCGAAGAAGAAGTCGAAGGCCGGCAAGATCGTGCTGATCGTCCTGGCCGTCGTGGTGGTGCTCTGCGTGGGTGGCGGTGCCGCCATCTACTTCGCCGCGAAGGACACCGTGGGCGAGGTGGTCGACGCCACCAAGACCCGGGTGTCGGCTCCGGAGACGCTCGGCGGCCGGGCGAAGGTGGACAACCCGCAGCTCCAGGCCGCCGCCACGGAGATGGAAGCGGAGATCAAGAAGGACGTGCCGGACGCCACCAGCACCGTCGGCGCCTTCTACGGCGATCCCACGAAGCAGGATCTGGTCATGATCGCCGGTGCCTCCGGCGTGATGGCCGACCCGAAGAAGGAGCTGGAGGACGCCACCACGGGCCTCGGCAGCGAACTCGGGGTGACCGAGTTCAAGACGGTGGACGCCGGTCCGCTGGGCGGCGACGCCAAGTGCGGTGACGGCAAGATCGACGGCGACCCGGTCGGGGTCTGCGTCTGGGCCGACCGGGGCAGCGTCGGCATGATCGTCATGTACTTCAAGCCCGCGTCCGCGCTGCAGTCCGAGTTCGTCGCCATGCGGGGCGAGATCGAGCACAAGAACTGATCGCCTGCCAGACCGGTGACCGGGCCCCCGCCGTGGCGGGGGCCCGGTCCCGTTTCCGGGTCAGGCGGACGCGGCCCGCTCGGCGGGGCTGCGGCAGACGCAGAACTCGTTGCCCTCCGGGTCGGCGAGCACCACCCAGCCGGTTCCGTCCGGCCGGCGCCGGTCGGCGACCAGGGTGGCCCCGACGCCGAGCAGCCGCTCGACCTCGGCGTCCCGGGTGCCCTCGGCCGGATGCAGGTCGAGGTGGAACGCGCCCTTGCCATGCCGCTCCCCGACCGATACGAAGAGCAGGTCGGGGCCGTGCCCGTCGGGCGCGACGAGCACCGCCTCGGGGTCGCCCGGGTGGTCGTCGTCGTGCAGCTTCCGGTCGAGCACCTCCGCCCACCAGCTCGCGAGGGCGTACGGGTCGTCGGTCTCGACGGTGACGCAGTGGATCTGTGCACTCACGGTGCTACCTCCAGGTCGGAGTCCGCCCCGCGGAGTCGATGACGTCAGCGGCGGCTGCGGGGCGCGGGAGTCTTCACGGTGGACATCGACCACACCCCCTTCCGCATTTCGAGCTGACGCGCAGCATCATGTCACCGCCCCGGCCGTCCGCACAAACCCGCCGCCGGCCCGGCCTTTGAGCTGCGGGGCCGAGCCGGACGGCCGGACGCCCGCCGGCGGCCGGTCAGGTGGCGGCGGGGGCGTCGGCGGACGGCAGGGTGACGGTCACCTCCAGGCCGCCGCCCGGCTGGGCCACCGCCGTCACCGTGCCGCCGTGCGCGTCGCAGACCGCCCGGACGATGGAGAGCCCCAGACCGGATCCACGGGCGCCGGTGCGCTCCTGGCCGCCCCGCCGGAACGGCTCGAACAGCCCCGGCACGTCCGCCGGGGCGACCTCGAAGCCGGTGTTGCCCACCACCAGCCAGGACCGCTGCCCGTCGGTGCCGGTACGCACCCAGAGTCGCCCGTGCAGGTGGTTGTAGCGGACCGCGTTCTCCACCAGGTTGCCGGCGAGCCGGTCGAGCAGCCCCGGGTCGCCGACCACCGGGGCCGGGCGCAGCGCGGTGTGCACCTTCAGCCCGATCCGCTCCACCTCGCCGGACATCGCGGACAGCGCGTTGGCGGTGCCGGCGGCCAGGTCGCACTCGGCTCGCCGGGCCAGCCGGCGGCCCGTCTGGGCCTCGCTGCGGGCCAGCACCAGCAGCGCGTCGACCAGGCCGTTGGCCCGCTCCGAGGCGTCCCGGACCACGGTGGCCATCCGCCGGTACTCGGCCCGGTCCGCCTCGTCGTCGCTGAGCGTCACGTCGATCTCGGTCCGCATCACCGCCAGCGGGGTACGCAGCTCGTGCGAGGCGTTGGCGACGAACCGTTTCTGCGCCTCGAACGCCGCGGCGATCCGGTCCAGCATGGCGTCAAAGGTCCGGGCCAGCTCGGCGACCTCGTCGTCCGCGCCGGACCAGCCGATCCGCTGGTCCAGGGTGGCCTCGCCGAGCCGCCGGGCGGTGGCGGTCACCTGGTGCAGCGGGCGCAGCGCCCGGCCGGCCACCAGATACGCGCCGGCGACCCCGACCACGCTGATCACCAGCAGCGCCCCCAGGCCCTTGACCAGCAGCTCCGTCGAGGCGGCGCCGACCAGATCATGCTGCCACTGCCCGGCGTCCAGGGTGCGGCCATCGGCGAGCACCACCGTGGTGCCGGGCCGCAGCTCGTCGGTGGGGCGCAGCGCGTCGCGGACCAGCAGCCAGGCCAGCACCACCAGGATCGCCCCGGCGCCGACGAGCAGCACCCCGTTGAGCAGGGTGAGCCGCAGCCGCAGCGTGGGACGCAGGCCGCCGCTCACAGTGCCTCCTCAGTTCGCGACTGCGGGGCTCGCAAAACCGGCTCACTCCTCGCGCTCACAGTGCCTCCTCAGTTCGCGACTGCGGGGCTCGCAAAACCGGCTCACTCCTCGCGCTCACGCGGCGACCTCGGCGGTGCGGTAGCCGGCGCCGACCACCGTCTCGATCAGGGGCGGGTCGCCGAGCTTCTTGCGCAGCGTCATCACGGTGACCCGGACGATGGTGGTGAACGGGTCCGTATTCGCGTCCCAGACCCGTTCCAGCAGTTCCTCGCTGGAGACCACCGCGCCGCGCGCCTTGAGCAGCTCGGCCAGCACGCCGAACTCCTTGTTGGTCAGGTCGACCGGCACCCCGCCGCGGGTGACCACCCGACGGGCCGGGTCGAGCACCAGGTCGGCGACCGCCAGCACCGGCGGGGCGGCCGGGGTGGCCCGCCGGCCCAGCGCCTGCACCCGGGCGACCAGTTCGTCGAAGGCGAACGGCTTGGGCAGG
The DNA here is from genome assembly GCF_040642675.1 of Micromonospora sp. NPDC047738. Classification (NCBI taxonomy): domain Bacteria; kingdom Bacillati; phylum Actinomycetota; class Actinomycetes; order Micromonosporales; family Micromonosporaceae; genus Micromonospora; species Micromonospora sp. NPDC047738. The sequence goes on from NZ_JBEYSO010000001.1 coordinate 125,584, forward strand.
TAGTCGTCGGCGCCGAGCTGCAGGCCCTCCACCTTGTCGGCGACGGTGCCGCTGGCGGTCAGCATCAGCACCCGGGTCAGGGTGCCGGAGGCGGCCAGGTCGGCGCAGATCTGATCACCGTGCACGCCGGGCAGGTCCCGGTCGAGGATCACCACGTCGTACCGGGTGACGAAGGCAGCCTCGTGCCCGGCGGAACCGTCGTAGGCGACGTCGACGGCCATCCCGCGCTTGCGCAACCCGCGCGCGATCGCGTCGGCGAGGTTCCGCTCGTCCTCGACCACCAGTACCCGCATCCCCGGCCTCCCAGCTCGTGACCTCCCGACAACCTAGTGCCGGCCACCAAACCAGCATCCCGCGCCGCCGTTGCAAAGAACCTTCGCGTACGCCATGCTTCCCGGCACCTGGCGACAAGGAGCTGCCGATGACCGGAACGCCCACCGGGCGGGACGTGGCGTACCACCGCTTCCGCTTCCCGGACGAACTGGGCCGCGGGGCGTCCGACGGGCTGATCGCCGGCCCGGGCGGCCTGGTGATCGGCCCGGCGGCCGGCCGGGTCGAGCACACCGATCCGCACACCGGCAGCACCGCCGGTTACGACCTGGCGACCTGGACGTCCCCGCCGGTCCGGCTGGGTTTTCCGGCGGCCGAGATCGTCCCGTCGTGGACCGCGGACACCCCGCCGGGCTGCTGGCTGCGGGTCGAGCTGCGCGGCTGGGCCGAGACGGGCCCGTCGACCGGCTGGTACGTGCTGGGTGACTGGGCGGCCGACGAGGCGACGATCCACCGCAGCTCGGTGCCCGGCCAGGCCGGCGACGACGCGCGGGTGGCGGAGGACACCCTGCGGGTCACGGGCGCGGTGGTCACCGGCTGGCAGGTCCGGGTCAGCCTGTTCCGCCGCCCCGGCGCCCCGGCCGGCCCGGTGCTGCGCACAGTCGGCGCGGTCGCCTCCGGCAGGGCCACGGCCGGGTCGGTGGACGCTGCGGCACCGCCGCCGACCGGCGCCCGGGGGCGGGTGCTGGACGTGCCCCGCTACTCGCAGCGGCTGCACGCCGGCGGGGAGATTCGCTGGGGCGGTGGTGGGGACTCCTGGTGCAGTCCCACCTGCACGTCGATGGTGCTGGACTTCTGGGGCACCGGGCCCGCCCCCGACCGGTACGCCTGGGTCGACCCGCCCGGCCCGCGGCCGGTGGTGGTGCACGCCGCCCGGCACTGCTACGACCACGCGTACGCGGGGGCCGGGAACTGGGCGTTCAACACGGCGTACGCGGGGCTGCACGGGGTGGACGCCTTCGTCACCCGGCTGCGTTCCCTCTACGAGGCGGAACGGTTCGTCGCCGCCGGCGTACCGCTGATCCTGTCGGCCGCCTTCGCGGCGGGGCAGGTGCCCGGGCTGGACTACGACACCCGGGGGCACCTGATGGTGCTGGTCGGCTTCACCGCCGACGGCGACCCGGTGCTCAACGACCCGTACGCCCCGGACGACGAGGGGGTCCGCCGGACGGTGCCCCGAGCGGCGTTCGAGGCGGCCTGGCAGGCGGGCAGCGGCGGCGTCACGTACGTGGTCCGGCCGGCGTCGGTGCCGCTGCCGCCGGCACCCGCCCAGGCCAACTGGTGACCCCCACCGGCCGGACGCCGGCCGGTGCGGCGTCGGCGGGCCGCGTCAGGGCAGCCGCCACACCCCGAACCCACCGGCGCTGCGCCGGCAGACCAGCACCCGCCGACCGTTCCGGCAGTCGCCGAGCACGCCGGGCAGCGCGTCGAACACCCTCGCCCGGGCGGCCGCCACGTCCAGCTCGGCCACGAGCAGTCGCCCGTCCCCACCCGGCCGGACGCCGATCAGCGGGTCGCCCGGTTCGTGCCAGCTCGCCAGTTCCCAACTGCCGAGGTCGGCGACCGGCTGGCCGGTCGCCGCGTCGGCCACCACGAACCGGGGCCCGCCAGGGTCATCCGAGCCGACCAGGAACCGGCCCTGCTCCGCCCACAGCACCGCCTGCCAGCGCGGGTTGCTCCATCGCACGGCGCCGGTCGCCGGGTCGAGCACCCACATCCCCCCGGTCTGCCGGTAGGCGCAGAGCAGGTCGCCGCAGTCGGTCAGGTAGCCGACCTGGGCGAGCCGGGCCGTCCAGCGCTGGTCCAGCCGATCCAGGCCGTAGCCGGTCACCGTGCCGCCGTTGTCACTGATCACCAGCAGCAGGTCGCCGACGATCTGGTTCCGCTGCCAGCTCGGCAGCTGACCGGGCCGGATGTTGCGGGCGGCCAGCAGGGCACCGCTGGCGGGGTCGCGCACCTCGACCTCGCCGGAGGGCGCGGCCAGCACGATCCGGTCCACGCCGTCGGGGCCGAAGCGCAGGTTGGGGCCGTCCAGCGGGGTGGGCACCGACCACAGTGTCCGGCCGGACGCCGCGTCGACCCGGCGGAGCGAGCCCTCGCCGGAAACATCCAGGTTCTGGAGGAGGACGCCGTCGCCCGCCGGGTAGCTGGCCCCGGGTTGCTGCCAGCCTGACCGGCCGGTGCCGGCGTCGAGGGCGGTCGTCCGGAACACGCCCTCGGGGCCGCCCACCTGGCGGCCGCTGACCAGCACCGTCCCGCCCTGCTGCAGCAGCCAGACGTCGCCGCCGCCGGCCGGGAGCGAGGTGCGCCACAGGACGGCGGGCGGCCCCTCCGCCGGGATCTGGTACGCCACCAGCAGCCGCCCCGTACCCTGCTGCGGATCCAGCGGATCCACGACGTAGAGGCGGTCGGCCGCCAGGAAGACGTCCGCGCCGAGCCGGGCCGGCACGATGGCCACCGCGCGCTCCGGGCGCGGGACTCCGCCGGCGACCACCCACAGGACGGCCAACAGCACGGCCAGCACCCGGTACGGCCGGCTGACGGCGCGCGGCGGGCGAGGCGGCGGCTCCGGCGCCGGGTCACGACGGATCTCGCCCAGATCGATGACCGTCACGATCACCCCTTCCCCGGCACCCGCCCGGCGCACCAGCGTCGGGCGTACCGGCCGGCCGGAGTGACGCCGGGTCGCCTGTACGATGGCCCGTCGTGGCTGTGCCGGTGGTAGACCCCTCGCTGAACCCCTCGCCCGTCGCGGTCGAGCCCGTCGCGGCGGTCCCGCCACGCCGGCCGCGGCGCTGGCCCGCCCGCGCCGACGTGCTGGCCATCGGAGCCTATGCGTTGCTCGGGGTTCTCGTCTGCCTCAACTACTGGGGGGACGTGCAGCACCGGGTCTCCTCGCACCTGCCGACGGACCACAGCTGGTTCGAGTGGCTCTTCGCGCACGGCGCCTACTCGGTGCGTCACCTGGAGAACCCGCTCTTCACCGCCCGGCAGAACGCCCCGGACGGGGTGAACATGATGGCGAACACCTCGCTGCTCGGGGTCACCCTGCCGCTGGCGCCGCTCACCCTGCTCCTCGGCCCGCAGGTGATGTACGCGCTCTACCTGGGCGCGGCCCTGTCGGCGACGGCGGCCACCTCGTACTGGATGCTCTCCCGGCACCTGGTCCGCTCCCGTGCGGCGGCCTTCGTCGGCGGGGTGTTCCTCGGCTTCGCCCCCGGCATCGTGCACCACGCCAACGGGCAGCCGAACTTCGTCTCCAACTTCCTGCTGCCGCTGATCGTGGCCCGGGTGCTGCGCCTCGGCGAGCCGGGCCGCCGGCTGCGCAACGGCGTCGCGTTGGGGCTGCTGGTGGCGTACCAGATCTTCATCAACGAGGAGATGCTGCTGCTGACCGCGCTGGCCTGCCTGGTCATCGTGGTGGCGTACGTGGTGCAGCGGCCACGCGCGGCGCGGGAGCGGGCGGCGACGTTCCTCGCCGCGCTCGGCGTGGGCGGCGGCCTGGCCCTGCTGCTGACCGCCTACCCGATCTGGTTCCAGTTCAACGGGCCGCAGTCCTACCGGGGCCTGCAGGGCGGGGTCTTCCACAACTGGGGCGAGGACCTGATGGCCTTCGTCACCTTCGCCCGGGACACGGTGGCCGGTGACGAGGCGGTCGAGCAGACCATCGGGCTGACCGAGCAGAACACCTGGTTCGGCTGGCCGCTGGTACTGGTCGCCCTGGTCGCCCTGGTGCTGCTGGTACGCCGCTCGCTGCCGGCCCGGATCCTCGCCGTGCTGATGGTGGTCTTCACGGTCGCCGCGATCGGCCCGAAGGTGCGCTTCGACGGTGTCGAGACCACAGTCGACGGCCCCTGGGCGTACCTGCCGGACGACCTGCCGCTGGTCGAGATGATGATGCCGACCCGGCTGGCCCTGGTGGTGGCCGGTGCCGTCGGCGTGCTGCTCGCGCTGGCCTGGAACGCCCTGGCCGGGGCCGGCCGCCCGCCGGTGCCGAGGCCGCGCGCCGGGGCGGCCACCGGGACGCCGCCGGCCGCCGGCCCGCGTCGCCGCTGGCTGCGCGGCATCGGGTACGCGGCGATCGTGGCGGCCCTGCTGCCGCTCTTCCCGCGCCCGCTGCCGGCCGAGCGGATCGACCCGCCGCCGCACTTCATCACCGCGGGCGGCTGGCGGCCGTACGTGCCGGACGGCCGGACGCTGGTCCCGGTGCCGATCCCGAGCAACGTGCACGGCCTGCCCACCCTGCGCTGGAGCGCGCTGACCGGGCAGGAGTTCCCCATCCCCGCCGGCTACTTCATCGGCCCCAACGAGAACGGTGCGGGGGTCTTCGGCGCGCCGAACCGGCCGACCAGCACGCTCATCTACGCCACCATGGACGCGAACAAGGCCCCCGCGATCACTGCGGAGCACCGCCGTCAGGCGGTCGAGGACCTGCGCTTCTGGAAGGCGTCGGTGGTGGTCCTCGGCGCGAACCCGCGCGAGGCGGTGCTGCGCGACCTGATGACCGCGCTGCTCGGGCCGCCGCAGCGGATCGACGACGTCTGGCTCTGGGACGTCCGCGACCGGCTCTGAACCGACCCCGCCCTGCGCCCAGTCAGCCGACCAGGGGGCGCACGTCCCAGACGTACGCGCCGGCCACGTCGCGGCCCGGGCCGACCAGGGCGTCCACCGTGGTCCGGACCGGGTCGCCCGGGAACGAGCCGGCTTGCACCAGCACCGCCGCCCGCCAGTGCCGCAGGTCCGCGACCGCCTGGCGGCGCTCGGCGGCGCCGACCGGCGGCACCTGACCGGTCTCGGCGGCCCGCCGCATCAGCAAGGAGGTGGGGCGGTCCGGGGCGCCCCAGCGCGCGGTCGGGTCGGCCGCGCTCCGGGGGCCGATGAAGTAGCCTCCCGGCGCGTGGAACGCCAGCCCGGTGCGGGCCGACCAGAAGGTGGCCGGGCTCTTCGCCGCACCGGTCACCGGCGGCACCGGCACCAGCGTCCGGCCCGGCGGGACGTACGCCCGCCAGCCGCCGTCGGCGACGAAGGCCGGCACCGGCACCACCGGCACGGTCCGGATCGGGGTGGGGACCAGCGGCAGCAGGGCGGCGGCGACCGCCCCGGCCCAGGGCGCCCAGGTCCGGGCCGACCGGTGGCGGAGCCGGTCCAGCGCGAGGGCCAGCAGCACCCCGAGCACCGGTACGCAGACCAGCGCGAACCGGGCCGGCACCACCAGGTCGAGCAGCGGCACCCCGGCGACCAGCCGGTACGGCCCGGGCAGCCCGGTGTTGTGCCGGTTCACCACGATCGTGGTACCGAGGGAGAGCAGGGCGAACAGCAGCCCGCAGACGGCGAGGGCGCGGACCAGCGGCCGCCGCCACAGCCGGACCACCACCAGCAGGGCGAGCAGCGGCAGGAACGGCCCGAAGAAGGAGGTCTGCTCGGTGGGGTTCGGCGCCAGCAGCCGCGAGTGACGATCGTCCCCGGCCACGCTCTGCCGGGCCCCCGCGGTGAACGAGGCGACGTCCAGCCGGTAACCCTGGGCGAAGAACGGCATCCCCGCGTAGTGGCCCGGGCCGCGGAACTGGAACCACAACGGATACGCCAGCAGGGCCCCCGCCACCAGCGCGCCGACCCCGAGCCGGCGCAGCACCACGGGCGCCAGCCGGCGCGCGGCCGCCCGGTCGGCCAGCGCGTACGCCCCGGCGACAACCCCGGCGGCCAGCGCCACGAAGACCAGCACCTCCTCGCCGAGGAAGACCTGGTAGGCGACGGCCAGCCCGAGCAGCACCCCGTCCCGGCGTACCCGGTGGGTGGCCGGGCGGAACACCAGCGCGATAATCACCGGGACCAGGAACTGGGCGGCCATGTGCAGGTGCGCCCCGGCCTGCGACACCATGCCGGGCGCGAACCCGCAGAACAGCCCACCCAGTGCCGCGGCGGCCCGGGACCGGACCAGCCGGCGGGCCAGCAGCGCGTACCAGGCGGTGGCGGTGCCGGCGAGGCAGGCGACCACGGCGACGAGGAAGGCCGCCTGGGAGCCGAACAGCAGGGTGATCGGGGTGAGCGGCAGGCCCAGCCCGAGCACCGAGGTGTTGGCCATCAGGTTCACCCCGTCCGGGGCGTTCAGCGCCGTGCTGTGCAGCGGGTTCTCCCCCGCGGTCACCGCCCGCGCCGCCCGGGCCAGCATCCACTCGAAGAGCATCTGGTCGCCGGCCTGGTGGAACAGCCGCTCCGGCCGCCGCCACTGGTCGCCGGTGAGCAGGACGGCCAGGCCGAGATAGCCGGCGACCACGAGGGCGTCGACCAGGCGGAGGCGCCGACGCCGCGACCGGGCCGCCGGCGGGTCCGGCGGGGCGGTCAGGCCGACCGGCTGGTCAGTGTCCGGACGTCCCACAACCACACGTCCAGCTCCTGCCGGGCCGGCCCGATCAGCTGCTCGACGGTTTGCCGCAGCGGGTCGGCGTTCGGCTGGTCGAGCGGCAGCACCACGACGGCGGCCCGCCAGTGCCGCAGCTCGTCCAGGAAGCGCCGGCGCTGCCGGTCGTCGAGTTTCGGCGTACGCCCGGTGGCGGCGACCTCCGCGAGCAGGTCGCCGATGCTGCTGGGCCGACCGCCGAAGCGGCCCGGGTCGCCGGTGACCCCGTTGCGTGGGGCGAGGAAGTACCCGCCGGGGATCTTGAAGGCCAGGTCGGTGCTGGCCGCCCAGCGCATCGCGTTGGTGTTGCCCATGCTCGGCACCGGCACCGACACGAGCGTCTGGTCCGGGCCGACGTACCGCCGCCACCGGTCGGCGGTGATGAACCGGGGCACCTCCGGCCGGGTGGTGACCTCCAACGGCATCGGCGCGATGGGCAGCAGCGCCAGCACCAGACCGGCGACCGTCAGGGTCCGTACGGTCCGGCGTTCGGCGGTCCGCAGCGACCAGGCCCGCTCCACGGCGAGGGCCAGCAGGATCCCGATGACCACGGTGGTGATCAGGCCGAACCGGGTCGGCACCACCGCGTCGAGCAGCGGCAGCCGGACCAGCAGCTCCCACGGGCCGGTGACCAGCTCCCGGTCCCACCAGGACACCCGCTCACCGAGGGAGAGCACCGCGAAGAACAGCCCGGTCACCGCGAGCGCCCGGACGATCACCTCCCGGCGGAGCCAGACCACGATGCCGACGGCCAACAGGGACAGGCTCCAGCCGAAGAAGGCGTTCTCCTCCGAGTAGTTCGGGGCGAGGTTGACGTTCGCCCGCTCGTGGCCGCCCAGTGTGGGCGAGCCGGGGGCGAAGAACGAGGCGATGTCGTTGCCGTAGTCGCGGACCGTGTCGCTGAGCCCGTGGTACGCCATCGGCCCGGCGAACTGGACCCAGAGCGGGTACGCCAGCAGCGACCCGGCGAGCACCGCGCAGACCGCCAGCCCGGTCCCCAGGGGACGCCACGCGGTGGCCCACCGCTCCCGCTGCTGCGCGACCACCGCCAGCAGGAACACACCGCAGGCCAGCGCGGTGAAGAGCAGGATCTCCTCGTTGATGAACGCCTGCGCGGTGACCAGCAGGGCGAGCAGCGCGCCGTCGCGGACCGGGCGGGTGGAGCGGGTCAGCACCAGCACCCGCCAGACGATGAACGGCAGCAGGAACTGGGAGATGATGTTGGGGTGCCAGTTGGCGTGCGACAGCATCGCCGGCGAGAACCCGCAGAACCAGCCACCCACGGCGGCGGCCAGCCGGCTTCGCACCACGTGCCGGGAGAGCACCCGGTACCAGGCGGCGGCCGTGCCGGCGAGGCCGAGCGTCACCAGCGTGACGAAGGAGACCGCCGGTCCGAACAGGACGGTGATCGGCACCATCGGGATGCCGAGGGCCAGGATGGCGGTGTTCGCCATCAGGTTGACCCCGTCCGGGTAGTTGAACTGGTCGGTGTAGAACGGGAACTCGCCGTGCAGCACGACGCGTACGGAGTGGGCGAGGAAGAACTGCACCTGCGCCGGGTCGCTGCTGTAGAGGGCGGCCACCCGGCCGGCCGGGTCGACCCAGATCCGGCTGGTCACCCAGAGCGCGGCCAGCAGGAAGATGCCGTACATGGCGAGATCCTGCCGGCGGGGCGTCCAGCGTCGGCGCGGCCGGGCGGCTGGCCGGCCGTCGCCGGGAGCGGGGTCGGGGGCGGGCGGGGCCGCGGTGGTGACGGAGGCGGAGCCCGTTGGGGCGTCGGCGTCCGCTGGCGAGTCGCCACGGGGCTCGGCAGGCGTCACAGTCGGCGGAGTCTACCGGAGCCGGAAAATGGCCACGAAACGCACACCACCGTCCACTGTGGTGGGCGTCCAAAGGGGGTGAGCCGGGCGCGGCCGGACGACCGGTCGTCTCGTACCATGTGGCTCGCAAACACGACCAACGACGCGATCGGGGGCGTACAGGTGGCTTCAGTCCGCCGACGCGGCACGGTGGCCACCGCGCTGCTGACCCTGCTGCTGGCCGCACCCGGGTGCGGGCCCGTCGCCGGGCGCCAGTCGGCGGACCTGCGGGTCGGCTACGACAGCCTGGACGGGCCGCTGACCGTCTGGCCGGCGCGCGGCAGCCTGGCCGGCGACGCCACCGCGACCGCCGCCATCAGCGCGGCCGTCCGGGACTGGCGTTCGCCGATCGACGACCGGGCCCACCTGCCCACCTCCGGCATCCTCTACTCCGGCGAGGTGGCCGGGTCACCGCTCGCCCTGGTCGCCGCCGACGTGCCCGGCGAGAGCGCGTCCTGGCTGCTGCAGCTCGACCGTGCCGAGGACCGCTGGCGGGTCGCCCACGCCACCGAGTACACCGACCCCGGCTACCTGGTCTACTCCGACGTGCTGCCGGTGCGGCTCCCGCAGGGCCGGCGCTACCTCACCTCGGCCCGGGTGGAGCGGCTGCTCGGGCCGGACGGCCGCGCGCTGGCCAGCACCGACGGCCTCACCGAGCCGCTCGCCGTGCCGGCCTGCCGGGCCGTGGAACTGACCGCGGCGCTGCGCCCCACCCGGTCGCTGCCGCGCGGCCGGGCCGCCGACCGTGTCCTCGACCTGGGTACGGCCACCGCCGACCCCCGCTATCCCCTGGTACGCGACGAGACCGGCACCGGCAAGCGCGCCCTGGCCGGGCTGGACACCTGCGTTCTCGCCGAAACCACCGGACCGTTCGGCAGCGTGCCGCGCCGCATCGGCGACCGGCTGGCGCCCCGCTCCGCGCCGGAGTCCTGGCCGATGGCGAAGGTCGCCGTCCGGTCGCTCGGCGAGGTGGCGCTGGCCGGCGGCGAGCCGGGCGACCTGCAGCAGCTCACCTGGGAGAGCGCCACCGGCACGATGACCGCGCTGGTCTACCGCCCGGGCGACGGCGGCGCCCCGGTGGTCTCCGCCGCCGACCGGTTCACCACCCTGCAGGCGTACCACCTGCCGATGCCGGGCCAGCCGCTCGCGGTGCTGACCTGGCGGGCCAGCCGGGACACCTCGTTCGCCGCCCCGCCCGGGGCGTCGCGCCTGGTCGACCGGCCGGGCCTGGTGGTAATGCCGCAGCCGGACTCTCGTCAGACGTTCAGCCTGGCCGGCACTGAAAAGACCTGGTACCGATCCGTGGGCGGACGCTGACCTTCGCGCCCCGAGCGCCCGCCTGGGCCACCCGCCCGTACTCCTGGGTGGTCGACTCTCGTGATAATCATCCGCCGAATCGCCGGCTGCGTGCCGCATAGGAACGCAGAGCGCGAAGGAAGTCGACCTTCCGGAAGCCGGGCCAGTACACGTCGCAGAAGTACAACTCGGAGTAGGCGGCCTGCCAGAGCAGGAAGCCCGACATCCGGCGTTCTCCACTCGTGCGGATGACGAGATCCGGGTCGGGCTGGCCGCCGGTGTACAGGTGCGCCGCGATGTCCTCGGCCGTCAGGCGCTGCGCGACGTCATCGACGGTAGCGCCGGTCTGCGCCTCCTGCTCGAGCAGTGAACGGACCGCGTTGACGATCTCTTCGCGGCCGTCGTAGCCGACGGCCACTGTGAGATGGAAGTTGCCGCCGCGCGCACCGGTCGCCTCCTCGGCCAGCTTCAGTGCGTGGCGCGTCGAGTCGGGCAGCACGTCCGGGCGGCCGGCCACATGAAGCTGCCACGGGTTGCCCGGCCGCAGCAGTGGCTCCGCCACCACCTCCTCGATCATCCGCATCAGGTGCTCCACCTCGTCGGAGGCCCGCTTGCGTACGTTGTCGACGGAGGCGACGAACAGGGTGACGTGCTGAATGCTCAACTCGGCGCACCAGGCCAGCACCTCGTGCATGTGCTCCGCCCCGTACCGGTGCCCCAGTCGTGGGTCGTCGAAGCCCATCTGCCTGGCCCACCGCCGGTTCCCGTCCATTGCCATGGCAACGTGCCGAGGCAGTGAGACGTCGGCCAACTGCGCTCGCAGGCGGCGGGCGTACAGCTGATAGGCCATGCGACGAACGGGCTCGATCATGACCAGATGAAACCACGCGCGGGCCCCTGCTGCCGCCCGTGCACCTTCGGGTCACACTGCGATCTTGGTAGGAAATGACCCTGGAGGGACCACTTCCTACCAAGATCTTCCCTAGCTGCGGTGGGTGGCCTTGTGCCGGACCACCCACTCGCGTGCCGAGTCAGTTCTTGGCGGTGGCCTCGGAGGCGGCCGGCTCGACGGGCTGGGCGTCCAGGCCGGAGATCCAGCCGGTGACGTCGCGGGCCACGTTCTGCGCGGTCAGGCCCAGGTCGGCCAGGATCTGCGCCCGCGTGCCGTGCGGGTGCCAGTCGGCCGGCACCCCCAGGTCCTTCAGCGGCACCCGGACGTCGGCGTCCCGCATGGCCTGGCCGAGCGCGTCGCCGACGCCGCCGACCCGGACACCGTCCTCGACAGTGACCACGAGCCGGTGCGCGGCGGCCAGCTCGACCAGCTCGGCCGGGACCGGGCGGACCCAGCGCGGGTCCACCACGGTGACCCCGTAACCCTGCTCGGCCACCCGGGCGGCGACCTCCATGCCGAGCTGGCCGAAGGAGCCGACCGCGACGAGCAGCACATCGGTACGCGCCGACTCGGCCAGCACGTCCACCGCACCCACCCGGCGCACGGCCGGCAGGTCGGCGGCCACCGTGCCGGTCGGGAAGCGGACGATCGTCGGGCCGTCGTCCACGGCGACCGCCTCGCGCAGCTCCTCGCGGAGGCTGCCGGCGTCGCGGGGGGCGGCGATCCGCAGGCCGGGCACCACGCCGAAGACGGACATGTCCCAGACGCCGTAGTGGCTCGGGCCGTCCGGGCCGGTGATGCCCGCCCGGTCCAGCACGAAGGTGACCGGCAGCTTGTGCATCGCCACGTCCAGCAGCACCTGGTCGAAGGCCCGGTTGAGGAACGTGGCGTAGACGGCCACCACGGGGTGCAGGCCACCCATGGCGAGGCCGGCCGCCGACGTGGCGGCGTGCTGCTCGGCGATGCCCACGTCGTACACCCGCTTCGGGTGCTTGCGGGCCAGCTTGGCGATCCCGGTCGGCTCGGCCATCGCGGCGGTGATGCCGACCACGTCCGGCCGCTCGTCGGCGATCTTGACCAGCTCGTCGGCGAAGACGTGGGTCCACTTCACCGAGGGCGCGGCGACCAGCTGACCCGTCTCGACGTCGAAGGCGCCGCCGGGGCCGTGCAGGCAGTCCGCCTCGTCCTCCTCGGCCGGGCGGTAGCCGTAGCCCTTGCGGGTGACCGCGTGCACTATCACCGGGCCGCCGAAGTTCTTCGCCGCGCGCAGCGCGGACTCGACCGCGGCGACGTCGTGGCCGTCGACCGGGCCGACGTACTTGATGCCGAGGTCCTCGAACATGGCCTGCGGCGCGACCGCGTCCTTGATGCCCTTCTTGACCGCGTGCAGCACCTCGTACATCGGCTTGCCGACCAGCGGGGTCGAGCCGAGGGCCTCCTTGACGGTGTCGAGCACCTTCTCGTAGCCGGGGTTGAGCCGCAGCGAGGAGAGGTGGTCGGCGAGGCCACCGATGGTCGGCGCGTACGACCGGCCGTTGTCGTTCACCACGATCACCAGCGGGTTGCCGGCGGCGGCGATGTTGTTCAGCGCCTCCCAGCACATGCCGCCGGTCAGCGCGCCGTCGCCGACCACGGCGACCACGCTGCGCCGCTCGCCGCGCAGCGCGTACGCCTTGGCGAGCCCGTCGGCGTACGACAGGGCGGTGGAGGCGTGCGAGTTCTCAATCAGGTCGTGCTCGCTCTCCGCCTGGCTGGGGTAGCCGGAGAGGCCACCGCGCTGGCGGAGCTTGTCGAAGCCCTCCTGCCGGCCGGTGATGATCTTGTGCACGTAGGCCTGGTGGCCGGTGTCGAACAGGAGCCGGTCCCGCGGCGAGTCGAAGACCCGGTGCATCGCCAGGGTCAGCTCCACCACACCGAGGTTGGGCCCGATGTGCCCGCCGGTGCGGGAGACCTTGGCGATCAGGAAGTCACGGATCTCGGCGGCGAGGATGTCCAGCTGCTCGGCGGTCATCCGCTTCACGTCCTGCGGGCCCCGGACGGTGCCCAGCAGTCGGCCGCGGTTGGCCGTGCCCTCTTCAACACTCATGACCGAAGAGTCTATCGGCCGCCCGACAGCCCGCAGCTCGGCCGTGGATCACGGCAGCCGGATCGGGGGGTGCGAAGGCCCCCGCCGGCCGGCGGGGATCCTGGCCCGCCGGCCTGGCTCAGGACGACGGCAGGAGCAGGCCGACCAGCTCGACGTGCTGGGTCATCGGGAACAGGTCGAAGCCGCGCAGCGCGGCCAGCCGCCAGCCCAGGCCGGTGAAGGTGCGCACGTCCCGGGCGAAGGCGGCCGGGTCGCAGGCCACGTACGCCACCGCCCGCGGGCCGGCGGCGACGATGTCCCGCACCACCGGCGCGCCGGCGCCGGAGCGGGGCGGATCGAGGACCACCAGGTCGACCGGGCCGGTGATCCGGCGGCGGGCCAGCGCGGTCTCCACCCGGGCCGCGACCACCTCCACGGCGGGCAGGTCGGCCAGGTTCTCCCGGGCCGCGGCCACGCCTGGCTCGGCGGACTCGACCAGGGTGACCCGGGCCGCGCCGACCCGGCCGGCGAGGGCCGCGGCGAACAGCCCGGCCCCGCCGTACAGGTCCCAGGCGGTCTCGCCGGGGCGCGGGTCGAGCAGGTCGAGGACCGCCCCGACCAGGGTGTCCGCCGCGGCCGGGTGGACCTGCCAGAAACCGGACGCGGGGAGCCGCCACGCCCGGCCGGCGGCCACCTCGCGGACCACCGCCGGGCCGCTCACCGGGGTGGGCACGCCCTGGGCGTACGCCGTGACGCTGACGTCCCCGCCGGAGGCGGCGACCGTCTCGACCGCGTCCGCGTCCGGCCAACGGGCCCCGGCGGGGGCGAGCACCGGCAGCTCCTGGATCGCCGGGTGGGCGATCAGGCAGCGGTCGATCGGCACCACCTCGTGCGAGCGGTGCTTGAGCAGCCCGGCCCGGCCGGCGCCGTCGACGGCGTACCGGACCCGGGAGCGCCAGCCCAGCGGCCCGCCGGGCAGCGCCTCGACCCGGACGCCGAGCGCGTCGACCTGCGGGTCGGTGAGGCCGCCGAGCCGGGTGAGCTGCTCGCGCACCACCGCGGTCTTCCAGACGAGCTGGGCGTCGGGGGCGACGTGCTGCAGGTCGCAGCCGCCGCAGCGGCCCGGCTTCGCGTACGGGCAGGGTGGCTCGACCCGGTCCGGGGAGGCCGCCAGCACCTCGACCGCGTCGGCCCGGGCGAAGCCCCGGTGCAGCTCGGTCACCTCGGCGACCACCCGCTCCCCGGGCAGCGCGTGCCGGACGAAGACCACCTGGCCGTCGACCCGGGCCACACAGTGCCCGCCCGGGGCGACCGCGGCCACGGTCAGTTCGACCCGCTCGGCCTCCTCCAGCCCGCGCCGCCCGTCGACCGGCGCCGTCACGCGCGGTCTCCGCTCTCGCCGGGCGGGGCGGGGGCCACTGGCGGGACGGTGGGTGGCAGGGTGCTGCGTGGGGCCACCCGGGGTCCGCGCGCCGGCCCACGGCTGAGGTTGGCGTCCAGCCGGTCCAGGTTCTTGTTGGCGGTCGAGGCGAGCTGCCACGGCACGCTGGTCACCATCACCCCCGGCTCGAAGAGCAGCCGGCCCTTGAGCCGCAGCGCGCTCTGGTTGTGCAGCAGGTTCTCCCACCAGTGGCCCACCACGTACTCGGGGATGAAGACGGTGACCACGTCGCGGGGCGACTCGCGGCGGGTGGAGGCGACGAAGTTTAGGATCGGCCGGGTGATCTCCCGGTACGGGGAGTCGATCACGGTCAGCGGCACGGGCAGCTCCCGCCGCTCCCAGTCGGCCTGGAGGTTCCGGGTGTCCTTCTCGTCCACGTTCACGGTCACCGCGGTCAGCGTGTCCGGCCGGGTCGCCCGGGCGTACGCGATGGCCCGCAGCGTCGGCTGGTGCAGCTTGCTGACCAGCACGATGGCGTGGTTGCGGGCGGGCAGCACACCCCGGGTCTCGGTCGGTTCCAGCTCGGCGGCGACCCGGTCGTAGTGCCGGCGGATGGCCAGCATCAGCAGGTAGATCACCGCCATCGCGGCGATCGCGATCCAGGCGCCGAGCAGGAACTTGGTGATCAGCACGATGATCAGGACGGTGCCGGTGAGCGCCATGCCGAAGGCGTTGATCGCCCGGGACCGCACCATCCGGCGGCGCACCTCCGGGTCCCGCTCGGTGCGCAGGTGCCGGTTCCAGTGCCGGATCATGCCGGCCTGGGAGAGCGTGAACGAGACGAACACGCCGACGATGTAGAGCTGGATGAGCCGGGTCACCTCGGCCTGGAAGCCGACGATCAGCACCACCGCGAAGACGGCGAGGAAGACGATGCCGTTGGAGAAGGCCAGCCGGTCGCCGCGGGTGTGCAGCTGGCGGGGCAGGTAGCGGTCCTGGGCCAGGATCGAGCCGAGCACCGGGAAGCCGTTGAAGGCGGTGTTGGCGGCCAGGAACAGGATCAGGGCGGTCATCCCGGCGACCACGTAGAGCAGCACCCCGTTGCCGAAGACCGCCTCGCCGAGCTGGGTGGTGACGGTCTTCTGCACGTACCCGGGCGGGCCGGCGACGATCTGGCTCGGGGACTCGACGAACTGCAGGCCGGTCAGCCGGGCCAGCCAGATGATGCCGAACAGCATGCTCACCGCGATCACGCCGAGCAGCAGCAGGGTGGTGGCCGCGTTGCGGCTCTTCGGCGCCTTGAACGCCGGCACCCCGTTGGAGATCGCCTCCACACCGGTGAGCGCGGCGCTGCCCGAGGAGAAGGTCCGCAACAGCAGAAAGATCAGGGCGAACCCGGTGACGCTGTGCTCCGCCTGGATCTCCAGGCCGGCGCTGGGCGCGCGCAGCTCGTCACCGAGGATGAAGATCCGGACCAGGCCGGTGAGCAGCATGCCGCCGATCACGATCACGAAGCCGTAGGTGGGGATGGCGAACGCCGTGCCGGACTCGCGCAGGCCGCGCAGGTTCATCGCGGTGAGCAGCGCCACCGCGATGACCGCGATCAGCACCTTGTGGGTGGCCACGAACGGGAGCACGGAGCCGAGGTTGGCCACCCCGGAGGAGATCGAGACCGCGACCGTGAGCACGTAGTCGACCAGTAGCGCGCTGGCCACCGCCAGGCCGGCGCGGGGGCCGAGGTTGACCGTGGCCACCTCGTAGTCGCCACCGCCGGAGGGGTAGGCGTGCACGTTCTGCCGGTAGCTCGCCACGACGGTGAGCATCACCACGACGACCGCGAGGGCGATCCACGGCGAGAAGAAGAACGCCGACGCGCCGGCGATGGAGAGCGTCAGGAGGATCTCGTCGGGCGCGTACGCGACGCTGGAGAGCGCGTCCGAGGCGAAGACCGGCAGCGCGATGCGCTTCGGCAGCAGGGTGTGCTGGAGGCGGTCGGACCGGAACGGTCGACCGACGAGGAGTCGCTTCAGCAGCGAGGTGGGTCTGGCCACAACCGCCAAGGGTACGACCAGTCCAGAGAATGCGGTGGGGGTGGCTGATCACCCTCGCGCAGGTCCGCGCGGTACGGTCGGCTCCCCGCCGGCAACGGGGACGTGGCAGGCTCGCAGTCGACGGGTCCGCCGGGCGGACCGTGGGAGGAGCGGACACCGTGCATGTCGTGATCATGGGCTGCGGCCGGGTCGGGTCGACCCTCGCCCACAGCCTGGAGTCCCGGGGGCACTCGGTGGCGGTGATCGACCAGGACGCGGACGCGTTCCGCCGCCTCGGCCCCGACTTCGCCGGCATCACTGTCACCGGCGCCGGCTTCGACGGCGAGGTGCTGCGCCAGGCCGGCATCGAGCGCGCCGACGCCTTCGCGGCGGTCTCCAGCGGCGACAACTCCAACATCATCTCGGCCCGGCTGGCCCGGGAGACGTTCGGCGTCTCCCGGGTGGCCGCCCGCATCTACGACCAGCGCCGGGCACAGGTCTACGAGCGCCTGGGCATCCCCACCGTCGCCACCGTCCGGTGGACGGCCGACCGGATGCTGCGGCACCTGGTCCCCGAGGGCAACGTCGAGATCTTCCGCGACCCGACGAGCACCGTGTCGATCATCGAGGTGCCGGTGCACAAGGACTGGATCGGCAGGTCACTGCGGGAGCTGGAGGAGGCCGTCGGGGCCCGGGTCGCGTACCTGATCCGGTTCGGGATCGGCACGCTGCCCACCGCCTCCACCGTGGTGCAGGAGGGCGACCAGGTCTTCATGCTGGTGACCGACGACATCATCCCGTCGGTCACCTCGGTGGCGGCCACGCCGCCGGAAGGGGGGCACTGAGCCATGCGCATCGCCATCGCCGGCGCGGGCAACGTGGGCCGGTCCATCGCCCAGGAGCTGATCGACAATGGGCACCAGGTGATGCTGATCGAGCGGCAGCCCAAGATGCTCCGGCCGGACCGGGTGCCGGCCGCCGAGTGGGTGCTCGCCGACGCCTGCGAGCTGGCCAGCCTGGAGGAGGCCAACATCGCCGGCTGCGAGGTGGTGGTGGCCGCCACCGGTGACGACAAGGTCAACCTGGTGGTGTCGCTGCTGGCCAAGACCGAGTTCGCGGTGCCCCGCGTGGTCGCCCGGGTCAACCGGGCGGAGAACGAGTGGCTGTTCACCGAGCAGTGGGGCGTCGACGTCGCGGTGAGCAAGCCGCGGGTGATGGCCGCCCTGGTGGAGGAGGCGGTCACGGTCGGCGACCTGGTCCGGCTGATGACCTTCCGGCAGGGCGAGGCGAACCTGGTCGAGATCACCCTGCCGCCCACCGCGCCGTACGTCGGTGAGCCGATCCACGCCGTGCCGATCCCCCGCGACGCGGCGCTGGTGGCGATCCTGCGCGGCAAGCGGGTGCTGGTGCCCAGCCCGGACGACCCCATCGAGGCCGGCGACGAGCTGGTCTTCGTGTGCACGGCCGCGGTGGAGGACGAGGTCCGGGCGGTGATCCTCGGGCCGGACAGCGTCGAGCGCACCCGCGACGGCGCCTGACGGCAGCCGTTCGGTCCCGCCGGCCGGGGGTTCCGGTACGGCCGGCGGGCTCAGGCGCCCGGCAGCGGCGTCCGCGTGGTCTCCCGGGTCACCCGGCGCACCACCCAGACGGTGATCAGCAGCAGCAGCGCGTACGGCGGGTAGCCCAGGGCGAGCCGGGCCACGCCCAGCAGGGTGTCCTGGTGGGCCAGGTAGAGCCCCGCCTGCACGCCCACCTTGGCCAGCCACACCACGCCCCAGAGCACGGTCAGCTGGGTGAAGGTGCGCACCAGCCGCGGGTCGTCCCGCCACTCCGAGCGGCCCCGGGCGACCAGCACCGACCAGATCCAGCCCACCAGCGGCTGTTTGATGGCGGCCGACAGCAGCAGGGCCAGCCCGTAGCCGATCCCGTAGAGGATGCCGGGGAGGTAGAAGTCCCGCTCGTCGCCGGTCCGCCAGGCGATGGCGGCGCCGATGGCGATGCCGACCAGCCCGTTGACCGCGTGCCGGATCGGCCGGCGCTGGGCCAGGCGCAGTCCGGCGATCAGCAGTGCCACCGCCACCGAGGCGATCACCGCGGGGCGCAGCTCGCCCAGCACATTGGCGATCACGAAGACCACCACGGGGATGCTCGACTCGACCAGGCCCCGCCAGCCGCCGAGCTGGTCGGCCATCTGCTCGGCGAGACTGGGCAGGCGCTCGTCGTCCTCCGGCCCGAGTTCCGGCCCGGCGGACCGATGCTGTCCGGTCGTCACTTCGGCGACTCCAGCTCGTAGTACGGGTTGTAGATCACCTTGCGGTCGTCCCGGACGGCCAGCCGGCCGCGGGCGGTGAGGTGCCGACCCGGCTCGATCCCGGCGATGTGCCGCCGGCCCAACCAGACCAGGGTGACCACGTCGCTGCCGTCGTAGAGGTCGGCCTCCAGCGTCGGCAGGTTGGTCCGGGGCGTGTAGACCACCGTGCGGAGCCGCCCGTTGATCGACACCACCTGGCCCCGCAGGCACTGCTGGGCCGGCATGCCGCCGGACTCCGCGCTCTCTCGGCGCAGCTCCTGCGCCTCGATCTCGGCCTCGCTCGCGGTGAGCCGATGCAGCAGCCGTCGCAGCGACACCCGGCTCTCGTCGGTCGTCATGACCTCCGCGTCACCCTCTCCACGCTGGCCGGCCGCGCCGGCACTGGCTCGGCCCCGGGATGCGGAACCGTCCCGCCAGCGTACGCCGATCCGGCCGGTCCGCGGAGGCGGCGTCCGCCCCGGACGGCGCCGGACACGCGACGGGCCCGACGCCGTCGACGGGAGCCGACGGGCCGGGCCCGGGCGATACGGCTCAGGCCTCGCGCTGCCCCGGCGCGGCCTGCTGCGTGGCCGCCTGCTGCTCGACCGCCTGCTGCTCGGCCACCTCGCGGGGCAGCCGCAGCGGCAGCGGCTCGCGGACCGGCTTGGCCTCCTGACCCCGGTCCACCACCAGGCCGTCGAGACAGGCCGCCAGCGGGCCGGCGACGGCCGGGTTGTTGGCCGCCTCGCCCTGGTAGACGCCGCGGACCATCCAGCGCGGGCCGTCGATGCCGACGAAGCGCAGGTCGGTCAGCCCGTCCGGGGTGCGGACCCGGGCCTTCAGCTCGGTGCCGTACTCCCCCTGCACCTCCTGGGCGGCCGCGCCGTCGTTGTACAGCGACTGCCGGATCTCCTCGCGCACCTCGTCCCAGATGCCCTCGGACCGCGGCGCCGCGAAGACGCCCAGCTGCAGCGCGTTGTCGCCGTGCACCAGCACGACCTGCTGGATCACGCCCTGCGGGTCGGCCTGCACCCGCACCTCGACGTCCGGCACCGCCGGGATCTGGAGGCTGCCCAGGTCCAGCCGGGGCGCGTCGGGCGCCTCGGAGACGTCGTACGGGCCCCGGGACGCCGCCGACGCGGTCGACTCCTCGGTCGCCGGGGAGTCGAGGACCTCGTCGGCCCGCTCGTCACGCGCGTGCCGCGCCTCGCCGGCCCGCTTTCGGGAGAAGATCACTGCGCCCGCCCTCCGCTGCTCACACTCACCCTGCCACCTCTTCCGTCTGCCCGCTCGCCGGGGCCGGGACCAGCCCGGCGTGCCCGCCGGTCGACCCGTGCCCGCCGGTCCCGCGCCGGGACGCGGGCAGCTCCGCCACCGGCTGGAACTCGGCCCGCGCGACCCGCTGGACGACGAGCTGCGCGATCCGGTCACCCCGGCTGATCTTCGCCGGGGTCTCCCGATCATGGTTGATCAGGTTGACCAGGATCTCACCCCGGTAGCCGGCGTCGACCGTACCGGGCGCGTTGAGCACGGTCACGCCGAGCCTGGCCGCCAGCCCCGATCGGGGGTGCACCAGCCCGACGTACCCCTCCGGCAGCGCGACGGCCACGCCGGTCGGCACCACGGCGCGCCCGCCGGGCGGCAGCTCCACGTCCGCGGCGGCCACCAGGTCCGCGCCGGCGTCGCCGGGATGGGCGTACGCCGGCAGCGGCAGCTCCGGATCGAGCTGCCGTACGGGCACGGGTACGACGTCTGTCACGGTCTTCCTCTTCCGTCCGGTCCTTGCGGGGGTGACCCTGCCATCCTGCCGGTTGGCCGGCCGGTCGTGCGCCGTACCCTCGGACTGTGAGCCTGTCGTCGTCCTCGTCCGCCGCGACCCCGCCGGTGGCCGCCACCCGCGAGTACGCGGAGCGGCTCGGGCTGCCGTGGTGGGCCTGGCCCGCCGGCCTCGCCGTCGCCGGGCTGCTCGCCACCGAGCTCTGGATGGGTGCCACGGGCGTCCGGTCCTGGCTGCCGTTCGCGCTGCTGATCCCGGCGGTCCTGGTCGCTCTCTGGTGGCTGGGCCGGATCCGGGTCGCGATCCGCGACGGCGAGCTGCGGGTGGACGACGCCCGCCTCCCGGTGCGGTACGTCGCCGACGTGATCCCGCTGGACGCCGCCGGCCGGCGCGAGGTGCTCGGCGTCGGGTCGGACCCGCTGGCCTTCGTGGTGCAGCGCCCGTGGATCGGCGGCGCGGTGCAGGTGGTGCTGGACGACCCGGCCGACCCGACCCCGTTCTGGGTGGTCAGCACCCGGCACCCGGTCGAGCTGGCCACGGCGATCCTCGCCGCCCGCGACGCCGCCTGACCCACCGCCCCTGCTGCGGGCAGATTCCCGGAACGAGTGGCTGTGCCCCGCCGGAGAGCCCCGCTTTCCGCGCCTGAGGCGCCGGACCGGGCGGCACGCGGGCGCGGCGCGCTCAGGGCAGGGCGGGGCGGGAGCCGGGGAGTTCCAGGCTCTTACGGCGGAGGTCCTTGCGGAGCTGCTCCGCGAGGGACCGGGTGGCCCGGCGGTTGAGGTAGCCGGCCACGGCGGCACCGGTCAGGAACGGACCGAGCGTGGTCAGGTTACGGCCGAAGCGGCGCAGCAGCCTGTCCCGCAGCTCCCGGCGAGCGGCGGTGCCCAGTACCGCGCCCACCCCGACCCCGGGCAGCATCGGATTGATCCCCCGCTGGCTGGACCAGGACTGGATCAAAGCCACGGCCCGCTGGGTGCCGCCGGTGGGCAGCGGCACCCGGTGGATCTCGTGCAGCTCGCCGACCAGCTTCAGCTCGATCGCGACCACGGCCACCGTCTCGGCGGCCAGCAGCACCGGGGCGGTGAGCAGGGTCGGGGTGACCGTCCACTCGACCGCGGCGACCCCGCCGCCGGCCGCGCCGACCCCGGCGGTGGCCCGGGCGGCGTTGCGGATCAGGCGCTCGGCCAGCTCGTCGTCGGTCAGACCGGGGAAGTGCCGCCGGAGCGTGGCCAGGTCGCGGACCGGTACGTGCGGGGCGACCTCGGCGACCGTGTCCGTGATCCAGCGGATCGCGGCCTTGGGCTTGAACAGGTCGGCGAGGCCACGGGCACGGGCCTGGCCGACCAGTCGGGTGAGCAGCTGCCGGCGCCGGGCCGGGGCGATGTCGTCCGCGGTCAGCGCGGCCACGGTCGCGCCGAGCTGCTCCGCGTCACCGCCCCCGGCCGCCGGCGCGGAGGGCTCGGCCGCTCCCCCGACGGCCGGCGTGGACGGCTCGGCGGGCCGGTCGGTCGGTCCCTGGGCGCCCGTCCCGGCGGCGTCCGGTGCCCCGGCCCGCCCGCTGTGCTCGCTCACCCGTCCGCCCTCCCGTCTCTGGGCGGCGTGACAGCCGCCGGTTACGAGTCAAGCAGCTTCCCGCCACCGCCGCACGGCGGCTCGGACCGCGGCGGCCCCATCGAGGAGGCCGCCGCCGGTGGACACGTCGTGATCAGGCGCACTCGCGGCAGATCAGCTCGCCGTTGCGCTCGACCGCCAACTGGCTGCGGTGGTGGACCAGGAAGCACCGGGCGCAACGGAACTCGTCCTGCTGCATCGGCAGCACCTTGACCGTGAGCTCCTCGTCGGCCAGGTCGGCGCCGGGCAGCTCGAAGCTCTCCGCCACCTCGGCCTCATCGACGTCCACGGCGCCCGACTGTGAGTCGACCCGCCGGGCCTTGAGCTCTTCGAGGCTGTCCTCGCCGAGGTCGACCTCGTCGCGACGCGGGGCGTCGTAGTCGGTGGCCATCGGTTTCACTCTCCCATATCGATATGGTCACTTCCGGGTGTAACGCCGGAGGACGCTGTTTCGGTTCCACTGGCCGGCCACCACTTTGTGTCGGTCACCCGACCCGACGACCGGTGGGCCGAGTCCGCCAGAGAAGAACACCCCAGCGAGCGCGGAACCTTACCCCCCCATTGGGCGAGGCATGTATACCGCCCTCGTGGCAGAGATGTACGCCCCTGCGCCCGAAGTTGTTCCCAATGTGACTCAGGCGACACGAAGATAGGGGTAGTACTACCCGTTCCCTCGGTGGCGCGCCGGCATGTCGGGCTGTTTCCACGCCACGGCCGGACAACCGTTAACCTCAGCGGCGTACTTGACGGCCGGCGGGGCGGACCGACCGCCGACGGCCACCACCCAATCTCTGTACCGGGGAGCGCCCAGATGAGCTTTGCACGAGTGCGCGCACTCGTTGTCGTCGGTCTGCTGGCGGTCGTCGCCCTGGTCTTCGTCATCGTCGCGATGGTCCGCGACACCCAGGGCAAGGCGGGCACCGCCGCGGGCTGCCCGAAGGGCTGGCCACTGGCGGACGTCACGCTGCGCGAGCCGAAGGACGTCAAGATCAACGTCTACAACGGAACCGACGAGGTCGGCCGGGCCGGCAGCGTCGCGGACGACTTCCGCAACCGCAAGTTCCAGGTCAAGAAGGTCGGCAACGCCCCAAAGGCCGTGGACGAAGTCGCCGTGCTGCGGTTCGGCCCGAAGGGAGTCGGCTCCGCGCACCTGCTGCGGGCCTACTTCCTCGACAACGCCGAGCAGCAGTACGACGCGAAGCGCACGGACGACACGGTCGACGTGATCCTCGGCAACGCCTTCCAGCAGCTCGCCACGACCACCGAGGTCAACCAGTCCCTCGGCGACCTCGGCTCCCCGGAGGCCCCGACCGGCACCTGCCCGACGTCGGAGAAGGACAAGTAGTCAGGGGCCGCCGGAGGCGTCCAGGGCGGCGAGCCGGGTGTGCAGCGGCTCGAAGAGCGCCAGCGGCGCGGCGATCACCAGGTCCGGTCCGGGCGGCCGCCCGGACAGACCGGTCACCCGCAGTCCCGCCTCGCGCGCCACCAGGCCGCCCGCCGCCAGGTCCCAGGCGGCCAGCCCCTTCTCGTAGTAGGCGTCGACCCGCCCCTCGGCGGCCAGGCAGAGGTCCAGTGCCGCGGCGCCCATCCGGCGGATGTCCCGGACGTGCGGGATCAGCTCGGCGACCACCCGGGCCTGGTGCGCCCGGCGGCCGGCGTCGTAGCCGAACCCGGTGGCCACCAGCGCCTGCCCCAGGTCGGTCTCGGCGGAACAGCGCAGCCGCTCCCCGTCCCGCCAGGCGCCGCCGCCCGCGGTGGCCGTCCACTCCTCCCCGGTGGCGACGTTGCGCACCACCCCGGCCACCACCTCGCCGGCCACCTCCGCGGCCAGCGACACCGCGCAGTACGGCAGCCCGTACAGGTAGTTGACCGTGCCGTCGATCGGGTCGACGATCCAGCGCACCCCGCCGTCGGCGGCCGGCCCGGTCTCCCCCGCGCCGTACTCCTCGCCGAGTACCGCGTCGCCGGGGCGGTGCGTACGCAGGGCGGCCAGCACCTGGCGCTCGACGGCCCGGTCGGCGGCGGTGACCACGTCGGTGACCGTGCTCTTGGTCGCGGCGACCGACACCCCCTCGGCCCGCATCCGGTGCGCGGTGGCGGCGGCGTCCCGGGCCACCGTGATCGCGATCTCCAGCAGTTCCGGCGGAGTGGGCGCCGAGCCGATCATGTTCGTCCCCTTCCCGCACGACCGGGACCGGCCCGGTCGAGCGCGGGTATCATCCTTACAAAGTCCACATCTGCGCCGAATCGGCGGTCCATACCGCCGATACGCCGTGCGGCGCGGGATGATCGCCGCAGACGGCGTTACAATTCACCCTGCCCACGCGCCACGGACCGCCAGCGACCGGCCGGCCCGGGACACGGGGGTCCCTCAACGACTCGCCCGGCACGGCGTTCCGTGCTGCGCCGGACGACCCGGCCGTGCTCGCTCTTCGCCTCCGGAAGGTCATTCGTGACAGAACCCCGCCAGACCGGCGCCGACGTTCGCTCGCTCACCGACACCCTGATCGCCCACGCGCAGAGCGCCGGCGGCCAGCTCACGTCGGCCCAGCTCGCGCGCACCGTCGAGTCCGCTGAGGTGACCCCGGCCCAGGCCAAGAAGATCCTGCGTGCGCTCTCCGAGGCGGGAGTGACGGTGGTCGTGGACGGCTCTGCCAGCACCCGCCGCCGGGTGGCCGCCGCCCGGTCCGCCACGCCGGCTTCCCGGGCCACCACCGCCAAGACCACCAAGAAGGCCGCCGCGCCCGCCCCGAAGCAGGCACCGGCCGCCGAGGAGGTCCCGACGCCCGCCCCGCGGAAGGCGACCGCGCGCAAGGCCGCCGGCACCACCGCGGAGGTGGCCGCCAACGCCGCCGCCCCGGCGAAGGCCACCAAGGCGACCCGGGCCACCAAGGCGACCGTGGCGGCGAAGACCGCTGCCGCGAAGCCGGCGAAGGCCGGGTCGAAGGGCGAGGGCCCTGAGGGCGACATCGACCCGGAGGAGTTGGCCGCCGAGATCGAGGACGTGGTGGTCGACGAGCCGGCCGAGCTGACCCAGGCCGCCGAGGCCGACGCGGCCAACTCCGCCAACGACAACGACTTCGAGTGGGACGACGAGGAGTCCGAGGCGCTCAAGCAGGCGCGTCGCGACGCCGAGCTGACCGCCTCCGCCGACTCCGTGCGGGCCTACCTGAAGCAGATCGGCAAGGTGCCCCTGCTCAACGCGGAGCAGGAGGTCGAGCTCGCCAAGCGGATCGAGGCCGGCCTCTACGCCGCCGAGCGGCTGCGCGCCGCCGAGGAGGGCGAGGAGAAGCTCACCCGGGACATGCAGCGCGACCTGCTCTGGATCTCGCGGGACGGCGAGCGTGCCAAGAACCACCTGCTGGAGGCGAACCTCCGACTGGTCGTCTCGCTGGCCAAGCGCTACACGGGTCGCGGGATGGCCTTCCTCGACCTGATCCAGGAGGGCAACCTCGGCCTGATCCGCGCGGTCGAGAAGTTCGACTACACCAAGGGCTACAAGTTCTCCACCTACGCCACCTGGTGGATCCGCCAGGCCATCACCCGCGCCATGGCCGACCAGGCCCGCACCATCCGCATCCCGGTGCACATGGTCGAGGTGATCAACAAGCTCGGTCGGATCCAACGCGAGCTGCTCCAGGACCTGGGCCGCGAGCCCACCCCGGAGGAGCTGGCCAAGGAGATGGACATCACACCGGAGAAGGTGCTGGAGATCCAGCAGTACGCCCGGGAGCCCATCTCGCTGGACCAGACCATCGGCGACGAGGGTGACAGCCAGCTCGGTGACTTCATCGAGGACTCGGAGGCCGTGGTCGCGGTCGACGCGGTCTCGTTCTCGCTGCTGCAGGACCAGCTCCAGCAGGTCCTGCAGACGCTGTCCGAGCGTGAGGCCGGCGTGGTACGCCTCCGCTTCGGCCTCACCGACGGCCAGCCGCGCACCCTGGACGAGATCGGCCAGGTGTACGGCGTGACCCGGGAGCGGATCCGGCAGATCGAATCCAAGACCATGTCCAAGTTGCGGCATCCCTCGCGTTCGCAGGTGCTCCGCGACTACCTGGACTGACCGCACGCGTCAACCAGTCGTGTCGGTTTGATCACCAGCCGTAGAACACTCATTGGTGATCGGTCGGTTGCCTGTTTGTGATCGTTGACGTGGCACCCTTGAAGCACGGCACACTGTCTTCCGCGCCAGGTGTGACCTCGGTCCCCCGCGGGCACACAGGGAAGGCAGGGCCCGAGCTAGGTGTTGCACGATAGGTGAGCAAGGACCGAAGAGAGTGTTCATCGGTGACGACCAGAGGAGGAAGGCGATGACCCCGACCCTCACGCCGCCGCCCGAGACGGTGAGCCCCCCGGCCGCCGATGAACGGTGCGACCGCTGCAATGCTGCCGGCAAGCTCCGGATCACTCTGGCGGGTGGGAGCGAGCTGGTGTTCTGTGGGCACCACGCGAACAAGTACGCGGAGGATCTCGTGAAGATCACCGTGCGGTACGCGACGGACCCGGAGTTCAGCTGGCGTGGCGCCGATCTGATGGCGAACTGAGTCCGAGGAATCCGCAACTCGACATAAGCCGGCCGGAGGCACCGAAAGGTGCCTCCGGCCGGCTTTTTCGGCCCGATGTCCGCACCTGGACGGGTGTGTACTCAAGGCGCGCTTCGCCGAGAGTGGGCCCTCGCGGCGCCCTGATGGGCCACTTTCCCCGAAAGTGTCGCCTCGGTGGTTGTTAGAGGGTTTGGACGGTGGCGATGCGCTCTTCGAGCTGCTCGATGGTGGCCTGGGCGCTCGGCGGGCCGCCGCAGATCCGGCGCAGCTCGGCGTGGATCTTGCCGTGCGGCTGCCCGGTCCGGTGGTGCTGGGCGGCCACCAGCGCGTTCAACTGCCGCCGGAGCGCGACCCGGCGCTGGGCGGCGCTCATCGACGGCGCGGGCGCCTCGGCGGCCGGCTCAGCGGTCCGCTGGGCGGCCTTGCGCCGCTGCGCGGCCAACTGCTCGGCCTGCCGCTTGCTCAGCAGCATCGCGACCTGATCCGCGGAGAGCAGCCCGGGGAGGCCGAGATATTCCTCCTCCTCCGGGGTGCCGGCCTGGGCGGCGGTGCCGAACGACGCGCCGTCGAAGATCACCTGGTCCAGCTCGGCGGTCGCGGAGAGCGCCGCGAACCGCTTCTCCAGCTCGCCGCTGGCCTGGTCGTCCCGCTGGGCGCGCTCCAGCAGGTCGTCGTCGAAGCCGTCGGGGTCCTTCGCCTTGCCGAGCACGTGGTCCCGCTCGGCCTCCATCTCGCTGGCCAGCCCCAGCAGGTGCGGCACGCTGGGCAGGAAGACCGAGGCGGTCTCGCCGGGCCGCCGGGCCCGGACGAACCGGCCGATGGCCTGCGCGAAGTAGAGCGGGGTGCTGGCGCTGGTCGCGTACACGCCCACGGCCAGCCGGGGGATGTCGACCCCCTCGGAGACCATCCGGACCGCGACCAGCCAGCGCTGCTCGGACGCCGCGAACGTCGCGATCCGCGCGGACGCCCCCTGGTCGTCGGAGAGCACCACGGCGGCCCGCTCGCCGGTCACCTGCTCGATCAGCTTCGCGTACGAGCGGGCGGTCTGCTGGTCGCTGGCGATCACCAACCCGCCCGCGTCGGGCATGCCGGCGTTGCGCAGCACGGTCAGCCGGGCATCGGCGGCCCGCAGCACCTGCGGCATCCAGTCGCCGGCCGGGTCCAGCGCGGTACGCCAGGCCTGCGCGACGAGGTCCTGGGTCATCGGCTCGCCCAGCCGGGCGGCCAGCTCCTCACCGGCGTTGGTGCGCCACCGGGTCTCCCCGGAGTAGGCCAGGAACAGCACCGGCCGGACCACGCCGTCGCGCAGCGCGTCGGAGTAGCCGTAGACGGAGTCGGCGCGGGATCGGAGCAGGCCGTCCCCGCCCCGCTCGTAGGCGACGAACGGAATCGGGTTGTCGTCGGAGCGGAACGGCGTGCCGGTGAGCATCAGCCGGCGTACGGCGGGCTCGAAGGCCGCCTTGACGCCGTCGCCCCAGGTCCGGGAGTCGCCGGCGTGATGGATCTCGTCCAGGATGATCAGCGTGCGCCGGGTCATGGTGCGCCGCCGGTGCACCTGCGGTGCCATGCCGACCTGGGCGTACGTGACGACGGCGCCGTGGAAGTCGGCGGCGGAGTGCAGGTCGGCGTTGCGGAAGGCGGCGTCGAGCTGGATGCCGACCCGGGCGGCGGCCTGCGCCCACTGGGTCTTCAGGTGCTCGGTCGGGGCGACCACGGTGACGGCCTCGACGGTGCCGTCGTTCAGCAGCTCGGCGGCGATCCGCAAGGCGAAGGTGGTCTTGCCGGCACCGGGCGTGGCGACCGCGGTGAAGTCCTCGGTGCGCCGGCGCAGGTACTCCACCATCGCCTTGCGTTGCCAGGCACGCAGGGGCGGGAACGTCTCGAGCGCCGGCAACCGCGGTGCCACGCGTAGCTCCTCTCCGACCGCACGACGGCGGGCCCCGGCCGAGGGCCACGGGTTCCGCCGCCCATGAAAACGCCTCCGCGCAGAACGAGCCGCGAAGGCCGACTCAGCATAACCAGCGGGGCCCTTTCTCCCCACTCGACGCCACGCTGGTCACATCCGCCCACCCCGCGCGGTGGCGGCTCAGCCCTGCGGGCCGCGGGTGCCGGTGCGGGGCGGGCGCAGTGCGGCGACCGGGGCGGACCAGCGCCGCCGCAGCGAGACCAGCCGCAGCACGAAGACGAAGGCGGCCGCGACGATCAGCCCGGCCGTGTGCGCCTGTCCGTACGCCGACAGCAGCGCCACCACGATCGACCCGGCCAGCGCGGCGAGGGCGTAGATCTCCCGGCGCAGCACCACCGGGATCTCGCCGGTGAGCAGGTCGCGCCCCAGACCGCCGCCGATCGCGGTGAGCATGCCGATCATGCAGGCGCCGACCGCCGGGACGTGCGCGTCGAGGGCCTTGAGCGTGCCGGTGACGGTGAACAGCCCGAGACCGGCCGCGTCGAGCACCAGCACGGTGGTGCGCAGCCGGGCGAGCTGCGGGTGCAGCCAGAAGACGGCGGCGGCGGTGGCCGTCGCGGTGACCGCGTACCGCCAGTCGGCGAAGGCCAGAGGCGGGACCTCATTGATGACCAGGTCCCGGAAGATCCCGCCGCCGAGGGCGGCGACGACGCCGACGAAGGCCACCCCGAAGAGGTCGAGCCGTTTGGCCACGGCCGCCGAGGCCCCGGAGGCGGCGAAGACCGCAACCCCGGTGAGGTCGGCGACGAGCAGGGCGGTGGAGGTGGTCACCGGCGAAGGTTACGTGGGCGGGCGGCGGAGCCGCCCGCGGTCACTCGCCCCAGGAGTCGTAGATCTCCTTGCACTTCGGGCAGACCGGTGAACCCGGCTTGGCCGCCTTGGTGACCGGGAAGGTCTCCCCGCACAGCGCGATGACGAACGTGCCCATGACCGCGCTCTCGGCGATCTTGTCCTTGCGGACGTAGTGGAACATCTCCGGGCCGGTGTCGGCGTCCTTCACCTCGGGACGCTCGAGAACCTGTGTGCTCACTGCTACACCTCCAAATTTCCAGTTTGGCAGCTTCTCCGTGGCCGGTCCACCGCAGGTCACCGAAGAGCGGCCCGTACCGTAACGGAAGTGACCAACTTTCACATCCATTTCGGGACCGAAGTGGCCGACGCCCTGCGCGCCGGACGCCCGATCGTCGCCCTGGAGAGCACCATCGTCTCGCACGGCCTGCCCCGGCCGGACAACCTGCTGGTGGCGCGGCAGATCGAGCAGGCCGTCCGGGACGCGGGCGCCGTCCCGGCCACCATCGGCATGGTCGCCGGCGAGCTGATCGTCGGCCTGGATGACGCGCAGCTGACCCGGCTCGCCACGGTCGACGGGGTGAGCAAACTGTCCGTACGCGATCTCGCGGTGGCCGCCGCGACCGGCGCGGACGGTGCCACCACGGTGGCCGCCACCAGCGCGGTGGCCGCGGCGGCCGGGATCGGGGTGTTCGCCACCGGTGGCCTCGGCGGGGTGCACCGAGAGGCGGCCCAGACCTTCGACGAGTCCGCCGACCTGGTCACCCTGGCCCGGACGCCGATCGCGGTGGTCTGCGCCGGCGTGAAGTCGATCCTCGACGTGGGCGCCACGCTGGAGCGGCTGGAGACCCTGGGCGTGAGCGTGGTCGGCTACCGGACCCGCCGCTTCCCCGGCTTCTACCTCACCGACGCCGGCTTCGACCTGGACTGGTCGGTGGAGTCGCCGGAGCAGGTGGCCGACGTGCTCGTCGCCCGGGAACGGCAGGGCGTGCACCAGGGCGGGCTGATCGTGGCGAACCCGCTCCCGGTCGACCAGCAGCTCGACCCGGCGCTGCACGACCGTACCCTCGCCGAGGGGCTGGCCATGCTGGCCCGCGAGGGGGTGACCGGCAAGGCCGTCACGCCGTTCCTGCTCGCCCATTTCCACTCGGCCACCGAAGGCGCCAGCCTGGCGGTGAACGTGCGGATCATCCTGCGCAACGCCGACCTGGCGGCACGGATCGCGGTCGCCGCGGCGGCCCGGCGTACCGATTCCCCGGCATGAGCGAGGTGGCGGCATGAGCCGGGCACCCGGCATCGTCGTCGTCGGCGATGTGATCACCGACGTGGTCGCGGTGCTCTCCGGACCCCTGGCGACCGGCTCGGACACCGCGGCCGCGATCCGGTTCAGCGGCGGCGGGCAGGCGGCCAACACCGCCGCCTGGCTGGCCGGTCAGGGTGCCGACGTCACGCTGGTGGCCGCGACCGGCGACGACGAGGCGGGCCGGGACCGGGTCGCCGAGTTGGCACGGGGGGGGGTGACCTGCGCGGTCGAGCGCCACGAGGGTTACCCGACCGGCACCGTGATCGTGCTCGCCCACGACGGGGACCGCACCATGGTCAGCCAGCGCGGGGCGAACCTGCGGCTGACCGCCGGGCACGTCGACCGGGCCCTGGCGGCGGCGCCCGACGCCGGGCACCTGCACCTGTCCGCGTACCCCCTGCTCGACGCCGGGTCGCGCGGCGCGGGACTGCGGGCGCTGGCCGTCGCCCGCGAGCGCGGGCTGACCACCAGCGTCGACGCGGCCTCCGCGGCACCGCTGCGGCGCGTCGGTGCGGCGGCCTTCCTGGCCTGGGTACGCGACATCGACCTGCTGCTGGTCAACAGGGACGAGGCGACCGTGCTGGCCGGCGGGCTGGACCCGGCGGCGCAGGCGCGGGCGCTGACCGCGGTGGCCCACCGGGTGGTGGTCAAGCGGGGCGCGGCCGGGGCGGTCTGGGTGGACCGGACCGGGCGCGTGGAGACGGCGCCCGCGCGCGGCGTGCCCGTGGTGGACGTCACCGGGGCCGGGGACGCGTTCGCCTCCGGGCTGCTCCTCGCCTGGCTGGGCGGTGCCGAACCGCGGGCGGCCCTGTCCCGGGCCGGCGACCTCGGCGCGCTCGCCGTCTCCTCGGTCGGCGCCCGCCCCACCCCCTGACGGCGGGCCGGTCCGGGTGTGGGCGCCTGGACCGGTCAGGGCTCGGCGTCGATGACCTTGTGCGGACGTTCCTCGGCCGGGAGCGCCATCGGTGGTGTCTCGTGCCGGGCGTGCAGCTTGTTGGCGAGCCGGTGCTGCTCCTTCGGCGGGCGGTCGTTGGCGAGCAGCACCGCCAGCCACGGAATGAGCACCATCCCGAGGCCGCACAGCGGCAGCCAGAGCCAGAGCAGGGGTGCCTTCGCGCCGACCAGGATCGCACCGGCCACCAGGCACGCGACCCGGATGCCCATCATCAGCACGTAGCGCTTCTGCCGGCTGTTGAGCTGGTCGTCCTGGCTGCGCGCGGCGTCGGTGATCAGGATCGGCTCGTACGCCTGACGCTTCACCACGACCTCCTCAAGGGGTTACCCCTCATCCTGTCACTCCGGGCGGATGATCGGCGAAAATCGCCTGGAGCCGGGCGCGTGTTACGCGCGTGGTACGCTCGGGCCATGGCCAACCGGTTCAGCTTCACCGACGAGGCGCTGGCCAACCTGCGGGTCTACGACGTCACGCCCGGGGAAGTCTGGGAGGCCCTGCACAGCACGCGACGGGTCATCCGGCACCTCGGGGACGACGTGATGGTGGTCTACGCGACCGACCACCGGGGGCGACGCCTCGCCGTGCTGCTGGCCGAGGCGGACGGCACCGACAACGACTGGGACATCCTCTCCGCCCGCGAACTGAGCGACGTCGAGGCCAAGCGCTACGACGAGGCGGTACGGAGATCACGCCGACGAGGAGGCGGTCACGATGCACCGTAACGAGGCGACCAAGCGGTTCCACGACGGCGGCGACGCCCTCGCCGACCTGATCGACGAGACACAGCCGGCGGAGCTGCCCATCCCCGACACCGACGTGCCGATGGTCAGCCGCTCGGTACGCCTTCCGCTGGAGACGTACGAACGGGTCCGGACGGCCGCCGAGGCTCGCGGCATCGGCGTGACCACGCTGATGCGGCAGTGGATCGAGGCCGGCCTGGCCGACCTGGACGACTCGGCGACGGTCTCCCTGGCCGACGTCCGGCGGGCGCTCGCCGCGCTCTCCCGCCCGACCGCCGCCTGACCGCCGTCCGGCCCGCCTGACCACGTCCCCGACGCTGCCTGACGCGGCCGGTGCGGCCGGCCGTCAGATCGGCGGCGCGGGCTGCTCCGGCGGCCGGCCCCGCGTCAGCTCTTCGCCGCCTTCGCCTCCGCCTTCATCCGCTGCTTGTACTCCCGGACCCGGCGCAGCGACTCGGGATCGGTCACGTCGGCCACCGACCGGTACGCCTCCGCGTCGCCGTACCCGCCGGCGGCCTCCCGCCAGCCGTCCGGGGTGATGCCGAACCGCTTACCGAGCAGGGCCACGAAGATCTGCGCCTTCTGCTTGCCGAAGCCGGGCAGCTCGCCGACCCGGCGCAGCAGCTCCCGGCCGTCGGTCACGTCGGACCAGAGCCGGGCCGGGTCGCCGTCGTACCGGTCGACCAGGACCTGGCACACCTCCTGGACCCGGGCCGCCATGGCCTTGGGGAACCGGTGCAGGGCCGGCGGCTGGGCGAAGAGGGCGACCAGGGCCTCCGGGGCGTACCCGGCCAGCTCCCGGGCGTCCGGCTCGTGGCCCAGCCGCTGCGCGAGGACGTACGGGGAGGAGAACGCCTTCTCCATCGGCACCTGCTGGTCGAGCACCATGCCGAGGAGCAGCGCGAGCGGGCTGCGGGCCAGCAGTTCGTTGGCCTGCGGGTCGATGGGCAGGGAGAGCGTCATGCCTCCATCCTGCCGGTCGGGCCGCCGCGCGCCGAGCCGACTCCCCGCGCCACGCGACGCGGCCCGGTGGACAGGGGTGAGGTCCACCGGGCCGCGGGCGGGCGGGTCGTCAGTTGACGACGAACAGCAGTCGGTTCGGCGAGCCGGAGCCGGGGTTGGTCACCTTGCTGGCGGTGGAGTTGGTGGTCAGGTAGCTGGTCACCTGCGCCGGGGTGTACGACGGGTTGGCGCTGAGCACGAGCGCCGCCGCGCCGGCCACGTGCGGCGTGGCCATCGAGGTGCCGCTGATCGTGTTGGTGGCCGTGTCGCTGGTGCTCCAGTCCGAGGTGATCGACGAGCCAGGCGCGAAGATGTCCAGGCAGGAGCCGTAGTTGGAGTACGAGGCGCGGGCATCGGTGCTGGTGGTGGCGCCGACGGTGATCGCCGAGGCGACCCGGGCCGGCGAGTAGCTGCACGCGTTGGCGCTGGAGTTGCCGGCCGCGATGGCGTACGTGACGCCGGAGGCGATCGAGTTGGCCACCGCGTTGTCGAGGCTGGTGCTGGCGCCGCCGCCGAGGCTCATGTTGGCCACGGCCGGCTTGACCGCGTTCGCGGTCACCCAGTTGACGCCGCTCACCACGCCGGTGGTGCTGCCGCTGCCGGCGCAGTTGAGCACCTTCACCGCGACCAGGCGGACGCCCTTGGCGACGCCGTAGGTGTTGCCGCCGACCGTGCCGGCGACGTGCGTGCCGTGGCCGTTGCAGTCGGTGTTGTTGGTGTCCACCGTGTTGGTGCCCCAGCTGGCCCGGCCGCCGAAGTCGCTGTGCGTGATCCGGATGCCGGTGTCGATGATGTACGCCCGCACGTTGGTGGCCGTGTTCGGGTAGGTGTAGGTGCTGTTCAGCGGCAGGTTGCGCTGGTCGATCCGGTCCAGCCCCCACGTCGCGCCGGTCTGGGTGCCCTGGGTGGTCACCACCCGGTCCTGCTCGACGTACGCCACGGCCGGGTCGGCGGCGAGCCGGCGGGCCTGCGCGGCGCTCATCGTCGCGCTGTAGCCGGTCAGCGCGGCGCTCCAGACCGTGCCGACGTTGCCCCCGTAGCGCTTCGCCAGGGCGGCGGCGCGGTCCGGGACCGCGGAGCGGGCGGCGAGGCTGTTGGCGGCGCCGACCGCGTCGCCCTTGAGCACCACCAGGTAGCTGCCGCTGATGGCGTCCGGGGCGCCGGCGTAGCGAACGTCGCCGGTCGGCGCGGCGAGGGCGGGGGTGGAGGCGGCGGCGGCGAGGGCCGCGGCGGCGGCCGTGACGGCGAGCGCGCGCAGCGCGCGACGCCGAGGAACGGACACGTCGGACATCGTCTGGCTCCCTACCGGGCGCCCGCGCTCGCGACTCGGGCACCCATCGAAGATGTTGGGGGAGATCGTAGCCAGGCATCGACAGTCATGAAAGAGATAACCTCCAATCAATTCGTCGCGCGGTATGGATCTCGTGGGTGCCGGGCGATCGGCGCCGCCGGAGAGGCAGGATGGCGACGTGGACCGTCATGACATGCTGCTCTCCCCCGCGGGCGTCGACGCGCTGCGCACCGCGCTGACCCGGGCACGCTTCACCGCCAACGGCATCGCCGACCGGCTCGGCCCGCAGGCCACCGGCGGCGTGGCCCGCAACGACTTCCGGGCGGCGCTGCGCGCCACCGAGGACCAGGACCCGCTCGCCACCCTGATCCGGGTCTTCATCTGCGACCAGACCGAGCCGGAGCCGGCGGTGGCCGCCGCGCTCGCCCCGCTGCCCGTCGAGGAGGCCGTCGCCGGCGGGATCGTCGAGCGGCACGGCGACGGCCTGCGTGCCGGCGTCGACCTGGAGCCGTACGGGGACGAGTGGTGGGTGCTCGCCGACGTGCCGGCCAGCGCCCGGCCCGGCAAGCCGCTGCACGCCGAGCACGTGCTCGGCATCGGCGGGGCCACCCAGACGCTGATCGGCGCGACCGTCCGCCGTCCGGTGGAGACCGCGCTGGACCTGGGCACTGGCTCCGGCGTCCAGGCCCTGCACCTGTCCACCCACGCCCGGAAGGTCACCGCCACCGACGTCGCGCCGCGGGCGCTGCGCTTCGCCGCCACCACTGCCGCCCTCAACGGGCAAGACTGGGAGCTGCTCCAGGGCGACCTGGTGGCCCCGGTGGCCGGGCGCCGGTTCGACCTGGTGGTCAGCAACCCGCCGTTCGTGGTCGGGCCCGGCACCACCACCCACGTCTACCGGGACTCGGGGCGGGTCGGCGACGCGATCGGCGCCGAGCTGGCCGCCGCCGCCCCGCACCTGCTCACCGAGGGCGGGACGATGCAGTACCTGGCCAACTGGGTGCACGTCACCGGCGAGGCGTGGGACGAACGGGTGGCCGGCTGGTTCGCCGGCACCGGGCTGGACGCCTGGGTGATCCAGCGGGAGGTGGCCGACCCGATGGCGTACGTCAACCTGTGGCTCACCGACGTCGGGGAGGCCGCCGACCCGCACCGGATGGCAGCCTGGTTGGACTGGTTCGACGCGCACAAGGTGGAGGCGATCGGCTTCGGCATCGTCTCGCTGCGCCGCGCGGGCCACGACCAGCCGATCGTCCGGGTGGAGGACCTGCGCCAGCGGGTGGAGCCGCCGATGGGCGACCGGATCGCCGAGTGGTTCGACCGCCAGGACTGGCTGCGGACCCGCGACACCGACGGGCTGCTGGCCGCCCGCTACCGGGCCGCCGAGGGGCTCGAGCTGCGGCAGGAGGCGACCATGGGCGACGAGGGCTGGGCGGTGGACCGGCAGGTCCTCGCCATGCCGCACGGGCTGCGCTGGTCCGAGGAGATCGATCCGCTGGTGCTCGCCCTGGTCGGCGGCGCGGACGGCAAGCTGCCGCTGCGGGACCAGCTCGCCCTGCTCGCCGCCGCGCACGACGTCACCCCGGACGAGCTGGCCGAGGCGGCCGGCCCGATCGTGGCGCACCTGGTCGAGCGCGGCATCATCGAGCCGGTGGTGGCCTGATGCGGGCGGTGGTGCAGACGGTCAGCCGGGCCGGCGTGACCGTCGACGGCGAGGTGGTCGGCGAGATCGCCGACGGTCTGCTGGTGCTGCTCGGGGTCACCCACACCGACACCCGACAGGTGGCGGCCACCATGGCCCGCAAGATCCACGAGCTGCGGATCCTGGACGACGAGCGCAGCGCGGCGGACACCGGTGCACCCATCCTCGTGGTCAGCCAGTTCACCCTGTACGGGGACGCCCGCAAGGGCCGGCGGCCGACCTGGACGGCGGCCGCCCCCGCCGAGCAGGCCGAACCCCTGGTGACCGCGGTCGTGGAGGAGCTGCGCGCCCGGGGCGCCAAGGTCGAGACCGGCCGGTTCCGCGCGCATATGCTGGTCGAGAGCGTCAACGTGGGCCCCCGCACCATCCTCCTGGATCTCTAGCCCTGGCCGGTTGATCAAGGAGTTTGCGTCTGAGATCTGATTTCCCGAGACGCAAACTCCTTGATCAACGCGGCTCTCGGCGGGTCAGGAGAAGAGGCCGCGGCGGCGGAGGGACTGGCGGAGCCAGGTGTCGAGCTGGGCGGTCCAGTCGGTGCGGTCCACGGTGGCGTGCTCGACGGTGAAGCGGCCGAAGGCGTCCCGGCCCTCGGTGAACAGGCCGCCCCGTTTGTCGAGCTCCAGCACCACCTGCACCTGGTGCGGATCCGTCACGAAGGTGACCTCCAACTGGTTGATCGCGTGCGCGTACTGCGGCGCCGGGTGGAACTCGATCTCCTGGTAGAACGGCAGGCGCTGGTGCACGCCGTAGAGGTGCCCGCGCTCGACGTCCGCCCGGGCGAACCGGAAACCCAGCCGCAGCAGCGCCGCCAACAACCGCTCCTGGGCCGGCAGCGGGTGCACCGCCACCGGGTCCAGGTCACCCTTGTCCACCGCCCGGGCCACCTCCAGCTCGGTACGCAGCCCCATCGTCATGCCGTGCAGGTGCTGGCCGTACAGGTCGGTCAGCGGGGTCTCCCAGGGCACCTCGAAGCGGAACGGCACCTCGTACCGCTGCCCCGGGTCCAGCCGGAACCCGCCGGTCACCTGCCGGCGGCCGAACTCCTGAGTGGTGTCGTACTCGTTGTCGCCGCTCTCCACCTCGACCCGGGTGACCAGGCCGAGCGCCACGTACGTGACGTCCACCGGGTGGTCCCCGCCGACCACCTGGATCCGGCCCTCCAGCTGCCCGCCGGGGCGGCAGTTCGGGTTGGCCAGCACCGTCTCCACCGACGGACCGCCCACGCCCATCGCCTGCATGAGCCGCTTGAAGACCACCATGTCCTCCGATCGCCTGCGCTGCCGGGCCCCGGTGGCCGGCCGCTGGCACGGTAACCGGGTCGGACAACCGACACCGGACGTTCCGCACGGATTGCTGTCGGTTCCCCGATCGCCTCACTCCCGTTTCACGCCCCGACCGCCAAGCTGTTTCGTACCGGCACCGCCGCGGCCCGCGGCACGGAACCGGTACGGCACGAAGGACACGGGGAGAGACAGAGATGGCCCAGCAGATGATCGAGCACCAGACCCGCCCGGCTGCCACCATCGACGCCGAGCACGGCACCGACACGCTGACCGACCTGGACGCCACCGACGAGCGCGGCGTCTCCACGGACCTGGTCCGGGCGTACCTGAACGGCATCGGACGCACCAAGCTGCTCACCGCCGCGCAGGAGGTCGAGCTCAGCAAGCGCATCGAGGCCGGCCTGTTCGCCGAGGAGAAGCTGGCCACCTGCACCCCGGTCTCCGCCGAGCTGCGCGCCGACCTGGAGCTGATCGTGGCCGAGGGCCGGGCCGCCAAGGACCACCTGCTGGAGGCGAACCTGCGGCTGGTGGTGAGCATCGCCAAGCGCTACACGGGTCGCGGGATGGCCTTCCTCGACCTGATCCAGGAGGGCAACCTCGGCCTGATCCGCGCGGTCGAGAAGTTCGACTACACCAAGGGCTACAAGTTCTCCACCTACGCCACCTGGTGGATCCGCCAGGCCATCACCCGCGCCATGGCCGACCAGGCCCGCACCATCCGCATCCCGGTGCACATGGTCGAGCAGGTCAACCGGATGGTCCGGGTGCGCCGCGAGCTGTCGGTCACGCTGGGTCGGGAGCCCACCGTCGCCGAGGTGGCGCAGGCGCTGGAGATCCCCGAGTTCCAGGTGATCGAGCTGATCTCGTACGACCGGGAGCCGGTGAGCCTGGACCAGGCGGTCGGCGACGACGGCGAGAGCGCGCTCGGTGACTTCGTCGCCGCGGTGGACCCGCGCGAGGAGCCGGGCGACGCCGCCGCCAACGGCGAGCTGCGCAACGAGGTACGGATCGTGCTGGCCACCCTGTCCCAGCGGGAGCAGGCGGTGATCCGGCTCCGGTTCGGCCTGGACGACGGCCGGCAGCGCACCCTCGACGAGGTGGGTCGCGAGTTCGGCCTGTCCCGGGAGCGGATCCGGCAGATCGAGAAGGTCACCCTGCTGAAGCTGCGCGCGCCGGAGCGGGCCAACCGCCTGGAGGCGTACGCCTGCTGAGCGGGCCCGCCCCAGCGGAGGCCCCGGCGGTTCGCCGGGGCCTCCGCTGCCTGTCCCGGTCGTTCGCCGGGGTGCTTGCCCCGGCCTTCCCTACAAGCGGCGGGGACCGGTGTCCGGACGGGGCGCCTCGAGACCGGTGCGGACGGTGGCGTGCAGCACGGAGATGCCGTCCGGGCGGGCCAGTACCGGGTTGAGGGTCAGCGAGCGCACCCGGGGCTGTTCGTCGGCGAGCCGCCCGACCCGCACCAGCAGGTCGACCAGGGCCGCCCGGTCCACCGGCACGCCACCCCGGTGCCCGCGCAGCAGCGGCGCCGCCCGAGGCTCGTCGACCAGCTCGGCGGCGTCCCGGTCGGTCAGCGGCACCGCGCGCCAGGCCCGGTCGCCGAGCAGCTCAGTCGCCACGCCGCCCAGCCCGAAGCCGACCACCGGGCCGAACGCCGGATCCTCCACCAGCTCCACCACACAGGCCACGCCGGGCGGGACCATCGGCTGCACCAGGACGTCCAGGCCGAAGGCGGGGGCCAGCTCGGCGTAGGCGCGGCGCAACGCGGCCGGGTCGGCCAGGTCGAGGCGGACCGCGCCGAGGTCCAGGCGGTGCCGCAGCCCCGGGTCGGCGGCCTTGAGGGCGACCGGGTAGCCGAGGCGCTCGGCGGCGGCCACCGCCTCGTCGGCCGAGCGCGCCGGCACCGACTCCACCAGGTCGATCCCGTACGCCCCGAGCAGCGCCGCCGGATCCGCGCCGTCGACCCGCAGCGCGGCCTGCCCGGCCGCCCGGTCCATCCGGCTCAGCTCGGGCAGCACCCCGGGCGGGCGGCGCAGCCAGTCGGCGTACGTGGCGACCCGGGCGAGGGCCCGGACCGCCTCCTCCACGCTCGGGTACGCCGGCACCCCGACGGGCACCCGGCCGGCGAGGAAGGTCGCCACCACCGGCTTGCCGACGGTCGCCGCATCGGGCAGGGCGGCGGTGAAGTCGGCCTCCGGGTCGGTGAGCTGGCCGGGCAGCGGCGGCGCGAAGACGGCCACCACGGCGTCCACCCGCTCGTCGGCGGCGGAGGCGGCGAGCGCGGCGGCGTACTCGCCGGCACCGGCCCGGGGGCCGACGTCATGCGGGTAGCCGTCGGCCACGGCGAGACCCTGGGCGGCGCACGCGGTGGCGGCCAACCCGCTCAGCGCCGACGAGTTACCCACCACGGCGACCCGGCGGCCGGCCGGCAACGGCTGGTGGGCCAGGAGCACACCGACGTCGAGCAGCTCGGCGACGGTGTCCACCCGGATCACCCCGGACTGGGCGAAGAGCGCGCTGACCGCCGCGGCGTCCAGCGCCGGCCCGTCACCGAGACCCGGCGGGCGGGCCAGCGAGGCGAGCGCCACGATCGGCTTGCTCCGGCCGATCCACCGGGCCAGCCGGGCGAACTTGCGCGGGTTGCCGAAGGTCTCCAGGTAGAGCGTGATGACGTCGGTGCCGGGGTCGTCCTGCCAGTACTGGAGCAGGTCGTTGCCGGAGACGTCGGCGCGGTTGCCGGCGGAGACGAAGCTGGACAGGCCGAGCCCGCGCCGGGACGCCTCGGCGAGCAGGGCCACCCCGAACGCGCCGGACTGGCTGAAGACGCCGACCCGGCCAGGGGCCGGCAGCACCGGGGCGAGCGTGGCGTTGAGCCGTACCGCCGGGTCGGTGTTGGCGACGCCGAGGCAGTTCGGGCCGATCACCCGCATGCCGGCCAGGTGCGCGGCGCGGACCAGGGCGCGCTGGGCGGCCGCGCCCGCCGGCCCGGCCTCGGCGAAGCCGGCCGAGATCACCACGAGGCCGTGCGCGCCGGCCCGCGCGGCGTCGGCGACCACCTCGGTCACCGCCTCCGGGGCCACCGCCACCACCGCCAGGTCGACGTCGCGCCCGGCATCGGCCGCCGACGGGTACGCGGGCAGCCCGGCCACGGTCGCCGCCGTCGGGTGCACCGGGACGACCGCGCCGGTGAACCCGCCGTCGCGCAGGTGCCCGAGCAGGGCCGCGCCAACGCCCTGCCCGGTGGTGCTCGCGCCGTAGACGGCGATGCCGCGCGGGGCGAGCAGCCGGGCGATCGAGCGGGCCTCGGTCCGGTGCTCCCGGCCGCGCTGCACCTCCAGGGTCGCCTCGGTGGGGGCGATCGGGAAGCTCAAATGCACCACGCCGTCGGCGTACTGGCGCTGGACCTGGTAGCCGAAGTCGGAGAAGACCCGCAGCATCGCCCCGTTGGCCGGGAGCACCTCGGCGACGAAGTGCACGATGCCGAACCGGCGGGCCGTATCGGCCAGGTGCTCCAGCAGCACCGACCCGATCCCCCGGCCCTGGTACTCGTCCTCCACCACGAAGGCCACCTCGGCCTCCGGCGACCCGGGGCCGAGCCGCTCGTACCGGCCGACCGCGACGATCCGGTCGCCGGCCAGCACCACGAACGCCTCCCGGTCGCGGTGGTCGACGTTGACGAAGCGTTGCAGGTCCCGCTCCGGGATGCGCGGGTACGGCGAGAAGTAGCGCAGGTAGCGGGTGCGCTCGGAGAAGCGCCCGTGCATCGCCACGATCCCCAGCCCGTCGTCGGGCCGGATCTGTCGCAGCTGGACGGTCGTGCCGTCGCTGAGCAGCACGTCCACCGGTTGCTCGACTGTGGTCACCGGTCGGTCCTCCCCTACCGCCGGTCAGTCGCGCGGATCGTGCGGATCGAGCCCGAACAGCGGGAAGACCGACCGGCGACTGGCCGCGATGGCCCGGTCCACCGCGTTCGGCTCGCCGTTCGGCTGCCACGGCTGGTACGCCGGGTCGGCGTCGTCGGTCATCCGCAGCGGCACCTCGCGCCCGGGCCGCCGCTTCGCCGCCAACTCCCGCCAGGCGGGCGGGGTGAGCGTGGCCGGGTCGAGGGGCTCCCCGGTGGCCACGGCCAGCAGGTGCGTCCACGCCCGGGGCACCACCTCGACCAGCGCGTACCCCCCGCCGCCGGTAGCCACCCAGCGGCCGTCGCACAGCTCGTCGGCGAGCGCCCGCAGCGCCAGGTAGGTGGCCCGCTGCCCGTCCACGGACAGGCGCAGGTCGGCCAGCGGATCGAGCCGGTGGCCGTCGGCCCCGCACTGGGTGACCAGGAGCTGCGGCCGGAACGCCCGCAACACCGAGGGCACGATGGCGTGGAAGGCGCGCTGCCAGGCGGCGTCGCCGACGCCCGGCGGCAGCGGCACGTTGACCGCGGTCCCCTCCGCGCCCGGCCCGCCGGTCTCGTCGGGAAACCCGGTGCCCGGGAAGAGCGCCAGCGGGGTCTCGTGCAGGCTGACCGTGAGCACCCGCGGATCGTGGTAGAAGATCTCCTGCACGCCGTCGCCGTGGTGCACGTCCACGTCCACGTACGCGATCCGCTCCGCGCCCAGGTCGAGCAGACGGGCGATGGCCACGGCGGGGTCGTTGTAGACGCAGAACCCGGCGGCCCGGTCCGGCATGGCGTGGTGCAGCCCGCCGGACACGTTGACCGCCCGGCGGGCCTCCCCGCGCCACACCGCCTCGGCGGCGGCCACGCTCGCCCCGGCGACCAGCGCGCTCGACTCGTGCATGCCGTCGAAGACGGGATTGTCCGAGGTGCCCAGCCCGAAACCGGCGAACAGCGGATCGCGCGGGGCGGCCCGCACCGCGTCCAGGTAACGGGGGTCGTGCACCCGGCTCAGCAGCTCATCGTCGGCCGGTTCCGGCTTGACCAGCCGGACCCCGGGCCGGTCCAGCACGCCGAGTTCGCGGGCCAGCGCGATGGTCAACTCCACCCGGACCGGGTCGAGCGGATGGTCACCCATGTCGTAGGCGAGCAGGGCCTCGTCCCACACCACCACCGTGTCGTCGGCCATGGGCTCATCGTCGCACGGACGCCCGACCCCGCCCACCGCACGGACCGCTAGCGGCCGGACGG
The DNA here is from genome assembly GCF_040642675.1 of Micromonospora sp. NPDC047738. Taxonomy (NCBI): domain Bacteria; kingdom Bacillati; phylum Actinomycetota; class Actinomycetes; order Micromonosporales; family Micromonosporaceae; genus Micromonospora; species Micromonospora sp. NPDC047738. The sequence continues at coordinate 168,212 of NZ_JBEYSO010000001.1, forward strand.
CCCACCGGCGGCCACCGGACGGTCCGGGTCGGCCACCCAGTTGCTCCACGAGCCGACGTACAGGGCGGCATCCGGCCGGCCGGCGAGGTGCAGCGCCAGCACCGCCTGCGCGGCGGTGACCCCGGAGCCGCAGTACGCCCCGACCGGTGCATCCTCGGCAACCCCGGCGGCGGCGAACCGCTCGCGCAGCGCCGCCGCGGCGGGAAACCGGCCGTCGGTGACGTACTCCGGGGCGGGCAGGTTCACCGCGCCCGGCACGTGCCCGGCGACCGGGTCGATCGGTTCGGTCTCGCCCCGGTAGCGCGGGGCGGCCCGCACGTCCAGCAGCACCCCGGCGTCCGCGGCGGCCAACCGGGCCGCCTCCCCCGCGTCGAGCACGGGCAGCGCGCCCGGCGCGACGGTGACGTCGCCCGGAGCCGGCGTGGGCGCCTCGGTGGAGACGGGCAGCCCGGCGGCGACCCACCCGGGGAAGCCGCCGTGCAACACCCGCACCGCCCGGTGGCCGGCCCAGCGCAGCGTCCACCAGGCCCGGGCGGCGGACATGCCGTCGCCGCCGTCGTACACGACGACGGGGTGACCGGCGCGGACCCCGGCGGCCCGCAGCGCGGCCTGGAGCGCGGCGGGGTCGGGCAGCGGGTGCCGGCCGGCGGCACCCGGTCGGCCGCACAGCTCGGTGTCCAGGTCGACGAAGACGGCGCCCGGCAGGTGGCCGGCCGCGTAGTCGTCCCGGCCAGGCGGCCCGACGAGCCGCCACCGGACGTCGAGCAGGGTGGGCGGGTCGGCGCGGTCGAGCTCGGCGGCGAGCCGGTCGGGCTCGATCAGCAGGTCATCGGTTCCGGACATGCGGTCCAGTCAACACCATCCGGGCATCGACCCCCGGTTCGGCGTCGGCCGATCGTCGCAGCTCCGGGGTAACATCGATCACCGGGAGGCCGCTGACGTGAAGCATGACCTGGTCGACACGACCGAGATGTACCTGCGCACCATCCTCGAGCTGGAAGAGGAGGGGGTGCCGCCGCTGCGCGCCCGGATCGCGGAGCGGCTGAAGCAGAGCGGCCCCACCGTCAGCCAGACCGTCGCCCGGATGGAGCGGGACGGCCTGCTCACCGTCGAGGGCGACCGGCACCTGGCGCTCACCCCGCGGGGCCGCGGCACCGCGGTGTCGGTCATGCGCAAGCACCGGCTGGCCGAACTGCTGCTGGTGAACGTGATCGGGATGCCCTACGAGGAGGCCCACGACGAGGCCTGCCGATGGGAGCACGTGATGAGCGACGCGGTGGAGAAGCGGGTCTACGACCTGCTCAACCGCCCCACCCGCTCGCCGTACGGAAACCCGATCCCCGGGCTGGCGGAGCTGGGCGAGCCGGGCCAGCCGGAGGCCGAGCCCGCCGAGACCGAGCGCAACCTCGCCTTCCCCGGCCTCGCCGGCCCGGTGGTGGTACGGCGGATCTGCGAGAGCGTGCAGACCGACGCGGACGTGCTCCGGCAGCTGCACGCGGCCGGCGTCGACCCGGGCGCCACGGTGACCGTGGCCCAGGAGCGCGACGGCGTCTCGATCGACCGCTCCGGCGACCGGGTCCGGCTCCCCCGCGAGGTGGCCTCCCGGGTGTTCGTCGCGGCCCGTTGACCCGCCGGTCAGGATCTTCACCGACCCCGCCGGTCACAGCCGGCGGGTGTCCACCGCCTTGGCCAGGTTGACCAGCTTGCCGGTGAGCTGCTCGGCCTCCGCCGGGTCCGTCCCCGCCGGGCAGGTCCAACGCAGGGTGGCCAGCCGCCCCTCGGTGGCGAGCCAGCCCACCTCCGCCCCCGGGCCGGTCTTGCCGCTCTTCGGCAGCTTCTGCCGGTAGGCGATCTTCCCCAGCTTGCTGACCTTCGTGGCACCCCGGGGCAGCACGTCCTGGGTGAACCCCGATGTGTCGATCGACGTTTCGGTGACCGTGAGGGTCAACTCCGGCAGGAGCTTCCGCTCGGCGCGTACCACGCAGACATGCGTGTCCCCCTGCTCCACGGCGGCGGCCACGTCGAAGCGCACCCCAGTGTGCTTGGCGATCACCCCGAAGTCGAGCAGCCGGCACGCGCCGCCCGAGGACGCCGCCGCCACCTCCACCGGCGCCGGTGCCGCGGGCGGCAGCGCCACCGGGGTGGCCTCCGCGGCACAGCCGGCGGTCAGCAGTACGGCCGAAGCGGCCAGCCAGGTCCGGGCGCCCACGTCATCCCCCCACCCTCGCCGGCGGGATGCCCACCGGATGTCCGTCGGACACCGTACGGCGTGCCCGCGTGGGAGGGAAGTCCTCAATCGTCCACGTACGGACAGTGCCGGCAGCCACGGCCACAGCAGGTGCCCCGCCGGGCGAGGAACCCGGCGCTGAGCACGAAGAGCCCGCTCTCCGGATCGAGGTAGCCGGCCTCCCCGGCGGCCAGCGCCGCCGCGTGGGCGGCCAGGATCCGTTCCCGATGCGGGTGCTCGGGCGACAGCCGGGACGGGTGCGGCTCGGTCAACGGCCGCGCCGCCAAGGGTCGTCGCTCTCCGCTCACCGGGCGAGTCTACGGAGAGCCGCTCCGCGCCCGTCCCAGGCGGTTCGGCGCGGGATCACCCGTACCGGTGGAAGGCGGCGCGGACCTCGGCGCGGTCGGCGCCGCCGGCCAGCACGAGCCGGAGCAGCACCTTCGCCTTGTACGGGTCGAGCAGCCCGCCGCAGACCAGCCCCCGCCGGAGCAGGTCGGTCTCCGAGCCGACCGCCCCGTACGTGTGCCGCAGCACCGAACCGGCCCCGGTCCGGGAGGTGAGCACCACCGGCATCCGTTCCGCCAACGCGCCGAGCGCCGGGGCGAAGTCCGGCGGCACGTGCCCCACCCCGAAGCCGGCGACCACCAGCCCGTCGAGACTGCGGGCCACCGCATCGAGCAGCGCCACGTCGTCGTCGAGGGTGACCGTGTGCAGCGCCACCCGGGTGGCGGCGAGCCGGTCGGCGTCCACCGGCGGCAACGGGGCGCGCCGGAGCGGCCGGGTGAGCAGCCGTACCTCTCCCTCGATGACGTGGCCGAGCGGGCCGGCGTTGGGCGAGGCAAAGGTGGCCGTACTGGTGCTGTGGGTCTTGCGGACGTGCCGCGCGGCGTGGATCTCGTCGTTGAACGCGACCAGCACGCCGAGGTCACGCGCGGCCGGCGCGGCAGCGACCCGGGCGGCGGCGAGCAGGTTCGCCGGACCGTCCGGGCCGGCCAGGGTGGGGTTGCGCATCGCGCCGGTGAGCACCAGCGGCGCCGGGTGCGGCCAGACCAGGTCGGCCAGGAAGGCGGTCTCCTCCAGGCTGTCGGTGCCCTGGGTGACCACCGCGCCGGTCGCTCCAGCCGCCACCGCCGCGCCGGCCGCGTCCACCAGGTCCAGGACCTGCCGGTACGTCAGCGCGGCGCTCGGCACCGCCTGCACGTCGTGGACGTCGAGCGGGACGTCGGCGAGCCCCGGCACGGCGGCGGTGAGTTCGCCCCCGGTGAGCCGGTTGACCACCCCCTGGCCGCTGGTCCCGGCCATGGCGATCGTGCCGCCGAGGGTGAACAGCGCGACGGTCATCGGTCTGCCCTGCCGTCATCGACCGGGTCGGGTCCGACGAGCGGCGCCGGCCGGGTGGCCAGAAGGAACGCCTGTGGCCCCCGCTCGCGGAGGTGCCCCTCCGCCGCCCTGACCAGCGTGGCCCGCACGGTCAGCCCGACCTCGGCCAACTGGTCGGCGAGCCGGTCCGGCGGCAGCCAGTGCACGTCGTACGAGACGGTGTGGCCGTACGCCTGCTCGAGGCGGATCCGCTGGTCGCCGGCCTTGACCGCGAGCAGCAGGTGCCCGCCCGGCGCGAGCACCCGGTGGAACTCGGCGAACACGACGGGCAGCAGTTCGGGCGGCAGGTGGATGATCGAGTACCAGGCGACGAGCCCGGCCAGCCCGGCGTCCGGCAGCGCCAGGTCGGTCATCGAGCCGACGTCGAAGCGCAGCTCCGGGTACGTCCGGCGGGCCACCTCGACCATGCCGGGCGAGAGGTCGACGCCGGCCACGTCCAGCCCGAGGTCCCGCAGGTGGGCGGTGACCCGGCCGGTCCCGCAGCCCACCTCCAGCACCGGTCGGCCGGGCCCGACCTGCTCGGCGAACGCGGTCAGCATGCCCCGGTCGAGCGGGCCCTCCACCACCTCGGGAAGCAGCCGGGCGTAGTCCACCGCGACCGTGTCGTACGCGGCGCGGGTCTCGGTCAGCCAGGTCGGTTCGGTCACGACCGGAAACCCTAGTCGCCGGCCGGATCCGTCCCGGCCCCGAGCCGGGTCAGGTACGCGACGAACGGCTCCGGCCGCTCGAACAGCGACCGGTGCCCGGCGCCCGGGATGACCAGGTGGTCCTTACGCGGGGCCTGGAGCCGCGCGTACCACTCGTCGAACAGGCGCAGCCGGCCCGGCACCTCGTTTGCACCGTCCACGAAGTACGCCGGCACCTGGAGCTGCCGCACGTCGCGGCGGAAGTCCAGCTCCTGCAACCGGGGATAGAGCACGTCCCAGCCGTCGAGGAAACCGAAGACGTGGGCGGTCTCCAGCGGGCTCTGCTCCGGCACCCCGAGGCTGCCCACCATGCCGGTCTCGTCCTCGCCGGCGCCGGTGCGGTCGAACGCGAAGGCGCCGGCCTCGTTGGTCAGCAACGGCTCGTACGCCCAGATGTCCGGGTACGGCGGTGGGCCCTGGGCGGCCATCCGGTCGGCGAGTCCGGTCCGGCCGGTACGGCGGGCCCAGGCCAGGGTGTCGGCGTACTGGCTGCGGTCGGCCTCGCGCAGGCTCACCACCTGCCCGACCCCCACGTACGCGGCGAACAGCTCGGGGTGGCGCTGCGCGGCGAGCAGGCCGGGGATGGTGCCGCCCGAGTGCGCGAGCAGGTGGATCCGGTCCCGGCCGAACCGCTCGCGTAGGTGCCGGGTCACCGCGAGCAGGTCGCTCACCTCGTCCTCCAGTGTCCACGCGGCCGGGGACCGGAACGCGGACCAGGATCGGGGGCCGGCGGCGCGGTCCCAGGTGACGACCACGAAGCGCTGCTCCAGGGCGGCCAGGTGCCGGCGTACCGAGGCGATCTCCGAGCTGCCGGGCGGGCCGGGCACCACGAGCAGCACCGGCGCGGCCGGGTCCGTACCGCGGATCAGCAGGCCAAGGTGGCGGCCGGCGGAGGTGACCGAGTCGAACCGGGCGATCCCGCCCGGGATCGGTGCGGTCCGCGCCGGCACCGCCGCACCGACGGTGACCAGGGCGAGGACGGCGGCGAGCAGGCCGACGGCGCCCCGGCCGAGCCACCGCACGACCGGCTCGCGCGGCGCGACACCGGCGACCCGGCGGGCGATCCCGGCCCCGTAGGCCGCGCCCACCAGCAGCGGCAGCAGGGTGAGCAGCCCGTGCACCCCACGCCCGGCGAGCAGGGCCACCACACCGAAGCCGCTCAGGTGCGGTCGGTCGACGCTCGGCCCGCGCAGACGGATCCGGACCAGCTCGACGGCGGCCGCGAAGAGCACGGGCGCGGCGAGCATCGCCCACCGCGAGCGGCTCAACCAGCCGGCCGCCAGCCCGACGACGAGGCTGATCCCGATCGAGACCAGGGCGGTACCGGCGGTGCCGGGGCCGCGCGGGGTCCACCACCCGGCGATCAGGCCCCACGCCCCCGGCAGCAGGAGCGCGAGCACCGCACGGACTGTCTGGTGGCGGAGCGGCATACCGGGCCTCCCGTCGTCATCCGGCTGTCCACACTAGCCACTGCCGGCGCTCCGCGTGGTCCCCCGATCACGGGTGGTGTCCGATCCACCCCGGGAATTAGCTCCAGCGCATACTGCCGATCTCCTGCTTGAACTGCTTCAGCGTGAACGTGCCACCCTCGGCGGGCTCCAGCCGCAGGGAGTAGGTCACCGTCCCGACCTCCCACCACATCGTCCATGACCTTCTTGGATCACCGGTGACGGTGCCGTGACGCGCGCCGATCGAGAGGGTCCCGACCCGGTCGGGGAGGTCCACTCCCGCAGTGCGCTGCGCGGTCACGAGCAGCACTGAGCCTCCCGGGCCGTTGTAGCCCTGATGCCAGCCCTCGTCGGTCGACATCCAGTGTGACGAGAACGGACGCCACCGCTTGTCCGAGCGCAGGTCCGGCAGATCACGCTCGAAGTAGATCGGCGGGGTCAGTCCGGTGGCGGCGTCGCGGAGCACCCGGCCACCGAGCGGCTTCGGCAGTGAGACGACGATGGGAACGGCGCCACCGCTGGCGGCGCAGTCGACCGCCTCAATGACGCGAGCGTTCACCGAGATGATCACCTGGGCGTCCTTCTGCTCAGTGATCGTGGCCTGCGGTTGCCAGAGCTCTTTGCATCGAACGTCGCCCGGGCCGCTGTACACGGTGATGTCGGTGCCATTTCGAGCCACCATCGCCGACACCCAGGGCAGCGTGGCCGGCGCATCCGGCGGCGCCGCCGCGGCTGTCGAGGTTCGGGGTGCCGCCTGGTCGGCCGCAGGTCGGTGGAGAGAACAACCGCTGGTGAGTGCGAGGGTTACGGTGACCGCTACTGCCACAACGGTGACCCGGCGCCGGCCGAGCCCATCATTGATCGCCATAGCCGCCTTCGCCTTGTCGTCGGACGCGCCGGACGGGATGGTACGTGATCATCCGCTGCCCCGGCGGCCCCCGCACCCGCCGCAGAGCACGGGCAAGATAATTTCCCCGGGGTGTTGTCGAATCGGGCGGGACCCGTCCGTCGGTGAGGCAGAAGAGGGAAACGACCACCTGAGGAGAATCCGATGACCCAGTACGCAGTCCTGATCTACTCGCCCGCGCCGGCCGACCCGATGGAGATCACGCCCGACTACCTGGCACTGCTCGATCGGTACCCGGCCCAGGTCGAGGAGCTGGGCGGCAGGATCGTCACGGGGTTCGCGCTGCAGCCCAGCACCACCGCCACAGCGGTCCGCGGCGACCTCGTCACCGACGGCCCGTTCATCGAGGCCAAGGAGGTCGTCGCCGGGTTCTTCGTCCTGGAGGCGCCCGACCTGGACGTCGCCCTGAAGATCGCCAAGCTGAACCCGGCAACCATCGACGGCGGCGTCGAGGTCCGACCGCTGTTCGTCCCGCCGGCCGAGTGACCGACGCCGGCACGACCGCGGCCGAACGTGCCGTGGCGGACGTGCACCGTCGCGAGTGGGCCTTCGTGCTCGCCGCGACGGCGCGCGTCGCCGGTGACCTCGACGTCGCCGAGGAGTGCGTGCAGGACGCGTACCTGGCCGCGCTGGACGCCTGGGCGCGGGACGGCGTACCCCACAAGCCGGGCGCCTGGCTGACCGCGACCGCGAAGCGCAGGGCCCTCGACGTGCTGCGGCGGCAGAAGGTGTTCCGGTCCAAGCTGCCGCTGCTGGTGGAGCCGGCGGAGGCCGAGGTGGCGGACGAGCCCGGCGCGGACGCGGTGCCCGACGACCGGCTACGGCTGGTCTTCACCTGCTGCCACCCGGCGCTCGCCCGGGAGGCCCAGGTCGCGCTGACCCTGCGCCTGGTCTGCGGGGTGAGCACCGGCGACATCGCCCGGGCGTTCCTCGTCTCCGAGTCGACCATGGCCGCCCGGGTCACCCGGGCGAAGAAGAAGATCGCCGCCGCCCGGATCCCCTACCGGGTGCCGGAGGCCGCCGAGCTGCCCGAGCGGCTGGACGCGGCGCTGACCGTCATCCATCTGCTCTACACGGCCGGGCACACCGCCCCCTCCGGCACCGAGCTGGTCCGGGCCGACCTGGTGGACCGGGCGCTGCACCTGACCCGCATGCTGCTGGCGCTCATGCCCGACGAGCCGGAGGTACGCGGGCTGCTCGCGCTGCTGCTGCTCACCGACGCCCGGCGGGCCACCCGTACCGACGCCGAGGGGCGGCTGCTGGTGCTGGCGGAGCAGGACCGGTCCGCCTGGGACCGGGCCGCCATCGAGGAGGGCAACCGCCTGGTCCTCGGCGCGTTCCGGACCGGCCACGTCGGCCGGTACGCGCTCCAGGCGGCCATCGCCTCACTGCACGCCGTCGCGCCCAGCTACGCCGCAACCGACTGGCCCCAGGTGGTACGCCTCTACGACGAGCTGCTGAAGCGCTGGCCGTCGCCGGTCGTGGCGCTCAACCGGGCCGTGGCGGTGTCGATGGCCGACGGCCCCGCGGCCGCCCTGGTCGAGGTCGACGCGCTGGCGCGGGACGCCCGGCTGGCCGGCTACCACTACCTGCCAGCGATCCGTGCCGACCTGCTCCGCCGCCTCGACCGCCATCAGGAGGCGGCGGAGGCGTACCGGGCGGCCCTGGCCCTGGTCGACAACGACACCGAACGCGCCTACCTCGCCACCCGCCTCGCCTCCCTCACTCCCGACGAGGGCGAGGAGCGGCCGGCGCGCGGCGCGGGCGGGAAGGCGGCGCGGTAGGCGCGGGGTGGGACGCCGACGAGCTGGCGGAAGCACTCGCGGAAGGCGGTCGGGGAGGCGAAGCCGACGAGCGTGCCGACCCGTTCCACCGGCTGGTCGGTGCGTTCCAGCAGCTGCTGGGCACGGCGGATCCGCTGCCGGTTGAGCCACTGCACGGGTGTGGTGCCGGTCTGGTCTCGGAAGTGCCGGCTGAGGCTGCGCGTACTCATCGCGGCGTGCGCGGCGATGTCGGCCAGGGTGAGCGGGCGGTGCAGGTTGTCGGTCAGCCACACCAGCAGCGGTTGCAGGCTGAGCCCGGCCGGCGCGGGCGGCTCGTACGCGATGAACTGGGCCTGACCACCGGCGCGCTCCAGCGGCATGACGCAGCTGCGCGCGGTGTCCGCGGCCACCGCCGCGCCGTGGTCGCTGCGTACGACGTGCAGGCACAGGTCGAGCCCGGCCGCCGCGCCGGCCGACGTCAGCACCGGCCCGTCCGTGATGAACAGCACGTCGGGGTCGACGGTGACGGTGGGGTGGCGGCGGGCCAACTCGGCCGCGGCGGCCCAGTGCGTGGTGGCCCGCCGGCCGTCCAGCCGCCCCGCGGCGGCCAGCACGAAGGCGCCGGTGCAGATCGACACCAGCCGGGCCGGGGTGGCGGCGAGCGCGTCGAGGACCGCCGCGGGCAGCGCCGCGTCGACGTCGGCCACCCCCGGTACGACGACCGTGTCGGCCTCGGCCAGCGCGGACAGACCGTGCGGCGCCCGGAGGCTGACCGCTCCGGCCCGCACCTCGTCCGTGCCGGCGCAGACCCGCACCCCGTAGGCCGGGCTACCGTCCGCCCGGCGCGCCCGGCCGAACACCTCGACCGGCACGGACAGGTCGAACGGGACGACGCCGTCGTAGGCGAGGACCACCACCTGATGCATGCGTCCATCCTGGCGGGAATCCGTCGACGGTTGGCACGCCGGCCCCTGCCGGGCGCCCCGGCCGAGCCCCAGAATCGGCCACCATGACCATCCTCGCGCCAGTGCTCATCGGCCTCCAGTACGTATGCCTCAACGCGTTCATCCGCGAACCGCACCGCCGCACCGTCAACGCGATCATGGTGGGTGGGGCCGGGGCGGCGTACCTCAGCGGCGGCGGCCTCGGGGTCTGGGAGTTCCCCATCGTCGCGCTGATGACGTACGTGGCCTGGCGGGGCCTACAGTCGTGGACCTGGATCGGCATCGGCTGGCTGCTGCACACCGCCTGGGACGTCGTCCACCATCTGAAGGGGGCGCCGATCATCCCGTTCCTGCCCGGCTCCTCGCACGGCTGCGCCATCTGCGACCCGGTCATCGCCGTCTGGGCCTTCACCGGCGGCTGGTCGGTGGCGGACCTGGTGCGACGGCTGCTGCCGTCTTCGTCGCCGGGCGACGCGACGGCCGCCGGCCCGGGCGTCGGAGGCGCTACCCGAACCAGGTGATCGCCTGGCCGTGCCCGCGGGTCCAGGCGAGCGGCCTGCCATCCAGCGCGAGCACGTTGTGATGCATCTCGGTCGGCGGCGCCGGCAGCGCGTCGTAGCGCAGCACGTCCGGCGCCTCGTTCGCGATCCAGTGGCTGGGCAGCGCGCGCACCACCTCCGCGAACGCGGCCCGGCGGGTCTCCGGCACCAGGTACAGCACCGAGGTGTGGAACACCACCAGGGTGGCGCCGGCCGGTGCCTGCGCGGCCAGGGCCGGCAGGTCGTCCACCAGGTCGCCCCGGACGAGCAGCGGCGGGTCGGCCGCGGCGACCGCCGCCGCAGCCCGCAACCGGGTACGACGGTGGGTGTGCTCGGGCCAGATGAGCGCGTCCAGCCACGCCACGTCCGCCGGGTAGGTCACGTCGAGCGGGTTCAGATCCAGGCCGGCCCGCCACACCACCTCCGGCCGGCGGGTCGGCGGCGCCATCCCGGTGGCCACGCAGTCGAGGACCGGCTCGCCCCCGCCGAGCAGGTGCTCGCCGTAGCGGTAGGCGTAGCGATCCGGGTAGAGGCACAGGCCGGCGGACGCGCCGACCTCCAGCAACGCGAGCGGCTGCGGCAGCGCGGCGAGCACCGGCAGCAGTACGGCGCACCGTCCGGCCTCGTTCGTCTGGGTCGACCGGGTACGCAGCTCCGCCTCGATCGCCGGCCAGTTCGCCAACGTGTAGGCGTGGAACGCGGCCGGATCCTCGACCGGCCCGCCGAGGAGGCGGACCACGGCGAACAGCAGGTTCGGCTGCCGCTTGGCGGGTGGGAGCGCCTCCAGCAGGGCGAGCAACTCACCGTCCTGGGACACCGCCAGGGCCAGCCGCTCGTACGCGGGGGACATACCGTGCGCCTCGCGGGCGCCGAACCTCGCGTAGGTGGCCGCGGTGGTCATTGCCCCTCCCTTCGTGCCCGGGCGACGGTCCGCCGGGCGTCCCGCCAGGCGATCAGGGCGGTGCGGAGCCGGGGCGAGGAGACGCTCTCCCCGCGACGCCGGGCGGCGAGCTGGTCGATCAGCCAGGCCGGGGCGGCGGCCTGCTGGACGGCTCCGGACTTGGTGAGCAGTTCGCCGGCGCCGAGCGCGTGGCGCCCCCGGGCCATCGAGGTGAGACCGAGGTCGGCGATGACGGGATCCCACCACAGCCACGGACGCCGGGCGGCCCAGGCCCAGTAGCCGGTGAGCTCGGCACGGGCCGCCGCGCGCACGTCGTCGGCGCTCATCGGCGGGAAGACGTCGCGGGGCACGGGGCCGAAGATCGGGTACCCGTGCCGCACCAGCTCGGCCCGGGTGATCCCGGAGAGGATGCGCTGGACGAGCTGCCCGTGGGTCCAGGTCGGATGCCGCACCCCGACGTCGAGCGCCAACGCGGTGTCGACGTAGACGCAGCCGAGGTGCAGCCCTGAGCCGGTGCCGGCGTCGAGGCGCCGGTGCAGATCGGCGAGCGTGGCCTGCCGGGCCGCGTCGACCGGGCCGTCGACCAGGGCGACCAGGTCGAGGTCGCTGACCCGGGGTAGGTAGTCGCCGGTCGCCAGCGATCCGGCGACCAGCAGCCCGCTGACCCAGCCGAGCGCCGCAAGTTCCCGGCCGAACTCCTCGACGACGGGCGGTGACGTCACCATGACGGCAGTCTATGGAGCTTCCGCGCCGCAACCTGCCCTGTGTCGGTGTGAGCGTCGCCATCATCCAGCACCCTCGCTCGGCTGGCGGGACCTACGCCGCCGCGAGATCTCCGCCAGATGCTGGCTCTGGTGCTGGCGGACCATCGCATCCCAGACTTCCTGGTCGAAGTCGGGGTGACGCCGGGAGCAGCTGGAGCCGCAGCTGAATCGTTTGCGACGTCAGGTCCATAGCGTGCGAACCACCATCGGTCAGGCTGCCCGGCACGCGTGGGGCCGTGGCGCCCGACGCCCACCCAGAAACGCCGCGAGCGCGGCAGGAAGCCCTGCCGCGCTCGCGAGACGGTGAAACGTCAGCTGCAGCCGCTGGTGGAGCCGCAGCCCTCGCAGACGTAGCAGCTACCGGCCGGCCGCATCTTCGTACCGCAGGTGAAGCAGAGCGGCGCGTCGGCGGCCTTGCCGATCACGGCCTCCAGCAGCTCGGTGCTGGAGCCCACCGACGGCGCCGGCTTGACGGCGGCGACCTCCGCGACCTCCTGCTTCGGCTGGACAACCGCCTTCGGCTCCGGCGCCTCGACCGGGGCGGAGGCGGCCATCGCGGTGAGGTCCGCACCGTTCGCCTCCGCCTCCGCCTCGGCCTGGAGCTGGGCGGCCCGCTCCTTGGCGGTGAAGATGCCCAGCTCCGCGCGGCGCTCGTACGGCAGGAAGTCCAGGGCCAGGCGACGGAAGATGTAGTCCATCACCGAGGCCGCCATCCGCACGTCCGGGTCGTCGGTCATGCCGGCCGGCTCGAAGCGCATGTTGGTGAACTTGCTGACGTACGTCTCCAGCGGGACGCCGTACTGGAGACCGATGGAGATGGCCACCGAGAAGGCGTCCATCACGCCGGCCAGGGTCGAGCCCTGCTTCGACATCTTGAGGAAGACCTCGCCGAGGCCGTCATCGGGGTACGACGAGGCGGTGAGGTAGCCCTCGGCGCCGCCGACCGAGAAGGAGATGGTCTCCGACGGGCGCTTCTTCGGCAGCCGCTTGCGCACCGGCCGGTACTCGACGACCTTCTCCACCACCTTCTCGACCTGGGCCGGGGCCTCGGTCGACGCGGCGGCCTTGTTCGGCTTGGCGGCCGACAGCGGCTGGCCCACCTTGCAGTTGTCCCGGTAGATCGCCAGCGCCTTGAGGCCGAGCTTCCAGCCCTCGAAGTAGATCTTCTCGACGTCCTCGACGGTCGCCTGCTCCGGCATGTTGACCGTCTTGGAGATGGCGCCGGAGATGAACGGCTGGACGGCCGCCATCATCCGCACGTGGCCCATCGGCGCGATGGACCGCTCGCCCATGGCGCAGTCGAAGACCGGGTAGTGCTCCGGCTTGAGGCCGGGGGCGTCGACCACGTGGCCGTGGTCGGCGATGTGCTCGACGATCGCCTCGACCTGCTCCTCCGGGTAGCCGAGGCTGCGCAGGGCGCGCGGCACGGTCTGGTTGACGATCTGCATCGAGCCGCCGCCGACCAGCTTCTTGAACTTGACCAGGGCCAGGTCCGGCTCGACACCGGTGGTGTCGCAGTCCATCATCAGACCGATGGTGCCGGTCGGGGCGAGCACGCTGGCCTGCGAGTTCCGCCAGCCGTTCTTGTCACCGACCTTGTTGCCCAGGGTCCACTGCTTCGTGGCCTCCCGCTGGATGGCGGTGGCCACCGTGCCGGCCGGCTTGATCGCGTCGTTGGCGGCGGCGTGCTTGCGCATGACCCGCTTGTGCGCCTCGGCGTTGCGGGCGTAGCCGTCGTACGCGCCGACGATGCCGGCCAGCTCGGCCGAGCGGCGGTACGCCGTGCCGGTCATCAGCGAGGTGATCGCCGCGGCGACCTCCCGGCCCTGCGCCGAGTCGTACGGCAGGCCGGAGGCCATCAGCAGCGCACCCAGGTTGGCGTATCCGATGCCGAGCTGCCGGTAGGCGCGGGTGGTCTCGCCGATCTTCTCGGTCGGGAAGTCGGCGAAGCAGATCGAGATGTCCATCGCGGTGATGACCAGCTCGACCGACTTGACGAACTTCGCCACCTCGAAGCTGCCGTCGGCGCGCATGAACTTCATCAGGTTCAGCGAGGCCAGGTTGCACGAGGAGTTGTCCAGGTGCAGGTATTCCGAGCACGGGTTCGACGCGGTGATCCGCCCGGTCTCCGGGCAGGTGTGCCAGTCGTTGATGGTGTCGTCGTACTGCAGGCCGGGGTCGGCGCACTCCCAGGCGGCCTGGGAGATGGTCCGGAACAGCTTCTTGGCGTCGATCGTCTCGATGGTCTGCCCGTCGAGCCGGCCGCGCAGGTCGAAGCCGCCGCCGTTCTCCACCGCGGTCATGAACTCGTCGGAGACCCGGACCGAGTTGTTGGCGTTCTGGTACTGCACGCTGACGATGTCGGCGCCGCCCAGGTCCATGTCGAAGCCGGCGTCCCGGAGCGCGCGGATCTTGTCCTCCTCGCGCGCCTTGGTGACCACGAACTCCTCGATGTCCGGGTGGTCCACGTCGAGGATGACCATCTTGGCCGCGCGCCGAGTGGCGCCGCCGGACTTTATGGTCCCCGCGGACGCGTCCGCGCCGCGCATGAAGCTGACCGGGCCGGAGGCGGTGCCGCCGGAGGAGAGCAGCTCCCTGGAGGAGCGGATCCGGGACAGGTTCACGCCGGAGCCGGAGCCGCCCTTGAAGATCAGCCCCTCCTCCTTGTACCAGTCGAGGATGGAGTCCATCGAGTCGTCGACGGCCAGGATGAAGCACGCGCTGACCTGCTGCGGCGACGGCGTGCCCACGTTGAACCAGACCGGCGAGTTGAAGCTGAACACCTGGTGCAGCAGCATCCAGGTCAGTTCGTGCGCGAAGACCTCCGCGTCGGCCGGGGTGGCGAAGTAGCCGTACTCCTCACCGGCGGTGCGGTAGGTGCCGACCACCCGGTCGATCAGCTGCTTGAGCGACCACTCGCGCTCCGGGGTCCCCACCGCGCCCCGGAAGTACTTGGTGGTCACGATGTTGGCCGCGTTGACGGACCAGGACTCCGGGTACTCCACCCCGCGCTGCTCGAAGTTGATCGAGCCGTCCCGCCAGTTCGTCATCACGACGTCGCGGCGCTCCCAGGCGACCTCGTCGTAGGGGTGCACCCCCTCGGTCGTCCAGACCCGCTCGATCTTCAGCCCCGCCCCGGCCCTGTTCCGTGACTTACTCGTCGTCACGACGTCGCCCCCCTCGATTGCGCGGTCACCCACCGCGCGTTCCAATCTGTCAGTAATCCGAAAGACTTCAGCTGGTCAGGCCGGCGGCCTCGACCGGCTCGTCGCCGGCCCGGGCCCGCGCGGCCGCGCGCAGCGTCTCGATCTCGCGCTCGAAGTCGGCGAGCGAGTCGAACGACCGGTAGACGCTGGCGAACCGCAGGTAGGCCACCTCGTCCAGGTCGCGCAGCGGCCCCAGGATGGCCAGCCCGACCTCGTGGCTGGGGATCTCGGCGGCCCCCTTGGCCCGCACGGTCTCCTCGACCTTCTGCGCCAGCAGCGCGATGGAGTCGTCGTCGACCGGCCGGCCCTGGCACGCCTTGCGCACCCCGCCGATGATCTTGGTGCGGCTGAACGGCTCGGTCACCCCACTGCGCTTGACCACCGCGAGCACCGCCTCCTCGACGGTGGTGAACCGCTTGCCGCACTCCGGGCAGGACCGCCGCCGCCGGATGAGCTGGCCGTCGTCGGCCTCCCGCGAGTCGACCACCCGAGAGTCGGCGTGCCGGCAGTACGGACACCGCATCGCCTGACCTCCTTCATCGACCGCGGGCACCCCGACCGGCTCCGGGCACGCGTCACCGCGACGAAGCCATGTCGGATGGCTGACGCCGGGTTGACGGTACGGGAGTGCGTTCGGTAGTTGAACCCAACCTGTAGGCGACTTACGCCCGTGTGACTACTACATCTAGGGGTCGACCGTATGCCGTCGCCCTAGCGAGGTCAAGTTGGCGCGCGTGTCGCGCGCGTCATCAGAATCACTCACCCGCCCCACCCTTCCCAGGTCGCCGAAAGCCCAACGGCCGACACCTCGGAGGGTTACCGCCCGGCCCTGAACCGTCGCGTTCATTGGAACACGCGTTCGACAGCGACGTACCATTTACCAGAACAGGCGTTCGGAAATCCAGGATTTCGCCACGACACGCCGACAACAGGTCGTACAGATGTTTGAAAATGGCTGATCTCACCTATACGGTCAACAACGACCGGACACGGCGTGTCGCGTCGAGTCGGTCGCCAGCACCAGCACCACCCGAGTACGCACCACGAGCCGCCAAGGCACCCAGCGCCGACCAGGGAGGACGGACGTGACCGAGGACCGGGCCAGCCGGCAGAAGAACCCGCAGCCGATCGACGGGGCGGGTCCGCCGGCGACCCGTCGACCCCGCACCGCGCGCACCCGGGCCGCCCAGCCCGCCGTACGCCCGGTCACACCGGTGGTCAGCACCTTCCCCGACCCGACCACGGTCGACCTGACCGCCCGGCAGCGCCGGATCCTGGAGTTCATCCGCACCTGGGTGGAGCGCCACGGCTACCCGCCGAGCGTGCGCGAGATCGGCGAGGCGGTCGGCCTGGTCTCGCCGTCCAGCGTCGCTTACCAGCTCAAGGAGCTGGAGAAGAAGGGCTTCCTGCGCCGCGACCCGAACCGGCCGCGCGCGGTGGACGTCCGCGCCCCCGGCGACGTGCTCGACGACGAGACCGCCCGCGCGCAGCGGCCCGCCCCGGCGTACGTGCCGATGCTGGGCCGGATCGCCGCCGGTGGCCCGATCCTCGCCGAGCAGGCGGTGGAGGACATCTTCCCCCTACCCCGCGAGCTGGTGGGTGAGGGCGAGGTCTTCATGCTCCAGGTCAAGGGCGACTCGATGCTCGACGCCGCGATCTGCGACGGCGACTGGGTGGTCGTCCGGCAGCAGCCGAACGCCGAGGCCGGCGACATCGTGGCGGCCATGCTCGACGGCGAGGCGACGGTGAAGACCTACCGGCGCCGCGACGGGCACGTCTGGCTGATGCCGCAGAACCCGGCCTTCGACCCGATCCCGGGCGACGACGCCACCATCATGGGTCGCGTGGTCGCCGTGCTGCGCCGGATCTGACCTCCGAACGGGTGACCGCCACCGCGGCGGTCACCCGTGCCACGTCAGTAGCGGTCGCCCCGATACTCCCGGCCGCCGCCGGACACCGGCCCGTACTGGCCCCGCTCGTCGTAGCCGCCGTGGCCCCGGCCGTTGCGCGGGTCCCGGTAGTCCGGCTCGCCTCGGGGCGGCTCGGCACGGCCGCCGCCGTACCCGCCCCCGCCCTGGGGTCCGCCGCCGTGGCCGCCGCGTCCCTGCGGCGGGCGGCCGTACCCGCCACCGCCCTGCTGCGGGCCGCCACCGTAGGCGCTGCCACCCTGCGGGCGGCCACCGCCCCGCTGGCCCCCGCCGTAGACGCCGCCACCACGACCGCCGCCGCGCTCCTGGGGCCGGCCACCGCCGTACACGCCGCCGCCCGCCGGTCGGCCCGGAGCGCCGTTCCCCGGACCGCCGCCGTAGACACCACCGCCACCGCCGTGGCCGCCACCGCCGCCGTAGACCCCGCCGCTGGCGCCCCCGCCGTAGACCCCGCCGCCGCGCGGCGCGCTGTCCGGCCGGTTGCCCGGCGGGAAGGACTCGTCGCCGCGCTCTTCGGCCGGCTCCTCGGCCTTCGCGGGCTTACGGCGGGCGCGCAGGATGCCGACGATGCCGGCGCCGACCATCAGCGCGCCGATCACGCCGACCGCGGCGATCAGGTAGGTGATCTGGTCAAGCGTCAGCCCGTCGAGCCAGGACTTCTCGGCGGTCGCCTTGGTCACCTCCTTGCCAGGGTTCGGCAGCGCCTCCACGCCCTTCGTCGACGGGGTGTAGCTGAGGATGTCGACCGGTTCGGAGGCGTCGAGGAAACCGACGTCGGAGACGGTGACGAAGAGCTTGCCGTCCGGGGTGTAGGAGATGGCCTCGCCGAACAGGTCGGCGAGCGGGGTGACCCGGGGCTTGCCGGTGGTGATCGCCTTGACGATGTCGCCGCCGGCCACGTCGAACTCGAACGCGTCGGCGTAGGTGCGCAGGACGACCTTGGTGCCGTCGGGCGAGCGGGCGGCACCGGTGACCAGCAGTCGGCCCGGCGCGCCCAGCTTGCTGTCGGTGCTGGTCTTGGGCAGGGTGACCTCGCCGACCTTCTTCATCGGCACCGGGTCGGTGTCGCCGTTCTTGAGCTTCGCCTCCGGCGTGAAGATCTCCGACTTGCCCGAGGTGTCCTTGGTGATGATCAACGGCAGGTTGTCGTCACCGATCAGCAGCGCCTCGGCGTCGTGCGGCTCGTTACCCGGGTAGGACAGGCGGTGCAGGACCGGCCTCTTGGACCCGTCGAGCGGCATGGTCCAGACGGCGACCCGCTCTCGGCGGGTCTTGCTGGTGATGTTGTCGCCGGTGTCGGCGATCCAGAGGGTCCTGCCATCCGGACCGAGCGCGAGGTCCTCGGTGTCGAACGGCCCGTCGCCCGAGTAGCGGACCGGCTCCTTCGCGATCTTGCACTTGGCGTCGAGGTAGAAGACCTTCTTGAGGCTGTCCTGCTCGCTGCCGTCGTTGATCACCACGTAGCCGCTGGTGGTGGCGACGAGGCCGGACAGCTCACGCAGCCGCTTGTCCTCGATCGTGCACTTCTTCTTGGGAGCCGCGGCCAGCGCGGAGGCCGTGACGGGAGCCGCCAGGGCGACCCCGGCCGGCGCCACGACCGCGCCGACCAGGCCGAGCGCGATCGTGACCGAGGAGACAGCATGCCGCATGGCGCCAAGTGTCGCACGCCTCGGGTTACGGCCGGGTGACGCCGGACGGCTCACCGGCCGACGCCGACCCGCTCTCCGCTGGCGAGCCGGTCCCCCGCCCGGTACGGCGCCAGTTCGGCGGCGAGCGCCTCGTTGACCCGTACGTGCAGCAGCGTGCCCTCGGGCAGGTGGGAGGTGCTCAGCACCTCGCCCTGCCGGTGCAGCCGGGCCACCAGGTCACCCCGGTCGTACGGGAGCACCGCGCGGACCTCGACCGCCGGGCGCGGCAGCCGCTGCTCGATCGTCTCGCGCAGCCCCTCGATCCCGCCCCCGGTGTGCGCGGAGACGAGGACCGCCTCGGGCCAGATCCGCTTGAGCCGCAGCAGGGTCTCCTCGTCGGCCGCGTCGGTCTTGTTGACCACCAGCAGCTCGGGCAGCCGGTCGGCGCCCACCTCGGCGAGCACCTCACGGACCGCCCGCACCTGCTCCTCCGGGTTCGGGTGGGTGCCGTCGACCACGTGCACCACCAGGTCGGCGTCGGCGACCTCCTCCAGCGTCGAGCGGAACGCCTCGACGATCTGGTGCGGCAGGTGCCGGACGAACCCGACAGTGTCGGAGAGGGTGTAGAGCCGGCCGTCGGAGGTGGTGGCCCGGCGGGTGGTCGGGTCCAGGGTGGCGAACAGCGCGTTCTCCACCAGCACGCCCGCGCCCGTGAGCCGGTTGAGCAGGCTGGACTTGCCGGCGTTGGTGTAGCCGGCGATGGCCACGGCGGGCACCGCGTTGCGCGTCCGGCGGGCGCGCTTGGTCTGGCGTACCGTGGTCATGCTCTTGATCTCGCGGCGCAGCCGGGCGATCCGGTGCCGGATCCGGCGCCGGTCGGTCTCGAGCTTGGTCTCACCGGGGCCGCGCAGGCCCACGCCACCGCCGGCGCCGCCACCGCGGCCGCTACCACCGGTCTGCCGGGAGAGCGTCTCACCCCAACCGCGCAGTCGCGGCAGCAGGTATTCGAGCTGGGCCAGCTCGACCTGGGCCTTACCTTCGCGGCTCTTGGCGTGCTGGGCGAAGATGTCGAGGATCAGCGCCGTCCGGTCGACCACCTTGACCTTGGTGCGCTGCTCCAGGTTGCGCAGCTGCGACGGGGACAGCTCACCGTCGCAGATCACCGTGTCGGCGCCGGTGGAGAGCACCACCGCGCCCAGGTCGTCGACCTTGCCCCGACCGACGTACGTGGCCGGGTCGGGCCGGTTGCGGCGCTGGATCAGCCCCTCGAGCACCTGCGAGCCGGCCGTCTCGGCCAGCGCCGCCAGCTCGGTGAGGCTGTTCTCCGCGTCTTCCTGGGTCCCCTCGGTCCAGACGCCCACCAGGACGACCCGCTCCAGCCGCAGCTGGCGGTATTCGACCTCGGTGATGTCGGTGAGCTCGGTGGAGAGGCCGGGGACCCGCCGCAGCGCCTGCCGCTCCGACAGCTCGTACTCGCCGGTGGTGGCGTCGAGCTCGTCGTCCTCGAAGGGTACGTAGGTCTCCTGGTCTCGCAAACTGCGTCTCCTGTCCGTTCTGTCCGCTGCCGAGGGATTTTCGGCGCGTACGAGCAATCCTGACATGTGGCAACGCCGGATGCACCTGCTATATGCCCGTGGCCGTACCCACCAGTAGCGGGGCCGGCTGCCGGGCAAACTCGACGAGCGAGTAGAAATGCCTGGCGAACCGCAGTGATGACGGAGGAGTTTTCGTGGCCATCAGCCGACTGCCGAGTGCCGGATTCTCGATAACGATCCGGATCGCGGTACCCGCCGACGCCTCCTCCATCGGCCGATTGACCACCGCGGCGGGCGAGGCCGGCGCCATCGTCACCGCGCTCGACGTGGTCGACTCCGACCCGGCGCACGTGATCGTCGACCTCACCTGCGACACCGCCGACGCCAACCACGCCGACCAGGTGGTCGAGGCGCTGACCGCGCTGGAGGGGGTGGACGTCCGCAAGGTCTCCGACCGGACGTTCCTGCTGCACCTCGGCGGCAAGATCGAGGTCAGCTCGAAGGTGGCGCTGCGCACCCGCGACGAGCTGTCCCGCGCGTACACCCCGGGGGTGGCCCGGGTCTGCCAGGCGATCGCCGAGAACCCGGCCGACGCCCGCCGGCTCACCATCAAGCGCAACACGGTCGCCGTGGTCAGCGACGGCTCGGCCGTGCTCGGCCTGGGCAACCTCGGGCCGGCCGCCTCGCTGCCGGTGATGGAGGGCAAGGCGGCGCTGTTCAAGCGCTTCGGCGGGGTGGACGCCTGGCCGGTGGTGCTGGACACCCAGGACACCGACGAGATCGTGGCGATCGTCAAGGCGATCGCGCCCGCGTACGGCGGGATCAACCTGGAGGACATCGCCGCGCCGCGCTGCTTCGAGATCGAGGCCCGGCTGCGCGAGGCGCTGGACATCCCGGTCTTCCACGACGACCAGCACGGCACCGCGATCTGCGTGCTCGCCGCGCTGACCAACGCGCTGCGCGTCGTGGGCAAGCAGCTCGCGGACGTCCGGGTGGTCGTCTCCGGCGCCGGCGCGGCCGGCACGGCGATCATGAAGCTGCTGCTCCGGCAGGGGGTGGGCGACATCATCGCGTACGACCGCCAGGGCGCCCTGCACCGCGGGCTGGCCGACCTCAACCCGGCCTGGCAGTGGCTGGCCGAGCACACCAACAAGGACAACTACGCGGGCGACCTGCGCGGGGCGGTCGAGGGCGCGGACGTGTTCATCGGGGTGAGCGCGCCGAACCTGCTCACCGGCGACGACATCGCCACCATGGCCAAGGACGCCATCGTCTTCGCGCTGGCCAACCCGGACCCGGAGGTGGACCCGCGGGAGGCGCGCAAGTACGCCGCGGTGGTCGCCACCGGTCGCTCCGACCAACCGAACCAGATCAACAACGTGCTCGCCTTCCCGGGCGTCTTCCGCGGCATGCTGGACGCGCACGCGGAGGAGTTCACCGAGGAGATGGCGATCGCGGCGGCCCGGGCCATCGCGGACGTGGTCGGCGAGGACAAGATCAACCCGACGGTGATCGTGCCGAGCGTCTTCGACGCCCGGGTCGCCCCGGCCGTGGCGGCCGCCGTCCGCGCCGCCGCGCAGAACCCGGGCGCCACGCCGCCCCCGGCCGCCGACCCGGGTCCCGCCGACCTCCCCGAGATCGCCGCCGAGGCCAGCGCCATCCCCTGACCGACCCGCCCTCTTGGGTGCGTTGGTTGCCGCTACGCGACAACCAACGCACCCATAGACGCGCCACCGGCCGCCGATCATGACCTTGGCCACACCAATCCGGACAAAACCCTCAGCCAACCTCATGATCGTCGACTGCGGCCGTGTTGACCAAGGGTTTGGGTCGTCAGGGCGCGGGATCGGGACGCAAACTTCTTGATCAACCCGGCCTGGGCGGTGGGGCGAGGCGGGGGCGGTCAGGGGAGCAGGGTGGGAAGGGTGACAGTGCCGGTGGCGACGAGGACGGCGGGGCCGGAGAGCCAGCAGGAGTCGTCGGTCACGGTCACCGTGAGGCGGCCGCCGGGGACGTCCACGGCCATGGTGCCGGTGTCCCGGCCGGCGTCCCGCAGGGCCACCGCGGCCACGGCACAGGCCCCAGTGCCGCAGGAGAGCGTCTCGGCGGAGCCCCGCTCGTAGACCCGCATCCGCACGTGCCCGTCGGTGCCGGCGACCGGCTCGCCGGGGGCGGTGAACTCGACGTTCACCCCGGCGGGGAAGACCGCCGGATCCACGTCGGGTGCCCGGGTGAGATCCAGGCCGGCCAGCTCCAGGGCGGCGGGCAGGGCGCAGACCAGGTGCGGGTTGCCCACGTCCACCGCCGCGCCGGTCAGGGTCAGTCCGCCCAGGGCGGCGGTGGAGGTGTCGTACACCCGGGGGCGGCGCATCTCGACGGCGATGGCCTCCCCCTCGACCCGCGCGTGCACGACGCCGGCCCGGGTGGCCACCGGCAGCGCCGCACCCGACGGGGTGGCCAGCCCGGTCTCCAGCAGGTAGCGCACGAAGACCCGGGCACCGTTGCCGCACATCTCCGCGAACGAGCCGTCGGAGTTCCAGTAGTCCATGAACCACTCGGCCTCACCGGCCAGGGCCGCGCCCTCCGGGTGCTTGGCGGCCCGCACCACCCGCAGCACGCCGTCCCCGCCGATCCCGCGCCGCCGGTCGCAGAGCGCGGCGACCAGGCCCGGCGCCAGGTCGAGCGCCCCGTCCGGGTCGGGCAGGATGACGAAGTCGTTGCCGGTGCCGTGGCCCTTGGTGAACTCCACGCCCCCATCATTGCCGATGCTCGGCGACCACCCGCAGCGCAGTGTCGAGAAACGAAGGCGAGGCCGAGTCCAGCCAGTGGATCCGCGGGTCGCGCCGGAACCAGGACCGCTGCCGCCGGACGAACCGGCGGGTGGCCCGAATCGTCTCGGCGTGCGCCTCGGCCTCGGTCAGCTCCCCGGCCAGGAACCGCAGCACCTGCTGGTAGCCGAGGGCCCGGCTGGCCGTACGCCCCTCGGGCAGGCCGCGGCCGACCAGCGTCTGCGTCTCGGCCACCAGCCCGTCGGCCCACATCCGGTCCACCCGCAACGCGATCCGCTCGTCCAGCAGCGCGGTGTCCAGGTCCACGCCGAGCTGCACCGACGGGTAGTACGGCGTCGGCTCGGGCAGCGAGGCGGTGAACGGCGCCCCCGTCAGCTCGATCACTTCGAGTGCCCGGACGATCCGCCGCCCGTTGGTCGGCAGGATGCCGGCCGCCGCCACCGGGTCGGCCGCCTGCAGCCGGGCGTACAGCGGGGCCGGGCCGGCCACCACCAGCTCCGCCTCCAGCCGCTCCCGCACCGCCGGGTCGGTGCCGGGGAACTCGAACTGCTCCAGCACCGCCCGCACGTACAGGCCGGAGCCGCCGACCAGCAGCGGCACCTTCCCCCGGGCCAGGATGTCGTCGACCGCGGCGCGGGCCAGCCGCTGATACTCGGCGACGCTGGCCGGCTCGGTCACCTCCCAGATGTCGAGCAGGTGGTGCGGCACGCCGTCGCGCTCGGCCAGGGTCAGCTTGGCGGTGCCGATGTCCATGCCCCGATAGAGCTGCATCGAGTCGGCGTTGACCACCTCGCCGTCGAGGGCGTGCGCGAGGGCGATGCTCAGCGCCGACTTCCCGGCCGCGGTCGGACCGACCACGGCCACCACCGGGCCGGTCACCGCTGCTCCCGGTCCCAGTTCGCCACGAAGTAGGAGACCCCGTAGGGGGCCCGGTAGTAGCCCAGGTCACCGCGCCAGTCGCCGCCGGCCCCGCGGACCGCGCCGGCCAGCACCTGCCAGGGCGCCCGCCCGGCGACCTTCAGCTCCGCGGACCGTACCGGATCCAGGCCGAGCAGGGCCGCGGCGTCCGCGCCGGCCAGGGCCCGGGCCACCCCGTCGTCGTACGCCTCGGCGCGCGGGTCGTCGTAGCCGGGCGCCCCGGTGCCCCGGCACGCCGACCCGTCCCCCAGCACCAGCACCGCGGCACGCCGCTCGGTCTCGCCGGCGAGGGCCGCCCCGAGCTCGGCGCACTCCGCCGGCGTCGCGCCGTCGGCGACGGACCGGGCCAGCCGGGGCAGCTCGGTGCCGGTCCGGCCGACCAGCCACGCGCCGACGGTGAGGCTCAACGGCAGGACCTCCGCCCCGGAGCAGGCCGTCTTCCACAACCGCACCGGCCGGTCGAGGCCGTAGCCGCGCAGCGACCCCGAGTCGGCGGAGCCGAAGACCCTGCTCTCCGGCCCGCCGCCCACCAGCAGGATCACCTCGGGAGCGGCGGCGAGCAGCCGGGCCAGGGCGCCGTCGGCCGCGGCGCGGAGGTCGTCCAGCTCACCGGCGGCGGCGCCGGCCAGTTCGGGCACGATCAGGGGCGGATGGGGGCAGACGGCGGCGGCGACCAGAGGCACGGGTCCAACCTATCCGTACCCCCCGGTGCGTCCCCGCGCCGATCCGGTCATCGGGGCCCTACGACACCGTATGGTCACGGTCGACGACAGGCGCTCGACACGGACCGGGTCGGACCTGTGACAATGCCGGAAGTAACTTTGCTGCGCCGTGGCGGCGATCGCGGGACCTCCCGTCGACGCCGGGAGAACGAGGATGGGCACATGAGCGACTGGACTGCCTTCGGACGGGTGGACGAGGACGGCACCGTCTACGTCAAGACCGCCGAAGGCGAGCGGGTGGTCGGATCCTGGCAGGCGGGAGCCCCGGAGGAGGGGCTGGCCCACTTCGCCCGGCGGTTCGCTGATCTGGTGACGGAGGTGGACCTGACCGAGGCCCGGCTCAACTCGGGCGCGGCGGACGCCGGCCACTCGCTGACCACGATCAAGCGGATCCGCGCCTCGCTGGCCGAGGCACACGTGGTCGGCGACATCGACGCGCTGGCCGCGCGCCTGGACAAGCTGGCCGCGACGGCCGAGGAGAAGGCCGGCGAGGCCAGGGCGGCCCGGGACGCCGCCCGGAGCGAGGCGCTGGCCCGCAAGACCGCCCTGGTGGACGAGGCGGAGAAGCTGGCCGCCGAGTCGACCGGCTGGAAGACCGCCGGGGACCGGCTCAAGGAGATCCTCGACGAGTGGAAGACCATCCGCGGGGTCGACAAGAAGACCGACGGTGAGCTGTGGAAGCGGTTCGCCGCCGCCCGGGACGGCTTCACCCGCCGGCGGGGTGCCCACTTCGCCTCCCTCGACCAGCAGCGCAAGCAGGCGCAGTCGATCAAGGAGGAGCTGGTCACCGAGGCCGAGAAGCTCAAGGAATCCACCGACTGGGGCGTCACCGCCAACCAGCTCAAGGACCTGATGGCCCGGTGGAAGTCCGCACCGCGGGCGTCCAAGGAGGCCGAGCAGAAGCTCTGGGAACGGTTCCGGGCGGCGCAGGACGAGTTCTTCACCCGGCGCAGTGAGGTCTTCTCGGCGCGGGACAACGAGCAGCGCGCCAACCTGGAGCGCAAGCAGGCCCTGCTCGCCGAGGCCGAGGGGCTCGACATCGACGGCGACCCGAAGGGCGCCCAGGCGAAGCTGCGGGACATCCAGGCGCAGTGGCACGAGGCCGGCCGGGTGCCCCGGGAGGCCGCCGCCGGGCTGGAGCGCCGGCTGCGCGTCGTGGACGAGAAGGTCCGCGAGGTGATGGACTCGGCGTGGCGGCGTACCACCAAGGAGGACAGCCCGCTGCTGGCCCAGATGCGTACGCAGGTCGCCGAGGCCGAGGAGCGGCTGGCCCGGGCGCAGGCCGCCGGCGACACCCGGCGGATCAAGGAGGCCGAGCAGGCGCTCGCCTCGAAGCGGCAGTTCCTCCAGCTGGCCGAGCAGGCAAGCTGAACTGAGCACACCCGGGAGCCCCCGGTCCCGCCACGGGACCGGGGGCTCCCGCATATCCCGGTCCCCTGCTCCCTGCGCCAAAACCATGCTCGAACCGGGAAGTAGTGGCATCGACGCGAGCCGGAGGCCACTCGATCCAGGATCGAGCGCGATCTTGCGGATGGAACACCGCGGGACGAGGCGGGAAAGCGCCTTCTCCACAGGGTTCGGGCGGGTGGTTGACGCATCGAGGTGGGCTGATCAGAATGGCGGCAGAGCCAGGTCGAGCTCCGGCGCGAGGGCACCGACGGCGAGTCCCGCCGTCGCGGGTCGCCGGTGATCCCCCACGAGTGGCCGTCCACGTGACACGGCCCGTCGCTGCTGTCCGCGTACTCGATGACGAGCGGGCCGTCTCCCCTGGTCCTTCCGCCCGCGGCGCCTGCGCGGCGCGGGCATCCGAAGTGGAGCTCGCATGCACCGACCCACCGCCCTCGGCGGCGCCCTCGTGGCGCTCGCCACCGCCGCGGCCGGCGTCCTCGTCGCCGCCGCCGTCAGCACCGCCCCGGCCGCTGCCGCCGTCGCCGGGACCGGCACCGGTTACCTGCACACCAGCGGCAACAAGATCGTCGACAGCACGGGCGCCACGGTCCGGCTGACCGGCATCAACTGGTTCGGCATGGAGACCGACAACAAGACCTTCCACGGTCTGTGGTCGAGCAACCCGTGGCGCAGCCAACTCGACACCATGGCCCGGCTGGGCTACAACACGCTGCGCGTCCCGTACTCGAACGACGCCTTGAAGCCGGGCGCGACGGCCACCGGGATCAACGACTACGTCAACCCGGACCTGGTCGGGCTCTCCCCGCTGCAGATCCTCGACAAGGTCATCGACTATGCCGGCGGCAAGGGGATGCGGATCATCCTGGACCGCCACCGGCCCACCTCGGCCGGCCAGTCGCCGCTCTGGTACACCTCCACCGTCTCGGAGGCGACCTGGATCGCCGACTGGAAGACCCTCGCCCGGCGGTACGCGAACAACCCCACGGTGATCGGCGCCGACCTGCACAACGAGCCGCACGCCGAGGGCACCAACCCGGCCGCCACCGGCGCCTGCTGGGGCTGCGGCGTCGCCGCCCGCGACTGGCGGCTGGCCGCCGAGCGGGCCGGCAACGAGATCCTCGCGGTGCAGCCGAACTGGCTGATCTTCGTGGAGGGGGTGAGCTGCCCCAGCGGCGGCCTGTCGAACGTCTGGGACGGCGACCCGAGCAACGACGAGGACTGTGGCTGGTGGGGCGGAAACCTGTCCAAGGCCGGGCAGTTCCCGGTCCGGCTGAACGTGGCCAACCGGCTGGTCTACTCCCCGCACGAGTACGCGACCTCCGTCTACCGCCAGGCCTGGTTCGACGACCCGACGTACCCGGCGAACATGCCGGCGATCTGGGACCGGTACTGGGGCTACCTCCACAAGCAGAACATCGCGCCGATCATGATGGGCGAGTTCGGCACCACGCTCCAGGACCCGAAGGACCGGGTGTGGCTGCAGAACCTGATGGCCTACACCGGGACCGGGGTGAACGGGATGTCCTTCACCTACTGGTCGTGGAACCCGAACTCGGGTGACACCGGCGGCATCGCGAACGACGACTGGACCACGATCAACCAGGCCAAGCAGGACATCCTCCAGCCGTACCTGATCCCGCCCGTGGGTGGCGGGGGCGGCCCGAGCCCGACACCCACCGGATCGTCCTCGCCGCCGCCGGCGACCGGCGCCTGCACTGCCGGCTATCAGCAGGTGAACGCGTGGCAGGGCGGCTTCCAGGGCGAGTTGACCGTGCAGAACAACGGCACCGGCGCGGTGAACCCGTGGTCGGTGACCTGGACCTGGCCGGCCGGGGTCACCCTGGCCAGCGGCTGGAACGCGACTGTCACCCAGTCCGGCACGACCGTCACCGCCGCCGCCCCGGACTGGGCGAGGTCGCTCGCGCCGGGCGCCTCGGTGACCATCGGCTTCACCGCCAACGGCACGGCCGCCACCCCCGCCGCCGTGAAGCTCAACGGCACGGCCTGCTGAGGCCCGACATCCCGCCGGGACCGGTCGGGGCTCCGCCGTCCGGCGGGGCCCCGATCGGTCAGTGGGCGGCGCAGCCGGTCGCGGGCGTGGGCACCGCGGCCGGCGCGCCGATCGTGGGCAGCCCCAGCAGCACGCCCGGGGTACGCGGGGCGCGCCCCGCCTCGGCGGCGTCGCCGGCCCGGGTACGCCGGTGCGACAGCGGCTCGCCGTCGGCGTTGAGGTGGTGCGGCGCGGCGTACGTGACGGTGGTGTGGACGATGTCGCCGGGGCGGATCTGCCCGGCCAGACTGCCGGCATCGAAGTGCACGAGGCGGCCGTCCCGGGCCCGGCCGGACATCCGGCCGGTGCGCTCGTCCTTGCGTCCCTCGCCGACGGCGACCAGCACCTCGACGGTCTCCCCCACGAGCTTCTTGTTCTCCGCCCAGGTGATCTCCTCCACCGTCGCGATCAGCCGCTCGTACCGCTCCTGCACGACCTGCTTGGGGAGTTGGCCGTCCATGGTCGCGGCCGGGGTGCCAGGGCGCTTGGAGTACTGGAAGGTGAACGCCGAGGCGAACCGGGCCTCGCGGACCACGTCGAGGGTCCGCTCGAAGTCGGCGTCGGTCTCGCCGGGAAAGCCGACGATGATGTCCGTGGTGATCGCCGCGTCCGGCATGGCCGCCCGGACCTTCTCGATGATGCCCAGGTATCGCTCCGACCGGTACGAGCGGCGCATGGCCCGCAGCACGTCGTCGGAGCCCGACTGCAACGGCATGTGCAGCGAGTGGCAGACGTTCGGCGTCTCGGCCATCGCGGCGATCACGTCGTCGGTGAAGTCCTTCGGGTGCGGGCTGGTGAATCGGACCCGTTCCAGGCCCTCGATGTCGCCGCAGGCGCGCAGCAGCTTGCCGAACGCGTACCGGTCGCCGAACTCCACCCCGTAGGAGTTGACGTTCTGCCCGAGCAGGGTCACCTCCAGCACGCCCTCGTCGACCAGGGCGCGCACCTCGGAGAGGATGTCGCCGGGGCGGCGGTCCTTCTCCTTGCCGCGCAGCGACGGCACGATGCAGAACGTGCAGGTGTTGTTGCAGCCCACGGAGATCGACACCCAGCCGGCGTACGTCGACTCGCGCCGGGTGGGCAGCGTGGAGGGGAAGACCTCGAGCGACTCGAGGATCTCCACCTCGGCGGCGGCGTTGTGCCGGGCCCGCTCCAGCAGCACCGGCAGCGAGCCGATGTTGTGCGTGCCGAAGACCACATCCACCCAGGGGGCCTTGCGGACGATCTCGCCGCGGTCCTTCTGAGCCAGGCAGCCGCCGACCGCGATCTGCATCCCGGGGTGCTTGTCCTTCACCGGACGCAGATGACCGAGGTTGCCGTAGAGCCGGTTGTCCGCGTTCTCCCGGACCGCGCAGGTGTTGAACACCACCACGTCGGGCTGCTCGTCGGCCTCGGCGGCGCGCACGTAACCGGCCTGTTCGAGCAGGCCGGAGATGCGCTCGGAGTCGTGCACGTTCATCTGGCAGCCGTACGTGCGCACCTGGTAGGTACGCGGGCTGCCCGCGGCTGCGGTAGTCATGACCCGGACAGCGTATCCGGGCCGAAGCCCGGCACCCCACCCACCGCCCGGGCCTGACCCCGGCCGGCCCGGCCGTGCCGGGTCCGCTCAGGCGGCGGCGAGCGCGGGAGCGACCGAGTCGGGGGCCCAGCGCGAGCGGTGGCACTGCGACCAGCCCCGGCACCCGGGGTGGGCGACGGTGCAGAGCCGCTGGTCGCTGAGCACCTCGCCCTCGTCGGTCTCGACCACGTCGAAGTGCACCGGGCGGATCGTGCCGTCCGGGGCGACCAGCAGGTGCCGTCCGGCGTCGAGGGTGTCGTCGCGCATCAGGCAGTTGCGGTCCAGCAGCCGGGCCAGCGCCGCGATGCTGGGCAGCTCGGGCAGGCGCTCGGGCACCCCGTAACAGTCGACCATGGTGCCGTACACCCCCGGCGCCTCCCAGACGTCACAGACCACCGCGTACGCGGGCAGTCGGGCCGGGTCGGCGACGGCGAGGGGCATCACCACCCGGCCGAGCGCCTCGGCCAGCGCCGGGTAGACCTCCACGGGCGCCGCGCCGTCAATTCTCCAGTTCCACAGCTCGGTCATGCCGCCTCCTCGCTGTGCTCGTCCCACCGGCCTCCGGATCGGGCCTTACTGACGATGGTGGGGTGCATTTGACCTCAGCCGGGGGCAAGTTACCGGTCTGTGACCATTCCGGGCAAAATTTCCTCGAGCGTCATCGCTTCGAGTAGCGGGAAGATGACAGTTTATCGGGTATGGTGCCCCGTCCGGGAGAGCGACATGGCGGTCAGCGGACCCGGATCAGGTGCTCGCTGGCGGGCAGCAGCTCGCCGATCACCGTGCCGCCGGGGATCTCGCCCGCCACCAGCAGCCCGCCGGAGGTCTGCGCGTCGGCCAGCAGCAGCCGCTCCCCCTCGTCGAGGCCGCCGAAGTCGGTCCACGGGGTCACCCAGTCCAGGTTCCGGCGGGTGCCGCCGCTGACGTACCCGTCCCGCAGCGCCTCCCGGGCACCGGGCAGGTAGGGCACGGCCGCGGCGTCGATGGCGATGGTGAGCCGGCTGGCCCGGGCCAGCTTCGAGGCGTGCCCGAGCAGCCCGAACCCGGTGACGTCGGTGCCGCAACGGATGCCGGCGGCGATCGCCGCCCGGGCCGCGTCCCGGTTGAGCCGGGTCATCGAGGCGACCGCCTCCGGGAACCGCTCCCCGGTCCGCTTGTGCCGGCTGTTCAGCACCCCGACGCCGAGCGGCTTGGTCAGCGACAACGGCAGGCCGGCCCGGCCGGCGTCCAGGGTGATGAGTTCCTCCGGCCGCACCACGCCGCTGACCGCCAGGCCGTACTTCGGGCCGTCATCGTCCACGCTGTGCCCGCCGGCCAGGTGGCAGCCGGCCTCCCGGGCGACGTCCTGGCCGCCGCGCAGCACCTCCCGGGCCAACTCCACCGGCAGCACCTCCCGGGGCCAGCAGAGCAGGTTGAGCGCGACCAGTGGGGTGCCGCCCATGGCGTACACGTCGGAAAGCGCGTTGGTCGCGGCGATCCGGCCCCAGTCGTACGCGTCGTCCACCACCGGGGTGAAGAAGTCCGCCGTGCTCACCAGGCCGGTCCGCTCGTCCAGCCGGACCACCGCGGCGTCGTCGCCGTGGTCGAGGCCGACCAGCAGGTCGGCGGCGCCGGCGGCCGGGCCGAGCCCGGCGACCATCGCCTCCAGCTCGCCGGGCGGAATCTTGCAGGCGCAGCCGCCGCCGCGGGCGTAATCGGTCAGCCGGAGCGGATGGGTCATCCCCACATGATCTCCGCGCGGTGCCCGGTCCGCCACCGGAGCGGGCCGGTACGTGGCAGAAATCGGACTCCCCGGTACGTGGGCGACCGGTGTTACCTCACTGTGACCGTTCGAGTTGCGTTCCGCCATGTGGCCCCGCCTAGAGTTGCCCAACCGGGGGTCGACCGACCCCGCTTATCTCCACGGACAGGGACGGTGGACGACGTGACGACGGGCGAACCGCTCATCGTGCTGGACGGGGTCAACAAGTGGTTCGGCCCGCTGCACGTGCTCGACGACGTCTCGCTCTCCGTCGGCAGGGGTGAGGTGGTCGTGGTGATCGGCCCCTCCGGCTCCGGCAAGTCGACGCTCTGCCGGACGATCAACCGGCTGGAGCCGATCAGCTCGGGCACCATCACCTTCGACGGGCAGCCGCTGCCGGCCGAGGGCAAGGCGCTGGCGAAGCTGCGCAGCGAGGTCGGCATGGTCTTCCAGTCGTTCAACCTCTTCGCGCACAAGACCATCCTGGAGAACGTCACGCTCGGCCCGGTCAAGGTCCGCAGGGAGAAGCCGGCCGCCGCCCGCGAGCGCGGCCTGGCCCTGCTCGACCGGGTCGGCATCGCCAACCAGGCCGACAAGTACCCCGCCCAGCTCTCCGGCGGCCAGCAGCAGCGGGCGGCCATCGCCCGTGCGCTGGCCATGCAGCCCAAGGCGATGCTCTTCGACGAGCCGACCAGCGCGCTCGACCCGGAGATGGTCGGCGAGGTGCTGGACGTGATGACCTCGCTGGCCCGCGACGGCATGACCATGGTGGTGGTCACCCACGAGATGGGCTTCGCCCGGCACGCGGCCAACCGGGTGATCTTCATGGCCGACGGTCAGCTGGTCGAGGACGCACCGCCGACGGAGTTCTTCGCGAACCCGCGCAGCGAGCGGGCGAAGGACTTCCTCTCCAAGATTCTCACGCACTAGGCATTCGTAGTGGAGCGCGCCGTCCCCCGGCGGCTTCTGTCGAAAAAGGAGATGAGTATGCGCATGAAGCGTATGGCGGCGGTCGCCGCCGCGGCCGCCCTGGCGCTCGGGATGACCGCCTGCGGTGACGGCAAGGGCGACGAGGGCACCGGCTCGGGCGGCAAGTCGTTCGCCGCCGGCAGCACCATGGAGCGGCTGAACAAGGCCCAGAAGATCAAGGTCGGCACCAAGTTCGACCAGCCGGGCTTCGGCCTGAAGGGCCTGTCGGGCAAGCCGGAGGGCTTCGACGTCGAGGTCGCGAAGATCATCGTCAAGGAACTCGGCATCCCCGAGGACAAGATCGAGTACGTCGAGACGCCGTCGAAGGTCCGTGAGGACAAGATCGTCGACGGCAGCGTCGACCTGGTCGCCGCGACGTACACGATCAACGACAAGCGCAAGGAGCGCATCGCCTTCGCCGGGCCGTACTACGAGGCCGGCCAGAACATCCTGGTGAAGAAGGACGACACCACGATCACCGGGCCGGACTCGTTCAAGGACGGCACCAAGAAGGTCTGCTCGGTCACCGGCTCCACCCCGGCTGAGGAGATCAAGAAGCACGTCAAGGACGTGGCCACCCAGCTGGTGCTCTTCGACACCTACGACAAGTGCCGCGACGCCCTCAAGGGCGGCCAGGTGGACGCGGTGACCACGGACAACGTGATCCTGCTCGGCTACGTCGCCAAGGACGAGGCGTCCTTCAAGCTCGCCGGCGAGAACTTCACCAAGGAGCCGTACGGCATCGGCGTGAAGAAGGAGGACACCGACTTCCGGAACTTCATCAACGACGTCCTGGAGAAGGCCATGCAGGACGGCCGTTGGAAGAAGGCCTGGGACGACACCGCCGGCAAGTTCGGCGCGCAGCTGGGCGCGGCCCCGACCATCAACCGCTACTGATCTGATCGTTCGATCTGGAGGGTGGGGAGGAACACCGACCCGTGAGTGTGCTCATCGACAAGTTCGACGTGTTTGCGGGTGGTTTCTGGCTCACCCTCCAGATCTGCGTACTCGCCGCGATCGGCGCCCTGATCCTGGGCGCCGTCGTGGCGGTGCTCCGGATCTCCCCGGTGCCGCCGCTCCGCGCCGTCGGCACCGCCTACGTGAACATCTTCCGGAACATGCCGCTGACCGTGGTGATGTTCTTCGCCGCCTTCGGCCTGCCGGCGCTGGGCTCCAACGCTGACTTCCTGCGGATCCCCGGCCTGGACGCGGTCTTCAGCCGGCTCGACACCGACCTGCCATACTTCCGCTTCGCGCTGATCGCCCTGGTGCTCTACACCGCGGCGTTCGTCTGCGAGGCGCTGCGGTCCGGGGTGAACGCGGTGCCGCCCGGTCAGGCCGAGGCTGCCCGCTCGCTCGGTCTCACCTTCGGCCAGAACCTGCGCTACGTGGTGCTGCCGCAGTCCTGGAAGGCGTCGGTGGTGCCGCTCGGTTCGGTGATCATCGCGATGATCAAGAACTCCGCGCTGGTGGGCTTCTTCGGCGTCGTCGGTGACCTGTCCCAGACCGCCGACCAGCTCACCTCGGCCGAGGGCTACGCCTTCATCCCGGTCGCCATCGGCATCTCCATCGGCTACCTGATCATGACGGTGCCGCTCGGTGCCCTGCTCGACCGGATCGAGAAGCGACAGGCGGTGGCCCGATGAGTCAGCAGAACAGCGTCCTGTACGACGTCCCCGGCCCCCGGCAGCGACGGATCACCCTGGTCAGCAGCCTGGTCGCCACCATCGTGGTGCTCGTCGGGGCGTACTTCCTGATCTACCGGCCGCTGTCCGACAAGGGCCAGTTCTCGATGGAGCTGTGGGGCCCGCTGGTCGACCCCGGCAACGAGAACTTCTCCCAGGTCTGGGACCGGATCGGGCTCGGCCTGAAGAACACGCTGATCGCCGCCGCCCTGGCCATCGTGTCCTCGCTGGTCGTGGGGACCCTGATCGCCGTGCTGCGGATCCAGCTCAAGAGCCTGACCCGACGGCGCTTCACCGGGCTGGCCACGCCGGTGTCGTACCTGCTGCGCGGGCTGAGCGTGCTGCTGTCGGCGGTGACCCGGGTCTGCGTCGAGGTGTTCCGGGGGCTGCCCGTCGTCATCACGATCTTCTTCGTGGCGCGCGGCTTCCCCGAGTTCGGCATCTCGTGGGACAACCTCTGGTACCTGGTCATCGGTCTGACCGTCTACAACTCGGTGGTGATCGCCGAGATCATCCGCTCCGGCATGGAGGGGCTGCCGGGCGGCCAGGCGGAGGCCGCCGCCGCGATCGGCCTCTCCCCGTTGCAGACCACCCGGATGATCCTGCTGCCGCAGGCGTTCCGGATCATGCTCCCGGCGCTGATCAGCCAGCTCGTCGTGGTGCTCAAGGACACCTCGCTCGGCTTCATCATCAGCTACGAGGAGACGCTCAACATCGGCAAGCAGATCATCGGCGTGCTGGGCAACCCGATCCAGGTCTACGTCGTGATCGCCGTGCTCTTCATCGCGGTCAACTACTCGCTGTCGAAGCTGGCCCAATACGTCCAGCACCGCCTCTCCCGCGGCCGCAAGACCGCCGGCACGCCGGCCCAGAACCCGCCGCCCGTGGCGCTCACGTCGCAGGCCGAGGGTGCCGGCGGAGGCGGCGGAGGCGGCGTCTGATCCGACCCGTACGGCGAAGGGCCGGCCCGGATACCGGGCCGGCCCTTCTGCGTCTCTGCGGTCAGCGGGCGATCTCGGTGACCCGGGACTCGCGGACCACCGTCACCCGGATCTGGCCCGGATAGGTCAGCTCCTCCTCGATCTGCTTGGCCACGTCCCGGGCCAGCACCGCCGCACCGATGTCGTCGACGTCCTCCGGCTTGACCATCACCCGGATCTCCCGGCCCGCCTGCATGGCGAAGACCTTCTCCACGCCGAGCTTGCCGGCCGCGATCTCCTCGATCCGCTCCAGCCGCTTGACGTACGCCTCCAGGCTCTCCCGCCGCGCCCCCGGCCGGCCACCGGAGCAGGCGTCGGAGGCCTGGGTGAGGACCGCCTCGATGGTCTGCGGCGGCACCTCGTTGTGGTGCGCCTCGATCGCGTGCACCACGTCCTCGCTCTCGCC
Organism: Micromonospora sp. NPDC047738; assembly: GCF_040642675.1. NCBI lineage: Bacteria > Bacillati > Actinomycetota > Actinomycetes > Micromonosporales > Micromonosporaceae > Micromonospora > Micromonospora sp. NPDC047738. Next base: position 203,296 of record NZ_JBEYSO010000001.1, read on the forward strand.
GTACTTGCGGGCCAGGTCCGCGCCGATGATGGCGTGGCTCCCCTCCACCTCGTGGGTGAGCGCCTTGCCGATGTCGTGCAGGAACGCGCAGCGCTTGATCGTCGGCACGTCCAGCCGCAGCTCGGCGGCCATGGTCCCGGCGATGTGCGCGGTCTCCACCAGGTGCTTGAGCACGTTCTGCCCGTACGACGTCCGGTAGCGCAGCCGGCCCAGCAGGGTGACCAGCTCCGGGTGGATCTCGGTGATGCCGACCTCGACCAGGGCGTCCTCGGCGGCCCGGTGGCAGAGCTCCTCCACCTCGTGCCGGGCCTGGTCGTAGACCTCCTCGATCCGGTGCGGGTGGATCCGGCCGTCCAGCACCAGCTTCTCGAGGGTGAGCCGGCCGACCTCCCGGCGTACCGGGTCGAAGCAGGAGAGCAGCACCGCCTCGGGGGTGTCGTCGATGATCAGGTTGACCCCGGTGACCGACTCGAAGGCGCGGATGTTGCGCCCCTCCCGGCCGATGATCCGCCCCTTCATCTCGTCGCCCGGCAGGTGCAGGACACTCACCACGCTCTCCGCGGTCTGCTCGCTGGCGACCCGCTGGATGGCGTCCACGACGATGTGCCGGGCCCGCTGCTCGGCGGTGCTGCGGGCGTCCGACTCGATGTCCCGGACCAACAGGGCGGCCTCTCGCTTGGCCTGGCTCTCAATCGACTCGACCAGCTCGACCCGGGCCGCCTCGGCGGTCAGCCCGGCGACCCGCTCCAGTTCGCGGCGGCGCTGCTCCTCCACCTCGGTGAGGGCCTGCTCCCGCTCGGCCAGGGCGGCCTCCCGGGCGGCCAGGGCGGCGCTGGCGGCCGTGAGCTGCCGTTCCCGCTCGGCGAGCCGCTCCACCTCCTCGGTGTGCAGCCGCTCCCGCTCGTCCATCCGGGTGGCCCGGCGCTCGACCTCGGCCGCCTGTTCGCGGGTGGTCGCGGCGAGCACCGCCACCTCCCGCTCGCCGCTGCGCCGGGCGGCGCTGCGGAGCTGCTCGGCGTCCGCCTCGGCCTGCTTGTGCGCCCGCTCCAGCACCGTGTCGGCCTCGGCGCGGGCGTCGTCCAGGACCCGCCGGGCCTCGGCCCGGGCCGCCTTCGCCTCGGCCTTCGCGGCGGCCGCCTCGGCCCGGGCCGCCGCAGCGGCCGACTTCGCCACATCGGCGGTGCTGTTCGCCTCGTCGGCGGCGCTGCGCAGGGCCGCCAGCGACTGCTCCTGGCGATCCTTCTCGGCGATGAAGGCCGGATCCTCCGGGGTGGGCGTGACACTGAGCCGACGCAGGGTACGCGCGCCGAGCAGGACGGCACCGACCACCACGGCGGCGAGCAGCAGCACCAGCACGAGGATGACGGCCTCGAACGCGCTCATGCCGCTCCGCCCCGTCCGGCCCGGCCGGTCACGGCCGCGCCGACGGTCAGGTTGCTGCGGTCGGCGCGGGCCTGGATGCCGGCGGACGGCCCGCCGAGGGCCCACGGAGGATCACCGGTGAACCTGTCCCGCCCCACCATGGCCGCCTCCCCTGAACGTCGGCGCCGCAGCACGCGCGCCGACGGCACACGCCTGCGGCTCTGGACGCCCGACCGGAGCGGCTGGCCGTGGGTAGCTTTCCGTCGACGGTGCCCGTGGAGAGCATCGCCGGCGGCCGGTTGCAGTTGTCGGTGGCACCGGACCGGCCGTCCGGTGCTGCCGTCAAGGCCGGTGAAGCTGGCCCAAAGTGATGCGGTTCTGTTACGCGTTCTATGTTGTGCGCTTAGCCTGCGCTGGTCGGGCAATGTGAGCCTGTATGGCGAGGCTAGGTCTCCGGAGGCCGTTCGGTCAAGAACTCATGATCAAACCACCCGGACGGAGAGAAGTTGCGGCATCACCCAGCGCTGATCAGATGCCGGACACCGCCGGACAAACCCCACCCCGCGCGAGCTCCCCGATCACCCTCCCGACCTGCTCAGGCCCCTCACGACGCAGGTCCCACCCGCCCTCCGCTCGCACCGCGCGCCACTCGGCGTCGTCGCGAGGGCAGGCCACAACTTCTCCGAAAGAGTGGTCTTGCGGCGGCGGAAGGCCACACTTCCAGAGAAGTTGTGCGGACCTTGGCGACCCGCGGCCCGCGGGCGCCGGCCCGCACCGCCTCCGCTGATCGGTCAGTCGAGGGTGCGGGCGTCCCGGTCGAGTTCGTGCTCGGCTTCGGCGAGCGCGTCGACGTCGATGTGTTCGGCAAACTCGGCGGCCTCGGCGCTCTGCGCGGCCAGGGCCTCCTTCACCGCCCGGATCGCCACGCCCGGCGGGTACCCCTTGCGGGCCAGCATGCCCACGAGGCGGCGGAACACCGCGTCCGGCTCGCCCCGGGCGGTTCGCAGCTTCCGCTCGACCAGGGCGCGGGCGGTCTCCGCCTCGGTCTCCTCGTCCAGCTCGCCGAGCGCCTCGCTGGCCACCTCGCCGTCGACGCCGCGCTGGCGCAGCTCGTTGGCGAGCGCCCGCCGAGCCAGCCCACGGCCGGTGTGCCGGCTGGTGACCCAGGCGCGGGCGAAGGCGGCGTCGTCGATGATGCCGACCTCGTCGTACCGGTCGAGGACCTGGGCGGCGACCTCCTCGGAGATGCCCCGCTTGGCGAGGGCGCCGGCCAGCTCGGCCCGGGTACGCGGCCGGACCGCGAGCTGCCGCAGGCAGATCTCCCGGGCTGCCTCGGCCTCGTCGCGGGGCGAGGCCGGCGCGGCCTCCGGATCGGTCTCCTCGGCGCGTCCCTGGCGGCCCCGGCGAGGGCGGGGTGTGGTGGCGTCACCCGTGCGGGGCGGGCTGGCGTCCCAGCCCCGCCCCGTACGGGCGCGTCGTCCTGCCACGGGTCAGGTCAGAAGTCGACCGGCGGCAGCTCCGGGCCACCGGCGGCGTCGCCCACGCCGACCCCGACGCCGAGCTTCTCCAGGATCTTCTTCTCGATCTCGGCGGCCACATCCGGGTTCTCGCGGAGGAACTCGCGGGCCTTCTCCTTGCCCTGGCCGAGCTGGTCGCCGTCGTAGGTGTACCAGGCGCCGGACTTGCGGATGATCGCCTGCTCCACGCCGACGTCGATCAGCGACCCCTCGCGGGAGATGCCCTTGCCGTACATGATGTCGAACTCGGCCTGCTTGAACGGTGCGGCCACCTTGTTCTTCACCACCTTGACCCGGGTACGGTTGCCGACCACGTCGGTGCCGTCCTTGAGGCTCTCGATGCGGCGCACGTCGAGTCGGACCGAGGCGTAGAACTTCAGCGCCCGACCACCCGTGGTGGTCTCCGGGCTGCCGAACATCACGCCGATCTTCTCGCGCAGCTGGTTGATGAAGATCGCTGTGGTGCCGGTGTTGTTGAGCACACCGGTGATCTTGCGCAGCGCCTGGCTCATCAGCCGGGCCTGGAGACCCACGTGGCTGTCGCCCATCTCGCCCTCGATCTCGGCGCGCGGCACCAGAGCGGCGACCGAGTCGATCACGATGATGTCGAGCGCGCCGGAGCGGACCAGCATGTCCGCGATCTCCAGCGCCTGCTCGCCGGTGTCCGGCTGGGAGACCAGCAGGGCGTCGGTGTCGACGCCGAGGGCCTTCGCGTACTCCGGGTCGAGCGCGTGCTCGGCGTCGATGAAGGCGGCGATGCCGCCCGCCCGCTGGGCGTTGGCCACCGCGTGCAGGGCGACCGTGGTCTTACCGCTGGACTCCGGGCCGTAGATCTCGATGACCCGGCCACGGGGCAGACCGCCCACGCCGAGCGCGACGTCGAGCGCGATGGAGCTGGTCGGGATCACGGCGGTCTGCACGACCGGCCGCTCCCCCAGCCGCATCACCGAACCCTTGCCGAACTGCTTGTCGATCTGAGCGAGAGCAAGGTCGAGTGCCTTCTCCCGGTCCGGCCCTGCCGCCATCGTTGCCACCCCTGCCTTCGCCGGCGTCTTACCTGAGCTTCGCGTCACGCGGGACACGCTAGGCGCTGGGTCCGACAGAAAACCAGCCGACGGGCCGCGAGCTGTGGACGAGCACCCCGCTGTGGACAATAGCCGAACAGGTGTACGACTCGGCAAGCGACACGCGGACTCGGGAAAAAGGCTGCTCAGCGTAGCCGCGCGGGGACCCGGTCGGGATAGGCGGCGACCACCGCCCGCCACACCACGTGCGTCTCCTCACCCGCGGCGAGGGCCTGCTCGATGGTCCGCCCGCCGAGCTGGGACAACACCTGGTCGCTGGCGATGCTGGCCGCGTAGCCCGGCCCGAACGCCTCCTCCAGCCGCGCCCAGAAGTCGGTCAGCCGCACGTGTCACTCCTCCTTGTCGGGCGCCCCCGCTGGCACCGGACGCAACGCTAGCGCCACCAGGGGCACCACCGCGATCGCCGCGAGCAGGGTGAGGGTCGGATAACCGGCCACCCGCACGACAAACCCACTCAGCGCCGCAGCGCCCGCCCCGGCCAGCCCCATGGTCAGGTCCGACAACCCCTGAACGCTCGGCCGCACGTCCGTGGGCACCGACTCGGACAGCAACGTGGAGCCGGCAACCATGGTGCCCGACCAGCCCAGTCCGAGCAGCGCCAGACCGAGCGAGAGTTCCGGCGTGTGGTGTCCGGCCGTGCCGGCGACCGCGCAGGCGGCGAGCAGCACCCCGATCCCGCCGAGGATCACCGCGCGCCGGCCGAGCCGGTCGGTGAGCCAGCCGACCACCGGGGAGAGCGCGTACATGCCGGCGATGTGCAGGCTCAGCACGATGCCGACCACCCGCAGCACGTCGGCGTCGTCGTGGAACTCGCCGAGCCGAACCGGGGTCATCGACATCACCGCGACCATCACCAGGTGCCCCATCGCCACGGCCGCGATGCCGAGCCGGGCGGCGGGCCGCTCGCGTACCACCCGCCAGGCCACGCGCATCCCTGCGTCGCGCCGCGCGGCGACCTTGACCGGCGCGGGGTCGGCCGGAGCCGCGACCGGCTCGACCGCCGGGGCGTCGGCGGCCGCCAGCCGGCGGGCGGTGAGCAGCGGGTCGGGCCGCAGCAGGATCAGCAGGACGACCGCGGCCACCACGAACGCGGCGGCGCTGAAGGCGAACGGGCCGGCCAGCGGCGGCAACCCCCAGCCGCTGGTGGTGTGGTCGGCGAGCGCGGCGAAGTTCGGGGCGGCCACCGCGCCGATGGTGGTGGCCCAGACGATCACCGAGAGCTGGCGCCCCCGCCGGGCCGGTTCGGCCAGGTCCACCGCCGTGTAGCGGGCCTGGAGGTTCGCCGCGGTGCCGCCACCGAAGAGCAGCATGCCGAGAAAAAGCAACGGCACCTGACGGGTGACCGCGGCGAGCACCACCAGTACGCCCCCGGCCGCCCCGACCAGGTACGCCATCACCAGGCCCGGCCGACGGCCGTGACCGGTCATGATCCGGGTGACCGGGACGGCGAGCAGCGCCCCGCCGACCACGGCGGCGCTCTGCGCCAGGCCGGCCACGGCGGTGCCGGCGATCCGGGCGGCGAGCAGCGTACCCACGGCGAAGACGATGGCGACGCCGATCCCGCCGATGATCTGGGTGACGAAGAGCAGCCGCAGCGTACGACGCTGGATCGCGGCGACGTCGGGCCGGGCCGGTGCCAGGGCGGTCAGATCGGTGGCCATGCGGAGCGCTCCTCGGTAAGGGGTGACCTATCCTCCCGCACCCGACCAGGCCGCCGGCACCCGGTTTCTGCTAGAGGCCGAGACCTCGGCCGATGATCTCCTTCATGATCTCGGTGGTGCCGCCGTAGATGGTCTGCACCCGGCCGTCCAGCCAGGCCCTGGCCACCGGGTACTCCAGCATGAAGCCGTAGCCGCCGTGCAGTTGCAGGCAGCGGTCGGCCACCCGGTTCTGCAGCTCGGTGGTCCACCACTTGGCCTTCGCCGCGTCGGTCACCGAGAGCCGGCCGGCGTTGAACTCGGCGACGCAGTGGTTGACGAAGGTCCGCGCGATGGTGACCTCGGTGTCCAGCTCGGCCAGGAGGAACCGGTTGTGCTGGAACTTCCCGATCGGCCGGCCGAACGCCTCCCGTGAGCGGGCGTAGTCGAGGGTGAGCGCGAGCAGTTTCTCCGCCGCCGCCACCGCCGCCACGGCGATGCTCAGCCGCTCCCGGGGCAGGTTGGCCATCAGGTGGTAGAAGCCGTGGTTCTCGGTGCCGATCAGGTTCTCCGCCGGCACCCGGCAGTCGTCGAAGAACAGTTCGGCGGTGTCGTTGGCCTTCAGCCCCACCTTGGCCAGCCGCCGGCCCCGGCTGAATCCGGGCATGCCGGTCTCCACCGCGAGCAGGCTCACCCCGTGCGCGCCCTGGTCGGGCGCCGTCTTGGCGACCACCACCACGAGGTCGGCCAGCTCGCCGTTGGTGATGAACGTCTTCTGACCGTTGAGGACGTACGTGTCGCCGTCGCGGACCGCGCCGGTGCGGACGCCCGCCAGGTCGGAACCCGCCCCCGGCTCGCTCATCGCGATCGCGGTGACCAGGTCGCCGGAGCAGAAGCCCGGCAGCCAGCGCTTGCGCTGGTCCGCGGTGGTCAGCTCGGTGAGGTACGGGGCCACCACGTCGTTGTGCAGGCCGAACCCGAGGCCGGAACAGCCGGCCGCGATGATCTCCTCGTCGAGGACCGCGTTGAACCGGAAGTCGTGCTGCCCGCCGCCACCGTACGCCTCGTCGACGTCCATGCCGAGCAGCCCGGCGGCGCCGGCCTTGCGCCACACCTCCCGGTCCACGATCCCGTCGGTCTCCCAGCGCTCGTGGTAGGGCACGGCCTCCCGGGCGAGGAACTCGCGGCACAGGTCGCGGAACTCCTCGTGCAGGGGCTCGTAGAGATGCTGCTCCATGGCGATGAGTCTGCCCGCCACGCGGGCGGGCGGGAAGGGCCGGCAACCCCGCGAAGCGCCCGCAGGGTCTTGACGACGCTATCCGTCGCAGCCTTATTCTCACGAAACGATTTCCGTGGACCTTGGTCCGCTCGCGCAACGCTAACCGTAGGACTGAGGAGCGCCCATGTCAGCCGGGCCCGCCACCCCCGCGGTCGCTCTTCGCGGCCTGCGCAAATCGTTCGGCGCGGTGGAGGCGGTGGCCGGCGTCGATCTGGAGATCGCCGACGGCGAGTTCTTCGCCATGCTCGGGCCGTCCGGCTCGGGCAAGACCACGGTGCTCCGCATGATCGCCGGGTTCGAGCCGCCGACCGCCGGGGCGGTCCTGCTCGGTGGGCGCGACGTCACCCGGCTCGCCCCGTTCGAGCGGGACGTCAACACCGTCTTCCAGGACTACGCGCTGTTCCCGCACCTCACCGTGCGGCAGAACGTCGAGTACGGCCTGCGGGTACGGAAGGTGGGCCGCGCTGAGCGGCGCGCGCGGGCGGAGGAGGCGCTGCGCAGCGTACGGCTGGACGGGCTGGACGATCGGCGGCCGGCCGCGCTCTCCGGCGGGCAGCGGCAACGGGTCGCCCTGGCCCGTGCCCTGGTCATCCGCCCGAAGGTGCTCCTGCTCGACGAACCGCTCGGCGCGCTGGACCTGAAGCTGCGCGAGCAGATGCAGGTCGAGTTGAAGGCGCTGCAGCGGGAGGTCGGCATCACCTTCGTCTTCGTCACCCACGACCAGGAGGAGGCGCTCACCATGAGCGACCGGGTGGCGGTCTTCGAGAACGGCCGGATCGCCCAGGTGGGCAGCCCCGCCGAGGTCTACGAGCGGCCCGCCAGCCCGTTCGTCGCCGGCTTCGTCGGCACGTCCAACCTGCTCAGCGGCGACGCGGCACGGGCCATCCTCGGCCGGGAGGGCACCTTCTCGGTCCGCCCGGAGAAGATCCGGCTCGTGGGCCCGCCGACGGCTCCCGGTCACGGCGCGGCGACAAACGCGCCCGACTTGGAGTTGCCGCCCGCGAGTGCGGCGGAGGCCTCGGCCACCGGACGGATCGCCGAGGTCGTCTACGCCGGGGCGACCACCCGGTTCGTCGTCGACCTCGACGCCGGCGCCCGGCTGGTCGTGGCGCAGCAGAACCTGACCACCTCCTCGGCCGACGTGGCGGCACTGCGCGGCACCCCGGTGCGCCTGGCCTGGCGCGCCGAGCACGCCGTGGCCGTACCCGACCCCGTGGTGCCGATCCCCCGCGACAAGGAGAGCGCACATGCGTACCGGTAGAACTCTGACCGCGCTCGCCGCGGTCGGCCTGCTCGCCCTGACCGGCTGCGGCGACGGCGGAACGGACGCCGGCGGATCCGGTCCCGGCGGCATCAAGCCCCCCTCCGTGCCCAAGCTGAGCAGCCTCGGCGCGGGCGAGGGCCAGGTCAACATCGTCGCCTGGGCCGGCTATGTGGAGGACGGCTCCACCGATCCGAAGGTGGACTGGGTCACCGACTTCGAGAAGCAGACCGGCTGCCAGGTCAACGTCAAGGTCGCCGGCACCTCCGACGAGATGGTGACCCTGATGAAGACCGGCGAGTACGACGTGGTCTCCGCCTCGGGTGACGCCTCGCTCCGGCTGATCTACGGCGGGGACGTCGCGCCGGTCAACACCGACCTGGTCACCAACTACAAGGACGTCTTCGACGGGCTCAAGCTGAAGCAGTGGAACTCCGTGGACGGGGTGGCCTACGGCATCCCGCACGGGCGCGGCGCCAACCTGCTGATGTACCGCACGGACGTGGTCAAGCCGGCCCCGACGTCGTGGGGCGCGGTGTTCGACGCCAACTCGCCGTACCGGGGCAAGATCACCGCGTACGACTCGCCGATCTACCTCGCCGACGCGGCGCTCTACCTGATGAAGCACCAGCCGGACCTGGGCATCAAGAACCCGTACGCGCTGGACGACAAGCAGTTCACCGCGGCCGTGGACCTGCTGAAGAAGCAGAACGAGACGATCGGCGAGTACTGGTCGGACTACACCAAGGAGGTGCAGGCCTTCAAGACCGGCAACTCGGTGCTGGGCACCACCTGGCAGGTGATCGCCAGCCTGGCGCAGGCCGACAAGGCGCCGGTCGAGGCGATCCTGCCCGAGGAGGGGGCGACCGGCTGGTCCGACACCTGGATGATCTCGGCGAAGTCGAAGCACCCGAACTGCGCGTACCGGTGGATGGACCACATCATCTCCCCGAAGGCCAACGCCGCGGTGGCGGAGTGGTTCGGTGAGGCGCCGGCCAACCGGCTCGCCTGCGCCCAGACGGCCGACAAGAACCACTGCGCGACGTTCCACGCCGAGGACGAGGCGTACTTCGAGAAGGTTTGGTTCTGGAGCACGCCAGTTGCGCAGTGCCTCGACGGGCGCAAGGACGTGACCTGCAAGGACTACGCGGCCTGGACCCAGGCCTGGACCACCGTCAAGGGCTGAGGTGGCCACCTCGACGCTCGACCGGTCCGCGGGCGCCGCTGGAGCGGACACCGCCCGCGGACCGGTCCGCCGGCTCTCCGCCTGGCTGCACCGCCACGCCGGGGTCCGGCTCGCCGCCCTGCTGGCCGCGCCGCTGTTCTGGCTGGTGGTCGCATACCTGGGCGCGCTGGCCGTGCTGTTCGTCTCGGCCCTGTGGACCGTCAACGGCTTCACCGGGGAGGTGGTCCGACAGCCGACCCTGGTCAACTTCCGCACCATCGCCACCGACGAGGTGTACCGGACAGTCGCGCTGCGCAGCGTCGGGGTGGCCGCGGCGGTAACCGTGATCGACACGCTCATAGCACTGCCGATGGCCTTCTACATGGCGAAGGTCGCCCGCCCCCGGTACCGGCGCTGGCTGGTGGTCGCCATCCTCACCCCGCTCTGGGCCAGCTATCTGGTCAAGGCGTACGCCTGGCGGGTGCTGCTGGCCAACGGCGGGCCGGTGGACTGGCTGCTCGGGGGACCCGGCAGCGGCCCGGGTTACGGGCTGACCGCCACCGTGCTGGTGCTGGCCTACCTGTGGTTGCCGTACATGATCCTGCCCGTCTACGCGGGCCTGGAGCGCCTGCCCGATTCGCTGCTGGAGGCGTCGGCGGACCTCGGGGCGCGGGCGGGTCGGACGTTCCGGAAGGTGGTGCTGCCGGTCATAGTCCCGTCGGTGATCGCCGGTTCGATCTTCACCTTCTCGCTCTCGCTGGGCGACTACATCACCGTCCAGATCGTCGGCGGCAAGACCCAGCTCATCGGCAACCTGGTCTACGCCAACATCGGGGCGGCCAACAACCTGCCGTTCGCGGCCGCGCTGGCCACCATCCCGGTCCTGATCATGGTCGTCTACCTGGTCGCCGTGCGGCGCTCCGGGGCTCTGGAGGAGTTGTGACGCTCTCCCGGTCGGCGCGTTGGCTGCTGCGCGGCGCGATGGCGCTCGGCCTGGCCTTCATCTACCTGCCGCTGGCCATCGTGCTGGGCAACTCGTTCAACGCCGACCGCACCTTCGCCTGGCCACCGGCCCGGTGGACGACGGAGTGGTGGGTGCGCGCCTGGGACAACGCGGGCGCGCGGGAGGCGCTGTGGACATCGGTCAAGGCGGGGCTGGGCGCCACCGCAATCGCGCTGCTGCTCGGCTCGCTGGTCGCGTTCGCCGTGCAGCGCTACCGGTTCTTCGGCCGCGGGACGGTGTCGTTGCTGGTCGTGCTGCCGATCGCGCTGCCCGGCATCGTCACCGGCATCGCCCTGGACACCGCGTTCCGCTCGGTGCTGGCGCCGCTGGGCATCGGCAAGGGCCTCTTCTCGGTGATCGTCGGGCACGCCACGTTCTGTGTCGTGGTGGTCTACAACAACGTGCTGGCCCGGCTGCGCCGGTCGGGCGGCAACCTCCAGGAGGCGTCGGCCGACCTGGGGGCCGACGGCTGGCAGACCTTCCGGTACGTCACCTTCCCGGTGCTGCGCTCGGCGCTGCTGGCCGGTGCGCTGCTGGCGTTCGGGCTCTCCTTCGACGAGATCATCGTCACCACGTTCACCGCCGGCCCGGGCGTGCAGACACTGCCGATCTGGATCTTCAGCAACCTGTTCCGGCCGAACCAGGCGCCGGTCATCAACGTGGTGGCCGCCGTGCTCATCGTCGCCTCGGTGGTGCCCATCTACCTCGCCCAGCGGATCTCGGACACGGCCAGCGGCGGCCGCCTCTGACCGGCGCGCGCTCTTTGTCCGGGCCCGGCCGGTACGCCAGGATGGACGGATGAGCACGCTGACCGGGCAGCAGATCGCCGACGAGGGACTGGCCGGGTGGACGTACCTGCTCGGCGCTCTGCAGACGCGGATCACCACGGGGAACTTCGCGGCCGGGCTGGCGGTCATCGACGCCATCGGCGCGGCGGCCGAGCGGATGGACCACCACCCCGACCTCGACCTCCGCTACACGCACGTCGATGTGCGGCTCTGGTCCCACGACGTGGGCGGGGTGACCGCCCGGGACGTCCGGCTGGCCCGGGCCATCGCCGCGATCGCCGCCGACGCCGGGGTGGCGCTGGGCCACACCGGCGTCTCGCGGCTCGAACTCGCCCTGGACACCCCGGCCGTCGCCGGCGTCCTGCCGTTCTGGCAGGCGGTGCTGGCCGTGGCGCACCGCTCCGGGCCGGGCCTCGGCGACGAGCTGCGCGACCCGGCCGGCACGCTGCCCACGGTGTGGTTTCAGGAGTCCGGCAGCGAGGAATCCCGGCAGCGCTGGCACCCGGACGTGTGGGTGGACCCGGCGGAGGTGCCACCGCGCATCGAGGCGGCGCTGGCGGCCGGCGGGACGCTGGTCAGCGACGAGAACGCGCCGCGGTTCTGGGTGCTCGCCGACCCGGACGGCAACCGCGTCTGCCTGTGCACCTGGCAGGACCGCGACTGAGGGACCCCTCAGGCGGCCAGGGCGCGGGCGGCCACCGTCAGGTCCGCGACCAGACCCTCGTACGCCACGTCCTGGTTGTCCGCGCGCAGCACGGCGGACGGGTGGATGGTGGCCAGCAACTGGGCCTCCGGGGCGTCGGCCACCTTGCCGGCCTGGTCCACCGGCACCCGCTTGAAGTCTTGCGGGCGCTGCGCGGCGTCCGGCCAGGGCAGCAGTTCCCCGCGCTGCTTCGTCACCCGGAACGCCGGGCCGAGCAGCGCCTTGGCGGCGGTGGCGCCGAGCACCACGACGACCTCCGGGCGGAGCCGGGCGAACTCGGCGACCAGCCAGGGCCGGCAGGCGGTGATGTGCACCCGGTCCGGCGTCTGGTGGATCCGCCGCTTCCCGCGCAACTCGAACCGGAAGTGCTTCACCGCGTTGGTCAGGTAGATGTGGCCGGGGTCGATGCCGGCGTCGTCCACGGCGCGGCGCAGCACCCGCCCGGCGGGGCCCACGAAGGGCAGGCCCTTCTGGTCCTCCATGTCGCCGGGCTGCTCGCCGACGAAGACCACCCGGGCTCTCTCGTCACCCCGGCCGAAGACCGTCTGGGACGCGTTCCGGTAGAGCTCGCAGCCCTGGCAGCCGGCCGCGGCGGCGCGCAGCTGGTCGATCGTGTCCGCCTGCGGCGGGATGAACTCCTGCGCTCCGGGCGCGCTCTCGGTCTCGGCCATGCCCGACTTTATATACCGGTTTCGTCATCGACGCCGGGTGCCGGCCACATCAGTAACCACCGCCCCCGCCGCCGCCACCGCGCGAGGCCAGCGCGATCGCGATGATCACCAGGATGATCACCGCCACCGCCACCCCGATCCAGATGCCCCTCCGGGACCTGTTCGCCACCGTCACCCACCTCCCGGCCGGGCCCACTGCGTCGTCGTCACCTGCCTGCCTACTCCGCTTTACCCGTGCGCGGCCGCGCCATGCCGCCGGGTTTGTCCGGGCGTGGCCGCCGCGCCGGCGGCCCTGTCCCGGGCACCGCGCCGGGGCGGCGGGGATCAGGCGGTGAACGGGGCCGGCCCGACGGGACGCACCGCTCGCGCCACCGCGTCGGCCAGGGGCGCGAGGTCGGCCGCGTCGAGCGGGCTGACCGTGATCCGGACGCCGGGGGCGGCGGCGATCCGGTTCAGCGCGCCGGGGGCGACCGACCAGCCGGCGTCGCGCAGCGCGGTGACCACCACGGTCTCGTCGGGCACGGGCACCCAGACGTTGATCCCGGTGCGCCCGTGGGCGACCAGTCCCCGGGCGGCCAGCGCGTCGACCAGCCCGTCCCGCCGCCGCTCGTAGCTCTCCCCCGCCCGCCGCACCAGGTCCGCCGTGCCAGGGTCGCGCCAGAGCGCCAGGACCAGGCGTTGCAGCACGGTGGAGACCCAGCCGGCGCCCACCCGGGCGCGGCCGGCCACCCGGGCCACGGTGGCCTCGTCGCCGGCGAGCACCGCGAGTCGCAGGTCCGGACCGTAGGGCTTGCTCACCGACCGGACGAAGGCCCACGCCGGGGTCGCCCCGGCGAGCGGGTGCAGGGGTACGCGGGCCAACTCGGCGGCGTGGTCGTCCTCGATCAGCAGCAGGTCGGCGCGGCCGGCGAGCAGCGTACGCAGGGCCACGGCGCGGTCGGCGGAGACGGCGGCGCCGGTCGGGTTCTGGGCGCGGCTGGTCACGATCAACGCGCGGGCCCCGGCGGTGAGGGCGGCCCGGACGCCCGGCTCGGTGGGGCCGTCGTCGTCGACGGGCACCCCGATGGCGCGTAGCCCGAGCGCGGCGAGCAGGTCGAGCAGGTTGGCCCAGCCGGGGTCCTCGACCGCGACCGCGTCGCCGGGACGCAGGTGGGCGGCGAGCAGGCGCTCGATGCCATCCAGCGCGCCCCCGGTCACGGTAATCTCCTCGGCCGGTACGCCGTCGGCGGCGAGCCGCTCCCGGGCCGCGGCGGCCAGCTCGGGCAGGACGGCGGTGACCGCGTACCCGCTGGGCGGGCCGAGCTCGGTGGCGAGCGCGGCCAGGTGCGGGCCGAGCGGCGGCAGCAGCCGGCTGTCGGGCTGGCCGGCGGAGAGATTGCGGGCGCCGGGCAACGGGGCCGGCATCAGCGCGGCGCGGCGGGTGGCGACGGGTGGGCGGGGTCGGACCCGGGTGCCGTGCCGGCCGGCGGTGACCACCAGGCCCCGCTGGCGCAGCTCCTGGTACGCCTTGGCCACGGTGGCCGGGCTGACCGCCAGCTCGGTGGCCAGGGCGCGGACGGCCGGCAGGGTGACGCCCGGGGCGAGGCCGCCGCTGCGGATGCCGCTTTCCACGCTCGCCGAAATGGCCGCCGACGACGAGCCGACGATCTGATAATGTGCTGCCACAGTTCGAGGATTGTACTAGAACAAAGGTGGGACTGCCGCATGTACCCCCGGACCGAACGGACCACCGCCACCCGAATGCGGGACCGGATGAGCTACGACGAGGCCGCCGCGCACGCCGTGCTGGACGAGGCGTACCACTGCGCCCTCGGGTTCACCGTGGACGGCGAGCCGCGCGTGCTGCCGACCCTGCACGTCCGCATCGGCGACACCCTCTACCTGCACGGCTCCACCGGGAGCCGGCCGCTGCTCGCCGCCCGGGGCGACGGGCTGCCGGTCTGCGTCGCGGTGACCCTGCTCGACGGGCTGGTCTACGCCCGGTCCCAGTTCAACCACAGCGCCAACTACCGGTCGGTGGTCGTCCACGGCACCGCCCGCCCGGTGACCGACGAGCGGGAGAAGGCCGAGGTGCTCACCGCGCTGGTGGAGAAGGTGGCGGCCGGACGCAGCACCGACAGCCGCCCGCCGAGCCGGCGCGAGCTGGCCGAGACGGCCGTGCTGGCCCTGCCGCTGCGCGAGGTGTCGGTCCGCGCCCGGGCCGCCGGAGCCAACGACGACCCGGCCGACCTCGACCTGCCGTACTGGGCGGGGGTGCTGCCGCTGCGGCTCACCGCCGGCGTGCCCAAGCCCGCCGCCGGGGTGGCCGCGCCGGTGCCGGCGTACCTGCTGCCGGCCCGGTCGGCCTGGCTGGAGCCCGTCGTGCTGCGCGGCGAGCACGTGGTGCTGGAACCGCTCGATGAGTCCCACGCCGAGGAGCTGTACGCCGCCCTCGACGACCCGGAGGTCTGGCGGTACGTCGGCAGCCCCCGGCCGCGGAACGCGGCCGAGACTGCCGGCCAGATCCGCGCCGCGCTGGACGCGAACCTGCAGGGAGTCCGGACGCCCTGGGTGCAGCGGTGCGCCGCCACCGGCGCGGTCGTCGGCACCACCTCGTACTACCAGCCCGACCCGGGCCTACGGACCCTGGAGATCGGCTTCACCCAGCTCGGCCGGGCGTGGTGGCGCACCGGGATCAACACCGAGGCGAAGCTGCTGCTGCTCACCCGGGCCTTCGAGGAGCTGGACGCGATCCGGGTCACCTGGCAGACCAGCACCCTCAACGAGCGCTCGCAGCGGGCCATCGAGCGGCTCGGCGCCACCCGGGAGGGGACGCTGCGGTCCAACCGCCGCCGCGCCGACGGCACCTGGCGGGACTCCGCGCTCTACTCCATGCTCGCCACCGAGTGGCCCAACGCACAGGTCACGCTGCGGGAAAGGCTTCGCCCGGCGGCCCCGGTGGCGTCATGATGTCCGGCGTGCTGGGCATCACCGACATCTGGACGTACGTGCTGGGGACCGTGGCCATCGTGCTGCTCCCCGGGCCGAACTCGCTCTTCGTGCTCTCGACCGCCGCCAAGCGCGGGGTACGCGCCGGCTACCGGGCCGCCGGCGGGGTGTTCGTCGGCGACTCGGTGCTGATGTTCCTCTCCGCCGCCGGGGTGGCGTCGCTGCTCAAGGCGTACCCGCCGCTCTTCCTGGTGGTCAAGTACGCCGGCGCCGCGTACCTGGGTTACGTGGGGCTGACCATGCTGCGCGGCGCCTGGCGGCGCTGGCGCGACCGCAACAACCCGGCGACGCCGCGCCTGATCGACGCGGCGGAGCCGGCCGCGATGCGCAGTCCGTTCCGGAAGGCGCTGGTGATCAGCCTGCTCAACCCGAAGGCGATCCTCTTCTTCATCTCGTTCTTCATCCAGTTCGTCGACCCTGGGTACGCCTGGCCGGCGCTGTCGTTCGTGCTGCTCGGGTTGATCGCCCAGGTGACCAGCGCGCTCTACCTGACCGCGCTGATCTTCGCGGGCACCTTCCTGGCCGCCCAGTTCCGCCGTCGCCAGCGCCTGGCCGCCGGCGGCACCACCGCCGTGGCCGCCCTCTTCCTCGGCTTCAGCATCAAGCTCGCCACCGCGTCGATGTAAGGAACGGGCCCCGGTCGACGCCTGGGGTATAGCAGGGGTCCCCGGTTGACGTGTGGACGCGCGGCGGCACCGGCCCGACACGGGGGCGGGTCAGGTGCCGTCGCCACCGCCGCCGCCCCCGATGCCGCCACCCCCGCCGGCGGTGCCCTGCAGGCCGAAGCCCGGCTGGACGGGCTCGTCCGGGTGGCGGCTGACGTGCGCCGACTCCCGGATCATGGCGGACCAGTCGGCGTGCGCGGCGGCTGCCGCATGCCGGTCGATCGCGTGCCGCAGCCAGCCGTCCACGGTGGCCACCCAGTCCCGCTGCCCGGCCCCGGCGTGCCAGACCCGGAACCGGCTGATGCTCTGGTGGGTGACACCGGCCAGGGAGAGCCGTCGGTTCATCCAGAGCAGCACCTCCAGCCCTGCCGAGTTGGTCACGAAGATCACCTCCAGCTCGGTGATCGGGCCGGCGTACAGCGGCGCCACCCAGTAGCCGAGCTGCTCGTAGAACGGCAGCGTCTGCTCCACGCCGGGCAGCCGGCCGTGCTGGAGCCCCGCCTGCCGCATCACGAAGCCGAGGGTGTCCAGCGCGGCGAGGACGCCCTGCTGGGCGGGGAGCGGGTGGATGAAGATCGGCACCATCGCGCCCTGATCCAGGTCCGGATCGACCGACACCTCGGTACGCAGCCCGTGGCGCAGGCTCATCAGCGGTACCCCGCCGAACATGTTCACCGGGGTCTCCCAGGGCAGCGGGAAGGCGAAGTCGACCGCCCGCCGGCGCCCGGCCGGCACCACGAACCCCCCGGCGACCGGCACCTCGTGGTACTGCACCAACCGGCGCGGCGCGTCCGGATCCTCCGGCTCGAGCTGGGCGACCAGTCCGAGCCGGAGGTGCCGTACCGGCACGTCCTCGCCCCCGGCGGTGAGCGTCACCCGGCCGGGCAGCCGCAGGCCCGGTCGGGTGCTGGCGTTGGTCACGGTGGTGCTCACCGAGAGCCCGGTCCAGACGGACTCCGACGACAGCCCGGTCAGCCGCATACCACCGGCATTCCCGCTCGCCGGGCGGGCACTCCTGCCCCGCGCACCGTCCGGCCGCCGGGCCCGAGGGACCCGACGGCCGGACGGCGTGGGACGGGACCCGTCAGCGCAGGCGGCGGCCCCGGGGCACCGGGTCGGTCTCGTCGTCGAACTCGCCGATGACCTCCTCCAGCAGGTCCTCCAGCGCCACGAAGCCGATCGGCCGGGTCGGGCCGCCACCGTTGCGGACCAACGCCAGCTGGGCCTGCCGGCCCCGCATGGCCGCCACCGCCTCGGTGACCGACGCCCCGGCGGGCAGCGTGAACGCCGGGGTCATCAGCTCACCCGCGGTCGCCGGCCGGCCCGTGGTGACCGCCCGGACCGCCTCGCGGACGTGCACGAGGCCGCACACCTCGCCACCGGCGTCGAGCACGGCCAACCGGGACCGGCCGCTGTCCCGCGAGACGTGCTCGATCCGCTCGGCGGTGTCCTCCCGGCGTACCGTGACGATCCGGTCGAACGGCTCCATCACCTGCGCCACCGTGGTGCCCTGCAGCTCCAGCATGCTGGTCAGCATCTGGTGCTGCTCGGCGCCGAGCAGCCCGTGCTCGCGGGACTGCTCCAGCAGGATGCGCAGCTCGTCCGGGCCGTGCACCTGGGCGAGCTGGTCCTGCTGGCGTACGCCGACCAGCCGCAGGATCGCGTTGGCCAGCGCGTTCAGCGCGGACAACACCGGGCGGGACACCCGGGCGAAGGCCCGGAACGGCAGCGCCAGCAGCGTGGCCGAACGCTCCGCGTCGGTGATCGCCCACGACTTCGGGGCCATCTCGCCGACCACCAGGTGCAGGAAGGTCACCAGGGCGAGCGCGAACACCAGCGCCACCACATGGCTGGCCGCCAGCGGCAGACCCACCGCGTGCAGCAGCGGGCTGATCAGGTGCTCGATCGCGGGCTCGGCGAGGGCACCGAGGCCCAGGGTGCAGAGCGTGATGCCGAGCTGGGCGCCGGCCAGCATCAGGCTCAACTCGCGGACCCCGTCCAGCGCCGCCCGGGCCGCCCGGCCGCCGCCGGCCGCCATCTGCTCCAGGCGGTACCGCTTGGCCGCCACCAGGGCGAACTCGGCGGCCACGAAGAAGCCGTTGAGCGCCAGCAGCACCACGGAGAAGAACAGCGCAAACCCAGGCGTCATGCCGCCACCTCGCTGCGCTCGGCGTCGTCACGACCCGAAACACTGAACCCGACGATTCGCTCACTCCGCTCGCTCATGCCGCCTCCTCCCCGCGCTCGGCGACGGTCGTCCGGAGCCGGACGGAGTCGGCGACGTGCCGATCCACGGCCAGCACCTCGACCAGGGCGCGCGGTTCGACGTCGGGCAGGTCACCGTCGACGGCGAGGCTGATCTCCAGCCGGTCGCCGACCTCGGGCACCCGGCCCAGCTCCCGCATGACCAGCCCGGAGAGGGTGTCGTACTCGGGTGCCTCGGGCAGCGCGATGCCGGTGCTGTCCGCGACCTCGTCGATCCGCCAGCGGGCCGGCACCACCCACGAGCCGTCGTCCTGCCGCGCCGCGGCCCGCTCCGGCGGATCGTCCTCGTCGCGGATCGGCCCGACCAGCTCCTCGGCGATGTCCTCCAGCGTGATCACGCCGGCGAAACCGCCGTACTCGTCGACCACGCAGGCGAGCTGCCGGTGCCCGACCCGGAGCCGGTCCAGCACCGTCGGCAGCGGCAGCGTCTCCGGCACCAACAGCGGGGGTACGGCCACCGCCTCGACCCGGGTGGTGGCCCGCTCGGCCGGCGGCACGCCCAGCACGTCGGCGATGCCGACCACGCCGACCAGGTCGTCGACGCCCTCGGCGCCTCGGACCGGGAACCGGGAATGCCCGGTGTCCAGCAGCTCGACGACCCGGCTGACCGGCTCGTCGGCCCGTACGGTGTGCACGTCGACCCGAGGAACCATGGCCTCCCCGGCGGTCAGTTCCCGGAAGTCGAGACCCCGGTCGAGCAGGTCGGACATCGCGGCGTCGAGGTGCCCCTCCTCCCGGGACTCGGCGATGATCTGTTCCAGGTCCTCCGGGGTGGCGCCGCTGGGCAGCTCCTCGATCGGCTCGATGCCGACCCGGCGGAGCAGCCGCACGGCGGCCCGGTCGAAGAGGGTGATCACCGGTCCGGCGATCTTCAGGTAGATCAGGGTGGACCGGGCCAGCGCCCGGGCCAGGGGTTCGGCACGGGCGAGGGCGAGGTTCTTCGGGGCCAGCTCACCGAGGACCATCTGCACCACGGTGGCGATGATCAGGGCCAGCGCGACCGACAGCGGCAGCGCGACCCCGGTGGAGACCCCGGCGACGCCGAGCAGGTCGGCCAGCCCGGCGCCCAGGTACGGCTCGGCGGCGTAACCGACCAGCAGGGCGGTGACGGTGATGCCGAGCTGGGCGCCGGACAGCATGAACGACAGCCGTCCGGTCACCTCCAGGGCCCGGGCGGCGGCCTGGTCGCCCCCGTCGGCGAGCTGCTTGAGCTTGCCCCGGTCCACGGCGACGTAGCCGAACTCCTGGGCCACGAAGTAACCGGTGGCGGCGGTGAGCACGATGATGAGAACGAGTCCCACGAGGATCAACACGGGACGCTCAGGGCTCCCGGGGCCGTCGGGACTGGGGATTGCCGGGCATGACCCGGCTGGCTACTGCTGCCCTCCTGGGCAGAGGAGTCGATCATGCGGCCATTTTATCGGCGCTGGCTGTGCGTCCGCTGAGGGTGCCGGGAAGATCCTCGACGTCCGGTTCGCCGGTCCGCCAGCTCCGCGCGTCCGGTTCACCGGCCGGCCAGTTCGTCGGCGTCGAGCAGGGCGGCGTCGACCCGGCCCGACCGGTACGCCGCCCGCCCGATCATCTGCGCGGCGACCGGCGCGGTGGTCAGTTGGAAGACCGCGACCAGCCCGATCATCCCCAGGTCCGCCGGCGTACGCAGGCGCAGCGCCACCCCGACGAGCAGCAGCAGCACGCCGAGGACCTGCGGTTTGGTGGCGGCGTGCATCCGGTCCAGCACGTCCGGGAAGCGCAGCACGCCGATCCCGGCGGCGAGCCCGAGCAGCGCCCCGGCCAACAGGAAGGCCGCGCCGAACCAGTCGGCGACGGCGGCCATCAGGCGACCTCGCGGACGGCGAAGCGGACCAGGGAGACCGAACCGACGAAGCCGAGCAGCGAGAGCACCACGAGGATGGGCAGCGTGGTGGCGTGCCGGTTGACCGCCGCCTCCACGGCCACCGCGGCCAGCATGGTGGAGAGCAGCAGGTCGGCGGCGACGACCCGGTCGATCAGCGACGGTCCGCGGTAGATGCGGGCCAGGGCGAGCAGCGCGGTGACCGAGATCAGCACGGTCAGCGCGACGGCGAGAAGCGTGGTCACGGGTTGGTCCTCCGGTCGTCGGGTTCGGCGGTGAGCTGGCGTACTTCCTGAGGGGAGCCGACGGCGCGGACGATGCGCCGCTCGACGGCGAGGACCCGCTCCCGGCTGTCGGTCAGGTCCTCCGGGCTACGGACGTCGAGGACGTGCACGTAGAGGGCGCCGTGGTCACGGTCCACCTCGAGGATCAGGGTGCCCGGGACCAGGGAGATCAGCTCGGCGGTGAGCGCCAGGTTGAGGTCGGTGCGGATCCGCAGCGGCACCGCGATGATCGCGCCGCGCGGCCGGTAACCGGGGCGGACCGCGATGGCGGCGACGTGGACACTGGCGCTGACCAACTCGCCGACGAAGGTGACCGCGAGGATCAGCAGCGCGCCGGGGCGGAGGCGGCCGCCGAAGGTGACCGGCGGGAGCGGGAAGAACAGCAGCACGGCCCCGCCGACGAGGATCCCGCCAAGCAGGTTTCCCCAGGACAGGTCCCCCCAGAGCAGCAGCCAGATCGCCACCAGCCAGCCGAGCGTGACGGCCTGGTCGCGGCGCCGACCGCCGCGCCCGATGGCGGGCGCCGCCGGGCCGTTGTCGGCCGGCGGCGGTCCGTCCGCCGCGCGCCCGTCGTCGGCCGGCGGGCCCGGAGGCGGGGCGCCGGTCACCGGACGCCCGCCGGCAGCACGGCCCGGACGTACGGGGTGCGTTGCCGCAGGTCGCCGGCGGCGTCCGCGGTGACCCGGAACAGCGGCCCGGCGGCCAGGGTCAGCGCCACGCCGAGCGCCACCAGGGCGGCGGTCGCGCCGACCATCAGCGCGGGCAGCCGGACGGCCGGGGTGGCGGTGGCCAGCCGGGGCGTCCGCCAGAACGCGATGTTCCACACCCGGGAGGCGGCGTAGAGGGTGAGCAAACTGGTCACCGTTCCCGCGGCGACCAGCACCCCGGGCAGCACCCCGCCGGCCGCCACCCCGGCCTGGAGCAGGCCGAGCTTGCCGAGGAAGCCGGAGAACGGCGGGATGCCGGCCAGGTTCATCGCCGGGACGAAGAAGAGCACGGCGAGCAGCGGGGCGATCCGGGCCAGCCCGCCCAGCCGGCGCAGGTCGGTGCTGCCGGCCCGCTCCTCGACCAGGCCGGCGACCAGGAAGAGGGTGGTCTGGATGGTGATGTGGTGCACCACGTAGAAGATCGCTCCGGAGAGCCCGGCGACGGTGCTCAGCGCCACCCCGTAGATCATGTAGCCGATGTGGCTGACCAGGGTGAAGGAGAAGATCCGCTTCAGGTCGGACTGGGCGACCGCGCCGAGGACGCCGACCACCATGGTCAGCCCCGCCACGACCATGAGCAGGCCGGAGACCTGACCGCCGGGGAAGAGCAGGGTCTCGGTGCGGATGATCGCGTAGACGCCCACCTTGGTGAGCAGGCCGGCGAAGACCGCGGTGACCGGGGCCGGCGCCGTCGGGTAGCTGTCCGGCAGCCAGGCCGAAACCGGGAAGACCGCCGCCTTGATGGCGAACGCGAGCAGCAGCATGAGCTGCAACACCAGGCGTACGCCGGCCGGCAGGTCGTCCAGCCGCCCGGCGAGCTGGGCCATGTTGAGGGTGCCGGTGGCCGCGTACACCAGTCCCACCGCGGCCAGGAAGATCATCGAGGAGAGGACGCTGACCACCACGTACGTCGCGCCGGTCCGGATCCGGGTCTCGGTGCCACCGAGGGTGATCAGCACGAAGCTGGCGGCCAGCAGGATCTCGAAGCCGACGAAGAGGTTGAACAGGTCCCCGGCGAGGAACGCGTTGGTCACGCCGGCGGTGAGCACCAGGTAGGTCGGGTGGTAGATGTTCACCGGGGCCGCCTCCGTGGTCTCCCCACGCCCCTGGCCGATCGAGTAGAGCAGCACGCAGAGGGTCACCGCCGAGGAGACCACCAGCATCAGCGCGGCCAACTGGTCGGCGACCAGCACGATGCCGACCGGCGGGGGCCAGCCGCCCACCCGGACCACCACCGGCCCGTGCCGGTACGCCTCGACGAGCAGCACCACCGCGACCGCCAGGGTGGTGACGAGGCCGAGCACACTGACCGTCCGCTGCCAGCGGGGCCGGTTGGCCAGGATCAGGGTGAGCGCGGCACCGAGCAGCGGCACCACCACCGGCAGCGGGACCAGGGCCGGGGTCATGGTTGTTCCTCCCGGCGGCGCAGCCGGCGCAGCGCCGGCCCCGGGTCCACCTGCTCCGGGTCGTTGTTCGGCCCTTCGCCGCCGAGATCCGCGGTGGACACCTCGTTGCGTTCGGCGAGCCGGACGATCTGCCGGTCCTCCAGGTCGTCCTGCACCTCGTCGTCGCCGCTGAGATACCAGCTCCGGTAGGCGACCGCGAGCAGGAACGCGGTCAGCCCGAACGTGATCACCACGGCGGTGAGCACCATGGCCTGCGCCAGGGCGTCGCTCATCTGCCCGGTCGGCCCGGTGCCGGCCAGGGGCGGGCCGCCGGACCGGCCACCGAGCAGGATCAGCAGGTTCACCCCGTTGCCGACCAGGATGACGCCGAGCAGGATCCGGGTCAGGCTCCGCTCCAGCAGCAGCGTGACGCCGGCCGCCACGAGCGCCCCGACGGCGATCACCAGGACCAGCGTGGGCCCCGCCCCGGCATTCGTCATGGCCGGTCTCCCTCCCGCTGGACCACTAGCCCCGGGGCGGACTCGCCGGCCGCCTCGATGTGCCGGTCCACCTCGGCGCCGAGGCTGCGCAGGATGTCCAGCACCAGGCCGACCACGATCAGGTAGACGCCGATGTCGAAGAAGAGCGACGTGACCAGGTGGAGGTGGCCGACCACGGGGACCCAGAGGTCCACCTTGACGCTGTGCAGCACGGCGCCGGTGACCAGCAGCGAGAGCACGCCGCTGCCGACCGCGACGGCCAGCCCGGCGCCGAGCACGGTGCCGGCCCCAACCGGGGCGGCCTCGGCCAGCTCGTACCGGCCGCCGGCCAGGTAACGGAGGGCCAGCGCGAGGCTGGCGACCAGCCCGCCGGCGAAGCCGCCACCGGGGGCGTTGTGCCCGGAGAAGAGCAGGAACAGGGAGAACAGCACCACGGTGTGGAAGATCAGCCGGGTGACCACCTCGAAGACGATCGAGCGGCGGCGCTCGTGCAGGGTGGTCCCGCCGCGCAGCCAGACGGCGCGCCGGTCCTCCCGACGGGGTGCGGACGGGCGGGGGCGGCGCGGTCGGGGTCCGGTGCGGGACCGCTCGAAGATCAGGCTGGCCACCCCGGTCGCGGTCACCACCAGCACCGAGATCTCGCCCATGGTGTCCCAGGCCCGGATGTCCACCAGGGTCACGTCGACCACGTTGCGGCCGTGGCCCTCGGTGACCGCCAGGTGCGGGTAGGCCAGCGAGATCGACGGCGCTCGCCGGGCGCCGGCCGCGGCGAGGGCGAGGCCGGCCATCACCAGCCCGGCGGCCAGCCCGATGCCGCGGCGTACCCAGCGGCTGCGGCGCAGCGGGCGGGCCGAGAAGTGGGGCGGCAGGCGCCGCAGGACCAGCACGAAGACCGCGATGGTGGCGGTCTCCACCAGGAACTGGGTGAGCGCCAGGTCGGGCGCGCCGTAGAGGACGAACATCATCGCCGTGCCGTAGCCGGTGACGCCGACCAGCAGCATCGCGGTGAGCCGGCGCCGGGCGCCGAGCGCGAGCATCGCCGCCACCGCGATCACCGCGCAGACCACGGGCTGGGCCGGGCTGGCCCAGCCGGCGATGTCGTTCCGCCAGGGCCGGGTGACCAGCATCGCCGTGCCGGGCACCAGCACCAGGGCGAGCAGCACGGTGCCGAGGTACTGCGGCAGGGAGCCGCGCTGGGTGACGCTGGTGACCTCGATGGCGATCCGGTCGAACCGGTGGGTGATCCACTCGTACCCCTGGTTGCCGCCGACCGGGAAGCGCAGCCGCCGCAGCGCGGGCGCCAGCCGGCCGCGGACCAGGTGCAGCACCACGCCGCCGCCGATGGCGGCTGCGGAGAGGCCCAGCGCGACGGTCGGTCCGTGCCAGAGCGCCAGGTGCTCCCCCACCGGGCCGAAGATCGCCGCGTACGGATGGAGCAGGCCACCGATCCAGCCGGCCGCCGGACCGGCGGCGAGCCCGGCCACGGCGAGCAGGGCCGGCGGTACGAGCATCGCGGCCGGGGGCCGCTCCAGTTCGGTGTCGGGCACGTTGGGCCGGGTGGCGAAGGCCCCCCACAGGAAGCGGATGCTGTAGGCGACGGTCAGCGCGATGCCCGCGACCAGCACGGCGAGCACCAGCGGCCGGTCGGTGAACGCGGCGAGGACGGCCTCCTTGGCGACGAAGCCGAGCAGCGGCGGCACGCCGGCCATCGAGGCGGCGGCCAGCGCGGCGATCCCGGCGAGCAGCGGCGCGCTCCGCCCCACCCCCGACAGTTCGCGCAGGTCCCGGCCGCCGGCGCTGTGGTCGAGGATGCCCACGACGAGGAACAGCCCCGCCTTGAACAGCGCGTGCGCCAGCAGCATCGCGGCGCCGGCCAGCGCCGCCTCGGGGGTACCCGCGCCCAGCACCACCGTGAGCAGGCCGAGCTGGCTGACCGTCCCGTACGCCAGCAGCAGCTTGAGGTCGTCCTGCCGCAACGCCGCCCAGCCCCCGGCGACCAGGGTGATCAGCCCGGCGACCACGGTGACCGGCCGCCACGGACCGGCCGGGGCGAGCGCCGGGCCGAGCAACCCGATCAGGAACACCCCGGCCTTCACCATCGCCGCCGCGTGCAGGTAGGCGCTGACCGGCGTGGGTGCCGCCATCGCCACCGGCAGCCAGGAGCTGAACGGGAACACGGCGGCCTTGGCGAGCGCCCCGGCGAGGACGAGCAGCACGGCCGTGACCAGGTACCCCCCGCCGGGCGGCGGCACGGACGTGATCAGTGACCAGCGGTAGCCGCCGGCATGCCGGCCGAGCAGCAGGAAGCCGACCAGCATGGCCAGCCCACCCAGCGTGGTGACGATCAGCGCCTGGGCGGCCGCCAGGCGGCTGGACCGCCGCTCGGTGCTGTGCCCGATCAGCAGGTAGGAGAAGACCGTGGTGAGTTCCCAGAAGACGTAGAGCAGCAACAGGTCGTCGGAGACCACCAGGCCGACCATCGCTCCGGCGAAGGCGACCATGGCGGCCGCGAACCGGGCCAGGCCCGCCGAGCCGGCGTGGAAGTAGCGGGCGGAGTAGACCAGCACCAGTGCGCCGACGCCGCCGACCAGCAGCAGCATGAGCCAGGACAGGGTGGTGACCCGCAGCGCCACGTCGAGCTGGAGCTGCGCGATCCACGGGTACGTCTCGACCACCGCGCCGCCGTGGCGTACCGCCCCGGTGTGCGCGACGGCCCAGCCGAAGGCGGCGGCCGGGGCGAGGGCGAGGGCGTAGCACGCGCGTGGGCCCCACCACCGGACCAGCAGCGGCGCGAGCAGGGCCGCCGCCAGGTGCAGGATCAGCAGGACGAGCACGCGGACTCCCGGTCGAGTAACAGCGCACGCCGGCACGCTGCGGCCACGACCGATCAGACGTCACACCGGCACCCACTCGGGCGGTTTTCCGAAAACCCACCCACCCCCAACCAGCCCACCCGACCCGCCCCCGTCTGGTTGATCAAGAGGTTTGCGTCCGGATCCGGGGCAGGGGCGACGCAAACTTCTTGATCAACGACCGCCCCCATGCGCGCGCTGCTGGCCGCCGGCGGAAGCCCGGGGTGGGGCGGGCGGTGGGTGGGGTGGACGGGGTGGTCAGCGGAGGGCGGGGTCGCCGGCGGGAACCGCCGGCGACCGGGCGGGGCGGTCCCGGCGGGTCTCCACCAGCAGGTCCGGGCGGCCGAGCTGGCGGACCGCCTTGTTGACCACCCGCTGCGCGGCGGCCAGGGAGCGCACCGGCAGCAGCTTGCCGCGGCTCTCCCGGCGAAGGACGAAGTAGTGCACGGCGGCGCGGACCAGGGCCCGGTCGGCGGCGCTGGAGTGCGCGGTGGCGACGACCAGCTCGCGCAGGCACCGGGCGAGCTCCTCGGCGAGCTCCAACTCGGGGCCGTGCAGCCCGGCGCGGAGCGCGGCGAGGTGGCCGTCGACCTTGCGGATCAGCACATCAGTCCCGGGCCCGGAGTCTCGCTCCTCGACGGTCATCCAAGCCCTCCACCCCACGCTGCGTTGCGAGTGAAGTTACTTTATGTTGCGCGGCGCGAGCAAGCAGTTAAGTAAGACTTAACGCATGCAACGCCGCATCCGCCGCGTAAGCGGCTGAGCCGGACAGAACAGCGCTCGCTGCGGGCCGAATGTCACATCGGCGAGGCAGGATGGGAGCGTGGCGGACGAGGTGACCGGCGGGGACGCGGCGGTGCTGGCGGATTTCGGCGCGGCGACCCGGGAGTGGTTCACCGCCGCCTTCGCGCGACCCACCGCCGCCCAGGCCGGCGCCTGGCGGTCGGTCGCGGCCGGGCGCAACGCCCTGGTCGTCGCCCCGACCGGCTCCGGCAAGACCCTGGCCGCGTTCCTCTGGTCACTGGACCGGCTGGCCAAGGAACCGCTGCCGGCCGAGCCCCGGCAGCGCTGCCGGGTGCTCTACGTCAGCCCGCTCAAGGCGCTCGCCGTCGACGTGGAACGCAACCTGCGCGCCCCGCTGGCCGGCATCCGGCAGGCCGCCACCCGGCTCGGTCTCACCCCGCCGGAGATCACCGTCGGCATGCGCACCGGCGACACGCCGGCCGACGAGCGCCGGTCCTTCGCGCGTACCCCGCCGGACATCCTGATCACCACGCCGGAGTCGCTGTTCCTGCTGCTCACCTCCGCCGCCCGGGACTCACTGCGCGGCGTACGGACGGTCATCGTCGACGAGGTGCACGCGGTCGCCGGCACCAAGCGCGGCGCCCACCTGGCGCTCTCCCTGGAACGCCTCGACGCGCTGCTGGAGGCGCCGGCACAGCGGATCGGCCTGTCCGCCACCGTCCGGCCGGTCGACGGCTGCGCCCACTTCCTCGGCGGGGCCCGCCCGGTCGACGTGGTGCAGCCGGCCAGCAGCAAGACCATCGAGGTCAGCGTGCAGGTGCCGGTGGAGGACCTGACCCGCCTCGACGAGCAGGAGCCGCCGGAGGACGATCTCGGCGGCCCCGGCCCGCGCCGGCCGTCGATCTGGCCGGCCGTCGAGGAACGCGTCTTCTCGTTGGTCCGGTCGCACCGGTCGACCATCGTCTTCACCAACTCCCGGCGCAGCGCCGAACGGCTCTGCGCCCGGCTCAACGAGCTGGCCGCCGAGGAACTGGAGGCGGCAAGCGCCCCGGGCGGCGGCCACGTGGCGCAGGGCGGCAGGCCGGTGGGCGTACCCGATCGGCCGGGGTGGGACGACGGCCCGGCGGCCGCCGACGGCGGTCCGCGGCGCGGGCCGCTGCGCGCGCCCCGGCAGCCGGCCGAGGTGATGGCGCAGTCGGGGGCGGCGGCGGGCGCACCACCGGTGATCGCCCGGGCCCACCATGGCAGCGTCTCCCGCGAGGAGCGCAAGCAGATCGAGGAGGCGCTCAAGTCCGGGCAGCTCCCCGCCGTGGTCGCCACCTCCAGCCTGGAGCTCGGCATCGACATGGGCGCGGTCGATCTGGTGGTGCAGATCGAGGCCCCGCCGAGCGTCGCCGCCGGCCTGCAACGGGTCGGCCGGGCCGGGCACCAGGTGGGCGCGGTCTCCCGGGGCGTGGTCTTCCCGAAGCACCGCGGCGACCTGCTCTCCTGCACCGTGGTCGCCGAGCGGATGGCCGAGGGCGCGATCGAGGAACTGCACTACCCGCGCAACCCACTGGACGTGCTGGCCCAGCAGATCGTGGCGATGGTGGCCCTGGAGCCCTGGCTGCTCGGCGACCTGGCCGTGCTGGTCCGCCGGGCGGCCCCCTTCGCCGAGCTGCCCGACTCGGCGCTGCACGCCGTGCTCGACATGCTCTCCGGGCGCTACCCGTCGACCGCCTTCGCCGAGCTGCGGCCCCGGCTGGTCTGGGACCGGGCCACCGACGTGCTCACCGGCCGGCCCGGCGCCCAGCGGCTCGCGGTGACCAGCGGCGGCACCATCCCCGACCGGGGGCTGTTCGGGGTCTTCCTGGCCGGCGCCGAACGGGCCGCCCGGGTCGGCGAGCTGGACGAGGAGATGGTCTACGAGTCCCGGGTCGGCGACGTCTTCCTGCTCGGCTCGTCGTCCTGGCGGATCGAGGAGATCACCCCCGACCGGGTGCTGGTCTCCCCCGCCCCCGGGCAGGCCGCCCGGATGCCGTTCTGGAAGGGCGACCAGCTCGGCCGCCCGGTCGAGCTGGGCAGGGCGATCGGCGCCCGGATCCGGGCGCTGCTGCGGCAGAGCGACTCCGACGCCGTCGCCGCGCTACGCGCGGGCGGGCTGGACGATTGGGCCGCCGGCAACCTGATGGCATACCTGCGGGAGCAGAAGGAGGCCACCCGGGCGCTGCCCGACGACCGGACGGTGGTGGTCGAGCGGTTCCGCGACGAGCTGGGCGACTGGCGGCTGGCCGTGCACTCGGTGCTCGGCGCCCGGGTCAACGGCCCCTGGGCGCTCGCCATCGGCCGCCGGCTCGCCGAGCGGTACGGGGTGGACGCCCAGGTGATGCCCGCCGACGACGGCATCGTGGTGCGGCTGCCCGACACCGCCGACGAGCCACCCGGCGCCGACGTGGTGGTCTTCGAGCCCGACGAGATCGCCCAGCTCGTCGAGGAGTCCGTCGGCACCTCGGCGCTCTTCGCCGCCCGCTTCCGCGAGTGCGCGGCCCGGTCGCTGCTGCTGCCCCGCCGCGACCCGCGCCGCCGGCAGCCGCTCTGGCAGCAGCGCCAGCGGGCCGCCCAGCTGCTCGACGTCGCCCGGGAGTACGCCGACTTCCCGGTCACCCTGGAGGCCGCCCGGGAGTGCCTGCAGGACGTCTTCGACCAGCCGGCGCTCGCCGAGCTGATGCGCGACCTGGCGGCCCGCAAGGTACGCCTGGTCGAGGTGGCGTCCGAGCGCCCGTCCCCGTTCGCCCGCTCGCTGCTCTTCGGGTACGTCGGCGCGTTCCTCTACGAGGGCGACGCGCCGCTCGCCGAGCGCCGGGCCGCCGCCCTTGCCCTCGACTCCGGGCTCCTCGGCGAGCTGCTCGGCCGGGTCGACCTGCGGGAGCTGCTCGACCCGACGGTGCTCGCCGAGACCGAGCGGCAGCTGCGCTGGCGCACCGAGCAACGCCGCCCCCGCGACGCCGAGGACGTGGTGGAGCTGCTCCGGGTGGTCGGCGACCTGAGCGACGCCGAGCTGGCCGAGCGGGGCGTACCCGCCGGTTGGCTGGACGAGCTGGCGGCGGCCCGGCGGGTGCTGCGGGTCCGGATCGCCGGCGAGGAACGCTGGGTGGGCGTGGAGGACGCGGCCCGGCTGCGGGACGCGCTCGGCGTGGCACTGCCGGTCGGGGTGGCCGAGGCATACCTCGCGCCGGTGGCCGACCCGCTCGGTGACCTGGTCGCCCGGTACGCGAAGACCCACGGCCCGTTCGCAGCGGCCACCTGCGCCGCCCGGTTCGGGCTCGGGGTGTTCGTGGTCGAGCAGGCGCTGCGCCGGCTCGCCGCCACCGGGCGGGTGGTCTCCGGCGAGTTCGCCCCGGACAGCGTCGGCAGCCAGTGGTGCGACGCCGAGGTGCTGCGGCTGCTGCGCCGGCGGTCCCTCGCGGCGCTGCGGCGGGAGATCGAGCCGGTGCCGCCGCGCGCCCTCGCCGCGTTCCTGCCCCGCTGGCAGCAGGTCGGTTCGTCGGCGCGGGGCGTGGAGGCGGTCGCCGCCACCGTGGAGCAGCTGCAGGGCGCCGCGGTGCCGGCGTCGGCGCTGGAACGGCTGGTGCTGCCCGCCCGGGTCGCCGACTACTCCCCCGCCCAGCTCGACGAGCTCTGCGCCAGCGGGGAGGTGGTGTGGGCCGGGTCCGGGGCGATCTCCGGCGGCGACGGCTGGATCACCCTGGCGTACGCGGACGCCGCGCCGCTGCTGCTCCCGCCGCCGGACGAGGCGCTGACCCGCACCCCGCTGCACGAGGCGGTGCTGGGCGCGCTCGCCGACGGGCAGGCGCTCTTCTTCCGTTCCCTGTCCGACCGGATCGGCTCGACCGACGACGCCGCGCTGGCGGCGGCGATCTGGGATCTGGTCTGGGCCGGGCACCTCACCAACGACACGCTCGCCCCGCTGCGGGCGGTGCTCGGCGGGGGCGGCGCGCACCGGTCCCGGCCGTCCGCGCCGCGCACCCGCTACCGCCGGCCGGGCCGGGTGGCGCTGCCCAGCCGCGGCGGCCCGCCCACCGTCGCCGGCCGCTGGTCCCGGCTGCCCGATCGCGACCTCGACCCGACCCGCCGGGCCGCCGCCCTCGCCGACCTGCTGCTGGAACGGCACGGCGTGGTCACCCGGGGCGCGGTCATGGCCGAGCAGGTCACCGGCGGCTTCGCCGCGGTCTACCCGGTGCTGTCCGCGTTGGAGGAACGCGGCGCCGCGCGCCGGGGCTACTTCGTGGAAGGGCTGGGCGCGGCCCAGTTCGCGGTGCCCGGGGCGGTGGACCGGATCCGCGCCCTGGCCGACCCGGCCGACGGCGCTCGTGGCCCGGGCGGGCCGACCCTGGTGCTCGCCGCCACCGACCCGGCCAACCCGTACGGCGCGGCGCTGCCGTGGCCGGAACGGGTGGTCGACTCCGGCGACGGCACGACGCCGGCCACCGGGCACCGGGCCGGACGCAAGGCCGGCGCGCTGGTCGTGCTGGTCGGCGGGGAGCCGGTGCTCTACGTGGAGCGGGGCGGGCGGACCCTGCTGTCGTTCACCGATGACGTCGACCTGCTCGCCGCGGCGGGCAAGGCGCTCGCCGACGCGGTGCACTCCGGCGCCCTCGGCGCCATCTCGGTAGAGCGCGCCGACGGCGAGGCGGTGCACTCCTCGCCGCTGCGCGACGCGCTGACCGCCGCCGGCTTCCGAGCCACTCCGCGCGGCCTGCGCCTGCGCGGCTGACCCTCGCGCCTCCCGCCGAAGCACGACCGGCGTCCGACGTCCAGCGTCCGACGGCCGGCGGCTGGCGGCCGGCGGCGAGCCGCACGGGCGCGCGAACGGCGCCGCGCCCCCGGGGTGGTCCCGGGGGCGCGGCAGCGGACAGCCGGCCGTCAGTTCGCCCGGATCAGCTGACCCACCAGGCCGTGCTGCTCGTCGTCCGGCCCCGAGCTGAACCAGAGGGTTCCCTCGCCGCCGGTCTGCTCGGTCCCCGGCAGCAGCGCCCAGAGACCGTCGATCGTGATGACGTCGCCGTCGTCGTCCCGCAGCAGGCCCTCGAACTCGTTCCCGTCGAACATGTTGATCTTGCCGTCGCCGAAGTTGCCCACCAGCAGGTCACCGGCGAACCGGCCGAAGCTCTTCGGCGCGATGGCCATGCCCCACGGCGCGTCGAGCGTCCCCCTGCTGGCGACCCGGCACACGCGGCGACCGAAGTCGGTGAAGAGGTCCACGAAGCCGAGCCCCTCACCGGGCACGTCGTCGTGGGCCGCCGCGTCCTGCTTGGCGTAGCTGACGTAGACCGCCTCCCCGACCGCGAACACGTTGAACGGCGCGAAGCCCTCCGGCAGGTCCCGGTCCTGGAACCGGCGGTCCGAAAGGTCGACCTTGTCGAAGTCCTCGTCGAACACGTCGATCCGCGCGTTGTGGAAGTCGGCGGCGAGCAGGAAGTTGCCGGAGTCGGTATGCAGCAGGGTCGCTCCCTTGTAGACCGCACCCTCCTCCCCGTGCGCGACGACGACTCCATTGGCGCCCGCCTTCTGGTTCCACGCGATGACGTCGCCGCTCTCGGTGACGAAGATGAACCTGGCGGGCGCGTTGCCACCCCCGTCCGGCACCGCGAAGCCGTCCGTGTCGTTGAACACCGCGCCGGTCGGCCCACCGGGCACGCTGACCGTGATGTTGACCTTGTTGACGGGCGCGCCG
The DNA here is from genome assembly GCF_040642675.1 of Micromonospora sp. NPDC047738. Taxonomy (NCBI): domain Bacteria; kingdom Bacillati; phylum Actinomycetota; class Actinomycetes; order Micromonosporales; family Micromonosporaceae; genus Micromonospora; species Micromonospora sp. NPDC047738. The sequence goes on from NZ_JBEYSO010000001.1 coordinate 235,722, forward strand.
TCCACCCCGCCGCTGTAGACGGTGGCCGTGTCGGTGCCGTTGTTGGCCACCCACAACGGCGTGTCCGGCCCCAGGGCCAGGCCCCAGGTGTTGACCGCGTTCGGATCCACCAGCGGTGGTCTTCGGGAATCCTGCTTCAACGCCTGGTCCGAGACCTGGTTGATCACGTCGAACTCGGGCGTCCGGTGCCTCTCATGGCCGCCGTCGTGGGCCCACGCCGGGCTGCCGACGGCGGTGGCCGCGGCCACCGCCCCGGCGGTCACCAGCCGCGCCATCCTCGTCGCCATGCTGCTCCTCTCGATCGAGTGACAGGGACCAGCGTCCGCGAGAAAGGGCGGGTGACGGCGCGGGCGCAGGCGTGGGCGTCAATGCTCGGCGCATGGAAATTCGTGGAGCCCTCGGCGGTACCGAGTCTCGGACGCCCATAGCGACCCTTCCACCCCGATCGGGAGCCGATCGCCAGTTTGGCGAAACATTGTCACATTCCACCCGATAGGGGCGGCGTCAGCCGTTCCGCTCCCACCGGCCCGCCGGATAGCCTTCCCCGCATGTTCCGGCCCACCTGCATCTCGCTGACCACCGACTACGGTCTCGCCGACGGGTTCGTGGCGGCGTGCCACGGGGTCCTCGCCCGGCTCGCCCCGGCCGCCCGGGTGATCGACGTGACCCACCTGGTGCCACCGGCGGACGTCCGCCGGGGCGCGGTGGTGCTCGCGCAGACCGTGCCGTACCTGCCCGAGGGGGTGCACGTGGCGGTGGTCGACCCGGGTGTCGGCACCGCACGCCGGGCGATCGGCCTGGCCACCCCGAACGGGCTGCTCGTCGGGCCGGACAACGGCCTGCTGCTCGACGCCGCCGCGGCACTCGGCGGAATCGCCGCCGCGGTCGAGCTGACCAACCCGGCGTGGCTGGCTCCCACGGTCTCCCGCACCTTCCACGGCCGGGACGTCTTCGCACCGGTCGCCGCCCGTCTCGCGCTCGGCGCACCGCTCGCCGAGGCCGGCCCGGCGCTGGACCCGGCGACGCTGGTCCGGCTGCCCGCACCGGTGCTCCACCGCACCGCCGACGGGTTCGCCGCCGAGGTGCTCACCGTGGACCACTTCGGCAACGTCCAACTCGCCGCCCCGGCCGACCTCCTCGACGGGCTGCCGGACCGGGTCCGGGTGACCGGCCGGGCCGACCGACCACACCAGCTCGGCGCGCCTGACGCCGCGCCGCTACGACAGCCTCAGCTCGGCGCGCCTGACGCCGCGCCGCGACCTGAGGCCGTCGCCGAGGCCGTCACGGGAGCCCTCGCGGTGCGCGGGCGCACCTTCGCCGACGCCCCGGTCGGGGAGCTGGTGGTGTACCCGGACTCCGCCGGCCTGCTCGCCGTCGCGGTCAACACGGGCCGGGCGGTGGACCGGCTCGGCGTACGTCCCGGGGACGTGGTGACGGTGACCCACGGCTGAGCCCCAGTCCGGGCCGGTGCGGGCCCGGGCGGGCGAGGGAGGATGGGGAGGTGCCCGAAGGTGACACCGTCTGGAACACCGCCCGCGTCCTCCAGCGCGCCCTGGCCGGCACCCGGCTCACCGGCTCCGACTTCCGGGTGCCGCAGCTCGCCGCAACCGACCTGACCGGCTGGACCGTCCGGGAGTCGGCCAGCCGGGGCAAGCACCTGCTGCTCCGGCTCACCGCTCCCGACGGGCGCACCGACGGCGGGCGGGACTTGACCCTGCACTCGCACCTGCGAATGGACGGCGCCTGGCGGGCGTACGCCCCGGGCGAGCGGTGGGCGGCCCGGCCGGCACACCTGATCCGGGCGGTGCTCCGCTCCCCCGGCGCGGTCGCCGTCGGCTACCACCTGCACGAGCTGGCGCTCATCCCGACCGCGGCGGAGGAGTCGCTGGTCGGCCACCTGGGGCCGGACCTGCTCGGCCCGGACTGGGACCCGGACGAGGCGGTCCGCCGGCTGGCCGCCCACCCGGACGAGAGCATCGGCGAGGCGCTGCTGGACCAGCGCAACCTGGCCGGGGTGGGCAACCTCTACAAGTGTGAGGTGCTCTTCCTGCGCGGGGTCTCGCCGTGGACCCCGGTCGGGGCGGTGCCCGACCTGGCCGGCACGGTCGCCCTCGCGCAGCGGTTGCTCGCCGCCAACCGGGGTCGCTGGACGCAGAGCACCACCGGTTCGCTGCACCGGGGGCAGACCAGCTACGTGTACGGCCGGCGGGCCCAGCCCTGCCGGCGCTGCGGCACCGCCATCCGCAAGGCGGAGCAGGGAGAGCGGATCACCTACTGGTGCCCGGCCTGCCAGCCGGACCGCCCCTGACCTCCGCGCCACCGGCCCGGAGGGCCAGGCTCGGCACTGGCGGGTGGAGATCCGCTTCGCCAGGTGACACCGGCGGCCGGCCCGTGGAACTTCCACGAACCGGCAAGATCGCCCGAGATTGGGACGATTGGGTACTTCCCTCACCGGCTTCGGCGTCGCATGCTGCGGTTGACTGCTCACCCATCGTCAGCAGCGCGTACGCCCCGCCACGCCGCGGTGGCGGCGGGCGCGCCCCGATCCCGGGGAGAGCCATGGCCCTGTTCCGCAGATTCCGGCCGGGCTGGGCGGACCGTGCCGTCCGGGCCGTCGAGGACAATACGCCGACCGTGCCCTCCGCCCGGCTCGCCGAGGAGGAGACCGGGCCGGCGCCGGCCAGCCTCGACCCGGCCGCCGTGCCCCGCTGCTTCGGCCCGGTGCCGAACTTCGCCGGCAGCCCGCTACCGACCCTCGACCAGGCCGGCCGGCCGGTACCCGGAACGGGCATCCGCAAGTTCGTCGACGCGCTGCCGGTGCCCGCGTTCGACAACCCGCGCAGCGATCTGGAGCCGTCGCCGGCCGCCGCCGGGCTGGACGCCCGGCTGCCGGTGGCGGTGCCGGACACCATCAGCTGGCCCGGCTGCGACTACTACGAGATCGGGCTCCAGGAGTACGCGCAACGCCTGCACCGCGACCTGCCCGCCACCCGGCTGCGCGGCTATCGCCAGCTCAACCTGGGCACCGACCCGTCCGGGCACAACACGGTCAGCCCGCCGGACCGGCCCTGGCACCTCGGGCCGCTGATCCTGGCCCGCCGCGGCCGGCCGGTGCGGATCAAGTTCATCAACCAGCTACCGACCGGGCGGGCCGGCGAGCTCTTCCTGCCGGTCGACGAGACCGTCGACGGGGCCGGGACCGGGCCGCGGGACGGTCCGGCGCCGTACCCGCAGAACCGGGCGGTGCCGCACCTGGCCGGCGCGCAGACCGCCTGGATCAGCGCGGGCAACCCGTGGCAGTGGGTCACCCCGGCCGGCGAGATCACCCCGTACCCGACCGGGGTGGGGGTCGTCCCGGTGCCGGACATGCCGCCGCCGGGCGCCGGGGCCACCACGCTCTACTTCCCGAACGAGCAGAGCGGGCGGCTGATGTGGCTGCACGACAACACGCTCGGCCTGTCCCGGCTCACCGTCTACTCCGGGCAGCTCGCCCCCTACCTGCTCACCGATCCGGCCGAGGAGCGGCTGGTCGACGAGGGGGTGCTCCCCGCCGAGCAGCTGCCGCTGGTGATCCAGGACAAGACGTTCGTACCGGACGACGCGCAGCTCGCCGACCAGGACCCGACCTGGGACCGGGACCGTTGGGGCGCCAAGGGCAGCCTCTGGCACCCGCACGTCTACCAGCCACGGCAGAACCCCTATCGCCGCACCGGCAGCAACCCCACCGGCCGCTGGGACTACGGGCCGTGGACACACGACCCGGACGGCGGCGGCAGCCCGTGGGTCGCCCCGGTGCCGAACCCGCACCACGACCCGGTCGCCGAACCGGAGGAACCGCCGCTGGCACCGGGCGTGCCGCACCCGTCGGCCGTCCCCGAGGCGTACGGGGACACCCCGCTGGTGAACGGGGTGGCCTACCCGTACCTGTTGGTGGCGCCGCGGGCGTACCGGTTCCGGATCCTCAACGCCTGCGCGGACCGCAGCCTCCACCTCCAGCTCTACCGGGCGTGCTCGGACGAGCCGATGTGGACCGACGACGGCGACCTGGCCGAGCCGGAGGCCGGGGAGGTGCCGATGGTCGAGGCGGTCCACGCGGCCGGGCGGCCGGCGTACTGGCCCACCGACGGGCGCGACGGCGGGGTGCCGGACCCGCGCGCCGCCGGCCCGGACCTGATCCAGGTCGGCAACGAGTGCGGCCTGCTGCCCGCCCCGGTGGTGCTGGTGAACCGGCCGATCGGCTACCGCTACGACCGCCAGGACCCGACCGTGCTCAACGTGGACGGGCACACCCTGCTGCTCGCCCCCGGCGAGCGGGCCGACGTGGTGGTGGACTTCTCCGCCGTCCCCCCGGGCAGCACCCTGATCCTCTACAACGACTGCCCGGCCCCGCTGCCCCGGTTCGATCCCCGCTACGACCACCATACCGACGCCCTGGACCGCACCCCGATCGGCGGCCTCCCCGCCGCCCAGCCCGGCTACGGGCCGAACACCCGGACCCTGCTCCAGTTCCGGGTGGCGGGCACCCCGGCGCCACCGTACGACCTGGCCCGGCTGGCCGCCCGCCTGCCCGGCGCGTACGCGGAGAGCCAGCAGCCGCCGATCGTGCCGCAGCCGGCGTACGACGCCGCCTTCGGCACGCTGACGCCTCGGGAAACGCTCGTGCCGGCGCGCACCACCTCGGTGACCTTCACCCCGGTGGGCGCGGTCACCCCGGTGACCCTGCCGTTGGCGGTGAAGTCGGTCGGGCAGGTGTTCGAACCCCGGCACGGCCGGACGGTGGGGCGGCTCGGCGTGGGTCACCCGCACGCCGGCCCGCTGGCCCCGGCCACCCTGCCGCTCGGGCCGGTCGACCCGGCCACCGAGGTGCTGTACGCGACCGACCCCACCGTGCCGGTGGGCGCCCCGGTCGACGGCACCCAGTTGTGGCGGATCGTCGGGGACGCCCCGGGTACCCAGCCGGTGCACGTCGACGGCTGCGATCTGCAACTGGTCAACCGGGTCGGCTGGGACGGCACGCTGCGCCCGCCCGACCCCAACGAGCTGGGCTGGAAGGAGACCGTCCGGGTCAACCCCCGGGAGGACGTGATCGTGGCGTTGCGCCCGGTCCTGCCCGGCCTGCCGTTCAAGATCGGCGACAGCGTACGGCTGCTCGACCCCACCCGGCCGGCCGGCGTCCGGCTCGACGGCAGCCCGGTCAGTCCGATCGACGGGCGGCCCGCCACCGTGGTCAACCAGCTGGTCAACCTGGGCTGGGAGTATCGCTGGCAGACCCGGTCGGCGGGGCTGCGCGACCAGGGCATGAGCCGGCCCCTGGTGGTGCGGGTCGCCCCCAAGGCGCCGACCGGGCTGACCGCCACTCCGGCGCCCGGGTCGGCCACCGTGCTGCCGGCCATCGCGCTCGCCTGGACGGGCAACGGCAGCCGCCCGCCGGCCACCAGTCACCTGCTGCAGCGGGCCACCGACACCACGTTCACCGCCGGGCTCACCGAGATCACCGTGGCGGCCACCGCCACCCGGTACACCGACGCGACGGTGACGCCCGGGGTCACCTACCACTACCGGATCCGGGCGGAGAACGCGGTCAGCTGCTCGGCCTGGTCGAACAGCGTCCCGGCGTCGGTGCAGCTCACCTCGCCGGCGAAGCTGACCGCGGCGGTGCCGCCGGCCGCACCGCTGCGGGTCGCGCTGCGCTGGGCAAACCGCTCCTTCGCCACCGGGGTGGACGTGCAGCGGGCCACCAACCCGACGTTCACCAGCGGGCCGGGCACCACCGCCATCGCGGTCGGCGACGCCCACCTCGACGCGGCGGTCGCCCCGGACACCACGTACTACTACCGGGTACGCACCACCTACCTGGGTGCCGCCTCACCCTGGTCCACGGTGGCGACGGTGACCACCCCGCCCCGGCCCGGAGTGCCGACCGGGGTGTGCGCCACCGCGACCGCACCCGCCCCGGACACCGCCACGGTGATCCTGAGCTGGTCCGCCAGCACGCCCACCGGGCCCGGGTCCGGCTTCGTGGTGCAGCGCGCGATCGACCCCGGATTCACCCGCGAACTGTCCGCCTTCAGCGTCACCGGCCGCGGGTTCACCAACACCGGGCTGGCCCGCGGCGTCACCTACCACTACCGGATCAGGTCGTTCAACGTCGTCGGCACGTCCGCCTGGACCGGCCCCATCCCCATCACCACCCCCGACTGACCACCCGCTGCGTTGATCAAGAGGTTTACGTCAGGAATTCGCGCGGTCCGGACGCAAACTTCTTGATCAACACAGGTCGGTCAGGGGGTGCGGAGTGGGGGGTGGGCGGTGCGGAGTTCGGCCAGGGCCGAGGCCACGCCGTGCAGCAGGTCGGTCGCCTCGGTGAGGCGGGCGGCGGCCGGGTGCTCGGTGCTGGGCCGGACGTCCTCGGCGACGTAGCCGGCGGCGGCCACCACCAGCCGCTCGTACGCGGCGACCCCGCTCTCGAGCTGGGCGGCCAGGGTGCCGTGCGCCTCGGCGAGCGACCCGTGGGCCTCGGCCGGGGCGAGCTTGAGGGCCCGTTCCACGCTGGCCACCCGGTTGGCCAGGTCGCGCAGGGAGCGGTCGGCCTCGGCGGCCTCCTGGACCGCCGGCTCGGCCAGCCCGGTCAGCCGCCCGGTCATCCCGGCCAGGGTCAGCGCCGCCCGGTCCAGCCGGGCCCAAGCCGTGGCTGCGGAGGTGCCGCGCAGCGCCAGGCGGGAGCGGACCCGGCGTACCTCGGACAGGACGCCCGGGCCGACGGGCAGCCGCTCGACGGCGGCGACCAGCCGGGCACGGGAGCGGGCGGCGGCCTCGGCCGGGTCGAGGGCCGGCGGTGCCGGCGCGGCGGCCAGCGCGCGGAGGTCGGCCCAGCGCCAGGCGGCGACGGCGATGGCGCTGCCCGCAGCACCGGCCCAGACGGCGTCCGGCAGGCCGATCCCGGCGTACGGGGTCAGCACCGCCGCCGCGCCGCCGAGCCCGCCGGCCAGGACGCTCCACCGCCGGGCGGAGCGCCGCAACCGGCGCAGCCGGCGGAAGTGTCGGTTCCGCTCGTCGGCCATCGGTCTCCCCCGCCTCTCAGCCGGTGGTGCTCTCCCCGGCGCCGTGCTCGCGGCTCATGCTGGCCCGGATCTGGTCCAGCCGGGCGGCGGCGGCCGGGTCGGCGGCGGGCGCGGCCGCCGGCTGCCCGACCGCCGGGGACTCCTGCCGGCCGGTGAGCCGCTCGCCGGCCATGCTCGACCGGATCTGCTCCAGTCTCGCCGTCCCGGCGGAGTCGAGCGTGGCCTTCTGGATCTCCAGCATCCGGCCCTCGACGGAGTTGCCGGCCAGCTCGGCCCGGCCCATCGCGGTGGCGTACCGGCGCTCGATCCGGTCCCGGACCTCGTCCAGGGAGGGGGTGGTGCCGGGCGCGGTGAGCGCGGACATGGACTCCAGCGAGCGGGCCACGCTCTCCTGCATCTTGGCCTGCTCGAGCTGGCTGAGCAGCTTGGTCCGCTCGGCCAGCTTCTGCTGGAGGATCATCGAGTTGTTCTCGACCGCCTTGCGGGCCTGCGCGGCCGCACCGAGCGCCTGGTCGTGCAGCGTCTTGAGGTCCTCGGCGGCCTGCTCGGCGGAGACCAGCTGGGTGGCGAGCAGCTGCGCGGACTGCTCGTACCGCCCTGCCTCGGCCTCGTCGCCCCGGGCCCGGGCCTGGTCGGCCAGGACCAGGGCCTGCCGGGCGTTGGCCTGGAACTGCTCGACCTCGGACATCTGCCGGGACAGCTTCATCTCGAGCTGGCGCTGGTTGCCGATCACCGCGGCCGCCTGCTGGACCAGCGCCTGGTGCTGCCGCTGGGCCTCCTCGATGGCCTGCTGGATCTGCACCTTCGGGTCGGCGTGCTCGTCGATCTTCGAGCCGAAGAGCGCCATCAGGTATTTCCAACCCTTGACGAACGGGTTCGCCATCTCCGCGTTGTCCCCTCAGTAGCGTCGCGCCGCTGCCCCGGCCGGGCGGGTCGACCGGCGGGCCGCGCGGTGAGCCTCCATCGTCCCAGCCCGACGCCAGCGCGGCACCCGTACGACCCTGATCAACAGTACGCGGCGTCCGCCACCGGCGGCCATGGCGCGACTGAGCGGATCAGGCGGCGCAGACCACGTCCCGGTCCGCGGGGCGGACCCGGGTGCTGCGCAGCGTCGCCTTGAGCGGCGAGTCCTGGCGGACCTGGACGGCGACCGACCCGTCGGAGGCGACCTGGCGGACGCTCCGGTTGGTCGCCTTGCGGACGGCGGGCGGGGCGACCGGGGTCGACTCGACCGGCTGGTCGGCCACCGGCACCAGCACGCCCGGCAGCTGCTCAGCCAGGGCGACCGTGTCGCTGACCTCGCGGAGCAGCTCGGACAGGCGGGCGCCGAGCGCGTCGCAGATCGCGGCCAGCAGCTCGCTGGAGGCTTCCTTCTGGCCGCGTTCGATCTCGGAGAGGTAACCGAGGCTCACGTTGGCGGCGGAGGAGACCTCGCGGAGGGTGCGGTGCTGCCCCTGCCGGCGCGCCCGCAGTGCGTCACCGATCACCCGGCGTAGCAGGACCATCGCACCTCCCCCTGACGGGACCACCATCTCCGGCCGGTCGTGCCGCGCCGGACGCGGTGGACCGCCCCGGCGCCGACGTCGTCCGTCGGAGCCTTCCCGCAACCGTACCCGTTAGCCGCCCCGGCGACATCCCGCCCCGCCCCTTCAATCGCCGACCCCGCCGCGCGGGCCGGTCGGGCGACCCTCGGCCGGGCGGTGGGCATCCGGCTCACCGACGCCCCACCCCGGCCCGGTCGGCGGCCTCCGTCGGACCGGCATCGGCGGCCTCGGCCTCCCGCTCGTTGGCGGCGTGCAGCCGGTCGGCGAGCAGTCGCAGCGCCTCGATCACCGCGGCCGACCGGATGTGCGCGCGGCCCCCGTCGAGGTCGAGCTGGCGTACCTGGGCGCCGCCGGGCCCGGCGACCGCGACGTACACCAGGCCGACCGGCTTGCCGTCCTGCGGTTCCGGCCCGGCCACCCCGGTGGTGGCCAGCCCCCAGTCGGCGCCGCAGCGGCGCCGCCCGCCCTCGGCGAGCGCCACGGCCACGTCCGGGTCGACCGGTCCCCGCTCCGCCAGCAGATCCTCGGGTACGCCCGCCAGCTGCGCCTTCAGCTCGGTGGCGTAGACCACCAGCCCGCCCCGGTACGTCCCGCTCACCCCGGCGATCTCCACGATCGAGGCGGAGAGCAGGCCGCCGGTGAGGGACTCGACGGTGGCCAACGTCTCGTGCCGCTCCGACAGGCTGTGCACCACCCCGGCCGCCGGACTGCCGACGGGGCGTTCCCCCCGCGCATCCCGATCATCCATGCCCAGTCCCTTCCCGACCCACCTCGGCCTACTCATCCTCCCCACCGATCCGTCGAGCACGGAGTCATCGCCATGACACGCCGGTCCCGGGGGCAACGAACTCATGATCGCCGACCCGGGCGAGGGCGGGGCGGGTGCGGTCAGGGGATCGGGCGGCGGCGGAGGCGGAGGGCCTGGGCGATGTAGTCGAAGCCGGTCAGCACGGTGACGACGACCGCGGCACCCATGATCCACGGGCCGACGACGGCCAGCGGCTCCGGCATCGGCCAGAGGTACCAGGTGATGGCGAGGATCTGGAGCGCCGTCTTGATCTTGCCGCCCCGACTGGCCGCGATCACCCCGCGCCGGATCACCCAGAAGCGCAGCGCGGTGATGCCCAACTCCCGGACCAGGATCACCACGGTGACCCACCAGGGCAGCCGGTCGTACCAGGAGAGCAGCACCAGCGCGGCGCCGGTGAGCGCCTTGTCGGCGATCGGGTCGGCGACCTTGCCGAGCGAGGTCACCAGCGCGAACCGACGGGCGATCCAGCCGTCCACGAGGTCCGTCGCCGAGGCGACCACGAAGATCAGGCAGGCCGCCATCCGCCAGCCCGCGTCCGTGAAGTCGGAGGCGACCACCGAGGCGGCGAAGACCGGCACCAGCACCAGCCGCACCGCGGTCAGCACGTTCGCCGCGTTGAGCAGGGGCACCTGACCCACGGTCGGGTCCGCCCCGGTCATCGCCGTGCCCCGCTCCGGCCGCCGTGGCGTACCCGGCACCGCACCACGTGGCTCCCCCGCTCCGTCCGGGCCCGTCGTCACCGCGCCGCGCCGGGCGCCGCCGAGATCATCTCATCCGGTACGGCGACCAGGTCGACGCCCTCGGTCGCGGTGACCGTGGCCCGGACCAGGTCGCCGGGGCGCAGCGCGGCCAGGTCGACCCCGCCGCCCACCGGCGCGACCAGGGTGGTCGAGCCGTCCACCTCGGGCGCCTGGTGCGCCGCCCGCCCCTCGACCACACCGTCGGCGACCGAGTCGACCAGCACCTCGACCGTCGAGCCGAGCCGCTCCTCGGCCCGCTGCGAGCAGAGCTCGTCGGCGAGCGCGCTGAGCTTGTCGTACCGCCGCTTGACGGTGGCGGCGGAGACCTTGCCGGGCAGGCTGGCGGCCTCGGTGCCGTCCTCGTCGCTGTAGTCGAACACGCCGATCGCGTCGAGCCGCGCGTCGGTCAGGAACCGGACCAGCTCGGCCACGTCCTGCCGGGTCTCGCCCGGGAAACCGACGATGAAGTTGCTCCGGGCGCCTGCCTCGGGGGCGAGCGCGCGGGCCGAGGCCAGCAGTTCCAGGAAGCGGTCGGTGGACCCGAAACGGCGCATCCGGCGCAGCACCGGCTCGCTGGAGTGCTGGAACGACAGGTCGAAGTACGGTGCCACGCCGGGCGTGGTGGCGATCACCTCGACCAGGCCGGGCCGGGTCTCGGCGGGCTGGAGGTAGCTGGCCCGCACCCGGACGATCCCGTCGATCGCGGCGAGCTGCGGCAGCAGCTTCTCCAACGCCCGGGGGTCGCCCAGGTCCTTGCCGTACGAGGTGGAGTTCTCGCTGACCAGCACCAGCTCGCGGACGCCGGTCTTGGCCAGCCACTCCGCCTCGGCGAGCAGCTCGTCCGGGGTACGCGAGACGAACGCGCCGCGGAACGCCGGGATGGCGCAGAACGCGCAGCGGCGGTCGCAGCCGCTGGCCAGCTTGAGCGAGGCCACCGGCCCGGTGTCGAGCCGGTGCCGCAGCACCTGCCGGAGGTGGGCCGGAGTGTGCTCGTCGGTCGCCGTGAGAGCCCGGGTGGGGGTGCCGTGACCGGGCAGCGACACCGCCGCGTCGCGCCGCTTGACCGGGGTGAGCGGCAGCAGCTCCCGCCGGTCGCGAGGGGTGTGCGCGTCCAGCGCCTCGCCGGCCACGACCGCGTTCAACCGGGCGGAGATCTCCGGGTAGTCGTCGAAGCTGAGCACCGCCTGCGCCTCGGGCAGGCTGTCGGCCAGCTCGCGGCCGTACCGCTCGGCCATGCACCCGGCGGCCACCACCTTGGCGCCGGTGTCGGCGGCGGCGAGCAGCGTCTGGATCGAGTCCTGCTTGGCCTTCTCCACGAAGCCGCAGGTGTTGACGACCACCACGTCGGCGCCCTCGCCGTCGGTGGTCACCTGCCAGCCGTCGGCGTGCAGCCGCGCGGCCAACTCCTCCGAGTCGACCTCGTTACGGGCGCAGCCCAGGGTCAGCAGGGCGACGCGACGGCTGTTGGCAGGGGAGGTGGCAGACACCATCCGAGGGTACCGGGCCGGGTCGGGGGTCCCGCGACGGCGGGCCGTCGGGATCAGCCGCCCCTCCCCCGGCCGCCCGGGCGTCAGCGGGCCGCCGCGCCGACCCGGGCCAGGCGGTCGAGCAGGAAGACCTCCGTGCCGGCCAGGCCGGTGGAGCAGAAGACCGAGATCTGGTCCGCGCCGGTGCGGCCCGGGACCGCCCCCGCCAGCACCGCGCCCAGGTCGCGCAGCCGGCCGGCGTACGGCTCGACGGCGGTGAGCATCGGCGGGACGTACGCGGCGGCCTGCGCCGGCGAGTCGGTGACCAGCAGGTCGGCGGCGTCCAGCAGGTCGGTGCCGAATTCGTGTCGGTTGACCTGCTTGAAGCCGACCGTGTTGACGTGGGTGCCCGGGGCGAGGTCGCGGGCGTCGAGCACCGGCGTGGTGCTGGTGGTGGCGAGCACCACCACGTCCCGGTCGCGGACCGCTTCGGCGGCGGAGGCGACCGCGTGGGCCGGCACGCCCAGCTCGGCCCGGACCCGGGCGGCGAACGCCTCGCGCCGGGCCGCCGAGCGGCTGTGCACGGTCACCTCGCGCAGCGGACGAACCGCGGCGGTGGCCCAGACCTGGGTCCACGCCTGGCGGCCGGAGCCGATCACCCCGACCGTGGCCGCGTTGGGGCGGGCCAGGGCGGCCACGGCCACCGCACCCAGCCCACCCGTGCGCCGGGAGCCCAGCTCGTCGCCGACGGCGATCGCCCGCACCGCTCCGGTTCGCGCGTCGTGCAGCACGACCAACTGCCCGCTCTCCGCGTGCCCGAAGGTGTCGTACGAGCGGAAGCCGTACCACTCGCCGGTGAGGTGACCTGCGGTGAGCACCATCCGGCCGCCGCCCAGCGGGGCGGACGCCCGGGGCGGGGCGATCAGCCGGCCCTCGTAGGCGGCCAGCAGGGCGTCCCGCATGGCGGCGACGGTGAGCGGCGCGTCCACCGCGGCGGCGACGTCCTCGTCGGAGAAGAGCAGGGCCATGCGAACATAGTGCAACCTGAAGTTAACTTGAGATCCACCGACGGTGGGCTTTGTCACCACATCGGCCGGTGGCCGGCGCCGGTGCTACGGTCGGCTGCGGCGGCCCCGCGCCGCCCCGGACGAGTGGTGGCGTACCCGGTGAGGCCAAGACGCCCCGTGACCGCCCCCGTCCCGGTCCCGGTGGCCGGGCTCGCTCGTCAGAGGTGATCTCATGGCTTGGATCGTGCTGGTGCTCTCCGGAATCCTGGAGACTGTCTGGGCGATCGCCCTCGACCGCAGTGCCGGCTTCAGCCGCCCCCTCCCGTCGTTCGTCTTCGGCGTCTCGCTGGTGGCGAGCATGGCCGGCCTGGCGTACGCCCTGCGCGACATCCCGGTCGGCACCGGCTACGCGGTCTGGGTGGGGATCGGGGCGGCCGGCACCGCACTGGTCGGCATGCTGGCGCTGCACGAGCCGGCCAACCTGCCCCGGATCGGCTGCCTGCTGCTGGTGGTCGCCGGCGTGGTGGGCCTCAAGCTCTTCCACTGAGCGGCCCGGAAACGGTGCCGGCGTCCGGTTTGGTGGCCGGCCGGTAGGGGGTAGTCATCCGTCACCTCACCCGAGGGACCGATCTGACGGAGGACACCATGGCTGACATGCCCGCCACCGCCCGCCCGCGCAGCAGTGCGGCGCGCGTCTGCACCATTCTCGCGTTCGTCTTCGCGGTCATCGCGATCTTCTTCCTGCCGCCGCTGTTCGGCCTGGTCGGGCTGATCCTCGGCATCGTCGGCGCGGTCCTGGGCGACAAGCCGCTCGGCTGGTACGCCGCCGCTGCCGGTGTGGTCGGCGCGGTGCTCGGCATGATCATCGGCTACGCGATCCTGAACTCCTGACCCTTCGTAGACGCTGAGGGCCCGCCGGTTGACCGGCGGGCCCTCGCGCGTGCCGGCTGCCGCGCGCAGACGAGACGCCGGCAGCGGCGCCGGCGGCATGGCGGAAAGTCGGGCCCGGGCCCGCCCGCTCCTCACCCTGCGCAACGTCGCCTCCCGTTACCCATGGTGACGGTCGTTCGGGAGATCGGCACTGCCGAAGCGCCGCCTTTGCTCTGCAGCCATATCCGCAGCACCCGCTTGAGCTGGTTCTTTCCGCCAGCAGCCCACGCCACGCTCACGCCGGGGCGGCTACGAACCGTTACCGTTGCGTCGATGGCTGCAGAGCAAAGGCAGCAGCGGGGTACGTTCGGACCGGCCGGCTCGGGCACCGGGAGTGACGACGGTTCGGTCCACCACAGACGCTCAGCGAAGGCCACATGCCAAGCTCGGCACGGCAGGTCAGCGGCGGTCGGCGAGCATGACCTGGTTGCCGTCCGGATCGAGGACGACCGCCATGCGCTCCCCCCACGGCTGGTCCACCGGCGCGGCGAGAACCGTCACCCCGGCGTCGCGCAGTCGGTCGTGGGCGGCGTCGCAGTCCGGTACGTACGCCCACAGCCGGACCCGGTTGTTGGTCAGTTCCTCCGACCCGTCTGGCACGCCGAGGCCGAGGGAACTCGCGCCGACCTGGAGCGCGACGAACTCCACCTCGCCGGACGCCGGATAGCGGTATGTCTCCACGCCGCCGAGCAGGTCCCGGTAGAAGCGCAGGGCGGCCGGCAGATCGGCGGTGACGAGGATCGGGAAGAGTTCCCGCGCACCCGGCGGCTCAGTCATCGCCACCGCGCAGGCCGACCAGGACCTCCTCCAGTTCGTCCGGCTTGACCAGCACGTCGCGGGCCTTGGAGCCCTCGGACGGCCCGACCACGCCCCGGGTCTCCATCAGGTCCATCAGCCGGCCCGCCTTGGCGAAACCGACCCGCAGCTTGCGCTGGAGCATCGAGGTGGACCCGAACTGCGAGGTCACCACCAGCTCCACCGCCTGCACCAGCAGGTCCAGGTCGTCGCCGATGTCCTCGTCGATCTTCTTCTTACTGTCCTGCGCGGCGGTCAGCACGTCCGCGCGGAACTCCGGCTCGCGCTGGTTCTTGCAGAACTTCACCACGTCGTGGATCTCGCGCTCGGTCACCCAGGCGCCCTGGATCCGGACCGGCTTCGACGCGCCCATCGGCAGGAAGAGGCCGTCGCCCCGGCCGAGCAGCTTCTCCGCGCCCGGCTGGTCGAGGATGACCCGCGAGTCGGCGAGCGACGAGGTGGCGAAGGCCAGCCGGGACGGCACGTTCGCCTTGATCAGGCCGGTGACCACGTCGACCGAGGGCCGCTGGGTGGCCAGCACCAGGTGGATGCCGGCGGCCCGGGCGAGCTGGGTGATCCGGACGATGGAGTCCTCCACGTCGCGCGGCGCCACCATCATCAGGTCCGCCAGCTCGTCCACGATCACCAGCAGGTACGGGTACGGCCGCAGCTCCCGCTCGCTGCCCGGCGGGGCCTTGATCTCGCCGTTGCGCACCTTGCGGTTGAAGTCGTCGATGTGCCGGACCCCGTTGGCGGCGAGGTCGTCGTAGCGCATGTCCATCTCGCGGACGACCCACTCCAGCGACTCGGCCGCCTTCTTCGGGTTGGTCACGATCGGCGTCACCAGGTGCGGGATGCCCTCGTAGCCGGTCAGCTCGACCCGCTTCGGGTCGATCAGCAGCAGCCGCACCTCGTCCGGGGTGGCCCGGGTCAAAATGGACACCAGCAGAGTGTTCAGGCAACTGGACTTGCCGGCGCCGGTGGCCCCCGCGATGAGGATGTGCGGCATCTTCGCGAGGTTGGCCACCACGTAGCCGCCCTCGATGTCCTTGCCGAGCGCCACCACCATCGGGTGGTGGTCGCTCTTGGCGGCCCGAGAGCGGAGCACGTCGCCGAGCGAGACGTTCTCCGGGTCGGTGTTGGGGATCTCCACGCCCACTGCGCTCTTGCCCGGGATCGGGCTGAGGATCCGCACGTCCGGCGACTTCACCGCGTACGCGATGTTGCGGGAGAGCTGGGTGATCCGCTCCACCTTGACGCCCGGGCCCAGCTCGACCTCGTAGCGGGTGACCGTCGGGCCGCGGGTGAACCCGGTGACCGCTGCGTCCACGTCGAACTGCTCGAAGACGCCGGTCAGCGCGGCGATCACCTCGTCGTTGGCCTTGCTCCGGCTCTTCGGCGCGGCGCCGCTGCCGAGCATGTTGGCCGGCGGCAGGGTGTAGTCGCCGGCCAGCCCGGTGAGGGCGAGCTGCTCGGCCCGGGTGGGCAGCGGCGAGTGCTCCGGCGGCTCCGCCGGCTTGCGGCTCGCCGGCACCTTCGCCGGCGGCTTGCGCGGCAGCACCAGGGTGTCCTGCAGGTCGACCCCGTCGAGGTCGGCGTCCAGGTCCGCCGGATCCAGCGGCGGCGGAAGGCGCTTGGCCGGCCGCTTGCGGGCCGGCTTGGCCGGCGTCTCGGCTTCGGCGTCCGCCGCCTCGGGCGGCGCGACCAGGGAGCCGGCCAGCAGCCCGAGCCGTTCCGGAATCTTGTTGATCGGGGTCGCGGTAACCACCAGCAGGCCGAAGACCAGCAGCAGGATAAGCAGCGGCACCGCCACCCAGGGGGTGATCGCGGCCGCCAGCAGGTCGCCGAGGCCGGCGCCGATCAGCCCGCCCGCGTAGTCGCGCTGCACCGCGTCGACCGGGTCCTGTCCGATGTGCAGCATCGCCGCGGTGGCGAGCAGCATGGAACCCCAGCCGACCAGTCCGCGCCCGCGGTGGGCCGGGTCCCCCTGCGTCCGCAACAGCCGCCAGGCGCCGATCATCAGCAGCACCGGCACGACGATCGCGATCGCGCCGAGGAAGAGCCGGACGCTGTCGGCGAGACGCGCGCCGACCGGCCCGGCGCCGCCGAACCAGATGGCCACCGCGCTGAGGATGGCCAGGCCGAACAGGAGCAGCCCGGCGCCGTCGCGGCGGTGCTCCGGGTCGAGGTCGCGGGCCGAGGCGGCCTGCCGGCCGGCGGCGCGGACCGCCCAGCCCAACCCGTGCGCCACGCCCATCCACATCGCACCGACTGCGCGGCCCAGGTAGGCGGCGGGACTCGGCCGCGCCGCCGGGCGCCGCCGCGGGGTGGCCCGGGTGGCCTTCTTCGCCGGCTGGCGGGCACGGCTGTTCGTGGTACCGCGCGGCGACGCGCCGCGCCGCCGGCTCGCCTGAGAGGTACGGCCCGCCATACAGTCACGGTAACGGCGAGACCCGGCAGATCGCCGCTTTTCCGGGTCGTGTCCGCGCGTCGCAGCACGGACCGCGCCGTCCGATGTGTTATTCGCCTCAGAAGGGATGCCCTGATGGCGTCGCCGGAGATCGAGGACGGTCCGGACGGCCCCCTGGCCGGACACCCGCAGGCATTGCGGCCGCTGACCCGCGAGCTGATCGCCGCCGTGCTGGTCAACCGGGGGTACGCGGTGGCCGAGGACGCCGACGGCGACCTGGTGGGGCGCTGGGAGGAGAGCCTGATCTGGTTCTATCGGCGGGGCGGCGCCGGGGAGGTGCTCCAGGTCCGCACCGTCGCCGGGCACCGTTTCGGCATCGAACGGGTCCCCGACCTGTACGCGTTCTGCAACTCCTGGAACCACGACCGGCTCTGGCCCAAGGCGTTCGTGCACGTGGCCGACGACGGGCTGGCCCAGGTCTGCGGCGAGGTGACCACCGACCTGGAACGCGGCGTCACCCCGCACCAGCTCGACCAGCTCATCGACTGCGGCATCGCCACCGGCTGCCAGCTCGCCGCTGAGGTGGGCCGGCTGCCCGGCGGGTCGCTGCGGTGACCACCTTCCGCGACCGGGGCCTGGCCCAGGCGCTCGCCGACGCCCGGGATCTGCCCGACGGCGAGGCCCGCTGCGCCGAGCTGGACCGGATCGCCGCGCGGGCCGACGCGACCGGCGATCCGCGTACTGCGCTGGCGGCGCGGTTCGCGCTGATCGAGGCGTACCTGCAGCTCGGCGAGCGGTGGCGGCTGGTGGAGCCGGTGCGCCGGTGCCTGGCCGTGCTCGACCGGACGCCCGGGCTGCTGGCCGGCCGCCCAGGGGAAGCCGAGCGGCTGCACCGGCACCAACGGCAGGCGGTGGAGGCGCTGTTCGCCACCCCCCGGGTCGGTCTGGACCAAGCCCGGTCCCTGTTGGACGATCTCGCCGACCGGCTGGGACCGGACGCCGAGGCGGTGGCCGAGCTGCGCTGCCGGCTCGCCGACCACCTCGGCGACGAGCCGACCGCCCGCCGGGAGTACGCCCGCTGGCCCGACGGCCATCCCGGCTCGGCGGGTCGGGCGCGGCGCCGCGAGCCGGAACGGTCGGCCGGGCCCGACCCGATCGCCGGCTGCCCCGGGTGCGCCCCGGCCCGCCGGGCCGAGTTGCTGGCCGGCTGGGGCGAGCCGGCGGCGGCCCTGGCGGCGCTACGTCCCGTGCTCGACGGCGAGGTGGGCTGCACCGACCAGCCGGAACGGGCCCTCGCGGTGGCGCTGCTGCCGTGGCTGCGCACCGGCGAGGCGGCCCGCGCCGCCCGGGCGCACGTGCGCGCGTACCGCCGGCACCGCCGGGAGCGGGAGGCGTTCCCGCTGCTCGCCGCACACCTGCGGTTCTGCGCGCTGGGTGGACACCTGGCCCGCGGGCTGGACATTCTGGCCGAGCAACTGCCCCGGCTGGATCGGACCGCCGACGACCTGGCCGCGATGGAGTTCGCGGCGGCGGGCGCGCTGCTCTGCGGGCTGGCCGTCGAGGCCGGTTTGCGCGGGCGGCGGATCCACCGCCCCGGGCACGGTCCGCGGCCGGCCGCCGAGGTGGACCTGGCCACGCTCGGCGGGCAGCTCCAGATGCTCGCCACCACGCTGGCCGGCAGCTTCGACGCCCGCAACGGCACCGGGCACCAGTCCGGCCGGATCGCCTCCTGGCTGGCGGATCGCCCGCTCGCCGAGCCGGTGCCGCTGCCCGCCGAGGACGCCGCCGACGAGTGGCCGGACGACGACCCGGCCGAGCCCGGCCCACCGGGCGAGGATGAGCTGGCTCCGCTGACCCTGGCGCTGCTCACCGCCGCCCTCGACGGACGCGGGGACGGGTACGCGGTGGAGCCGGACGGCACGGTGGTGGGGCGCTGGGGCGAGGCGGTGATCCAGTTCCGCCGGCTCGGGCGGGACGGGGAGATCCTGCACGCCCGGGTGGTGGCGACCCGGCGGCTGCCGGCCGCCCGGCGCGCCGAGGCGTACGCGTTCTGCAACGCGTGGAACCACGACCGGCTGCTGCCGGCGGCGTACCTGCACGACCCGGGCGACGGGACGGTGGAACTGGCCGCCACCGTCACCACCGACCTGGCGCACGGGGTGGCCCCGGCCCAGCTCGTGGTGCTGGTGACCGCGGCGGTCAGCACCGGCGCCGCGTACGCCGAGGCGGTTGCCGCGCTGCCCTGACCGGGGACGTGGCGCGCCCCGGTCACCGGGCGGCCGTACCCGCGCAACGGCGACGCCGGCCCACCCGCGGCGGGTGGACCGGCGTGGGGAGCCGGTGGGATCAGACCTCGACGACCGTCGGGACGATCATCGGCCGGCGTCGGTACGCGTCGTTGACCCAGCGCCCGACGGTGCGCCGGACGATCTGCTGGAGCTGGTGCGGGTCGGTGATGCCGTCCGCGGCGGCCCGGTTCAGCGCCTCGGTGACCAGCGGGATCACCGGGCTGAACGCCTCCGGGTCCTCGGAGAAACCCTTCGCCGAGACGGTCGGCCCGCCGACCACCTTGCCGGTGACCGAGTCGACCACCACGGTGGTGGCGATGAAGCCGCCGTCGCCGAGGATCCGCCGCTCGGTGAGCAGCGACTCGCTGACGTCGCCGACGGCGAGGCCGTCGACGTAGACGTAGCGGCTCTTCACGTGGCCGACCAGGCTGGCCCGCCCCTCGACCAGGTCGACCACGTCGCCGTCCTCGCAGAGCACCACCCGGTCCGGCGCGACGCCGGACTCGATGCCGAGCCGGGCGTGCGCCCGCAGGTGCCGCCACTCGCCGTGCACCGGCATCAGGTTGCTCGGGCGGGTGACGTTGAGCAGGTAGAGCAGCTCGCCGGCCGGGGCGTGGCCGGAGACGTGCACCTTGGCCACGTCCTTGTGCACCACCACGGCGCCGGCCCGGGCCAGCCGGTTGATCACCCGGTAGACCGAGGTCTCGTTGCCCGGCACCAGCGACGAGGCGAGCACCACGGTGTCGCCGGGGGCGATGGTGATGTGCCGGTGGTCGCCGCTCGCCATCCGGCCCAGCGCGCTCATCGGCTCGCCCTGCGAGCCGGTGGACATCAGCACGATCTGCTCGGGCGGCAGGCTGGTGGCCTCCTCCAGGCCGACGACCAGGCCCGGCGGGATGTTGAGCAGGCCGAGGTCGCGGGCGATGCCCATGTTGCGGACCATCGACCGGCCGATCAGCGCCACCTTGCGGCCGTGCTCGACGGCCGAGTCGAAGACCTGCTGCACCCGGTGCACGTGTGAGGCGAACGAGGCGACGATGATCCGACCCCGGGCCTTCGCGAAGATCGAGTCCAGCACCGGCCCGATCTCCCGCTCGGGGGTGACGAAGCCGGGGATCTCCGCGTTGGTGGAGTCCGAGAGCAGCAGGTCCACGCCCTCCGCGCCGAGCCGGGCGAACCCGGCCAGGTCGGTGATCCGGCCGTCCAGCGGGAGCTGGTCCATCTTGAAGTCGCCGGTGTGCAGCACCAGGCCGGCACCGGTCCGGATGGCCACCGCGAGCGCGTCCGGGATCGAGTGGTTGACCGCGAAGAACTCGCACTCGAACGGGCCGAGCCGCTCCCGCTGCCCCTCCCGCACGGTCAGCGTGTACGGCTGGATCCGCCGCTCGGCCAGCTTCGCCTCGACCAGGGCCAGGGTGAACTGCGAACCCACCAGCGGGATGTCCGCCTTGTGCGCGAGCAGGTACGGCACCGCCCCGATGTGGTCCTCGTGGCCGTGGGTGAGCACGATCGCCTGGATGTCGTCGAGCCGGTCCAGGATCGGGCCGAAATCGGGCAGGATGAGATCCACACCGGGCTGTTCGACGTCGGGGAAGAGCACCCCGCAGTCGACGATCAGCAGCTTGCCGTCGTACTCGAAGACGGTCATGTTCCGGCCGATGGCGCCGAGTCCGCCGAGCGGAATGATCCGCAGGCCGCCTTCCGGCAGTGGCGGGGGCAGTTCGCCCTCGATGTGCGCCTCGGTCACGCGTCCACCTCATTCTGCGACGCCGGCACCCGGCGTCCGTCGTGTCGTTCGATCATTCGGGAAGGGGCAGCCCGGCCGCCGCGCAGTCGGCGCGCAGCTGGGCCAGTTCGGCCGCGGTGGCGTCCACCAGCGGCGGGCGTACCGGGCCGGCCGGCAGGCCCCTGGCCGCCAGACCTGCCTTCACCAGGATCACGCCCTGGGTACGGAAGATGCCGGTGAACAGGGGCAGCAGCCGGCGGTGCAGCGTCCGGGCGGTGGCGACGTCCCCCGCCTCGTACGCCTCGATCAACTGCTTGGTCGGCACGCCGGTGAAGTGCGTCGAGGTGCCCACCACGCCGACCGCGCCGACCGCGAGGGCGGGCAGGGTCAGCGAGTCCTCGCCGCTGTAGTAGGCGAGGTCGCTGCGGCTCAGCACCTCCGAGGTGGCGGCGAGGTCGCCCTTGGCGTCCTTGACCGCGACGATCCGGCCGTGCTCGGCCAGCCTCACCAGGGTGTCGGTGGCGATCGCGGTGCCGGCTCGGTGCGGGATGTCGTACAGCATGATCGGCAGCCCGGTGGCGTCGGCGACCGCGGTGAAGTGCCGCAGCAGGCCGCTCTGCGGCGGCTTGTTGTAGTACGGCGTGACCACCAGCAGGCCGTGCGCGCCGGCCTTCTCCGCCTGCGCGGCCAGCTCGATGGTGTGCCGGGTGTCGTTGGTGCCGGCCCCGGCCACGATCCGGGCCCGGTCGCCGACCGCCTCCACGACGGCGCGGATCAGGCTCTCCTTCTCCGCGTCGGTGGTGGTCGGCGACTCGCCCGTGGTGCCGTTGAGCACCAGCGCGTCGTTGCCCTGCTCGTCGACGAGGTGCTGGGCGAGCCGTACGGCACCGTCCAGGTCGAGCGACCCGTCGGCGGTGAACGGCGTCACCATGGCCGTGATCAGTCGCCCGAACGGGCGCGACGCGCCCCGGTCCGGGACGGCAGGGTGGTCGTGCGTCATGTTCACAACCTAGCGGACGACCACCGGAGCCCCGGTGGGGAAGGGCGCAGGAGTCACTCGGCGTGCGGGCTGGCCGCCACCTCGGTGCCGTCGGGCAGGGTGGAGATCACGAAGTCGGCGAAGACGTTCGGCGCCACGCCCTGGAGCTGTCGCAGGCACTCCACGGCCAGCTCGCGGATCTCCACGTCGGCGTGCTCGGTCGCGCGCATCTTGATGAAGTGCCGCCAGGCCCGGTAGTTGCCGGTGACCACGATCCGGGTCTCGGTCGCGTTGGGCAGCACCGCCCGGGCCGCCTGCCGGGCCTGCTTGCGGCGCAGCGTCGGGTTGGGCTCGTCGGTGAAGCGCGCCTCCAGGCCCTCGAGGAGTTCGGTGTACGCCCGCACGCTCGCCTCGGCCGCCTCGACGAACTTCTTGTGCAGCTCCGGGTCCTCGGCGATCACCGCCGGCTCGACCATCGCGGCGTCCCGCTCGGGGACGTAGCGCTGGGAGAGCTGGGAGTACGAGAAGTGCCGGTGCCGGATCAGCTCGTGGGTGAAGGATCGCGAGACGCCGCTGAAGTAGAAGCTCACCGAGCCGTGCTCCAGCACGGACAGGTGCCCGACCTCGAGGATGTGCGCCAGGTAGCCGGCGTTGGTGGCGGTGGCCGGGTTCGGCTTCTTCCAGCTCTGGTAGCACGCCCGACCGGCGAACTCGGCGAGCGCCTGGCCCCCCTCGGCGTCGGTCGACCACGGCACGTCGTCGGGGGCCTGGAACTGGGTCCACGCGATGAGCTTGACCTGGGGCTGCACCATCTCCGGCATTCCTGCGACTGTAGTGGCCGGTGGGCCGGTGGGGAAACTTGGGCGCGCGGACGTGAAGCGGCGCACTCGCGCCGGACCGCGGGTCAGACGTAGAGCGCGGTGAACGGCGCCCAGGGCAGGTTGCGGACCACCGAGAAGGCGAGCCAGAAGGCCAGGAAGCCGCCGAGGATCTTCGGGCTGAGCCGCAGCTCCGGCAGCCGCCAACCGAACGCCCGGTTCCCGGCCCAGGTGACGAAGAGGTACGCCAGGAAGGGCGCCGAGAAGACGAAGAGGAAGTGGTGCCGGGCGGCGGCCGGCAGGTCGCCGTGCAGCAGGTACCAGAGGGCGCGGGTGCCGCCGCAGCCCGGGCAGTCCAACCCGGTGGTGAGCTTGAGCAGGCAGCTGGGCCGGGCGTCCGGGTCACTGTGGGTGGGATCGCTGAGCAGGGCGTAAGCCATGCCGAGCCCGACGCAGCCGACCGCGGCCAGGGGCACCGCCCAGCGCGGGGCGCGGGCGTGCAGCCGGAGCACCAGGCGGGTGAACCGGTCCGGCTCGACCGGCGCGTACGCCACCCCGGCGGGCCAGTTCGCCGACCCGGGATCGGGGGCTCCGGCGACGGCGTGCACCCCGTCCGGGGCCGGGCCGGTGGGGGCGGTCGGCGGGACGGGGACCGTCTGCGGGTCGGGCGTGGCGGCCGGCCGGTCAACGCTCGTCACGCGCTCACCGTACACCGGCCACGCCCACCAGCGCGGCGGCCAGCGGGACGGCCAGGTCGCCGGCCGCCGGCGGGGCGACCGCGTCCAGGCCGAGCCAGCCGGCGAGCCGGTAGAGCTCGGCGGCGAGGGCCACCGCCGTCTCCCCCGGGTCCACCCCCGGCTCGACCCACGCGGCCGGCACCAGCAGCACCCCCGCCTTCCGGTCGGCCTTGAGGTCGACCCGGGCGGTGAACCGCTCGCCCTGCAGGAAGGGCAGCACGTAGTAGCCGTGGACCCGCTGCGGGGCGGGCACGTAGATCTCGATCCGGTAGGAGAAGCCGAAGAGCCGCTCGGCCCGGGCCCGCTCCCAGACCAGCGGGTCGAACGGGCTGACCAGGGTGTTGCCCCGGACCCAGCGGGGCAGCCGCGCCTGCCCGTGCAGGTAGGCCGGCTGCCGCCAGCCCGGCACCGTGACCGGGGTCAGCTCGCCCGCCTCGACCAAGTCGGCGATCGCCCGCCGCGCCCCGGCCACCGGCAGCCGGAAGTAGTCGCGCAGCTCCGGCTCGGCCGCCACGCCCAACGACCGGGCGGCGATCGCCACCAGCATGCGGTGGGCGTCGGCGTCGCTCGGGGTGGGGGCGTCGAGCACCTCGGCCGGCAGCACCCGCTCGGGCAGGTCGTAGCGGCGGGCGAAGGAGGTGGTGCGTTCGGCGGCGGTCACCTCGCCGGACCAGAACAGGAACTCCAGCGCCCGCTTGACGGCCGACCAGTTCCAGCCCCAGTTGCCGGTCTCCCGGGGTGCGTCGTGCTCGATCTCGGCGGCGGTGAGCGGCCCCCGGGCGGCCACCTCGTCGCGCACCCAGGAGACCAGCTCGGGCTGCTCCTGGGCGATCCGGCGCATCCCGCCCCAGGCCTCGTCACGGGCCTTGGCCATCCGCCAACGCAGCACCGGATGCAGGCCGACCGGGATCAGCGACGCCTCGTGCCCCCAGTATTCGAACAGCTCCCTGGGGCGCCGGTAGGCGGCGTTGTCGAGCAGGGTGGTCGGGTAGGGCCCGAGCCGGCTGTAGAGCGGCAGATAGTGGGCCCGTTGCAAGACGTTGACCGAGTCCATCTGGATCAGCCCGACCCGGTCCAGCACCCGGCGCAGATGCCGGCGGGTCGGCACCCCGGCGGGCGCCGGGTCGGCGAAGCCCTGGGCGGCGAGAGCCACGCGGCGGGCCTGGGCGAGCGAGAGCGATTCCGGTGCGGCCATCGTCCCGGGACCCTAGTCCACGGGTACGACGGAGCGGTCGCTGGACCGACCGCCCCTCGGGGCATAGAACGGACGGATGGTGACCATCCGCCGGGAGGACCCGGACGACGCGGCGGCGATCGCCGCGGTGCACATCCGCAGCTGGCAGGCCGGGTACGCCGGGATCATGCCGGACGAGGTACTGCACCGGCTGAACCCGGCCGCCTGGGCGCAGCGCCGCCGGGACCTCGGCACCGCCGACCCGGCGCACCCGTTCACCACTCTGCTCGCCGAGGTCGACGGGGCGATCGCCGGATTCGCCACCTTCGGGCCGTACCGGAACAACCAGGACCGCGGCGACCTCGACCCGGCGTACGGGGAGATCCTGGCGATGTACGTCGAGCCCGCGCGGTGGGGCACCGGGACCGGGCGGGCCTTGCTGGCGGCGGCCCGGGCCGGGCTGGCCGAGCGGGGCTGGACGGAGTACCGGCTCTGGGTGCTCACCGACAACGTCCGGGCGCGGCGCTTCTACGAGCGGGCCGGGCTGTCACCGGACGGCGTCGAGTCCGTCTACCGGCTGCCGCTCTCCGGCGGGCGTGACCCGGCCCTGCTTCGGGAGGCGCGCTACACCGCCCGACTCGATCAGTGACCCGGATGGGCCGCCCCGGTCGGCGGGCCCACCGCCGGTCGACGCGGCCCCGCGCCGGATCGGCAGGCCGAGCAGCAGCGCCAGGCTGATCCAGACGTACGTGTTGCTGCCGAGGAAGCCGGTCACGCCGCTGAAGTCCTCCTCGAACCGCCACACGATCCGGCTGATCAGGAAGGCGTACCCGATGGTCGCGGCGGCCAGCAGGAGGCGGCGCCGGTGGCTGCGCGCGGGCGCCGCCATGCCGTTGTCGACCAGCAGGATCAGCGCCGGCAGCAGCCAGACCAGGTGGTGCACCCAGGTGACCGGGCTGACCAGGCACATCACCACGCCGGTCAGGGCCAGGCCGGTGGCCTCGTCGCCGGCGGTCACCGCGGCCCGGGAGCGCCAGCCCCAGACCGCGAGGGTGGCGAGCACCAGCACCAGCCAGGCGAGGGTGCTCGGGTGCTCCGGGTTCAGCCGGGCCACCACCCCGTGCAGCGACTGGTTCGAGACGAAGGCCAGTTCGCCCACCCGGCCGGTGTTCCAGAGCGCCTCGGTCCAGAACTCGCGGGAGGCGTCCGGGAAGAGCGCGCCGGCCAGCAGGGTGGCGCCGGTCGCCGCGCCCATCGCGGTGAAGGCGGCCCGCCAGCGCCCGGTGATCAGCAGGTAGACGATGAAGATGCCCGGGGTCAGCTTGATCGCGGTGGCCAGGCCGATGCCCGCCCCGGCCCACCGGCTGCCAGCCGGGAGCAGCCGCAGCAGGTCCACCGCCACCAGGAAGAGCAGCAGCATGTTGACCTGGCCGAAGTTGACCGTCTCGCGCATCGGCTCGAACGCGGCGGCCAGGCAGAGCGCGACCGCGAGGGCGAACCAGCGGGTCCACCCGGCGCGGCGGGCGATCGGGTCGACCAGCCACCAGATGACCACGGTGCTGACCACCACGGTGGCGGCCACGCTGACCGTGATCGCCGCGTGCCATGGCAGGTAGGCCATCGGCAGCATCACCAGGGCGGCGAACGGCGGATAGGTGAAGCCGTACTGGGTCCTGGCCCGGAGGAAGTCGTAGATCTCCCCGCCGTCGTGCACCCAGTAGTTCAGCGCACCCCGGTAGACGTTGAGGTCGAAGAAGCCGTGCCGCACGGCCGCCTCCCTCAGGAAGGCGGTCACCACGACGGCGAGCACCACCACGGCGACGACCTGCGCGATCGTCCGCCTGGCACCCTGCGCCACCGTCGCCTCCCTCGCCCTGCGTAGGCTCACGTGCCATGGCTCTCGGGTACGTCCGCCCGGCGCGTCCAGAGGACGCCGGCGAGATCGCACGCATCCAGCTCGCGACCTGGCGGGTCGCGTACCGCCGGATCCTGCCCCGGCACGTGCTCGACAGCCTGGACGAGGCGTACCTCGCCCGGCGGTGGAGCGCCGCGGTGCAGGAGCCGCCCTCGGGCGCGCATCGCGTGCTGGTCGCCGTCGAACAGGCCGAGCAATCGTATCTGGTGGGGTTCGCCGCTTCCGGGCCGGCCGACACCGAGGCGCTCGCCCCGGGCGAGCCGGCCGACGCGCTCGGCGACGGCGTGGCGGCGGTGACCGACCTGCTGGTCGAGCCGCGCTGGGGCCGGCGCGGGCACGGCAGCCGGCTGCTCGCCGCCACCGTCGACGGGTGGCGGTCCGACGGCTTCACCCGGGCGGTGGCCTGGACCTTCGACGGGGACGCGGCGACCCGGAAGTTCCTCACCTCCACCGGCTGGGAGCCGGACGGCGCGGCCCGCGCCCTGGACGTGGACGACCTGCTCGTCCCGCAACTGCGGCTGCACGTCGCGGTCCCGACCGAGCCGGTCGCGACGGACTGAGCAGACCGGCGGTCGCGTTCCGCACCCCACGGCCCGCCGTGTCACCGGCGCACGTCGGACGGCGGGCCTACTGTGACGCAGTGAGGGCTTCGCCGCCCCGGCACTGCCCCGCGGACGGAGCGCGACCGGAAGAGGGAGACGATCATGTTCAGGGACACGAGGGCGTTCAGCGGCTTCTCGGTGGACGACACCGATCGGGCCATGACCTTCTACGCCGACACGCTCGGCCTGCGGGTGTCGCGGGACGAGGCGATGGGCGGCTTGCTGACGCTGCACCTCGCCGGGGACCGGGACATCCTGGTCTACCCCAAGGACGACCACACCCCGGCCACCTACACCGTGCTCAACTTCCCCGTGGACGACATCGATCGGGCCGTCGCCGAGTTGACCGCCCGCGGGGTGCAATTCGCGCGCTACCCCGGGATGCCCCAGGACGAGCAGGGGATCGTCCGGGGGAACGGACCCGCGATCGCCTGGTTCACCGACCCCGCCGGCAACGTCATGTCCGTACTGGAACTGAAGTGACCGGTGGCGGTTCCCCGCGCCGCGGGGAACCGCCACCGATACCGATCGAACCCGTCGCTCAGCCCTTGTCGGCGCCCTCGTTGGCGCCCCGCACGAAATAGCGCTGGAAGATCACGAACAGCACCGCCACCGGAATGGTGGCCAGCAGCGCCGCGCCCAGCTTGAGCGGATACTGCGTGCCCTTGCCCAGCGACCCGCTGACCAGGTCGGCCAGGCCGCGGGGCAGGGTGAACAGGTGCGGGTCCTGGACCGAGACCAGGCTGTGCGGGAACTCGTTCCAGGAGCCCTGGAACGACAGGATGGTCAGCGTGATCAGCGCGGGCCGCGCCATCGGCAGCACCACCGACCAGAAGGTGCGGAACACCCCCGCGCCGTCGATCCGGGCCGCCTCCTCCACGCTGACCGGGATCGACTCGAAGAACTGCTTCATGATGAACACCCCGGCCGCGTCCGCCAACAACGGCACCACCAGGCCCGCGTAGCTGTCGTAGAGGCCGAGCTGCTTGAGCACCAGGAACTTCGGGATCAGCAGCACCACGCCGGGCACCGCCATCACCGCGATGACCGCGGCGAAGAGCCCGGCCCGGCCCCGGAAGCGCAGCCGGGCCAGGGCGTACCCGGCGAGCGAGTCGAAGAACACCCGGCCGAGCGTGACCAGCACGGTGACCAGCAGCGAGTTGCCCAGCCAGAGCGGGAAGTTGGTGCCTGCGAAGATCCGCTCGAACCCGGCCAGCGTCACCGGGTCGGGCACCGGGGAGAGCGGGTTCGCCGCCGCGTCCGGCTCGGTCTTGAACGAGTTGCCGAGCTGGATCACGAACGGGTAGATGAAGACCAGCCCGAAGAAGATCAGGACCGCGTACCCCAGGATGCGGTTGACCCGGGCGCGCGGCCCACGGGCGGCGCGCGGCGCGGCGGGCGCCGCCGGCCGGTCGGTCAGCACGGCCATGTCAGGACCCTTCCGGTACGCGTCGCCGCCACCACCGGCCGCGCCGGGACCCGTCCCGGTCGGCCATCACCCGGCGCTGGAGCAGCGTGAACACGATGATGATCAGGAACAGCACGAACGAGATCGCCGCCCCCGAGCCGTAGTCGAAGTCCCGGAACGCGGTGCGGTACGACAGGTACGCCGGGGTGAGGGTGGTCTTGGCCGGGTCGCCCTGGCTCATCACGTACACCTGGTCGAAGACCTGCCAGGAGCCGATCAGGCCGAGGGTCAGCACCAGGAACGTGGTCGGCTTGATCAGCGGCAGGGTGACGTGGCGGAACCGCTGCCAGCGGGTCGCCCCGTCGAGGGTGCTGGCCTCGTCCAGCGCCACCGGCACGTTCTGCAACGCGGCGAGGAACATCAGCATGAACGTGCCCGAGGTGGTCCAGATCACCAGGCAGATGATCGAGACCATGGCCACGCTCGGCCCGGAGAGCCAGTCCCACCAGCTCAGCCCCAGCGGGCCGCCGGAGGTGAGCGCGTCGGGCGGGGAGTCCACCCCGACGATGCCGAGCAGCAGGTGCAGTACGCCGCGGGAGTCGGCGAACCACTCCGGCCCGTCGATGCCCAAGAAGCGGAGCAGGTTGTTGACCGCGCCGGAGTTGGCGAACAGGAACAGGAACACCACGCTGATCGCCACCGAGCTGGTGACCGAGGGGAAGTAGAAGGCGCTGCGGAAGAAGCCCTTTCCCTTGAGCATCCGGTTGTTCACGATCAGCGCGAGACCGAGGGCGAGCGCGGTCTGCGCCGGCACCACGATCCCGACGTAGTACATGGTGTTGCGGATGCTGGTCATGAAGTCCCGGCGGTCGAGCCCGTCCTCGGTGAACAGCCGGGTGTAGTTCTTCCCGCCGACGAACGGCACGTCCGCGGTGAACGGGCTGCCCTGGCCGTTCCAGTCGGTGAGGCTCACCCAGAGCGCCATCAGGATCGGCAGCAGCAGGAAGAACCCGAGGATCACGATCACCGGCGCGACGAAGAGCCAGCCGGCGATGTTCTCGTTGCCGCGGATGCCGCCGTGGCGGCGGCGCGACGGACCGGCCGGCGTGGTGGCCGGGGCGGTGAGCGCCTCCGTAGCCATCTCCCCTCCCTCCTTCGAGTGGGAGCCGACGCGGAGGGGCCCGCGACGCGGGCCCCTCCGGTCACGCTCAGCCGCCGAGCGCCGCCTTGGCGTTCTTGTCGAAGTTCGCCAGGATGCTCTTCGGGTCACCGTTGGCCAGGCCCTGCAGGCCGGCCTCGAGGTCACGCAGCACGCTGTCCATCTTCGGCGCGTTCACCGGGCCCTGGGCGTACGCGGCACCGTCGATGAACGGCTTGTCGGCCGGGAAGGCGCTGGTGTACTGGTCGCGGACGGACTGCCGGGACGGCATCACACCGAACGCGTTGGCGAAGGCGATCTGCTGGTCGCCGGCGGTCATCGCCTCGACGAACTTGATCGCCTGGTCCTTGAACTTCGACTTCGCGGCGATGCCCCAGCACTGGGTGAAGGAGAGGGTGCCCTGGCCCTTCGGGCCGGCCGGCAGCGGGACGACCTTGTACTTCACGTTCGGGAAGTCGTTCTTCAGGGCACCCTTGATCCAGTTGCCCTCGATGGTCATCACGGCCTTGCCCTTGCCGAACGCCTCACCGGACCAGCCGGCGTCGAGCTGCTTCGGGAACTTCGCGTAGCCGTTCGTGAGCAGGCCCTTGACGTACTCGAGGGCCTGGACGTTCTCCGGCGTGTCGGCGGTCGGCTGCTTGCCGTCCTTGCTCATCAGCCAGCCGCCGTTCTGCACCATGAACGCGCCGATCCGGTCCCGGGTGTCGCCGAGGGCGAGCGCGACCATGCCCTTCGCCTTGATCTTCTGGCTGGCGGCGGTGAGCTGGTCCCAGGTGGTCGGCACGTCGGCATCGGTCAGGCCGGCCTTGGCCCACAGGTCAGTGTTGATCTCGAGCGCCAGCGTGGAGAAGTCCTTCGGCGCGCAGTAGAGCTTGCCGTCGTAGGTGAAGGTGTTCCGCAGGCTCTCGTAGAAGTCGTCCTTGTTGCTGACCTTGTCGCCGTACGGCTCCAGCGCGCCGACGCTGGCGTAGTCGGCGAACCGGGACGCGTCGACGTAGAAGACGTCCGGCGGGGTGCCGCCGGCGAGGGCCTGGCCGAGCTGCTGGGTGAGGTCCTGGGCCGGGGTCACCGTGGCGGTGTTGCCGGAGGAGGAGGCCCACTTCGCGACGGCGTCCTGCACCGCCTTGGTCTCGGCGTCGCCGGAGGAGCCGATCATGATCTGCAGGTTGGCCGGACCGCTGGACTGCTTGGTGTCCTTCGCGGAGTCGTCGAACCCGCTGCCGCAGGCGGCGGTGCCGAACAGCGCGGCGGCCGTGAGGCCGGCCAGCGCCGCCCGGGTGAGGGTGCGAGGTGTCATCTCATTCTCCTGGTGGGGATGGGGGATCACGCGGTGTGCCGGAGCACGAGCGTGGGGCTGAGTAGCACGTGTGGGTCGGTGGGCTGACCGTCGAGCAGGCCGGTGAGCAGCTCGAAGCAGCGGGCGGCGGCGGCCGCGAGCGGCTGGCTGACGCTGGTCAGCCCGACCACGGCGGCCACCGGGGTGTCGTCGAAGCCGACGACGGCGACGGAGGCGGCCACCGCGCGTACCGCCTGGAGGGCGCCGAGGGCGAGCGAGTCGCTGACGCAGACCACCGCGGTGGGCGGTTCGTCGGCGGCGAGCAGCGCCCGCATCTCCCGCTCGCCGTGGGCGATGCCGTCCTCGGTCTCGCGGTGGGGTGCGGCGCCGGCCAGGCCGGCGGCGGCCATGACGGTACGCCAGCCGGAACGCCGGTCGTCGCCGACGCCGGAACCCGCTGGCCAGCCGATGAAGCCGATCCGGCGGTGGCCGGTGTCGAGCAGCCGCTGGGTGGCCTGCGCGGTGCCGGCCGCGCCGTCGACGTCGACCCAGGGATGGGCCTCGGCGGCGTCCCAGGGCCGGCCGAACGTCACGAACGGCACGTTCCGCTCGGCCAGCCAGGCGGTCCGCGGGTCACCGTGGTCGGTGCCGGTGAGCACGAAACCGTCCAGGTCGTACGCGCCGAGCAGGTCGTCGTAGGTGTCGATCTCGTGTCCGTCGTCACGGGCGGTGTAGAGCAGGACCCGATAGCCGGCGGCGTCGGCGGTCTCGGTGAGGCCGTGCAGGAACCGGTCGAGCACCGAGCCGTTGATCCCGTCCCGGGTGGGCTCGATGCGGACCGCGACGAGCCGGGAGCGACCGGTCCGCATCTGCCGGGCGGCCTGGTTGGCCCGGTAGCCCAGCGCGGCGATCGCCTCCTCCACCCGGCGCCGGGTCTCGTCCCGGACGATGTGCGGCGCGTTGAGGACGTTGGAGACCGTCTGCCGGCTCACCTGGGCATGCCGGGCCACCGTCGAGATGGTCACCTTTTCAGCCATTGAGTCCCTCTCGCCGCCTTGAACGTTCCAACGTGGATACGGCAGTATTAGATCGTTCAAAGTTTCTGGAATGTTTCGCACTCTGCACCGGGCCGGAGCCAGTTGTCAAGACACGCTCCGGCCACCCGATCAGCACCAGGAGTTCCCCGTGTCCGAACGCCACCTGCAACCCCTGCTGCACGAGCTGGTCGGGGCGGTCCACGCCCCCACCAGCGCGCTGGGCGACGCGGCGGGTCAGATCCGGCCGAGCGGCGTCCAGGGCGTGTTCCACGCCGACGCCCGCGTACTCTCCCGCGCCGAGCTGCGCGTCGACGACCGGGAACCGGAGGCGGTGGCCCACGGGGCGGCCGGGCCCCACGGGGTCCGCTTCGTCACCCTGGCCCGCTGGCTCGGCGACCCCGGCCCCGACCCGACCGTCCGGATCGACCGCATCCGGGAGGCCGGCCCGCACGGCGTCACCGAGGAGATCCGGGTCACCTCCACCGCCGCGGCCCCCGTCCGCGCCACGGTCAGCGTCGACCTGGGCTGCGACCTCGCCCCGATCGAGCTGGTCAAGTCCGGCGGGAGCGGGTCGCCGCTGGAGGCCAAGTCCGGCGAGCCCGGCCGGGTCCAGTGGGCCGCCGAGGGCGTCACCGTCACGGTGACCGGCGAGGCGGCGACCGTCGACGCCACCGGTGACCGGGCCCTCGCGCCCCGGCTGAGCTGGCCGGTCGACCTCGCCCCCGGCGACGCCGCGACGCTGCGCTGGCGGCTCGCCGTCACCGACCCGAAGGCCGTGGTGATCGCCCCGCCGGCCGGCCCCGAGTGGTCCGTCCCGCAGGTGAGCGCCGACGACCGCCGCCTGGTCCGGCTGCTCGACCGCTCCCTGGCCGACCTGCGCGGGCTACGGCTGGCCGACCCGGCCCACCCCGGGGACGTCTTCCTCGGCGCGGGCGTGCCCTGGTTCCTCACCCTCTTCGGCCGGGACAGCCTCTGGGCCGCCCGGATGATGCTGCCGCTCGGCACCGAGCTGGCCGCCGGCACGCTGCGCGTCCTCGCCCGCCGGCAGGGCACCAGGGTCGACCCGGCCACCGGCGAGGCGCCCGGCAAGATCCTGCACGAGCTGCGCCGGCACGAGTTCAGCCTGCCCGCCCATGAGCTGCGGCTGCCGCCCGCGTACTACGGCACCGTCGACGCCACCATGCTCTGGGTCGGCCTGCTGCACGACGCCTGGCGCTGGGGTCTCGCCGCCGACCAGGTCGAGCCGCTGCTCCCGCACCTGGAGGCGGCGCTCGGCTGGCTCGGCGAGCACGCCGACGCCGACGGCGACGGCTTCGTCGAATACGTCGACACCAGCGGCAGCGGCCTGGCCAACCAGGGCTGGAAAGACTCGGGCGACTCGATCCGGTTCCGCGACGGCCGGCAGGCGCAGTCGCCCATCGTGCTGTCCGAGGTGCAGGGGTACGCGTACCAGGCGGCGGTGCACGGCGCCGACCTGCTCGACGCCTTCGGCCGCCCGGGCGGCGACCGCTGGCGCGAGTACGCCGACCGGCTGGCCCGGCGGTTCCGCGACGCGTTCTGGGTCGACGGCCGGTACGGCCCGCAGCCCGCGCTGGCGCTGGACCGGGACAAGCGCCCGGTCGACTCGCTGACCAGCAACATCGGCCACCTGCTCGGCACCGGACTGCTCTCCGACGCCGAGTCGGCGCAGGTGGCGGCGCTGCTGTCGACCGAGGCGCTGGCCGGCGGCTTCGGGCTGCGCACGATGTCCACCGACGACGCCGGGTTCAGCCCACTGTCGTACCACTGCGGGTCGATCTGGGCGCACGACACGGCGATCGTGGTCGGCGGGCTGGCCCGGGCCGGCTTCGCCGACGCCGCGCTCCGGCTCGCCGACGGGCTGCTCGCCGCCGCCGAGGCGTTCGACTACCGCCTCCCCGAGCTGTACGCCGGGGACGACCGGGCGACGCTCAACCGTCCGGTGCCGTACCCGGCGGCGTGCCGCCCGCAGGCGTGGGCGGCGGCGGCCGCCGTGCTGCTGCTCCAGGCCGGCGTGGGCATCTATCCCGACGTGCCGGGCGGCCAAGTGCGGCTGAGCCCGCTGGCCGGCCCGGAGTTGGGCGCGCTCGCCGTCGACGGCCTCCGCGTCGCCGGCGCCCCGGTCGCCGTCCAGGTCGACGCCTCGGGCCGGCCCACCGTCACCGGCCTCCCCGCCGGCCTGACGGTGACCACCACTCCCCACATCCCCACCCAGCGCCCCGCCACGGAAACCCCCGCCCCCCGCTGACGCCGTTGATCATGAGGTTGGCGGCGAAGTCGATCTCGGACGGTGCCGTCAACCTCATGATCGACGCGGTCAGGCGGGGGTGAGTTCGGCGACCAGTTCGTCGTCCTCCATGGCGCCGGTGGGGTGGAAGCCGAGGGAGCGGTAGAGGGCGGCGGCCTGGGTGTTGTCGGGGTGGTAACTGAGGCGGATCGGGTGGCCCGCGGTGGCGAGCCAGTCGGCGAGGGTACGCACCGCGGCCCGGCCGACGCCCCGCTCCTGCTCGGCGGCGTCGATCACCATGCCGCCGATCCACCGGGAACCGTCGTCGTCCACGCCCCACATCACGTGCCCGACGACCGTCTCGTCCGCGTACACGGCCAGCGAAGCCCAGACGTCCGAGCGCATGGTCAGCAACAGGTAGCGGGCGGCCAGGGCGGGCACCCAGGCGCGCTGGTCGTCGCGGGGCGCCACGTCCGCCACCGCCCGCCAGTTGTCGTCGTCCACCGGACGCAGGGTCACGTGCCGGCCGACGCGGTCCCGGAGCGCAGAATCGATCATGTACGCGACCCTAGGCGCGGCCCGGCCGCGTGACGACCGGATTCCGGCGGGACGGGGGCGCTCAGTCGAGCAGGGCGTCCAGGCCGACCGTGAGGCCCGGCCGGTGGCGTACCTCCCGCACAGCGAGCAGCACGCCCGGCATGAACGAGGCCCGGTCGTACGAGTCGTGCCGGATGGTCAGCGTCTCGCCGGTGGTGCCGAAGAGCACCTCCTGGTGGGCGACCAGCCCGGTGGCGCGGACGGCGTGCACGCGTACCCCGTCGATCTCGGCGCCGCGCGCGCCCGGCACCTCGTCGCGGGTGGCGTCCGGCGCGGGGCCGAGGCCGGCCTCGGCACGGGCCTGGGCGATCAGTCGGGCGGTGTGCGTGGCGGTGCCGCTGGGCGCGTCAAGCTTGCGCGGGTGGTGCTGCTCGATGATCTCCACCGACTCGAAGTGCCGGGCGGCGCGGGCGGCGAACTGCATCATCAGCACCGCACCGATGCCGAAGTTGGGGGCGATCACCACGCCCACGCCCGGCTTGCGCGCGAGCCAGCCGCGGACCCGGTCCAGGCGCTGCTCGGTGAAGCCCGTGGTGCCGACCACGACGTTGATGCCCTGGTCGACGCACCAGTGCAGGTTGTCCATGACGACGTCCGGAGTGGTGAAGTCGACGACCACCTCGGCACCGGCGTCGGAGGCGGCGAACAGCCCGTCGCCCTGGTCGACCATCGCCACCAACTCCATGTCGGGGGCCGCGTCGACCGCCTTGCAGACCTCCATGCCCATCCGGCCGCGGGCGCCCAGCACGCCGACCCGGATCGGCTCGGCCAGGTTCTTCTCCTGCTCGTCAGTCACGGGGCACAACCTATCCCAATCGGGACGCCCACCCCGCTGGAGCTCCGGCCGTCCCACCCCACGAGCATGATCGACTCGCTTTGCGGCAACCCGGGCCCCGCCCCGGCGGCGGACACCCCGACCTGCGGCGTCCCTCGTCGGCGGGCGCGGCGGGACGGGTCAGGCGGAGAAGGCGGACTCGTCGAACGGGCCCACCACCGCCAGGGACATCGGGCGGCCGAGCAGGTCGGCGGCCAGGGCGTTCACGTCGTCCAGGGTCACCGCGTCGACCCGGGCGAGCAGCTCGTCCACCGGCATCAGGTCGCCATAGAGCAACTCGCCCTTGGCCAGCCGGCTCATCCGGGAGCCGGTGTCCTCCAGGCCGAGGACGAAGGAACCCTTGCTCATCCCCTTGCCCCGGGCCAGCTCGGCCTCGGTGATCCCCGCGGCGGCCACCTTGGCCAACTCGGCGCG
This sequence comes from Micromonospora sp. NPDC047738, assembly GCF_040642675.1. Lineage (NCBI taxonomy): Bacteria > Bacillati > Actinomycetota > Actinomycetes > Micromonosporales > Micromonosporaceae > Micromonospora > Micromonospora sp. NPDC047738. Next base: position 271,696 of record NZ_JBEYSO010000001.1, read on the forward strand.
GGTCAGCTCCAGCACCTCGTCCACCTTGCCCGGAGCGCAGCCGGCGTAGACGGCGAACAGGCCGCTGTCGGCGTACTGGCTGGCGTACGAGTAAACCGAGTAGGCCAGCCCGCGCTGCTCGCGGATCTCCTGGAACAGCCGGCTGGACATGCCGCCGCCGAGGACGTTGTTGAGCACCCCGAGGGCGAAGCGCCGCTCGTCGGTGCGGTCGATGCCCGGGCAGCCGAGGATCACGTGCGCCTGCTCGGTCTCCTTCGGCTCGACCACCGTGGTGGCCGGCTTCGTGCGTACCGCCGGGGCGGCCGGGCGGTGCGGCGCCGGCACCGCCGGATCGGTGTCCAGCGGGGTGCCGCGCAGGGCCTGGCGGACCAGCTTGACCACGGCGGCGTGGTCGAGGTTGCCGGCGGCGGCGATGACGATCTGCGGCGCGGTGTACCGGCGGCGGTAGAAGGTCTGGATCTGCCGGCGGGTCATCGGGGTGACCGTCTCCTCGGTGCCGGAGATCAGCCGGCCGAGGGGGTGGTCGCCGTAGACGGCGCGGGCGAACAGGTCGTGCACCTCGTCGCCGGGCTCGTCATCGTGCATGGCGATCTCTTCGAGGATGACACCGCGCTCGGTCTCCACGTCGGCGTCGTTGAGCACCGAGTCGGCGACCAGGTCGCACATGACGTCGATGGCCAGGGGCAGGTCCTCGTCCAGCACCCGGGCGTAGTAGCAGGTGTATTCCTTGGTGGTGAAGGCGTTCGTCTCGCCGCCGACCGCCTCGATCTGCGAGGAGATCTCCAGCGCGCTGCGCTTGCGGGTGCCCTTGAAGAGCAGGTGCTCCAGGAAGTGCGCGGCGCCGCCCTGCGGCCCGGTCTCGTCCCGGGAGCCGACAGCGACCCAGATGCCGAACGAGACGCTGCGCATCGCCGGGATCGCCTCGGTGAGCACGCGCAACCCGCTGGGCAGCACGGTGCGGCGTACGGTGCCGCCCAGCGGGTCGTCGCTGAGCGTGCGGGTGACCGCCCGGGCCGACCCGCCGGCGGACCGGGTGGCCCCGGTCACCTGCCGGACGGCGCCCGACGGCGCCACCCCCCGTCGATCCGCAGGAAAAGACGAACGAGGGGTCCGACTCACGAAAAACCTGCTTCCAGTTCGACGAGGGGTGGATGGCGACGTCCAGGTCGCGGCGCGGTCAGACGCACCGAGCTGGAGTTGCCGAACGACGGCTCCCGGTCGCAGCACTGCGCCAGACGCGCCGAGTTGGAGCCGTCGCAGGATCGGCCGGGTGACGCCGTCGGCGTCACCCGGCCGATCGAGGATCAGCTGTGCCGGGTCCGGCGACGCGGGCGCTCGCCGCCGCCTTCGCCGCCGCCCTCGCCACGCTCCGGGCCCCGGCTGCCGCGCTCGCGGTCCCGGTCGCCGCGGTCGCGCGGACCCCGGTCGCCCCGGTCCCGGCCGCCCGGACGCTCGCCACCGGCCTCCTCGGCGGCCGGCGCCTCGGCGCCCTCCGGGCGGACCTTGTCCAGGTAGATCTTGCCGCGCTGGTCGATGTCGGCGATCTCCACCTCGACCTTGTCGCCGACGTTGAGGTAGTCCTCGACCTTCTCGACCCGCTTGCCGTCGCCCACCTTGGAGATGTGCAGCAGGCCGTCGCGGCCGGGCAGGAGCGAGATGAAGGCGCCGAACGGGGCGGTCTTCACCACGGTGCCGAGGAACCGGTCGCCGACCTTCGGCAGGGTCGGGTTGGCGATCGCGTTGATCCGCTCGACCGCGGCCTGGGCCGACGGACCGTTGGTCGCGCCGACGTAGATCGTGCCGTCGTCCTCGATGGAGATCTCGGCGCCGGTCTCGTCCTGGATGGCGTTGATGGTCTGGCCCTTCGGGCCGATCACCATGCCGATCTTGTCGACCGGGATCTTGACGGTGGTGACCCGCGGCGCGTAGTCGCTCATCGCGGCCGGGGCCTCGATCGCGGACTGCATCACGTCGAGGATGGTCTGCCGGGCCTCGTGCGCCTGCTGGAGCGCGGCGGCCAGCACGTCCGACGGGATGCCGTTGAGCTTGGTGTCGAGCTGGAGCGCGGTGACGAAGTCCCGGGTGCCGGCGACCTTGAAGTCCATGTCGCCGAACGCGTCCTCGGCGCCGAGGATGTCGGTCAGCGTCACGTACTGGGTCTTGCCCTCGACCTCGTCGGAGATGAGGCCCATGGCGATGCCGGCGACCGGGGCCTTCAGCGGCACACCGGCCGAGAGCAGGCCCAGCGTCGAGGCGCAGACCGAACCCATCGAGGTGGAGCCGTTGGAGCCGAGCGCCTCGGAGACCTGCCGGATGGCGTACGGGAACTCCTCGCGCGACGGCAGCACCGGGATCAGCGCCCGCTCGGCCAGCGCGCCGTGGCCGATCTCGCGCCGCTTCGGCGAGCCGACCCGGCCGGTCTCACCGGTGGAGTACGGCGGGAAGTTGTAGTTGTGCATGTAGCGCTTGGACTTCTCCGGGGAGAGGGTGTCCAGCGCCTGCTCCATGCGCAGCATGTTCAGCGTGGTGACGCCCAGGATCTGGGTCTCGCCGCGCTCGAAGAGCGCCGAGCCGTGCACCCGGGGCAGCACGCCGACCTCGGCGGTCAGCGGGCGGATGTCGCGCGGGCCGCGGCCGTCGATGCGGACCTGCTCGCGCAGCACCCGGCTGCGGACCTCGGACTTGGTCAGCGAGCGGAAGGCGGCGGAGAGCTCCTTCTCGCGGCCCTCGAAGCGCGGCCCCAGCTCCTCGGCGACCCGGGCCTTGATCCGGTCCAGGGCCTCCTCGCGGTCGTGCTTGCCGGCGATCTTCAGGGCCTCGGCGACGTCGGCGCGGGCCAGGTCGGCCACCGCCTCGTACGCGTCGTCCTGGTAGTCGAGGAAGACCGGGAACTCGGCGACCGGCTTGGCGGCCACCTCGGCCAGCTCGCTCTGCGCCCGGCACAGCTCGCGGATGGCCGGCTTGGCGGCCTCCAGGCCGCTGGCGACGACCTCCTCGGTCGGGGCGGGGGCACCGCCGGCGACCAGCGCCACGGTGTGCTCGGTGGCCTCGGCCTCGACCATCATGATCGCGACGTCGCCGTCGGCCAGGGCACGGCCGGCCACCACCATGTCGAAGGTGGCCCGGGCCAGCTCCTCGTGGGTCGGGAAGGCGACCCACTGGCCGTCGATGTGCGCCATCCGGGTGGCCCCGATCGGGCCGGAGAACGGCAGGCCGGAGAGCTTGGTCGACATCGAGGCGGCGTTGATCGCCACGACGTCGTACGGGTGCTGCGGGTCGAGCGCGAGGACGGTCTCGACCACCTGGACCTCGTTGCGCAGGCCCTTGACGAAGGACGGGCGCAGCGGCCGGTCGATCAGCCGGCAGGTGAGGATGGCGTCCTCGCTGGGCCGGCCCTCGCGGCGGAAGAACGAGCCGGGGATCCGGCCCGCGGCGTACATCCGCTCCTCGACGTCGACGGTCAGCGGGAAGAAGTCGAACTGCTCCCGCGGCTGCTTGCCGGCGGTGGTGGCGGAGAGGACGACCGTCTCGCCGAGCTGGGCGATGACGGAGCCGGCGGCCTGGCGGGCCAGCCGGCCGGTGGAGAAGGTGATCTCACGGGTGCCGAAGGACCCGTTGTCGATCACGGCGGTGCGGGATTCGGTGCCGAGGTTGGTCTCGGTCATGGTGCTGTCGTGCTCCTTCGCGTCGGGGGTCCACGACACGGGAGCTACTCAGACGGCCGGTCTTCGATCGAAGCGCCCGGGTGGCCGGCACGATGCCGGGGTGCCCGGGGGCCACTACCGGAGACCGGTACGCTGACCGGCTCCCTCTCGGGTGGTCGCGTGACCCGGTTCTTTCTGTGGTACCGGAACGGGGGAGCGGCCGCAGGCCACTCCCCCGTCACGTCACCGGCGCAGGCCGAGCCGCTCGATGAGCGACCGGTAGCGGTTGATGTCCTTCTTCTGGACGTAGTTGAGCAGCCGACGGCGACGGCCGACCAGCAGCAGCAGCCCACGGCGGCTGTGGTGGTCGTGCTTGTGCACCTTCAGGTGCTCGGTGAGCTCGGCGATCCGCTTGGTGAGGACCGCGACCTGGACCTCCGGCGAACCGGTGTCGCCCTCGGCGGTCGCGTACTCCGCACGGATCTTGGCCTTGGCTTCCTGGTCGAGCGCCATGTTCTCCCTGTTTCGTGGGTCGTTCGATGAGGTCCGTCGGAGCGGTCGCAGCGACCGGGGGGACGGACCGGCTCCTCGCACCCGCGGCGTCGTGCAGGCAGGCGAGGCCCCGCGTCGGTCAGCCGACGTCCCTGCCAGACTACCAGCCCGGTCGGGAACCACCCGGTGAAGGGCCAGGTGCCGGTTTCGGCCGGGTCAGCCGAGCGCGCGGCGGGTCCGCTCGACGTCCTCGCCGATCTGGGCGATCAACGGCTCGATCGCGTCGTACGTCCGTTGTTCGCGCAGATGCGCCACGAAGTCCAGGGCCAGCCGCTCGCCGTACAGGTCGCCGGTGAAGTCCAGCGCGTACGCCTCCACCCGGCGTTCCCGCCCCGAGAAGGTCGGGTTGGTGCCAATCGAGACCGCCGCGGCCAGGGGCTCCCCGCCGCGGCGCACCAGCCGGGCGGCGTACACCCCGTCGGCGGGGATCGCCGCGTACCGGTGGGTCAGCAGGTTGGCGGTGGGAAAGCCCAGCTCACGCCCGCGCTGGTCGCCGCGGACCACCACGCCCTCAACCCGGTGCGGGCGGCCGAGCGCGGCGGCCGCCGCGGCCACGTCGCCCGCGTCGACGCAGGAGCGGATGTATGTGGAGGAGAAGACCGTCCCCGCCTCGGCGACCAGCGGGCCGCTCTCCACCCCGAAGCCAAAGGTGCGGCCCAGCCGTTCCAGCAGGGCCACGTCGCCGGCCGCCCGGTGCCCGAAGCGGAAGTTGCCGCCGACCATCACCAGCGCGGCGTGCAGGTGCTCGACCAGGATGTCGTGCACGAACTCCTCGGCCGGCAGCCGGGAGAACTCAGGGGTGAACGGCACCACGCAGAGCACGTCGGCCCCGAGCGACTCGATCAGCTCCGCCTTGCGGGCCGGCTCGGTGAGCACCGCCGGGTGCGACCCGGGACGGACCACCTCCGCCGGATGCGGGTCGAAGGTCAGCACCACCGACCGGACGCCCAGTTCGCGGGCGCGGGCCACGGCGTGGCCGATGATGGCCTGGTGTCCCTTGTGCACGCCGTCGAAGACGCCGATGGTGACCACCGAGCGCCCCCAGCCCCCGGGCACCGCCTCGTACCCCCGCCACCGCTGCATACCGTTCCTCCGCTCCTCCCCTGGTCCCGCACCGGCCGAGGCTCGCCGGCCCGGGGGCCGGTGGAGCGCCGTCACGCCGGGGCCAGCACGATCTCCGCGCGGGCCCGCCCGGCCCGCTCGCTGACGATAGCGATCAGCCCGCCGTCGGGGCCGAAGACCGCGTACGGTCCGGCGATGCCGGCCGCGCCGAGCGGGCCGCCGTGGGCGAGCGTGCGCGCCTCGTCCGGGGTGGCGTCCCGGCGCGGGAAGAACCGCTCGGCGGCCGCGTCCAGCGGCAGGTTGACCACGTCGGGCGCGCGCTGCTCCAGCGCGTCGAGGGTCGCCGCCTCGGCCAGGGTGAAGCCGCCGACCGCGGTCCGGCGCAGCGCGGTCAGGTGACCGCCGACCCCGAGCGCGGCGCCCGCGTCCCGGGCGATGGCCCGGATGTACGTCCCGGACGAGCAGGTCACGTCGACGTCCACGTCCACCACGCCCGGGACGTCCCGGCGGACCGCCAGGACGTCCAGCCGGGAGATGGTGACCCGCCGGGCGGGCAACTCCACGATCTCCCCCTCGCGGACCCGCTTGTACGCCCGCTGGCCGTTGATCTTGATGGCGCTGACCGCGCTGGGCACCTGGTCGATCTCGCCGGTCTGGGCGGCGAGTGCGGCCCGGATCGCGTCGTCGGCGACGGCGCCGGCCGGGGTGGTCGCCACCACCTCACCCTCGGCGTCGTCGGTGATGGTCGCCTGGCCGAGCCGGATCGTCGCGGTGTAGCTCTTGGCGGCGCCGATCACGTAGGTGAGCAGCCGGGTGGCCCGCCCCACCCCGATCACCAGCACCCCGGTCGCCATCGGGTCGAGCGTGCCACCGTGCCCCACCCGCCGGGTCCGCGCCAGCCGCCGGATCCGCGCCACCACGTCGTGGGACGTCATCCCGCCCGGCTTGTCGACCACGATCAGACCGTCTGTGCTCACGACGGCCAAGCCTGCCAGACCACGGTGATCGCACGCGCGGGGGATACCGCCCTGCTCGGCCGGAACGCCAAGATCATGCGACCGGGCAGGAACGGGGTCGCGCGGTCGACTCCGCTGCGGCAGACTTCGCGCGCCCCCTCGCACCCTCAGGAGTCCTCGTGACCAACCCGCCGCCGTCGCACCACCACCGCCCCCGGGTCGACCTGCCCGACTGGATGCGCAACCCGGAGCCGCCGCGGCGCACCCTCGGCCGCCGGGTCTCCGGATTCGTCGACGGCGTGCCGGCGCTGCGGGCGGCCCGGCACCGGCTGTGGGCGTGGCGGGACCGGAGCCGGTTCAGCGAGCGACACCCGGTGGTCTCCGCGATCGTGTCGTTCGTCGTCGTCGCGGTGGTGGCGACGTGCCTGGTGGTCGGCACGCTGTACCTGTTCTACAAGATCGCCCACGACCGGTCCTGAGCGGCCGGAAACCGGGCGGCGCAGTGGGCGGCCCGGCTGGGAAGATCCCCCCGCCGCCCCGCGGCGCCTTTCGCCCTCGCCGCACACCCTGGGACGCCTGATGACCACCGAGGAACCGACCGCCCCGCCCGCCGACGTCGACCGCCCCGCCGTCGCGACCCGCGACGGCTCCGTCCGGCTACCCAGTTGGATGAGTGGACAGGACGCGGCCGAGCCACTCACCCGCGGGGAGCGCGCCCGGCTGGTCTGGGCCCGGCATCGCGGGAAGCTCCTGGTCGGCTTCGTCATCCTGCTACTGCTGGCGCTCGTTGGCGGCACGGCGGTCCTCGGGCACCTCACGGTCGAGCGGATCCGCGCCGGCACGCAGCCCTCGGCGTCCCCGCTGTCCTCGGCGTCCCCGCTGCGCTGACCCAGGTGCGGAAGGCCCTCGTCTCACCGGACCGCGCCGACCACCGCCCAACCGCCGGAGCGCAGCCGTAGCAGCAGCGCGACCAGCCGGAGCACCACGAACAGCATCAGCCCGGCCCAGATCCCGCCCAGCCCGAGGTCGAGCCCGTAGGCCAGCCAGATCGCCGGCAGGAAGCCGCCCAGCGCCGCCACGATGGTGAGGTTGCGCAGGTAGCGGACGTCGCCCGCGCCGATCAGCACGCCGTCGAGGGCGAAGACGACCCCGCCGATCGGCTGCAGCGCGACGAACCACGGCCAGGCGAGCATCGCCTGCTCGCGTACCTGCGGGTCGGAGCTGAACCACGACGGCACCAGGCCGGCGCCGGCGGCGATCAGCACCGCGAACGCCACGCCGCAGGCACCGCCGAGCAGGGCGATCCGGCGGGCGAGGGCGCGAGCGCCGGCCGCGTCGCCGGCGCCGAGCGCCGCGCCGATCAACGCCTGCGCGGCGATCGCCAGGGCGTCGAGCACCAGGGCGGTGAAGAACCACAGCTGTACGGCGATCTGGTGGGCGCCGACCGCGGCGGCGCCGAACCGGGCCGCGACGGCGGTGGCGGACAGGAAGCTCGCCTGGAACGCGACGCCCCGGATCAGCAGGTCCCGGCTGAGCACGAGCTGCTGGCGGATCAACCGGGGTCGGGGGCGCAGGGAGATCCGCTCGCGGACCAGCGCGGCCGCGAACAGGCCGCCGGAGAGGGTCTGCGCGATGGCGTTCGCCACCGCCGAGCCGACCAGCCCGAGCCCGACCGGATAGACGAGCAGCGGGCAGAGCAGCGCGGAGAGCAGGTTGGGGGCGAGCACGAAGAGCAGCGGGCGCCGGGTGTCCTGGATGCCGCGCAGCCAGCCGTTGCCTGCTGCGGCCACCAGCAGGCCGGGCGCGCCGAGCGCGGCGACCCGCAGCCAGCCGGCGGCGGCGTCGGCCACCTCGCCCGGGCCGCCGACCAGGGTACGCGCCAGCCACCCGCCGCCGACCTGCATGGCGAGTGCCACCAGCACGCCGACGCTCAGGGCGAGCCAGGACGCCTGCACGCCCTCGGCCACCGCCGCCGCCCGGTCCCCCGCGCCGAACCGCCGGGCCGACCGCCCGGTGGTCCCGTACGCGACAACGGTGCCGAGCCAGGCGGTCAGCGTCAGCACCGTGCCGCCGACGGCGAGCGCGGCGAGCGGGACGCGGCCCAGGTGCCCGACCACCGCGGTGTCGACCAGGACGTAGAGCGGCTCGGCGGCCAGCACCACGAGTGCCGGCAGGGCGAGCGCGGCGATCCGGCGGGGCGAGGCGGCGGGCGACCCGGTGGCGGGGGCGGCGGTCTGACTCATCGCCGCCGATCCTGGCACGCCCCCAGTAAGGAACGCAACCAACCCCATCACTTACCAACCCGCCGCCCGGCCGCACGTTGATCATGACGTTGGCGGCGCTGTCGATCTCCGCAACCGCCGCCAACCTCATGATCACCGCAACGGGGTGGGGAGGGTGGCGAGCCAGCGGCGGGTGTCGGCGCGGGTGCGGAGGCGGATCACCGGCACCTCGGGGGCATGGGCGGCGACGGCCGCGTAGACCAGGGGTCGGGATCGGCGGGGGTACTGCCACACGTACCGGAGGAACTGGAGGTCGACCTGCTCGGGACAGCCGTCCGGCAGGTCGGGCCGGGGCTTGGCCCGGTAGGCCCAGCGGCGACGCAGCACCCGGACGAGGCAGAGCAGCCAGGGCGGGTCGCAGAGCACCAGCAGGTCGGCAGGCGGCAGGCGAAGATCGAACGTGCTGCGATAGTTGCCGTCCATCACCCAGGCGGGGCGGGCGGCCAGCGCGGCGACCTCCGCCCGGAAGTCGGCGTCGGTGGCAGCGACCCAGCCGGGCCGCCAGTAGTGGCGGTCGAGGTGGATCAGCGGGAGGCCGAGCCGGCGGGCGACCGCACGGGCGAGCGTGCTCTTGCCCGCGCCCGAACTGCCGACGATCAGGATGCGGCGCACCGGGCGACGGTAGCCCCCGCCCGGGCGTACGCGGAACCGGGCGACCGGAACGACGGCGGTGGCGCGGCGGCTACCGCGCCACCGCCGGACGGCCCGCCGTCACTGACGGGTGTCCATCGACGTCTGCAGCGCGCGGCGCAGCTGCTCGCGCGCCTCGTCGTTGGCGGTCTCGGTCTTCGGCTTGCGCTTGGTGGCCATGGGAGTTCCCTTCCAGGGTGCGGACCACCGACGGCCGGTGGACGCGTCTGACGCCGCGCCGGGACCTGGAGCCGTCGGTCCTGCTGAACGCCGGGCCAGCGGTCCGGGATCACCGGAGCGGCTCGCCTGGCAGCGTGAGCCCGGGTCGGTCTGACCCTGGAGGGAGGCGGCACCGGATGTGGCCCCACCGCCCGCGACCAGCGCCGAAGCGCCGGCCCTTCCCTAAATTAACGTTCACTTTCCAGCTGCTGCCCACTGTTCCCGGGATACGGACACGATGGGGTGGACCGGGCCGATCAGCGGGCCAGGAAGTGCCAGCCGAGCCACCACCAGAAGCCGAGGAACCCGATCCGCCCCACCGGCACCGGCCCGACCTCGTAGCGCATCACGAACGCGCAGACGTCGGCCAGCGACGGGATCTTGGAGCCCTCCCGCCGGGCGGCCCACTCGACGGCCGCGAACAGCACCAGCGCGGTCAGGAAACCGCCGATCGCCAGGGCGCGCATCATCGGCGTACCAGCCCCCAGAACGCGGCGAGCCAGGCGAACCAGGCCGCCGAGCGGACCAGGTGGTCCTCCAGGAACGGGTCGGCCAGCAGGGAGAAAGTGGGAAAGTCGTCCCCCATCGACAGCACGAAGGTGGTTCCCTCGAACACCCCGAAGACGGTGACCGGCACCAACCACCAGGCCGCCGCCGGTGGCAGCCGGTGTGGCGCGGGTCGGCGGGGCACCCGGTTGCTCAGGCCGATCCAGATCAGCGCGCCGCCGGTGCCCAGGGTGTAGAGGTTGGCCTGGGCGGAGAAGGACGGCAACTGCCCGCCGACCAGGGAGAGGCAGATCAGCACCGGCACGGAGACGACGGGACGGTCCCAGGCTCGGGGCGCCTCGGCGGTGAGCTCTCGAGGGTGATCCATCACCCGATTGTCCCCACCGTCACGGAACGCCGGAAGACCACCACGCCCCGGAGTCGCCCCTGATATCAGGCTGTCAGCAGCGCCCCGTCCAGCTCGGCACGGATCCGGTCCACCACCTCGTCGACCGTGCCCCGCCCGGTGAAACCGGCGGCGAACCGGTGCCCGCCGCCGCCCAGCACCACCGCCACCCGGCTCACGTCCACCGCGCCCTTGCTGCGCAGCGAGACGGCCCACTCGGCGGCGGCCACCTGCTTGACCACGCAGCTCACGTCCGCCTCCGCGGTGCACCGGACCGAATCGATCAGCGCCTCCAGCACGTACGCCGGCTGGCCGTACCGGGCCAGGTCGTCCTGGGTGGCGTAGGTCCAGACCAGCCCGCGCCCGGCGGCGGCCGCCGGTTCCAGCCGGGCCCGGCCCAGCACCTCGCCGAAGAGCCGGACGGCGCCGAACGGGCGGGTGTCGAAGATCCGCCGGGAAATGTCCCCGGGACGGATGCCGGTGGCCAGCAGCCGGGCCGCCATCCGGTGCACGTCCGGCGTGGTGGCCTCGAAACGGAACGAGCCGGTGTCCGTGCTCAGCGCCACGTAGAGGCAGGTGGCGATCTCGGCGTCCAGCGGCACCCCGAGCCGGTCCAGCAGCCCCTCGGCGACCACCGAGGTGGCCGCCGCGTGCGGGTCCACCAGGTGGATGCCGCCGAACCGCGTGTTCGACGCGTGGTGGTCCAGCACCAGCGCCGCCCCCGCCTTGTCCAGCCGGTCGACCAGGTCACCCAGCCGGGACTCGCTCGCCACGTCGAAGCAGATCACCAGGTCCGGGTCCGGGTACGCGTCGTCCTGCGGCACCAGCAGGTCGAGCCCCGGCAGCCAGCGGAACGGCTCCGGCACCTCCGGCGGACCGGGGAAGGTCGCCTGGAGGTGCCGTACGCCCCACCGGCGCAGGCCCAGCCCGAAGCCGAGCATGCTGCCCAGCGCGTCGCCGTCCGGGTTGACGTGACAGATCAGCAGCACCCGCGCGTCGGCGGGAAGCCCGCGTACCGCCGCGAGGGCGGCCGCCCAGTCGGTGTCGGTCGGGCCGGCACCGGCCGGCGTACCGCCCTCGGCGGGAGAGGTCACGGGCGGTCGCCGCCGCGCGGCTCGTCGTTCTCGGTCTCCTCGTCCTCGACGTCCGAGTCCTCCTCCAGCCGGTACGGCTGCGCCTCGCCCGCGTACTGGGCGCCGGCCGCCAGGCGCTGCACCTCGGCGTCGGCGGTGCGGGCCGCCGCGAGCAGGTCGTCGATGTGCTTGACCTGGTCCTGCACGTCGTCGAGGACGAAGGTCAGGGTCGGCGAGTGGCGCAGCCCGAGGGCCTTGCCGACCGTGCTGCGCAGCATGCCCTTGGCGCTCTCCAGCGCGGCGGCGGTGCTGGCCTGCGCCGCCGCGTCGCCGAGCACCGTGTAGAAGACGGTGGCGTCGCGCAGGTCGGCGGTGATCCGGGCGTCGGTGATGGTGATCATTCCGAGCCGGGGGTCCTTGATCTGGCTCCGCACCACCGACGCGACCAGTTCACGGATGCGCTCCGCGTGCCGGCGTACCTTGGCCGGATCCGTCATGTCCCCCACCTCCAGGGCTTCCCGCTCCCGGCCGGAGACGACGGCGCGGGCGCCGCCGGGTCCGACCGCCCAACAACTCGAACACTACCCGCGCGATCGCGGACCTCGCGCGGGGCCGCCGGTGCAAGGAAGGGCCCCGGGCAACGCCTGCGGCAGGGCACTGATCCGGGTAGCCGCCCGCCGTCCGTGGCGGTCAGTCCTCCGCCCCGTAGAGGCGCCGGCGGACCGACAGCAGCTCGGCCTCCGGACGGGCCGCCACCAGGCGCTCGCACGAGTCGAGCACCTCGCGGACATGCGACGCCTCGGCGGCCACCACGGCCACCCCGATCTCGGCCCGGCCGTGCAGGTCGAGCGACCCGACCTCGGCGACCGAGACCTCGAACCGGCGGAGCGCGGCGACGATCGGCCGGACGTACGACCGCTTGGTCTTCAGGGACCGGGAGTCCCCCGGCAGCAACAGGTCGAAGTGCGCGGTTCCCGTATACACGGCGAGCAACGGTACGGCAGCGCCGCCGGCCCGGTCACCCGTTTTCCGCCGGCACGACCGCCACCAGCACATCCCGGTCGATCGCCTGGTCGACCCGGTGCGCCAGGTCCCGCCAGCCGGGCCCGTCGACCACCCGCAGGCCGGCCCCGGCCAGCACCGCCTCGGCCGCCGCCCGCGGTGCCACCTGGGTGTTCCAGGAGAGCCCGAGCGCCCCACCGGGACGCAGCAGCTCCCGCCAGACCGGTACGGCCGCGGTGAGCAGGTCCAGCGGGCTGCGGGACAGCCCCTGCTCGGTGCGACTGCCGTGGGTCACCCCGTACGGCGCGTCGGTCACGATCACGTCGGCGCAGCGCGGGCGCAGCACCTCCCGGGCGCGGGTGGTGTCGGCGTGCAGCACGGTGACCCGCTGGGTCGCCCCGGCCCGGTGGTCGTCGCGGGACGGCGCGAGCACCGCCTCAAAGCGCCGGGCGATCAGCTTGCGGTCCCGGCGTACCGGCACCGTCTCGGCGGTGTGCTTGAGCCGCTTACGGCGCAGCCAGGTACGCAGGAACGCCCCGTACGCGTCCACGTCCTTGCCGTCGTGCTCGACGCCGATCCCGTCGTAGCCGTACATCAGCGCCTGGTTGAGGGTGGTGCCGCGGCCGCACAGCGGGTCGAGCACCACCAGCTGCCGGTCCAGCATGCCGCCGGCCGAGGCGGAGGCGAGCAGGGTGACGTTGAGCAGCAGCCGGGTGAACTGCTCGTTGGTCTTGCCGGCGTACTTGGGGATGGTGATCAGGTCCGAGTCGTACCGGGCCAGCGGGTGCAGCGGCACCGGGCGGAGCAGGTCGTCACCCACCCGCTCGAACAGCGCGTACGCCGCCGACAGGTTGGCCAGGTACGCCAGGTCCCGCCCGCCCAGCCCGGGCACGGGCGCGCCGAAGGTCAGGTACTCCACCCCGCCGATCCGCTCCACCGCGGCGTCGACCGGCGCCGTGTCGAGGACCCCCGCGCCGGCGAACACCTCCAGTTCGGCGCGGGCCAGCCGGCCGGCCGCGTCGGCGTAGACGCGGTTGGCGGAGGGGGCGAGGAGCAGCGCGTACCGGAACACGCCGGAGATTGTCGCAGCCGGCGCAGACGGCGACGGCCGGGGCCCACCGGGCCCCGGCCGTCGTTCGTTCACGCCGCTCAGGCGCGCGGCTTCTCCCGCATCTCGAAGGTCTCGATGATGTCGCCGACCTGGACGTTGTTGAAACCGCCCAGCGTCAGACCACACTCGAAGCCCTCGCGGACCTCCGTCGCGTCGTCCTTGAACCGCTTGAGGGAACTGATCGTGAGGTTGTCCGCCACGACCGCCCCGTCCCGCAGCAGCCGCGCCTTGGCGTTGCGGCGGATGAGGCCGGACCGGACGATGCAACCGGAGATGTTGCCGATCTTGGACGAGCGGAAGACGTCGCGGATCTCCGCGGTGCCCAGCTCGACCTCCTCGTACTCCGGCTTGAGCAGCCCCTTGAGCGCGGCGTCGATCTCCTCGATGGCCTGGTAGATGACCGTGTAGTACCGGATCTCCACGCCCTCGCGGTCGGCGATCTCGCGGACCTTGTTGGCGGCCCGCACGTTGAAGCCGATGATCGTGACCGCCTCGGACGAGGCGCTCGCGAGCATGACGTCGCTCTCGGTGATCGCACCCACGCCCCGGTGGATGATCCGCAGCTGGACCTCCTCCGGGATGTCGAGGTTGAACAGCGCGTCCTCGAGGGCCTCCACGGAGCCGGAGCCGTCGCCCTTGAGCACCAGGTTGAGCGAGGTCTTCTCGCCCTCCTTGAGCTGCTCCATGAGCGTCTCGAGGGTGGCCCGGCCACGGGAGTTGGCGAATGCCGCCGCCCGCCGTCGCGCCTGCCGCTGCTCGGCGATCTGCCGCACGGTCCGGTCGTCCTCGGCGGCCAGGAAGGTGTCACCCGCACCTGGCACCGTGGTCAGACCCAGCACCATGACCGGACGCGCCGGGCCGGCCTCGTCGACCGGCTTGCCGTTCTCGTCCAGCATGGCCCGGACCCGGCCGTGCGCCCCACCGGCGACGATCGAGTCGCCGGCCCGGAGGGTGCCCTTCTGCACCAGCACGGTCGCCACCGCACCACGGCCCTTGTCCAGGTGCGCCTCGATGGCGACACCCTGCGCCGGCCCGTCGATCGGAGCGGTCAGCTCCAGCGACGCGTCGGCGGTCAGCAGCACGGCCTCGAGGAGCTCCTCGATGCCGATACCGGGCTTGGCCGCCACGTTGACGAACATCGTGTCGCCGCCGTACTCCTCGGCGACCAGGCCGTACTCGGTCAGCTGCTGGCGGACCTTGTCGGGGTTCGCCTCCGGCTTGTCGACCTTGTTGACCGCGACCACGATCGGCACGTCCGCCGCCTTGGCGTGGTTGAGCGCCTCGATGGTCTGCGGCATCACGCCGTCGTCAGCCGCGACCACCAGGATCACGATGTCCGTCACCTGGGCACCACGGGCACGCATGGCGGTGAACGCCTCGTGACCCGGGGTGTCGATGAAGGTCACCGCGCGTTCCTCGCCCTCGTGCGGGACGTGGACCTGGTACGCGCCGATGTGCTGGGTGATGCCACCCGCCTCGCCGGCCACCACGTTCGCCTTGCGGATCGCGTCGAGCAGCTTGGTCTTACCGTGGTCGACGTGACCCATGACGGTCACCACCGGCGCACGGCTGACCAGACGGTCCTCCGACACCACCGCGTCGAGGTCGATGTTGAACTGCGCGAGCAGCTCGCGGTCCTCGTCCTCCGGGCTGACGATCTGCACGTCGAAGCCGAGGTGCTCACCCAGCAGCAGCAGGGTGTCGTCGGAGCACGACTGGGTCGCGGTCACCATCTCGCCCAGGTTGAACATCTCCTGGACCAGCGAACCCGGGTTGGCGTTGATCTTGTCGGCGAAGTCCGACAGCGAGGCGCCACGGGACAACCGGACGACCTGACCCTGACCCCGGGGGGCACCCGAGGACATGGTCGGGGCCGACAGGTTGTCGAACTCCTGTCTGCGCTGCTTCTTCGACTTGCGGCCACGGGTCGGCCGGCCACCCGGACGCCCGAAGGCACCCGCGGCGCCGCCGCCACGGCCACGACCGCCACCACCCGGACGACCGGCGCCACCGGCCGGGGCGCCCGGACGGAAGCCGCCACCGGCACCGCCACCGCCGCCGGGACCGCCGCGGTAGCCACCGCCACCGCCACCGCCGCCGGGACCGCCGCGGTAGCCACCGCCACCGCCGCCACCACCGGGACCGCCGCGGAAGCCGCCGCCACCACCACCGGGACGACCCGCGCCGCCGCCACCGGGACGACCCGCGCCGGGGCCGCCGGGGCGACCCGGGCGCTGGCTCGGCATGGAGGCCGGGCTGGGCCGCGGGGGCATCGAGGCCGGGCTGGGCCGCGGCGGCATCGAGGCCGGACTCGGCCGGGGACCGCCCGCACCGGCGGCCGGGGGCCGCTGCTGCTGACCGCCCTGGATGCCGAACGGGTTGTTACCGGCGCCGCGCGCCGGCGGACGACCGCCGGGCCGCGCGCCCGGACCCGGGGCCGGCGCACCGGGACGACCGGCGGCCGGGGAACCCGGACGGGGCGGCACGGCACCCGGACCCGGACGCGGGCCGGGACGGGGACCACCCTCGGTCGGGGGCTCCCGGCGAACGTTCTCACGCTGCTGCTGGCGGGCGGCCTGGGCGGCCTTGACCGCGGCCTCCTGCTCAGCCTTCAGCGCGGCGGCTCGCGCCTCGGCGGCGGCCACCTCGATGTCGTGCGCGCTCGCCGGCTTGGCCACCGGCTGCGGCGGACCCGGAACCGGACCCTTGGGCTTCGGCCCAGGGGTCGGGGTCGGCCGCCGCGGCGGCATGGGCTTGGCCGACACCCGGGGAGCACCCGGGGTCGGGGACGGGGTCGGGGTGGGCGCCGGGGTGGGCGCGGCCGCCGGGGCGGCCGGCGCCGACGAACCGGCGGACGCCACGAACGCGCTACGCAGCCGTCGGGCGACGGGCGCCTCGACGGTGCTGGACGCGGACTTCACGAACTCGCCCATCTCCTTGAGCTTGGCGAGAACGGTCTTGCTTTCGACCCCGAGCTCCTTGGCGAGCTCGTGTACGCGGGCCTTTCCTGCCACTGCACTCCTCACTCCGAGGTCGTGCGGGCAGCACCCGCAGCGACCTCACTCGTGCACTTGAAGCCTGGTCATTTCTGCGACTTCATCGTGTGCTCATGTCGGTCGTCCTACCTTGCTAGCGACCCGCGACCGGTCGGGTTGACCGGTCGTCGGGGATGGCGCGTCAACGTGCTCCGCCAGCGCACCGTGATCGATGACCCCGGTGATGCGCAGTGCCCGCCCGAAGGCGCGGCGCCGCACCGCTTGCGCGAAGCAGGCCGGATCCGGGTGCATGTTTGCTCCCCGACCCGGCAGTCTGCGGGCCGGATCGGGCCGGAGGCTGCAATGACCAGCCTCGTCACCGACCGCGACGATCCGCAGCAACTCGCTGGCCGGCGCTCGCTTCCGGCAGCCCACACAGGTGCGCTCCGGCAGCGCGCGTCGTGCCACTGGAGGAAGTCTACCCCTAGCTGCTCGAGATCGCTCCGCCCGGCTCGGGTACGTGATCAGCTCCGCTCCGGCCGGGGGCGGCGGTCTGCTCCGCGTCGGAACGGATGTCGATCCGCCAACCGGTCAACCGGGCCGCAAGCCGGGCATTCTGCCCTTCCCGGCCGATCGCCAGGGAGAGCTGGAAGTCCGGCACGGTGACCCGCGCGGTCCGGGTGAGCGGGTCGACAACCTCCACCCGCAGCGCCTTGGCCGGAGAGAGCGCGTTCCCGACGAAGGTGGCCGGGTCCTCCGACCAGTCGATGATGTCGATCTTCTCACCGTGCAGCTCGCTCATCACCGCCCGGACCCGCTGGCCCATCGGGCCGATGCAGGCACCCTTGGCGTTGACGCCGGGCGCGGTCGAGCGCACCGCGATCTTCGTACGGTGACCTGCCTCACGGGCGATCGCGCTGATCTCCACGGTCCCGTCGGCGATCTCCGGCACCTCGAGGGCGAAGAGCTTCTTCACCAGCGCGGGGTGCGAACGGGACAACGTGATCTGCGGGCCACGCATTCCCTTGGCCACGTGCACCACGACGCAGCGGATCCGCTCGCCGTGCGCGTACCGCTCGCCGGGGACCTGCTCGGACTGCGGCAGGACGCCCTCCAGCTTGCCCAGGTCGACGGTGACGATGCCCTTCTCGGCGCGCGCCTCGTGCGCCTGCACCACGCCGGTGACCAGGTCACCCTCGCGGCCGACGTACTCGCCGAGGTGCACCTCGTCGGTGGCCTCCCGCAGCCGCTGGAGGATCACCTGCTTCGCCGTCATGGCCGCGATCCGGCCGAAGTCGTGCGGGGTGTCGTCCCACTCCCGCACCACGCTGCCGTCGGCGTCCACCTCCTGGGCGTACACCGAGGCGGCCCCGGTCTTGCGGTCGATCTCCACCCGGGCATGCGGCTCGGCGCCGTCGGTGTGCCGGTAGGCGGTCAGCAACGCGGTCTCGATCGCCGCGAGGATCGTGTCGAACGGGATCTCCCGCTCGCGCTCCAGTGCGCGCAGCGCCGCGAGGTCGATGTTCACCTCTCCTCGTCCTCCACATCATCTTCGTCGTCGATGTCGGTTTCATCGTCTTCGTCAGCCTCGCCGGCCGCGTCGACCTCGTCCGCCTCGTCGATCTCGTCGAGGCGGCTGAACTCCACCTGGACCCGGCCGGGCCCGAGCTCGGCGTATCGGTACGCCACCCGCCCGGCGTCGGTCTCCAGCACCACGCGCTCGTCGTCGGCCTCGACCACCCGGCCGGTGACCTGCCGGTCTCCGGCGGTCCGCTGCTCGGGCACCCCCGCCGCGCCGCGCACGGTCACCTTGACCAGCCGGCCGACGTTGCGCCGCCAGTGTCGGGGCAGGGTCAGCGGCCGGTCCACCCCGGGCGAGCTGACCTCGAGCTGATACTCGCCGGCCACGAGGTCGCCGCCGGCCTCCTCCGCGGCGTCCAGTGCGGCGGAGACCGCCCGGGAGACGTCCGCGACGGCGTCCAGGTTGATCCCGCTGTCGGCATCCACGATCACGCGGACGACGTGCCGCCGGCCGGCGCGGGAGACGGAGAGGTCCTCCAGGTCGTACCCGGCGGCGGTGACCACCGGCTCGATCACCTCGCGCAGCCGGGCCCGGCGGGCGCTCAGATCGCCGCGGGGCGCGCCGCCCCGACCCCCGGCACGGGGGCCGTCGGCCCGGCGGGGTCGCCCGGCGGGCCCCGTCGGCCTGGTGGCACGGCCACGCTGCGTCATCTGGCGCACCTCTCTGCTGTTCCAACGGGCCGCCCGGCCCGTCATGTCTGCTGTCCGGCGGGGCATTCGTCCCGCCATGCCGGCACGCCACCGGGGCATTCGCGTCCGGTGGCTGCGCAGAGCGTAACGCGCGGGCGGCGCACCGGACCGGGCGGCGCACCGACGGTCGTGGCCCACGACACCGCCGAGATGGTGTTGACTTGTCCGGTGGCGACGGGCAGAACAACACAGCGCGACGGAGCACCGGGACATTCCCGGCGCACCCTGCTGCGCGCCGGGGCGCTGGTGGCGCTCGGCGGCGCCGCCGTACCGCTGACCGGTTGTGATCTTTTCGACCGCGGCGACGACAAGCCGCCGCCCCCGGACTCCCTCGAGCCCCTCGCGGCGGAGTCGGCCGCCCTGGAGGGCCGGTACCGGGCCGCCATCGCGGCCGCCCCGGCGTTGGCCGACCGGCTCGGCGCGATCGCGGACACCCACCGGGCGCACGCCGAGGAGCTGCGCAAGGTGATCGGCCGCCCGGCCCCGAGCGGCTCGCCCGCCGCCACCCCGACCGAGGCGGCCGGCGACCCCGACGGGCTGCTGGCCGAGCTGCGCCAGGCGGAGCAGCAGGGGCGGGAGAACGCGGCGAAGGCGTGCGCCGCCGCGCCCGCCGAGCGGGCCGCGCTGCTCGGCTCGATCGCCGCTGCCCGCGCGACCCACCTGGAGGCGCTGAAGTGATCCCACGGACCGCACCGGCCGGCTCGGCCCAGGCCCTCGCCGACGCGCTCGCCGCCGAGTACGCGGCCATCTGGGCGTACGGGGTGATCGGCGTGCACCTCGCCGACGCCGCCCGGAGCGCGGCCCGGGCCGCCGAGGCGGCCCACCGGAGCCGCCGGGACGCCCTCATCCTGCAGTTGAGCGAGAGCGGCGGCCAGGTCCCCGCCGACCGGGCCGGGTACGCCCTGCCGTACCCGGTGACCGACAAGGCGAGCGCGCTCAAGCTGGCGGTGGAGATCGAGGATCGGACGGCCAGACACTGGCGCGCGACCCTGCCGCACACCACCGGGACCGACCGCAACCGGGCCCTGACGGCGCTGACCGACTGCGCGGTACGGGCCACCCGCTGGCGGCGCACCGCCGGCGTGACCCCGATCACGGTTCCCTTCCCCGGCCGCCCGGCCTGAGCGGGACGACGGTCACGCCCCGGATCGCTCCGGTTGCGGGTCGCATACCAGGTATGCATACTCCTCGCCATGTCCATCCGTCACGGCCTGCTCGCGCTGCTGGAGCGCGGCGAGATGTACGGCTACCAACTGCGGGCCGCGTTCGAGGAGTCGACCGGGTCGACCTGGCCGCTGAACATCGGGCAGGTCTACACCACGCTGGCCCGGCTGGAACGCGACGGCCTGGTCCGCTCGCTGCCGGAGAGCGAGAGCGGGCAGCGGCCGTACGAGATCACCGACGCCGGACGGGCGGACCTGGCGCTCTGGTTCGCCACCCCGATCAGCCCCGCCGACCGGCCCCGGGACGAGCTGTCGATCAAGCTGGCCCTGGCCCTCACCACCCCCGGCGTGGACGTCCGCGCCGTGGTGCAGACCCAGCGCAGCGCCACCATGCGGGCGTTGCAGGAGTTGACCCGGTTGAAGTACGCCAGCGACAAGCCGGAGGACCTGGCCTGGCGGCTGGTGCTGGACGCGATGATCTTCCAGGCCGAGGCGGAGATCCGCTGGCTCGACCACTGCGAGACCAGCCTGGTCCGCCATCGCCCCGCCCCGAGCCGGCCGGCCGGCCGACCCGAGGCGGTGGACCGGACCGGCGAGGAGGCCCGCCGGTGAGCCGCGGGCCGGCCCAGCCGGGCGGGTCGGCGCTGAGCGCGGGGACGCGCATTCCGGGGCGGCTCGCGTGGGACGCGGCCGAGCCGGAATGCGCGCATGAGCCGGTTCTGCGAGCCCCGCAGTCGCGAACGGAGGTGGCAGCGTGAGCGAGGTGCTGGAGCTGCGGGACGTGCACCGGACGCACGGCGCCGGTCCGGCCGCCGTGCACGCGCTGCGCGGGGTCAGCCTGACCGTCCGGGCCGGCGAGTTGGTGGCGGTGATGGGCCCCTCGGGCTCCGGCAAGTCGACCCTGCTTGCGCTGGCCGGTGGGCTGGACCGGTCGACCGGCGGCGAGGTGCTGGTCGAGGGGGAACCGCTCGGCGGGCTGGCCGCCCGCGACCTGGCCCGGCTGCGCCGCCGCCGGATCGGGTACGTCTTCCAGGACCTGAACCTGCTCGGCAGCCTCACCGCGGTGGAGAACGTGGCGCTCCCCCTGGAACTCGACGGCGCCGGCGTCCGGCGGGCCCGCCGGCTCGCCCTGGCCGCGCTCGCCGAGGTGGACGTGGCGGGGCTGGCCGACCGGTTCCCGGACCAGATGTCCGGCGGCCAGCAGCAGCGGGTGGCGATCGCCCGGGCGCTGGTCGGCGAGCGCCGGCTGGTCCTCGCCGACGAGCCCACCGGGGCGCTCGACTCGCAGGCCGGGGAGGCCGTGCTGCACCTGCTGCGCCGCCGGGTGGACGCCGGTGCGGCCGGGGTGCTGGTCACCCACGAGGCGCGGCACGCCGGCTGGGCCGACCGGGTGGTGTTCCTCCGGGACGGGGTGCTGGTCGACTCGACGGCCCCGCTGGCCGGCGTCGAGCAGCTGCTCACCGGCAGCGGACGGTGAACCGGGACCGGACCGCCGCCACGCTCGGGTCGTGGCGGACCGCGCTGCGCATCGCCCGGCGCGAGGCCCGCCGGGCCCGCGGGCGTACGGCGCTGGTGCTCGCCATGATCGCGCTGCCCGTGCTGGCGCTGAGCTTCGCCGCCGCCAGCTACGACATGGCGGAGCTGAGCCGCGCCGAGGAGCTGGACCGCCGGCTCGGCGCGGCCGACGTCGAGCTGCGCTGGACGGCGGTGAACCCGCTGAAACAGGACGCCTGGGGCCAGAACTCCTGGCCGGTCGAGGGTGACCTGGCGCCGCGGACCCGCCCGGTGACGGCCGAGGAGATCCGCGCCCTGCTGCCCGCCGGCAGCCGGGTCACCCGGCTGCGCCGCTGGGTCCCCTTCGAGGTACGTGTCGACGGCCGCCCCAAGCCGTTCGACGCGCGGGCCCTCGACCTCACCGACCCGCTCACCCGCCCACTGGCCACGCTGCGCGCCGGCCGGCCACCGGCCACCCCGGACGAGCTCGCGGTCAGCCCGGCCGCGCTGCGCGCGCTGGACGTACGGCTCGGCGACCCGGTGCGCACGGCCGACGGGACGACGACCTACACCGTGGTCGGGGTGGTGGAGTTCCCGGACAACCTGCGGGCGGTGGTCGCGCTGCGGCCGGAGACGCCACCCGGACCGGTCAGCCCGCCGGACGAGAGCTGGCTGGTGGACCTGCCCGGGCCGGTGGACCCGGCGTTGGTCGACCGGCTCAACGAGCGCGGGATCCAGGTGGCCGCTCGGGCCCCGCTGCCCGGCCGGGAGGAGGCGTTCACCGGCCCGGGGCTGCCCGACCCGGAGCAGGCGGGAAACGCGGTGCTGGTCAGCGGACTCGGCCTGCTGGAGGTGGTGCTGCTGGTCGGCCCGGCCTTCGCGGTCGGCGTACGCCGGCGACGCCGGGACCTCGCCCTGGTGGCGGTGGCCGGCGGGGACGCCGCGCACCTGCGCCGGATCGTGCTGGCCGACGGGGTGGTGCTCGGCGCCGGCGGGGCGGCGCTGGGGCTGCTGCTCGGCGTGGGCGCCGCGCTCGCCGGCCGGCCGCTGGTCGAGCAGTACGTCGTGGGCGCCCGCTTCGGCGGGTACCGGGTCTTCCCGGCGGCCCTGGCCGCGATCGCCACGGTGGCGGTGCTCGCCGGGCTGCTGGCCGCGCTGGCCCCGGCGTGGACCGCGGCCCGGCAGGACGTGGTGGCCGGCCTCAATGGGCGGCGCAACCCGCCCCGGCACCGGCGCCGCTGGCTGGTGCTCGGGCTGCTGCTCACCGCGGCCGGCGCCGCCCTCGCCGCGCTGGGCGCCAACCGGAGCAGCCCGTCCGTGGTGCTGACCGGGCTGATCCTCGGCGAGCTGGGGCTGGTCTTCGGCACTCCGACCCTGATCGGGCTGCTCGCCCGGGCGGGACGGTTGCTGCCGCTGGTGCCCCGGCTCGCGCTGCGCGACGCCAGCCGCAACCGGTCCTCGGCCGCGCCGGCCATCTCCGCGGTGATGGCGGCGGTCGCCGGCAGCGTCGCCCTCGGCGCCTACCTGTCCAGTGACGAGGCCCGCAGCCGGGCGGAGTGGCAGCCGGGCATCCCGCCGGGTCAGGTGCTGCTGCTGCGCTCAGGCGGGGCGACAGCAGCCACCCTGCCGCCGGTCGCGGAGGTCGCCGAGCCGGTCCGGGCCGCGCTGCCGGCCGCCACGGTCGTCCCAATCGCCACCCCGGCCTGCGCGAGACCCGCCAGCGCCGAGGACTACTGCGTCGCGACGGCGGTGCTGCCCCCCGAGCGGCGCTGCCCTTACGAACTGGGGGACGCCATCGTCACCGCCGACCGCGCCCGGGCCGACCCGCGCTGCGTCCGGGCGGTCCGCGAGTCGACCGGCATCTACCTCCCCGTCCTCGTCGACGACGGCCGCGCGCTGCCCGCCCTCACCGGTGCCCCGGCGGAGGAGGTCGCCGCCGCCGCCCAGACGCTCGCCGCCGGCGGCGTGGTGGTCACCGACCCCGGGCAGGTGGTGGACGGCCGGGTGACGGTCGCCGTCACCCACGGCGCCGGCGACGTCACGGCGACGGCCAGCGCAACCCTGCCCGGCCATCTGCTGCGCGGCGGCCTGCCGGTGGACCGGCTCGTGCTCTCCCCGTCGGCGGCCGCCGCGGTCGGCCTGGTGGCGGAGCCGTTCGGCTACGCGGTCGACACGGTCGAACCACCCACCGCCGGGCAGCGGGAGCGGCTCTCCGCCGAACTGTCCCGGCTCAGCGCGCTGTCGGTGCTGACGGATGATCAGCCCGGGTCGGACCAGCGGTCACTGCTGCTCCTGCTGGCGATCGGCTCCGGCGTGATCACCCTGGGCGCGGCCGGGGTGGCCACCGGCCTCGCCGCCGCCGAGGCCCGCCGGGACCTGTCCACCCTCGCCGCGGTCGGGGCCGACCCCCGGGTACGCCGGGTGCTGTCGCTCTGCCAGGCCGGGGTGATCGCGGTGCTCGGCTCGGCGCTCGGCATCCTCGCCGGCCTCGGCTCGGCGGCCATCATCCTGCTCTCCCTGAACCAGCGGTACGCGCAGGCGTGGCCGGCACCGGCGCCGTACCCGCTGGTGGTGCCGGGGCTGACCCTCGGCGTGCTGGTGGTGGTGCCGCTGGTGGCGATGCTGGGGGCGGCCCTGTTCACCCGGTCCCGGCTGCCGGTGGAGCGCCGGCTGGACTGATCCGGGTCCGGCGTGGACAGCCCCAGGCGTGGCTCCCGGGTGGTTCCGGCACGCCTGGCTAGGGTGGTGGACGGTCGACGTGTGCGGGACCGCCGACGGGCAACCCGCCCGCGGAACGGAGGTGGGCCGTGGACGCCAGCGGGGGCGAACTGGAGACCGACCGATACCTGGACGATCCCCGGTGGCGGGTCGCCGAGCGGGTGAGCGACGCGGCGCTGCGACGGTTCGCGGCCGACATCCTCGCCGTCGCGGTGCACGGCCCCCTCGCGCACGGCGACGAGGACGGCGGCGGGGACGGCGAGGTGGGGCTGCTGCTGGCCACGTACCGGCCGGGCAGCGGGCCGTCGCCGGCCACCCGGCGGGTGGACGGGGTGCTGGTCGACCTCACCGTCGCCGGGGCGGACGACTACCTGGGGCAGGCCCGGACGATCGGCCCGCTCTGGCCGCTCACCGCCGACCGCTACGTCACCACCCGTGCGCTGCACGATCCGACCGGCTGGCTGCGTACGCTGCGCGACGAGCACCTGGCCCGGCTGGCCCGGGCCCGCCCGGCCGAATTCAGCGCCGCCGCCCGCCAGGCCTGGTACCGGGGCAGCGCGGCGCACGCCCGGGCGCTCCGGCTCGCCGAGTGGTATGAGACCGACCAGGCGTTGCTCATGCTCGGCGAGGCGCGGCTGGCCGCGGCCACGGTGCACGGGCTGCTCAGCCGCACCTACTTCCGGGACCCGGGCGACGCGGTACGGCGTACCGGCCTGGCGGGCGCGGACATGACCGAGGTCGGCGCGGTGCTGGTCCGCCAGGCCGAGGAACTGGCCGCCCGGGGCCGCCCGGTCGACGGCACTGTTGACGACCTCCTCACCAGCTGACCCGCCCGGGTCAGCCGAGGCCGCCCTGGACGCCGATCAGGGCACCGACCAGATAGGTGGCGCCGGCCGCCAGCGCGCCCAGCAGCAGCTGCCGCAGGCCGCTGGACCACCAGGGACGGTGGGTGAACCGGGCGACGATCGCGCCGGCCACGAAGAGCCCCACCCCGCCGACGCCGAGCGCCAGCCACAGGCTGGTGAAGCCGAGCAGGTAGGTCAGCAGCGGCACCAGCGCGCCGACCGAGAAGCAGAGGAACGACGAGATCGCCGCCGCCCAGGGACTCGGCTGCTCGTCGGGGTCGACGCCCAACTCCTCCCGGACGTGCATCCGCAGCGCCTCCTCCGGGTTGCGCCCGACCGCGTTGGCGACCTGCATGGCCAGATCCCGGGGCAGCCCCCGGGCGACCCACGCTTCGGCCAGCTCGCGGGCCTCCGCCTCCGGGTGCCGTTCCAGCTCGCGCCGTTCCTTGGCCACCTCGGCGGCCACCTGCTCGTTGGCCGACCGGACGCTGGTGTACTCCCCCAGCCCCATCGAGATGGCGCCGGCGACCAGGCCGGCGGCGCCGGTGAGGACGATGCTGCGCGGGGAGACCCCGCCCCCGCCGACACCGGCGATCAGGGCGATGTTGGTGACCAGTCCGTCCATCGCGCCGAACACGGCCGGGCGCAGCCAGCCGCCGGACACGTCCGCGTGGTGCGCCTCGCGCAGCGCCGCCGGGGTGTCGGTCACGGCAGGGTGAGGATCTCGTAGCCGTCGTCGGTCACGACGATGGTGTGCTCGAACTGAGCCGTCCACTTGCGGTCCTTGGTGACCACCGTCCAGCCGTCGTCCCACATGTCGTACTGGTAGGTGCCGAGGGTGATCATCGGCTCGATGGTGAACGTCATGCCGGGCTCCATCACGTCGGTGGGCCGCGGGCTGTCGTAGTGCGGCACGTAGAGGCCGCTGTGGAAGGATTCGCCGATGCCGTGGCCGGTGAAGTCGCGGACCACGCCGTAGCCGAACCGCTTGGCGTACGACTCGATGACCCGGCCGATCACGTTGATCTGGCGGCCCGGGGCGACCGCCTTGATGCCGCGCATCATCGCCGCGTGGGTCCGCTCGACCAGCAGGCGGGCCTCCTCGCTCACCTCGCCCACGCAGAACGTCGCGTCGGTGTCGCCGTGCACGCCGCCGATGAACGCGGTGACGTCGACGTTGATGATGTCGCCGTCCTGCAGCACCGTCGAGTCCGGGATGCCGTGGCAGATCACCTCGTTGAGGCTGGTGCAGCAGGACTTCGGGAAGCCCTTGTAGCCCAGCGTCGACGGGTAGGCGCCGTGGTCGCAGAGGAACTCGTGGACCACCTTGTCGATCTCGTCGGTGGTCACCCCCGGCTTGCAGTGCTCGCCGGCGAGCTGGGTCGCCTGGGCGGCGAGTCGGCCGGCGATCCGCATCTTCTCGATGGTCTCCGGCGTCTGCACGTGCGAACCGCGCCACTCCTGGGGACGCTTCTTACCCACGTACTCGGGGCGCGGGATGTGGGCGGGCACCGCTCGCCACGGGGAGAGCGTGCCTGGGGTCAGCGGCGCACGGACGGTCATGACCACACCCTATCGCCGGCACCGCGGTGAGCCCCGCCACAGGCGGCCGGCCCGGGGTTGTTGCCGGGCCCGGCCCGCTGTGCCATTGTGGCTGCGTGGATCAAGGGAGCGCACCTCCCGTCTTCTCCGCGACCGCGGAGGCCGACGGTGACCGCCTCCGGGTGGTGGTGACCGGCGAGGTCGACATGGCGACCGCCGACACCATGTACCAGACCGCCCTGCGGGCGCCCGCCGCCCACCTCACGCTCGACCTGCGCGGCGTCACCTTCTTCGACTCGGCCGCGATCCAGGCGCTGGTCCGGCTGGCCCAGCGGTTCGCCGGCACGCTGACCGTGCTGCCGTCCCGCCAGGTACGCCGGGTGCTGGAGATCTCCGGTCTCGGCGACCAGGGCTGGCTGGCGCCCGCCTAGCCACGCCCGGCCCACCTCGGACTGCCGTCAGTCCGCCAACCGGCGGCGCAGCGTCACCTCGGTGCCCGCCGCGGACCGGGTCACGGTCAGCTCACCGAGCGCCTGGATCAGCGCCAGCCCCCGGCCGCGGAAACTCGACCCGGTGGACTCCCGCCACCGCCCGCTGTCCCGGACGGTGGCTGTCACCGTACGGTCCTCGATCCTCACCTCGACACCGATCACCGGCTCGGTCGGCGACACCGGGTGCTCGATGGCGTTCGCGGCGGCCTCGGAGATCGCCACAGTGAGGTCGAACAGGTCGGTCTCGCCGACGTGGTGGGCGACCAGGAAGTCCTCCAGCCGCTTGCGTAGCACGCTGAGCCGGGTCGGTTCGGCCGGCAGCCGCAGCACGAACCGGTTCAGCTCGGTCGCCTCCAGCGCGAGCACGGCCACGTCGTCGTGCCGGATACGCTCGGCGACCCGCTGGACCACCGCGTCGACCAGATCGGCCACGTGCTCGCCCCGGGTGGTGGCGTCCAGCCGGAGCCGCCCGAGCCCGGCGTCGATGCCGAGCTGCCGGTCCTCGATCAGCCCGTCGGTGTAGAGCAGCAGCCGGCCGCCGGGGGCCAACTGGCCCTCGACGGTCCGGTACTCGGCCTGTGGGATCGCCCCGACCGGCGGCCCGAGGGCCCGGTCGTGCAGGTACGACACGTCGTCCCCGCGGATCACCAGGGGTGCCGGATGACCCGCGCTGGCGTACCGCAGCCGGCCGGTGCGCGGGGAGAACCAGAGGCAGACCACGGTGGCGAAGGAGCCGCCCTCGGTGGAACCGACCAGGCGGTTCAGCCGGGTCAGCGCCTGCCCCGGATCGTAGCCCTCCAGCACGTACGCCCGCAGCGCGTTGCGGAGCTGGCCCATCGCGGCGGCGGCCCGGACGCCCTTGCCCATCACGTCGCCGATCACCAGCACCAGCTCGTCGTCGGGCGTGCCGATCACGTCGTACCAGTCGCCGCCGACCTCGACCTCGGCGCTGCCGGGCAGGTAGCGGCTGGCCACCACCGCGCCCGGCAACTGCGGCAGGGTACGCGGCAGCAGGCTGTGCTGGAGGGTGGTGGCGATCCGGTGCTCGGCCTCGTAGAGCTGGGCGTTCTCCAGCCGGACGCCGATCAGCCGAGCCAGCTCGGTGAGCGCGGCCTGTTCGGTGCCACCGCCCTCCCGGCGCCACACCCGCAGCTCGCCGAGCTGCACACCGCTGGTGCCGGTCAACGGCAGGACGGCCGAGGGTTCGGCGCTCGTCTCGCCGCCGCCGTCGGCCTCGTACCGGGCGCCGGTGGCGGTGACCGCCACCCGAGCGGCCTCGGCGAGGCTGAGCGCGTGTCGGGCGGCGACCTGCACCACCTCGGCCGTGGAGCGGGCGGTGTTGACCGCCACGGCCGCGTCGGCGAGGGCCCGCAGCCGGCGGATGATCTGCCCGCGCAGCTGGCCCAGCTCGACGTTGGCCCGGACCCGGGCGATCAGCTCCTGGCTGGAGAAGGGCTTGGTCAGGTAGTCGTCGGCACCGACCGAGAGCCCGGCGACCTCCTCGGCCGAGCCGGCCCGGGCGGAGAGCAGCACGATCGGCACGTGCCGGGTGACCGGGTTGGCCCGCAACGCGCTGACCAGACCGTAACCGTCCAGCCGGGGCATCATCACGTCGGCCAGCACCAGGTCGAACGGGGACTCGACGGCCAGTCGCAGCGCCGCCGCGCCGTCCGGGACGGCGACCACCTCGTACGAAGCGGAGAGCAGCCGGCTGACGTGCTCGCGCAGGTCGGCGTTGTCGTCGGCGAGCAGGATCCGGCCCGCCCCGGCGGGCACCTCGGCCGGCTCTGGCGGGCCGGCGGGCACGGTCATCTCGTCGGTCCAGAGTGCGGTCTCGGCGACATGCAGCCGGGCCTGTTCGGGCTCGCCCAGTGGCGCGGCGCTGGCGGCCACCCGGTCGGCGGGCAGGTGGGCGTACCCGAACGGGACGGTCACGGTGAACGTGGTGCCCTGGTCCACGACGCTGTGCGCCTGCACCGTCCCGCCGTGCATCTCCACCAGCTCGCGGACCAGGGCGAGGCCGATGCCGGTGCCCTCGTGGGTGCGGGTGCGCACGCCGGGCACCCGGTGGAACCGCTCGAAGACCTGCGGCAGCTCCTCCGGCGCGATGCCGACGCCGGTGTCGGCCACGGTCAGCACGGCGACGCCGTCGCCGGGGCGGACCCGAACCCGGATCTCACCCTCGAAGGTGAACTTGACCGCGTTGGAGACCAGGTTGAGGACGATCTTCTCCCACATGTCCCGGTCGAGGTGGACCGGCGCGGGCAGCGGCGGGCAGTCCACCACCAGCCGCAGGCCGGCCCGTTCGGTGGCCGAGCGGAAGGTGCTGGCCAGCCGGGAGGTGTAGTCGGCCAGGTCGGTGGGCTGGTAGTGGGCGGTCAGCCGGCCGGACTCCAGCCGCGAGAAGTCGAGCACGGTGTTGACCAGTTTGAGCAGCCGCAGCGCGTTGCGGTGCGTCATGCTCAGCCGCTCGGTGTACGCCGCGGGCAGCCCCGGGTCGGCGAGCAGGTCCTCCAGCGGGCCGAGGACCAGGGTGAGCGGGGTGCGGAACTCGTGACTGACGTTGGCGAAGAAGCTGGTCTTGGCGCGGTCCAGCGCGGCCAGCTCGGCGCCCCGGGCCCGCTCCTGCTCGTACGCCCGCTGGTTGCCGAGCGCGCGGGAGATCTGAGCGGCGACCAGGTCAACGAAGTCGCGGTAGTCGTCGCTGAACGGCAGCCGGCGGGCCAGCCCGAGCAGCAGCACGCCGGCCGGCTCGTTGGCGGCGGTGAGCGGCAGCACGAGGGCGTGGTCGGCGGCGTCGGGCGGCACCTCGCCGAGCAGGTCCGCGACGGACACCGCGCGGGCTGCGCCGTCGGCGGCGGGCTCCGGCGGCCCGCTGGCGAGACGGCCCGGGTCGACTCCGGTGTGGCCGGCCAGCGCCGGCGTGCCGTCCCCGTCGGTCAGCCAGATCGCGGCGAACGGCACGTCCGGCCGGTACGCGCCGAGCACCCGGGCTGCGGACCGGCCCAGTTCCGCCGTGCTCTGCACGTCGGCGAGCCGGCTGCCCAGCTCGGCCAGGGCACGCAGCCGGCGCTCGCCGAGCACCCGGCCGGTGGTCTCGTTGACGAAGCAGAAAACGCCGCTGACGGTGCCGTCGGCGTCCCGGATCGGATCGTACGAGACGTCGAAGTAGACGTCCTCCAGGAAGCCGTGCCGGTCCAGCACGAAGGGATGGTTCTCACCGCGGTACGGCTCGCCGGTGCGGCGTACCCCCTCCAGCAGCGGTCCGAGGACGTCCCAGGTCTCCACCCAGTGCTCGCGGGCGGGCTGCCCGATCGCCGCCGGATGCTTGTCGCCGATGGTCGGCCGGTAGGCGTCGTTGTAGAAGGCGCGGTGGTCCTCGCCCCAGAACATCGCGATCTGGGCCCGGGACGAGAGCATCATGCTGACGGCGTGCCGGAGCGCCGGAGGCCAGCTGTCCGGGGTGCCGAGCGGGCTGCCGGACCACTCGAAGGCACCCAGCCGCGCGCCCATCTCGCCGCCTGCGGCGAACGCCGCGGCCAGCAGCGGTGGGAACTGTTCCGCGACTGTCCCCGAGGACGCGTGATCCCGGTCCTCGCCCCCCTGGGCCGAGCCCATGCAGCCTCCCGCTCCGGCCATGTCCACGACGGCCGGCGCAAACTCCGCCGGCCATCCCCGCCTTCTACCCAGGCGGAGGAGCACGGTAAACGCAGGCCCGACCCGGGACGCTGGTTACCTACGCCTCATCCTGGCGTAACCCGCGGTCGGCGGCGAGTCGGGCCGGACGCGGATCATCCAGAGCAGGCCGGCGGGGTCGGTGATCTGGGTCACGTGGACACCGGTTCGCCGGTGGCGGCGCGGACCAGGGCGGCCACCGGCCGGGGATCCGGGTCGTTCTCCGGATGCCACTGCACCCCGAGCAGGAAGCGCCGCCCCGGGTCCTCGACGGCCTCCACGACCCCGTCGTGGGCCCAGCCGGTGGCGATCAGGCGGCCCGGGTCGGCCACCCCCTGGTGGTGGTACGAGTTGACCCGGTCCACCCCGTCCATCACCGCCGCGGCCAGGCTGCCCGGGGCGAACCGGACCGGGTGGACGCCGTACACCCCGGGCGCCGGCCGGTGCCCGTCGTGGCCGACCACATCCGGCAGGTGCTGGTGCAAGGCGCCGCCGTGAGCGATCGCGAGCAGCTGCATGCCTCGGCACACGCCGAGCACCGGCAGGTCGGCGGCGAGCGCGGCGGTCAGCAGGGCCAGCTCGCCGGCGTCCCGGTCCGGCCGGCTCTCGGTGCGCGGGTCGGGCGGCTGGCCGTACCGCTCCGGGCCGACGTCCGCGCCGCCGGCCAGCAGCAGCCCGTCGAGGACCCGCAGCACGTCCGCGTCCGCGTCGTCGGGGGGCAGCACCACGGCGCGGCCGCCAGCGGCGGTCACCGCCCGGACGTACGCCTGCGGCACCAGCGCCGCCGGGACGTCCCGCCACACCGCCCAGCCGGCCGGCTCGACGTACGCGGTGATCCCGATGATCGGCCGGCTCACAGCGCCGCCTTTCGTTCGCGACTGCGGGGCTCGCAAACCCGGCTCACTCCTCGCGCTCACCGCGCCACCTTCGTTCGCGACTGCGGGGCTCGCAAACCCGGCTCACTCCTCGCGCTCACACTGGTGTCACGTAGGCGCCGGTGATCCCACCGTCCACCACGAACTGCGCGGCGGTCATGAACGAGGCGTCGTCGCTGGCCAGGAAGGCCACCGCGGCGGCGATCTCCGTCGGGTCGCCGAACCGGCCCATCGGCACGTGCACCAGCCGGCGGGCCGCCCGCTCCGGATCCTTGGCGAACAGCTCCAGCAGCAGCGGCGTGGCGATCGGGCCGGGGCAGAGCGCGTTGACCCGGATCCCCTCTCGGGCGAACTGCACGCCCAGCTCCCGGGTCATCGCGAGCACCCCGCCCTTGCTCGCGGTGTACGCGATCTGCGAGGTCGCCGCGCCCATCAGCGCCACGAACGAGGCGGTGTTGATGATCGAGCCCTTGCCCTGGCGGCGCATGTGCGGGATGACGTACTTGCAGCACAGGTAGACGCTCGTGGTGTTGACCCGCAGCACCCGCTCCCAGGCGTCCAGCCCGGTGTCCAGGATGGAGTCGTCGTCCGGCGGGGAGATGCCGGCGTTGTTGAACGCGACGTCGACCCGGCCGTGCCGCTCGGCCACCCCGTCGAAGAGGTCCCGGACCGACGCCTCGTCGGCCACGTCGCAGGCGACGAACTCGCCGCCCACCTCGTCGGCGGCCCGCTTGCCCGCCGCGGGGTCGATGTCGACGCAGACGACCCGCGCCCCCTCGGCGGCGAACCGCCGCACGGTGGCCAGCCCGATCCCGCTGCCCGCTCCGGTCACCACCGCTACCCGGTCCTGAAGCCGTCCCTGCACTGCGGTCACTCCTCTGTCGAGATGAACACGTTCTTGACGTCGGTGAAGGCGTGCAGCGCGTCCGGGCCCAGTTCCCGGCCGAGCCCGGAGCGCTTCATGCCGCCGAACGGCGTCCAGTAGCGGACCGAGGAGTGCGAGTTCACACTGAGGTTGCCGGACTCCACCGCCCGGGCCACCCGGACCGCCCGGCCCACGTCCCGGGTCCAGATCGACCCGGACAGGCCGTACTCGGTGTCATTGGCGAGCCGGATCGCGTCCGCCTCGTCGTCGAAGGGAAGCACCGAGACCACCGGGCCGAACACCTCCTCGCGCCAGTGCCGGTCGGCCGGGGATTCGGCGAGCAGCACGGTCGGGGCGTACCACCAGCCGGGACCGTCGGGGCGGGAGCCGGTGAAGGCCACCTTCGCCCCGTCGACGTACCCGGCGACCCGGTCCCGGTGTCCGGCGGAGATCAGTGGCCCCATCTCGGCGCTCTCGGCGGCCGGGTCCTCGACCCGGAACGCGCGCACGGCCGGTTCGAGCAGCTCCAGGAAGCGGTCGTACACCGGGCGCTGGACCAGGATCCGCGAGCGGGCGCAGCAGTCCTGGCCGGCGTTGTCGAAGACCGCGTACGGCGCGGTGGCCGCCGCCTTCTCGACGTCGGCGTCGGCGAAGACCAGGTTGGCTGACTTCCCGCCCAGCTCCAGCGTGACCCGCTTCACCTGGGCGGCACAGCCGGCCATGATCCGGGTACCGACCTCGGTGGAGCCGGTGAAGCAGACCTTGCGCACCGCCGGGTGGGTGACGAACCGCTCCCCCACCACACTCCCCTGCCCGGGCAGGACGGTGAACACATCCTCCGGGAGCCCCGCCTCCAGCGCGAGGTCGGCCAGGCGCAGCGCGGTGAGCGGGGTCAGCTCGGCCGGCTTGAGCACCACCGTGTTGCCGGCGGCGAGAGCCGGCGCAAAGCCCCAACCGGCGATCGGCATCGGGAAGTTCCACGGCACGATCACGCCGACCACGCCGAGCGGTTCGTGGAAGGTGACGTCCAAGCCGCCGGGCACCGGGATCTGCCGCCCGGTCAGCCGCTCCGGCGCGCCGGCGTAGTAGTCGAGGACGTCCCGGACGTTGGCCGCCTCCCAGCGGGCGTTGCCGATGGTGTGGCCCGCGTTGCGGACCTCCAGCAACGCCAGCTCCGCCAGGTGCGCGTCCACCACCGCGGCGAACCGCCGCAGCAGCCGCGCCCGGTCGCCGGGCGCCACCGCCCGCCACGACTCGTACGCCCGGGCGGCCCGGGCGATCGCCGCGTCGGTCTCGGCCGGCGAGGTGGCCGGCACCTCGCGCAGCACCGCCCCGGTCGCCGGATTCCGCACCTCGGTCAACGTGCCCTCCTCCTGGACGTCCGGCCGGTCAGAGCCGTTCGAAGCCACGGACCAACTCCCAGTCGGTCACGGCGGCGTCGAAGGCGGTCACCTCGACCCGGGCCTGGTTGGCGTAGTGGGCGACCACCTCGGTGCCGAAGGCGTCCCGGGCCACCTCGGAGGACTCCCAGAGGGCGAGCGCGTCGCGCAGCGTCCCCGGCACCCGCGCCGCGGTCCCGTCGTCGTACGCGTTGCCGGTGCACTCCTCGCCCAACTCCAGCTCCCGCTCGATGCCGTAGACCGCCCCGGCCACCAGTGCGGCGATCGCCAGGTACGGGTTGACGTCCGCGCCGGGCACCCGGTTCTCCACCCGCATGCCCTGGCCGTGCCCAACCAGCCGCAGCGCGCAGGTGCGGTTGTCGGTGCCCCAGCGCAGCGCGGTCGGGGCGAAGGAGCCCGGCTGGTAGCGCTTGTAGGAGTTGACGTTCGGGGCGAAGAAGAGGCTGAACTCCCGCATCGTGGCGAGCAGCCCGGCCAGCACCCGTTGCCCGGTCACGCTGAGGTGCGCCGGCCCGTCCCCGAGCAGGGCCGAGCGGCCGGCGGCGTCGCGCAGCGAGAAGTGGATGTGGCAGGAGTTGCCCTCCCGCGCGTTCGGCTTCGCCATGAAGGTGATCGACATGCCCTCCTGGGCGGCGATCTCCTTCGCCCCGTTCTTGTAGATGACATGGTGGTCGGCGCAGGCCAGCGCCTCGTCGTAGCGGAAGGCGATCTCGTGCTGGCCGAGGTTGCACTCGCCCTTGGCGCTCTCCGGGGTCAGTCCCGCCCCGGCCATCTCGGTGCGGATCCGGCGCAGCAGCGGCTCCACCCGGGCGGTGCCGAGCAGCGAGTAGTCCACGTTGTACTGGTTGGCCGGGGTCAGGTCGCGGTAGCCGCGCCGCCACGCCGCCTCGTACGAGTCGCGGAACAGCACGAACTCCAGCTCGGTCCCGGCGTACGCGGTCAGCCCGTGCCCGGCCAGCCGCTCGAGCTGCCGGCGCAGGATCTGCCGGGGCGAGGCGACCACCGGGCCGGTGCCGTCCAGCCACTCCAGGTCGGCCAGGAGCAGGGCGCTGCCGGGCTGCCACGGCATCCGGCGCAGGGTGTCCAGGTCGGGCTTCAGCGCGAAGTCGCCGTAGCCGCGTTCCCAGCTGGACATCGCGTACCCGTCGACGGTGTTCATGTCGACGTCGACGGCGAGCAGGTAGTTGCAGCCCTCGCTGCCGTGCGCGACCACCTGGTCGAGAAAGTACGGAGCGTGGAACCGTTTGCCCTGCAGCCGGCCCTGCATGTCGGCCAGGGCCAGCACCACCGTGTCGAGCTCGCCGTCGGCGACCGCGACCCGGAGTTGTTCCAGCGTGAGCGGGGCTTTCCTCATCGGCGCGCCTCCATGGGAAAGGTCTACTACTGAACCTTTCAATCCGTCAATGGGCGGCCCTCACTTACCCGAGCAGACCGCGCAGCAATTCCGCCGTGGCGTCGCAGTGTTCCTCCATCACCAGCCGGGCGCCGTTCGGGTCGCCCGCCAGGATCGCATCGACGATCCGGGTGTGCTGGACGTCGGAGTGGTCGAGGTTCCGGGGGATCACCGGGATCGCGGCGAGGAGCCGGTCGAGGGTCAACTGCACGTCGGCGACGGCCGCGGCCAGCGACGGGGAGCCGCTGGCCGCGGCGATCGCCAGGTGCAACCGGGAGTCCGCGACCCGCCGGTGGACCGGATCGCGGTCGCGCGAGGCGGCCAGGGCGGCGACCAGGTGCTGCCGCTCGACCGCCGGCAGGCTGCGGTTGGCGGCCAGGCCCGCCGCACCCGACTCCAGCACCCGCCGGAAGTCGAGCGCGTCGGGCAGCCGGTCGCCCATCTCGCGGGCCAGCTCCCCCGCGTCCGGGCGCCCGTCGCCGGCACCGGGTGTGGGCATCACCGAGCGGACGAAGGTCCCACCGGTACGCCCGCGGCGGGACTCGAGATAGCCGGCCTCGCGCAGCGCCGCTATCGCCTCCCGCAGGGTCACCCGGCTGACCTGCAGCCGCTCGGCCAGCTCCCGCTCGGCGGGCAGCCGCTCACCGACCCGGACCAGGCCCAGTTTGATCGCCTGGACGAGCCGGGCGACGGTGATCTCGAAGGCGTTGCCGCCGCGCACCGGGCGCCACACCGGAAAGGCCGGTACGGCTTCCGGCGTCGATGCCCCGGCACCGCCCGGCCCCCCGGCGGCGGCGCTCCCCGGCTCGGCAGTCCCGGCATCGATCGGCATCGCCGCCCCTTCCCCTCCACGCGGGTGGCGGGCACCCACCGGGCACCCGCCACCCGGGCAACCTACTCGGTGGCCGACTCGGTGCTCGGCTCGGTGACGGGCTCGGCGCCCGTCGCCGGCCTGGGGATAACCGGATCCGCCACGTTGTGGCGAGGGCCGGTGAACCAGCGCCGGGCGCTGAGCACCCACCAGAGCCAGGCACCGCCGAGCACGACGCCGACCGCGACGATCGTGTAGTTGAACGTGCTGGCGGTGACGGGGCTGCTGGTGGGCAGCACGAACAGGACGCAGATGACCGCGACCCAGACGATGGCGATCCACCCGACCGGCGCGCTCCACCGACCCAGGTTCCACGGGCCGACCTGGAAGTCCGCCGTGCGCCGGCGCAGGAAGACCGGGGCCACGTACGCGATGTAGAGGCCGATCACCGCGATGGACGTGGCGGCCAGGTAGGCGGTGGTGTTCCAGAGCGACGGCAGGACGAGCAGGGTGGAACAGGCGACGCAGAGCCAGATCGAGTTGGTCGGGGTGCCCGTGCGCTGGTTGACCCGCTTCCAGATGCCGGAGCCGGGCAACGCCCCGTCCCGGCTGAACGCATAGGCCATCCGGGAGTTCGCCGTCACCGATGCCATGCCGCAGAAGAACTGGGCGACCACGCAGATGAAGAGCAGGAACGTGCCGAGGTCCTGCCCCGCCGCGTCGATGAAGATCTGCGCCGGGGGCAGGCCCAGCGCGGTCGTCCGCTCGGCCTCGTAGTCCTGGATGGACCAGGTGATGGCGAACAGGAGCACGAAGCCGGCGAGGACCGAGACCACGACCGACATCACGATGCCGCGGGGCGCGGAGCGGGCGGCGTCGTGGGTCTCCTCCGCCACGTGGGCGCTGGCGTCGTACCCGGTGTAGGTGTACTGCGCCATCAGGAGGCCGATGAGCACCGCGTAGCCGGCCGCGCCGGCGAAGGTGAAGCCGGTCTCGTTGCGCACCTCCAGGAAGACCTCGGAGATGGGCTTGTGCTGGTCCGGCACGAACGCGAGGGCGATCACGATGACCGCGACGCCGGCGAGGTGCCACCAGGCGCTGACGTCCGAGAGCAGCCGCACGAGGTTGACGCCGAAGGTGTTGAGCAGGCCGTGCGCGATGATGATCACCAGGAAGATCAGGAAGGTGCGTCCCGCGGTCACCTCCATGTCGAAGGCGAGGCTCAGGAAGGCGGAGGTGGTGATGGCCGCACCGAAGTCGATCGCGGCGGTCACCGCCACCTCGCCGAGGAAGTTGAACCAGCCGACGAACCATGCCCACACCGCCTTGTTCCGCTTGGCGAGCGCGGCGGCCCACCAGTAGAGGGCCCCGGCGGTGGGATAGACCGAGCAGATCTCGGCCATGGCCAGCGCGACGAAGATCACCATGACGCCGACGAAGAGCCAGCCCAGGGTGATCGCCAGCGGGCCGCCCGCCGTCATCGCGATGCCGTACGACGTGATCGCGCCGGCCAGGATCGAGATGATGGAGAACGAGACCGCGAAGTTGGAGAAGCCGGACAGCTTTCGGCGCAGCTCCTGCTTGTATCCCAGCTGCGCGAGCCGTTCCTCGTCCGAGACCGGGGAAGGCGGGGGTACTCCGTCCTCAATCGTTGAGCTCATCGGTGTCTCCCTTGGACGGGGGTGAAGACTGTGACCTGCGTCACCGCCTGACGGGATGATGAGCCTCCACCCGCAACCAGGTCAATGGAGATCGACCGAAAATTCCGTCAGGACCAGACCATTAATCGAGGCCCCCGGCCCGAGGCGCGCGAAATGCGTTGCCGCCCGGGTGGTGCCGGCGGCATCCTTGAGCCAGTGACCAGGCCCGATCGCGACGGGCCCACCGCCGGGCGCTCGGCAACGCCCGGCCCGCGACGGCGCGCGGCGTCCACCTCTCTCTCACTGATGTACGGCGGTTCGCCGTACCCCCGGACGCCCGCGCCGTCGCACCCGGTCTGCCAGCCGTGAACACAGGCCCGGCTCGGCGACGTCGACCGGCCCGGCCGATCAGGCGAACAGCAGCCCGGCGACCCAGAGCGCCGCTATGACCAGGCCGGCCAGGAACTCGACCAGCATGGACAGGCCGGCCGCCTTGAGCGCCTGCACGGTGGCCGGCCAGGCGAGCTGGTTGCTGCCCAGTCGCAGCCGCTCGGCGACCCAGACCCCGCCCACGAAGCCGATCGGCAGGCCGACCACCGGGACCACGAAGAACCCGACCAGCCCGAGCAGGCCCCCGGCCAGCAGCGAGGACGTGGGCACCCCGGTCCGCTTCAGGTTCCGCCCCGGCCAGAGATACTTGACGACCCCACCGCCGACGGCGACCACGGTGGCGGCGGCGAGCACCGCCCAGCGGCCCGGGCCGGCGTCGCCGAAGAGCGCCCACACCAGCACCCCGCCCCAGCACAGCGGCAGCGCCGGCAGCCCGGGCACCACCACCCCGGCCAGCCCGGCCAGGATCGCCAGGCCGGCCAGCACCGAGACCAACGCCTGCGTGTCGGTCAGGTCCACGCCGCCTCCCTCGCTCCGCCGGTAGGCCCGACCGGCGGCGAGCCGGTCACGCCGCCGCCTCCTCCTCACCGGCCAGCCGCCGGCGGATGTGCTCGGCCGGGACCGGGGCGCCGAACCAGCGGCCCTGCCCGGTGTCGCAGCGCAGCGCCCGCAGCCGCTCCGCCTGCGCCTCCGTCTCCACCGCCTCGGCGGTCACCCAGAGTTCCACCGCGTGGGCCAGCCGGACCAGCGCGTCGACGATCCGCTCGTCCCGATGGTCGGCGGCTGCGTCCGCCCCGTCGGCCCGGATCCCCTCCACGAACGGGCCGGCCAGCTTCAGGCAGTGGATCGGCAGCCGCCGCAGGTACGCCAGGTTCGAGTACCCGGTGCCGAAGTCGTCGATGGCCAGCCGTACGCCGAGGTCGGCGAGCTGGTGCAGGGCGCGCAGCGGCTCCCCGCCGCTGCCCATCACGGCGCTCTCGGTCAGCTCCAGCTGCAGCAGCTCGGCGGGGAGCCCGGTGTGCTGCAGGGCCTCGGCGACGGTCTCCACGATCGCTGGATCGTCGGCCTGCCGGGCGGCCAGGTTGACGCTGACCACCAGCCGCGCGTCCGGATACGCCCGCCGCCAGCCCTCCGCGTCCCGGCACGCCTGCCGCAGCACCCAGGCGCCCAGGCGCACGATCAGGCCGGTCTCCTCGGCCAGGCCGATGAACCGGTCCGGGCCGATCAGCCCCAGCTCCGGGTGCTGCCAGCGGACCAGCGCCTCCACCGCCACCATGGACCCGTCGAGCAGCGAGACGATGGGCTGGTAGTGCAGCACGAACTCGCCCCGGTCCAGGGCAGCGGGCAGGCTCGCGGCCAGCGCCGAGCGGGCGATGTCCGCGGCGCTGCGCTCCGGGTCGTAGACCGCCCAGCGGCCCCGCCCCTCGGCCTTGGCCCAATAGAGGGTGGTGTCGGCCGCCTTCATCAGCTCGGAGACGCTGGTCTCCTCGACCGGGCACTCGACGATGCCGATGCTGGCCGAGACGGCGAGCTGCTGGGTCCCGACCTGGACCGGGGCGGACACCGCGGCCAGGGCCAGTTCGGCCACCTCCACCGCGTCGTCGAGGCCGCCGCCGGAGTCGACCAGGATGACGAACTCGTCGCCGCCCATCCGGGCCACCAGGTGGCCGCGGCCGGCCACGCAGTCGGACAGCCGCCGGGCGATGACCTTGAGCAGCCGGTCGCCGAGGTCGTGGCCGAGGCTGTCGTTGATCGCCTTGAAGCCATCCAGGTCGAGGAAGCAGAGCCCGACCCGCTCCTCCGGGCCGGCCCGGTCGAAGACCTCACCCAACCGCTCGAAGAAGAGCGTGCGGTTGGGCAGGCCGGTGAGCGGGTCGTGCAGCGCCTGGAAACGCAGCCGCTGCTGGAGTTCGTGCCGCTCGGTGATGTCCTCGATCATGGCG
Organism: Micromonospora sp. NPDC047738; assembly: GCF_040642675.1. Classification (NCBI taxonomy): domain Bacteria; kingdom Bacillati; phylum Actinomycetota; class Actinomycetes; order Micromonosporales; family Micromonosporaceae; genus Micromonospora; species Micromonospora sp. NPDC047738. The sequence goes on from NZ_JBEYSO010000001.1 coordinate 311,610, forward strand.
ACGGTGAACCGGGGGCGGCCGTCGTCGTACCGGATCAGGGAGACGGCCAGGTCGGTCCAGAGCACGCTGCCGTCCTTGCGGTGGTAGCGCTTCTCCACCCGGGCGCTGTCCCGCTTCCCCTCGATCAGCTCCTGGTAGAGCTCCCACATGCCGGCCGCGTCGTCGGCGTGGAAGAGCGCGGCCACGTTGATCTGGCGCAGCTCGGCGACGGAGTAGCCGAGCATGTCCGCGAACGACTCGTTGACGTCGATGATCCGCCCGTCCACCCCGGCGATGCCGATCCCGATGGCCGCGCCGACGAAGACCGTGCGGAACCGGGCCTCGCTGTCCCGCAGGGCCTGTTCCACCGCGTCCCGGGCCTGCCAGGCCGAGCGGGCGATCCGCTCCTGCTGGTAGAAGGTGCGGTCGCGCAGCGCCCGAGCGAAGCCGGCGGCGAGCGCACCCTGCAACGCGGCGACCCGGTCCCGTGCCTCGGGCAGCTCGGCGCGGGCCGGCAGCACCGAGGGCAGGAACCGGTCACCGAGGGCCCGGACCGACCAGTCCAGCACTCCCGGCTCGGTGAGGTGCGCCTCCACCAGGGCCCGCCCCACCTCCTCCCCCGCCTCGGCGGAGAAGGTCGGGGCGCGCAGCGCCCGGCCCAGGCGTACGGCGTGCGCCAGCAGCAGGCGCTCGGTCTCAGCCGCGCTCATCGGCACGAACCCGAGCCGCCGCACCGCCCGGGCCCACTCGGCGGCGTACGCGGCGGCACCCGGCCGGCTGAGGTCGTCCCCGTCGGGGGCGCTCATGTCGGCTCAGCCGGCGGGCCGGTCGTACCGGGCGACGCCGCCGAACGCCCCGAACCGCTCGGGGTGCTCGTCCACGTCGGACGGCGAGTCGGGCCGCCACAGCGGCATGTGCACCACGCCCGGCTCAAGGATGGTCCAGTCGCCGAAGAAGTCGGTGACCTCGGCCCGCGAGCGGAGCGTGATCTCGGTGGCGGTACGCGCCGACAACCGCTGCGCGTCGAGCATCTCCTGCGGCTGGTCCTCGAAGGTGGAGTGGGAGATGACCAGGTAGCTGCCCGGTGCGGCGGCGGCCCGCAGGGTGGCCAGGACGTCGGCGGGCCGGTCGGCGTCGTGGATGAAGTGGACCACCCCGGCGAGCAGGATGCCGAGCGGACGGTCGAAGTCGATCAGCGTGCTGGACCGGGCCTCGTCCAGGATCCGCTTCGGGTCGCGCAGGTCGGCCCGGACGGCGACCGCCCGGTCGTTGCCGGCCAGCAGTTCCTGGCTGTGTGCCACGGCGACCGGGTCGATGTCGACGTAGACGATCCGGGCCTCGGGGTTGGCCGCCTGGGCGACCTCGTGCACGTTGCCGACGGTGGGGATGCCCGACCCGATGTCGAGGAACTGGTCGATGCCGGCGTCGAGCAGCACCCGGACCGCCCGGCGCAGGAACTCCCGGCCCGCGCGCATGGTGGCGGGCAGGTGCGGGGTCATGCCGGCGATCTGCTCGGCGAGTTGCCGGTCGATCTCGAAGTTGTGCGCGCCACCGAGGAAGTAGTCGTAGACCCGGGCCGCGCTGGGCCGGGTCAGGTCGATCTCGGCGGGTGGTTCGTCCGGCGTCTGCATCGCTCGGCCCCCCAGGTCGTCTCCGCGTGTGCGGGAACGTCCGGCGCCCGGGCACTCGGAAGGGACACCGGCCGACCCGCGGGATCGTGTCGTCCTGACCACTCTATGCGCCCAGCACCAGGTACGGGAGATCCACAATCGACGGCCCGGACCTGGCCGACCGCCGGTGCCGGGGCCGACCGCCCGGCCCGCGGGGGCGCGCCGGGCGGACCAGGGCTCAGGCGGCCGACTCCAGCAGCAGCGAGATACCCTGCCCGACGCCGATGCACATGGTGGCGAGGGCCCGCCGGCCGCCCCGACGGCGCAGCTCCAGCGCGGCGGTGAGCGCCAGCCGGGCGCCGCTGGCACCCAGCGGGTGGCCCAGGGCGATGGCGCCGCCGTTCGGGTTGACGTGCTCGGCGTCCTCGGGCAGCCCCAGCTCGCGCAGCACCGCCACGGACTGGGCGGCGAACGCCTCGTTCAGCTCGATCACGTCGAGGTCGGCCAGGCCGAGGCCGTGCCGGTCGAGCAGCTTGCGGGTGGCCGGCACCGGGCCGACGCCCATGATCCGGGGTGGTACGCCGGCCGCCGCCGCGCCGCTCACCCGGGCCAGCGGGGTGAGGCCGTACCGGGAGACGGCGGCCTCGGAGGCGACCAGCAGGGCCACCGCACCGTCGTTGACGCCGGACGAGTTGCCGGCGGTCACCGTGCCGCCCTCGCGGAACGGGGTGGGCAGCGCGGCGAGCTTCTCCAGCGAGGTCTCCCGGGGGTGCTCGTCGACCTCGACCAGCTTCGTCTCGCGCCGGCCGGCCGGCACGGTCACCGGCACGATCTCCTCGGCCAGCCGGCCGTCGGCCTGCGCCTTGGCGGCCCGCTGCTGGGAGCGGAACGCGAACTCGTCCTGCGCCGCCCGGTCGACGCCGTACTCGGCGCCGACGTTCTCCGCCGTCTCCGGCATCGAGTCGATGCCCCAGCCCCGCTTCATCAGGGGGTTGACCAGCCGCCAGCCGATGGTGGTGTCGTACACCTCGGCGGTGCGGGAGAACGGGGTGGTCGCCTTCGGCATGACGAACGGCGCCCGGCTCATGCTCTCCACCCCGCCGGCGACCACCAGGTCGGCCTCCCCGGCGGCGATCGCGCGGGCCGCGGTGGCGAGGGCGTCCAGGCCGGAGCCGCAGAGCCGGTTGACCGTGCTGCCTGGAACCTCCTCGGGCAGCCCGCCGAGCAGCGCCGCCATCCGGGCCACGTTGCGGTTGTCCTCGCCGGCCTGGTTGGCGCAGCCGAGGAGCACGTCGTCGGTGCGGGCCCAGTCCACGGCCGGGTGCCGGGCGACCAGTTCGCGGATCACGTGCGCGGCCAGGTCGTCGGGGCGTACCCCGGCGAGGGCGCCGGCGTACCGACCGATCGGGGTGCGGACTCCGGCCACGAGGTATGCCACGGTCATGGTGCTGCGTCCTTCGAGGGTGGAAGGGGCTGGCGGGGGCGCCCGCCGGGTCCCGGGGACGTCCGGCGCCAGGATATCCGCGCCCGGAACGGATAGGTTGACGGCATGGCCCGCGCCCAGTTCAGCGCAGAGAGCACCCGCAGCGGTGAGTTCGTCCGCCAGCCCAACCGGTTCACCGGTCGGGTCACCCCGCACTCCACCTCTCCCGAGGGCGGCGGCCCCGACGACCAGGGCCGCTGGCCGCTGGAGGCCGGCCGGTACCGGCTCATCTGGTGCCGGGCCTGCCCGTGGGCGCACCGGGCCCGGATCGTGCGCAACCTGCTCGGGCTGGAGGACGTGATCTCGTTGGGCACGGTCGACCCGATCCGGGACGAGCGGGGCTGGCGGTTCGCGCTCGACCCGGACGGCTTCGACCCGGTGCTGGGCATCAGCTTCCTCTCCGACGCGTACCTGGCCACCGACCCGGACTACACCGGCCGGGTGACCGTGCCGGCGCTGATCGACACGCTGACCGGCCGGGTGGTGACCAACGACTACCCGCAGCTCACCCTGGACTTGTCCACCGAGTGGCGGCGGTTCCACAAGCCGGGCGCGCCAGACCTCTACCCGGTCGAGTTGCGCCCGGAGCTGGACGCCCTGATGGCGGAGATCCACCGGGACGTCAACAACGGCGTCTACCGGTGCGGCTTCGCCACCTCGCAGGAGGCGTACGACGAGGCGTACAGGGCGCTCTTCGCCCGGCTCGACCTGCTGTCGGAGCGGCTGTCCGGGCGCCGCTACCTGATGGGCGACCAGATCACCGAGGCGGACGTGCGGCTGTTCACCACGCTGGTCCGCTTCGACGTGGCGTACCACGGGCACTTCAAGTGCAACCGGCAGAAGCTGACCGAGATGCCGGTGCTCTGGGCGTACGCCCGGGACCTGTTCCAGACCCCGGGCTTCGGCGAGACGGTGGACTTCGACCACATCAAGCGGCACTACTACGCCACCCACGACATGATCAACCCGACCCGGATCGTGCCGCTCGGACCGGACCTGCACGGCTGGACCACACCGCACAGGCGTGGCTGATCCCGGCGCCGCCCGGGCCGCCGCCGCGTCGGCCGCCGCCGGCTGCGTCGTGGCCGGCACGGTCGCCGTGACGGTCGCCGTCGTCGCCGGTCCCGGTCCGGGCCTGACCGGGTACGTCAGCGAGGCCGGCGTCACCGACAGCGGGTACGCCGGGGCGTACCGGATCGGGATCTTCGCCCTGGCGGCGGCGCTGCTGCTGCTCGCGGCGGCGCTGCCTCCGGCGCTGCGGTCGGCGGCGGTCCTGCTCGCCGCCGGTGGGACCTGCACGGTGCTCTCTGGCGCGGTGACGTGCAGCGCCGGCTGCCCGCTGCCGCCGTTCGAGGCCGCCACCATGGCGGACCTGGTGCACGGCGGGGCCAGCGTGGCGGCCACGGCCGCGGTGGTCTTCGCGATGCTGGCGCTGGTGCTCGCCCCGGCGGCGGGCCGGCCGCTGCGCCGGATCGCCGGAGCCGGCGCGGCGCTGGCTCTGCCGCTCTCGGGGGCGATCGCGCTGGCCATGCTGGTGGTGGGCCGCGGCGAACTGGTGGGGGTGTTGGAGCGGCTGCTGCTGGCGGTGGCCGCCGCCTGGGGCCTGGCCACGGCCACCGCCCTGGGGCTGTCCCGCCGACCGTGACGAACGGATGAACTCTGCCTGTAAGGAGCATCACGGCGGTCGATCCTTCCGCCTGTGGACTGGCTGGGAGTAGCATCCGCAGGCGATGACCAACGTCTGGCACCTCACCGAGCGCCTGTACGTCGACCTCCGACGGCAGGCCAGCGGCGTCTGTCCGGCGCAGCCTCGTTCCTGACGCTGCCCTGACCGCCCCCTCTCCAGACCTTGGACGCATCCTCATGGCTTCCGCCCTGCGCAAATTCCCCTTTTCCCTGCAGATCCTGCTCGGCCTCGTGCTCGGCGTGGTGCTCGGCTTCGTCGCCCGCGCCAACGACGTCAGCTGGCTGACCAGCACCCTCGACACGGTCGGGCACCTCTTCGTCCAGCTCCTCAAGCTGGCCGTGCCGCCGCTGGTCTTCACCGCCATCGTGGTCAGCGTGGTCAGCCTGCGCGGCGTGGCCAACGCGGCCCGGCTGGCGCTCAAGACGCTGCTCTGGTTCGGCATCACCGCGCTGATCGCGGTGAGCCTCGGCATCGGCATCGGCCTGCTCACCGACCCGGGCAAGGGCGTCACGCTCGACCTGGCCGGCGCCGCCGCGCCGAAGAGGACCGGCTCCTGGACCGACTTCCTCACCGGCATCGTCCCGACCAACCCGATCGGGGCCTTCGTGGAGGGCAACGTCCTCCAGATCGTCTTCCTCGCCCTGGTGGTGGGCGCCGCCGCGATGCTGATCGGCGAGGCCGCCGAGCCGTTCGTGGCGCTCAACCGGTCGCTGCTGGCCATCGTGCAGAAGGCGCTCTGGTGGGTCATCCGGCTCGCCCCGCTCGGCACGCTCGGCCTGATCGGCAACGCGGTCGCCTCGTACGGCTGGGACCTGCTGGCCCCGCTCGCCAAGTTCACCACCGCCGTCTACGTCGGCTGCGCGATCGTGCTCTTCGTGGTCTACCCGCTGCTGCTGGTGGCCGCGGGCCGGCTCAACCCGCTGCGCTTCTTCGCCGGCGCCTGGCCCGCCATCGAGCTGGCCTTCGTCTCCCGCTCCTCGGTGGGCACCATGCCGGTGACCCAGCGCTCGGTCGAGCGGCTCGGTGTCCCCCGCGAGTACGCCTCCTTCGCGGTGCCGTTCGGCGCCACCACGAAGATGGACGGCTGCGCCGCCATCTACCCGGCCCTGGCCGCGATCTTCGTGGCGCAGGTCTTCGGGGTGCACCTGGGCATCACCGACTACCTGCTGATCGCCTTCGTCTCGGTGGTCGGCTCGGCCGCCACGGCCGGCCTCACCGGCGCGATCGTCATGCTCACCCTGACCCTGAGCACGCTGGGCCTGCCGCTGGCCGGTGCCGGCCTGCTGCTGGCGATCGACCCGATCCTGGACATGATCCGCACCGCCACCAACGTGGCCGGGCAGGCGCTCGTGCCGACCATCGTGGCCGCCCGCGAGGGCACCCTCGACCGGACGGCGTACGACTCGGCCGGCAAGCGCGACCTGGTGGACGCGGACGAGGCCGACCGCCCCGCGGAGCGGCTCGCCCCCGTCCCCGCCTGACACCGCTGGTGAGGGGCCCCACCCGGGGCCCCTCTCCGTGTCGTTGGAGGATCCCGACATGAGTGCCCTGTTCACCCCGCTCGCCCTGCGCGGCGTCACCCTGCCCAACCGGGTCGCCATGGCGCCGATGTGCCAATACAGCGCCGGCCCGGACGGCCTGCCCACCGACTGGCACCGGATCCACCTCGGCTCCCGCGCCGTCGGCGGGGTCGGGCTGATCATCACCGAGGCCACCGCCGTGGTGCCCGAGGGGCGGATCAGCCCCCAGGACACCGGGCTCTGGTCCGGTGCGCACGTCGACGCGTGGCGGCCGATCACCGCGTTCCTCGCCGGGCAGGGGGCGGTGCCGGCCGTGCAGCTGGCGCACGCCGGGTTCAAGGCGTCGACGTACCGGCCGTGGGCCGCGGACCGGGGTGGCGTGCCGGACGCCGAGGGCGGCTGGACGCCGGTCGGCCCCGGCAGCGAGCCGTTCCTGCCCGACTATCGGCGGCCGACCGCGCTCGACGAGGCCGGGATCGCCCAGGTGGTCGAGGCGTTCGCCGTCGCCGCCGGGCGGGCGCTGGACGCCGGCTTCCGCGCCGTGGAGATCCACGCCGCGCACGGCTACCTGCTGCACGAGTTCCTCTCCCCGCTGACCAACCGGCGCGACGACGCGTACGGCGGCGACCGGGCCGGCCGGATGCGGCTCACCCTGGAGGTGGCCCGGGCAGTCCGCGCCGCCGTCGGTGCGGCGGTGCCGGTGCTCACCCGGATCTCCGCCACCGACTGGGTGGACGGTGGCTGGACCGTCGAGGACAGCGTGGTGCTCGCCGGCGAACTGGCCGCCGCCGGGGTGGACCTGGTGGACGCCTCGTCCGGGGGCGCCTCGGCCGGGGCGAGCATCCCGGTCGGCCCCGGCTACCAGGTGCCGCTGGCCGCCCGGATCCGCCGCGACGCGGGCGTGCCCACCGGCGCGGTCGGCCTGATCGTCGAGCCGGAGCAGGCTGAGCAGATCGTCGCCGGCGGCGAGGCCGACCTGGTGCTGCTCGGCCGGGAGTTGCTGCGCGACCCGTACTGGCCCCGCCGCGCCGCCGCCAAGCTCGGCGCCACCCCCGACTGGCCGAACCAGTACACCCGCGCCTTCTGACCCACCCCGACCACCCTGGCCACGCGGGCCGGGCGCCAGGTCGATCATGAGGTTGGCGGGGCGATTCGCCCCTTTCGTCCCCGCAACCTCATGATCACGGATGCCGGCGCCCGGGGTGGTCTGGTCAGCCCGCCAGGTGGGCCCAGTCGGTTTCCAGGTCGCGCCACGGCCCCTGCGCCACCACCGCCCCGTCGACCAGCACCACGACGTGGTCCGCCCGGACCAGCGCGGCCCGTTTGGCGGTCGACCCGACCACGGTCACGCCGTGCTCCCGCAGTGCCGCCCAGAGCGCCAGCTCGGTGGTGACGTCCAGCGCGGACGACACGTCGTCGGCGACCAGCAGCTCGGTACGCGGCGCCAGCGCCCGGGCCAGCGCCAGCCGCTGGAGCTGCCCACCGGAGAGCCGGGTGCCCTTGTGCCCGATGAGGAGCCCGAGTCCACCGCCGGCGGCGGCCAGGTCGTGGTCGAGCTGGGCGGTCGACACCGCCTCGGCGGCGTCCACCTGGTGCCCGAGCGCGATGTTGTCGGCCACGGTGCCGGAGAGCACCCGGGGCAGCTGGCCGACGTAGCCGACCTGGTTGGGGCGGAGGAACAGTTCCGGCTCGGTCACCGGCTCGCCGTTCCAGCGCAGCGCGCCGGTGTGGTGGACGATCCCGGCGAGGGCCCGCAGCAGCGACGACTTGCCGGATCCGACCGGCCCGACCACCAGCACCAGCTGTCCCCGGTCGACGGTGAGGTCGACGTCGCGGACGGCGAGGGTGCCGTCGGTGTGCAGCGCGCCGAACCCGGCCAGCTCCAGCCGGCGCAGCGGCCGCCGGGCCGCAGGCACCGGGGCCGGGGCGGTGCCGGCCGCGATGTCCACGCCCGGCACCGTCGCCGAGTACGCGGCCACCCCGGCCATCGCCACGGTCCGTCGGGTCCACACCCGCGCCGACGGGTAGTGGGACACCAGCGCGGCGGTGGTCCAGGCGAACCAGCGGGCCGCGCCGAGGGTGGAGACGGCCACCAGCACACCGCCGGCGGAGAGGCCGCCGGTCAGGTAGAGCGCCCACGCCCCGATCGGCAGCAGCCCGCTGGCCATCGACGGAGTGGACCGCGCCCACACCTGCATGGCGATCTCCCGGCGCTGCCGGTCGCTGCGGACGACGTCCAGCCGGGCGAGGTGGTCCAGCACCGGGCGGGTGGCACCGGCCAGTTTCACCGTACGGGCCGCCGACAGCGAGGACACCAGGGCGGTCGCGAACGCCGCCCGCGCCTTCACCGTGCCCCGGGCGGTGCGTTCCAGCCGGGGGCCGAAAAGCGTCGCGGCCAGGCCGGAGATCACCATCGTGCCCACGAAGAACAGCCCGGGCACCACGCTGCCGGTCACCGCGACCATGCTCACCAGCAGCGCCAGGGCGATGAACTGGTCCATCAGATTGTCGGCGAGCTGCACCACCCGGTCGGTGTCGCCGCCCTGGGCCACCACCTCCGCCGGGGTGTGCCCGCTGACCCGGCGCGGTCCGGTCTGCCCGTGCACCAGACGCGCGCTGATACGCAGCATCTGCCGGACCCACCACTGCGGGAACCGGAGGTTGGTGAGGAACGGCAGGGGCAGGATCAGCAGCAGCGCGGCGGCGATGCCGAGCGCCGGCAGCCACGGGTCGCCGCCGTCGACGACGTCCGCCCACAGCCAGGGCAGGATCGAGCCGTCGAGGCCGAGCAGCAGCATGACGACGAACATGGCGACCGAGGCCAGGCCGTAGCGGGGGTCGTTCAGGCCCAACCGCAGGATCTCCCGCATGGTCCGCGCAGGTGGTGCGGGTGGCGCCGGCGGCGGATCGGTCTTCGGTACGGCCACCGGTCGCTCGGCCGGTGCCGGCGCGACGGTTGCCCCCGACTCGTCGTCCCACTCGCCGGCCGGCGCGGGCAGCAGGTCCACCCCACCGCGTCCCGCGGTCGCGGCGGCGTACGCGCCGGCATGGCTGTGTGCCAGCAGTTCGGCGAAGCGTTCCGACTTCTGCAGCGGGCCGGCCTCCAGCACCGCACCGTCACCCATCACCACGACCTCGTCGCAGCGGCGCACCGAGGAGAGCCGGTGCGCGATGACGATGCCGATCCGGCCGGCGAGCAGCCGCTCGGTGGCCTGGCGTACCCGGTTCTCGGTGACCGGGTCGAGCCGGGCGGTGGCCTCGTCGAGGATCACCACCTGCGGGTCCCGGACCAGGATCCGGGCGAACGCCACGAGCTGCTCCTGCCCGGCGGAGAGCGCCTGCCCGCCCTCACCGAGCCTGGTGTGCACCCCGTCGGGCAGCTCGGCGACCCAGCCGCCCAGCCCCAGCTCGCCCAGCGCCCGGGGGGCTTCGTCGAGCAGGTCGGGGTCGAAGAGGGCGACGTTCTCGGCGAGCGTGCCGGCCAGGATCTCGGTGCGCTGCGGCACCACGGCGACCCACTGCCGCAGCCGCTCCACGTCGAGGTCCACCAGGTCGGTGTCGCCGAGGAAGACGGTGCCGCGCGGCACCTCCACCGCCCGGGTGAGCACCTTGGCGAGGGTGGACTTGCCCGACCCGGTCCGCCCCACCAGGGCGTAGGACCGGCCACGGGCGAAGGTGAGTCGCACGTCGCGCAGCGCCGGGCCACGGTCGGCGTCCGAGGTGGCGGGGTAGCGGAAGGTGAGCCCCCGCACCGTGAGGTCGCCCTCGGCCGGGGCGACGCCGCCGGCGGGTTCCTGGCGGGCGTCGGAGAGCAGCTGCACGCGGGCCCACGCGCCGAGCGCGTACTGCAGGTGCGGCACCCAGCGGGCGATGTGCTCGACGGTGGCCCCGAAGGCGAGGGCGAGCAGCCAGATCGCAGTGAGTCGGGTGCCGTCCACCCGGCCGGTGGTGAGCGCCCACGCCCCGGCGAGGACGACGGCGGCGATGCCGGCCCGGATACCCCCGCCGGCGACGGTGGTGACCTTCGCGGACATGAGGAACACCCGCTTGCCGCGGGCCAGCACCTCGGCGGCGCGCCGGGCGTACAGCCGCAGCACGTACGGCTGGGCGAGGCTGGTCCGTACGTCGTCCTGGCCGTGGACGGCCTCCTCCATCACCGCGGCGAGATCGGACCAGGCCTCTTCCTCGGCCATCCGGGCCGGGCCGATGCGGGCGGTCGGCCGGCGCAGCACCACGCCGAGCAGCACGGTCAGCACCACCATGCCGACCCCGGCGGGCCACCAGACGAAGAGCGCGCTCACCGTGGCCAGCAGGCAGACCGCCAGCCCCTGGGCGAGCCGTACGCCGGTGTTCCGCAGCTCGGAGGCGACCTGGTAGACGTCGTTGTCGATGCGGTCGAGCAGCTCGCCGACCGGGGTGGTCTCCAGGGTGGGCAGGTCCTGCCCGAGGGCCACCCGGCAGAGCCGGCGGCGTACGTCGGCCGACCAGTCCGCGGTGACCCGGGCCATCACCAGCCCGATCACCAGGTCGCTGACGACGACGGCGACCAGCGCGGCGGCCAGCAGCACGAACCAGCCGGACGACCGCTGCACGAGGACCGGGCCGGCCAGCGCGGAGGCGGCCGCCTGACCACCGGCGCCGAGGACGGTCAGGAACCCCACGAGGGCCATGCGGCGAGGTGCGGTGGCCCAGAGATCTCGGAGCAGGCGCATGGACAGTCCTCCGGACTCGGGTCGATGGGGGCGGTACCCCCAGCCTTCCGGCCCGGTCGCGACCACTCAAACCATTTACGTGCGGTTCACGTCTGGGCGACCCGGCGGACGATGCCGAGCAGCGCCTCCTGCACGTCCTCGATCGGCCGGTCCGGCTGGAAGACCAGCCAGTCCACGGCCACCACCAGACCCACGCCGAACAGCGCCGAGCTGGCCGTACGCACGTCCAGGTCGGCGGGGAGGTCACCGCTGGCCACGCCGGCCCGTACGGTCTCCGCGATCACCTCGATGGCCTCGCCGCGCAGCAGCCGCAGGGTCTGCTGCCACTCGCGGTTGGTACGCCACATCTCGGAGAGCAGGAGCTGGGCGAAGGCCCGGTAGCGGCGGATGTACTCCAGCTCGGCGCGGACCAGCGCGGCGAGCGCCTCGCGGGGCGGCAGCCCGGCGACCGCGGCGCGGAAGTCGGCGGTGAGCAGGCCGATGCCGTGCCGCAGCAACTCCTCGAAGAGGACCGTCTTGGACTCGAAGTTGTAGTAGACGGTCCCCTTCGCCACCCCGGCCCGGGCGGCGATGTCATCCACGGTGGTGGCGGAGAAGCCCTGCTCGGCGATGAGCTCCACCGCCGCCACGAAGAGGCGCTGGCGGGTGTCCTCCCGTCGGCGCGACCGTCCGTCCGTCACTCGCCCTCCCCGTCGACCCGTCCGGTGCGGGCCGCCGGAGCGACCCGCGCCGGGGCCGGGCGCCACCGCCGTACGGCCCATGAGCATCCTCACATGACCAGTTCGGGGTGCAGCTTGGCCGGGGTGAGCCGGCGGGACCGGCGCGCCGCGCCGACGGTGAGCGCCAGCGCGCCCGCCCCGAACGCGACCAGCACCAGCGCCCCGGCGACCACCGGCCCGCCCGGGCCGCCGTTGATGGTGTGCCGCAGCCCGGCCACCACGTACGTCATCGGCAGCCAGGGGTGGATCGCCTGGAAGAAGCCGGGCGAGGTCTGCACCGGGTAGGTGCCGCCGGAGGAGGTGAGCTGCAGCATCAGCAGGGCCAGCGCGGCGAGCCGGCCGGCCGGGCCGAGCGCCACGCCGAGCAGCTGCATGATCGCGGTGAACGCCAGCGAGGTCAGCGCGAGCAGGCCCAGCGTCGCCATCCGGTGCTGCGGGTCGAGGCCGAGCACCAGGGTGACCACGGCGAACAGCACGGCGGACTGGGCCAGACCGATCGCCGCGGCGGGCAGCCAGCCGGCGAGGGCGACCCGCCAGCCGGGCGCCCCGGACATCACGTGCCGCCGGTTGACCGGCCGCAGCAGCATGTACGTGATCATCGCGCCGACCCAGAGCGCCAGGGCCAGGAAGTACGGCGCGAAGCCCACCCCGTACGAGCCGGCGGGGTGGTGCGCGGTGCGGAGCAGGCCGACCGGGTCGCCGAGGATGCCGGAGCGGCTGTCCGCGTCGTGGTACCCGGGCAGCTTCCGCTCACCGGCCGCGAGCCCGTCGGCGAGGTCGCCGGCGCCGCTCTCCAGCTTGGTCAGCCCGTCGGCGAGCCGGTTGCTGCCGCTGCTGAGCTGGGCCAGGCCGCCGTCGAGCTGCCGGGCACCGGTGGCGAGCCGGTAGAGCCCGCCGCGGAGCTGATGGGCGCCGTCCGTGGCGCTACCCAGCCCGTCGCGGAGCTTGGCGCTGCCCTGGGCGAGGGTGTTGAGCCCGCTGGCGAGCTGGTCGACCTGGGCGCGGGCGGCGGCGACGTCGTCGGCCAGGTGCGGCGCCGCGGCGGCGACCGCCCGAGCGGTCTGCTCGACCTCGGTCATCTGCTTCTTCAACGCCGTGAGGTCGGTCCGATCGAGGGCGGAGGTCATGGCGCGGGCCGCGGTGACGGCGTTGTCGGCGGCCCGCCGCGCGGCGCCGAGGTCGGGGTCGTCGGCCAGCTCGGGGTGCGTCTTGACCACGGCGTCGAGGCGGTCGCGGACCTGCTCGGCCTGGGTCACCACCTCGTCGGCCCGGGCCGGGAGCGCGTCGAGGCCGTCGGCGAGCGCCTGCGCGCCCTCGGCGACCAGGCTGGCGGCCCGCTGGATGTCGGCGGCGTTCCGGCGCAGCAGCGGCTCGTACCGGTCGGCGGCGGCGTCCACCTTGGCCGCGGCGGCGCGGGTCTCGGTGGCCGCGCGGTTGGTGCCGTCGGCGATCTGTGCCGCGCCGGTGTAGAGCTGGTCGAGGCCGCCGGCGAGCTGCTCCGCTCCCCGCACGGACTGGTTGAGGCCGCCCGCGAGCTGCCCGGCGCCGTCCTCGGCGGTGCCCAGCCCGTCGGCGAGCTGTCCGGCCCCCTGCTGCGAGGCGCCGAGCCCGTCGTGGAGCTTGCCGGCCCCGTCGGCGGCCCGGCCGGTCTCGGCCTTGGCGTCGGTGAAGCCGATCAGCATCCGGTCGAAGTACGACGCCGCGGTGCTCTCCGCGGCGGCGGCCCGGATCTCGCTGAACGCGGAGCGGGCGAGCAGCCCGGACAGGTAGTTGGTGGCGTCGTCGTTGACCACCTGCAGCTCGCCCCGGCGGGCCGGCTGGTCCGGTTCCGGACTGGCGACGAGGGTGGCGGAGAAGTCGGCGGGGATGGCGAAGACCAGGTGGTACCGCCCGTCGCGCAGCCCCTCGGTCGCGTCGGCCTGGTCGGTCACCGTCCAGCCGAAGACCTTCCGGTCCAGCAGCTCGTCGGTGAGGTCCCGCCCGGCGTGCACCTCGCTGCCGTCGCCGGCCTTCGCCGGCCGGTCGGCGTTGACCAGGGCGACCGGGATCCGGTCGAGGTTCCCGTACGGGTCCCAGAAGGCGTAGAGGTAGAGCGCGCCGTAGAGCAGCGGGATGACGGTGAGGACGGCGAGCGCGGCGCGCGGCAGCCGGCCCCGGGTCATCCGGCGCAACTCGAAGAGCGCGAGTCGAACGACGCTCATGCCGGCACTCCGCTCCGCTCCGTGCCGCCATGAGGCACCACCACACTGAACCTGCTGATTCGCTCGCTGCGCTCGCTCATGCCGGCACTCCGCTCCGCTCCGTGCCGCCATGAGGCACCACCACACTGAACCTGCTGATTCGCTCGCTGCGCTCGCTCATGCCTTCACCTCGGCGGTCTGGTCCCGGTCGGCCGCGATGCGCGGCGCGACCAGGGCGGGGGTGGGGAGGGACGGGTCGCCGATCCGGTGCACGATCGCGGTGGCGCCCGGCTCGACGGCCCGGCCGCTGGCGATCACCGCGTACCCGCGGTCGGCGAGGCGGGCCAGGGCGGCCCAGATCCACTCCCGCTCGGGGGCGTCGGAGCCGGCGTCCACGTCGTCGGCGACGATCAGGCTCGGGCCGCTGAGGCTGGCCAGCACCAGCCCGAGCACCTGACGCTCGACGGGGGTGAGGTCCCGGCCGTACCGGTCGGGGTCGAGCGGAGCGTCGGTGAAGCCCGCGCCGGCGATCGCGGCGGCGAAGGCGTCCCGGCGGTACGCCCGGCGGGCCCGCACGGCGGCGACCGGGACGAGTTGCCGGCGGCGGCGCGGCACCGGCCCGAGCAGCAGCAGCCGCTCCTGAATGTGCTCGGCCACGGTCAGTGTCGGGTCGGGTTCGTGCACGCCGACGACCTGCCCGAGCGCCGCTGGCCCCCGGCGGCGCAGTTCCCCGTCGGTGTGCGGGAAGCGCCCGGCCAGGGTGAGCAGCAGGGAGGTACGCCCGCTGCCCGGCGGCCCGGTCACCGCGTGCAGTTCGCCCGCCTCGGCGGTGAGGTCCACGTCCCGGTACACCCAGCCGCGGCGGGTCCGCAGCCCGAGCCCGCCGGCCTCGACGATCTTCATCGCCCCGTCCTGAAATCTAAACTGACTGGTCAGTGCAAAAACATGTCCAGCATAACGCCGGCTGTCCGGTTCGACGCAATTCGGGGCGGCGTGATCCCGGCCATGCCGCAGGCCAGCAGGCGACCGCTGTGCCGAGGCGTGGAGAGGACCCCTCAGAAGAGGACGGTGGCGAGGGTGCCCACCGGGCGGAAGCCGCAGCGCTCGTAGACCCGCCGGGCGGGCAGGTTGAAGTCGTTGACGTAGAGGCTGACCGTCGGGGCGACCCGGATCAGCGCGTCCCGCACCACCGCCGCCATGGCCGCCGTGGCGATCCCCCGGCCCCGCCACTCCGGCGCCACCCAGACCCCCTGCACCTGGGCGGTCCGCCTGGTCACCACGGCCAACTCGGCCTTGAAGATCACCTTGCCGTCCGCGAACCGGGCGTAGGCGCGGCCCGCGCGGACCAGGTCGGCCACCCGCCGCCGGTAGCCGCGCCCACCGTCCTCGGCCAGCGGCGAGACGCCGACCTCCTCGGTGTACATCGCCACGGCCGCCGGGAAGAGCCGATCGACCTCACCGCTGCGCACCCGGCGCACCTCCGGGTCGGCCGCCACGGCGGGCAGGGCGTCCGTGGCCAGCAGCGGCTGGTTCGGGCGTACGTCCCGAGCCGGCCCCCAGTATGCGGAGAGGCGATCCCAGAGCCCGAGCACCGCGTCGGCGCGGCCGACGATCGAGGAGCAGAGCCGCTCCTCGGTGCTCAACTGGTCGGCGAAGGCCGCCACCGCCGGCGCCGTGGCGAGCACCGGCGTCAGGTTGCCACCCAGCCAGCAGATCGACTCCAGGTGGCGGCGGGAGCCGTAGCCCAGGATCCGCCCCTCGGCCCGCCACCAGGCCAGCCCGCGGGCCGCCACCCGCTCGGCGACCTGCGCGCCGGCATAGGGGTCGAGGTCCAGCAGCCGCTCGACCGCGCGGCGCTCCGACTCCCCCAGTTGGCGTACCGGCACCGTCAGCACGGATACCAGCCTGCCAGATGCACCCCGGCGCGCGCGGGCTGACCTGCGGACCGCGACGGGATGTCCGGCCCCGGATCGCCGAGCGGCGACTCAGCCGGCCGGCGGCCCCGGCGAGCTGCCGCCCCGGTGACCTGCGGCGCAGCCGGCCGCCGGTTCGACCGAGGGGCGGAAAACCGAGCGGCGGCTCAGCCGAGCGGCAGCGGTGCGGCAACCGGCTCAGCCCAGCGGCAGCGGTGCGGCAACCGGCTCAGCCCAGCGGCAGCGGCGCCGCGACCGGCTCAGGCCAACCCGGACCGGCGCGGCCGCCAGCCGACCCCGAGCGCCGCGGCCGCCGGCTCACCCGACCGGGACCGGCGCGGCCGCCGGCTCGACCGGCCGGGTCCGCCCGGCCCAGGCCACCACCGGTGGCACCAGCATGCCGAGCAGCAGGAACAGGCCGCCGAGCAGCAACCAGCCCGGTACGCCCCAGCCGACGGCCAGGGTGGTCACCACCACCGGCGCCACCATCGAACCGAGCTGCATGCCCATCCCGTACGCACCCTGGTACTGGCCCTGCGCGTGCGGCGGGGCGAGGCCGAACGAGATGCCCCAGCCGGCCGCGGCGTGCCACAACTCGCCCACCACGTGCACCAACGCCCCGCCGAGCAGCAGCGGCACGGCGACCGCGGTGGGTACGCCGCCACTGGCCGCGAAGAGCGCGCAGGCGACCGCGATGACCGCGCCGGCGCGCCGGGCGGCCCGGCCGGCGCCGGCCAGCTCCTCGGTACCGCGCGAGGCGCGGACCTGGAAGAGCACCACGACCACGGTGTTGACCAGCAGGCATGCCGAGATGAGCCAGCGCGGGGCGGTGGTGTGCCCGGCGATCCACAGCGGCAGGGCGATGTTGATCAGGCCGAAGTGCATCGACATCAGCCCATCGAGCACGGTGAAGGCGAGGAACGGGCGGTCCCGCAGGGCGATCAGCCGTGGCCCGTGTGCCGGCGCCGGCACCGGCGGCACGGGTGGCAGCCGGAGCAGCACCGCGGCGGCCACCAGGTAGGTGGCGCAGTCGAGCAGGATCAGCGACACGTACGCGGTCCGGGTGTCGGCGGCCAGGGCGACGCCGGCCAGCACCGTGCCGACCGAGATCCCGACGTTGGTGACCGCGCGCAGGTAGGCCCGGGTGCGCACCCGCTGGTCCGGGGGCACCGCGCCGGCGATCAGCGCACCCCGGGCGCCCCGGGTGGCCGAGTCGGCGACCGCCATCAGCACCCCGACCACCAGGAAGCCGGCGAACGAGCGGACGGCCACCAGGGCGGCGGTGAATCCGGCGGAGGCGAGCAGCGCGGCGATCTGGAGGCCGCGCGGGCCGAGCCGGTCGGCCAGGTAGCCCATCGGGGTGCTGGCGACCAGGCTCACCAGCGCCGTGATGGTGAGGCCGACGCCGACCTGGGCCACCGTGAGCCCGACCGAGCGGGTCAGGAAGAGGGCGCTGGCGGTCAGCCAGGTGCCCCGGCCGACGGTGTTGACCAGCGTGGAGAGGGCGAGCGTCCGGGCCGGACCCGGTTCGGGAAGCAGGCGCACGTCGGGCAGCTTAACAAGACGTACGTACGGTTTTGCACTTCGCCATCAGAACGTCTTGTCGGCGATGCATTGCCGATATATCGTCAACGCATCAGTGATACGACGACAGAAGGAGAGCCCGATGGGTTTCCACCGACGGATGCACGCCATGCACGAGATGCGGATGCGCGGCTTCGGCTTCCCGCCCGTACCCCCGGGGCCGCCGTTCCCGCCCGGACCGCACGGCCACGGGCATGGCCGCGGCGGACGCGGCCGCGGACGGGGCCGCCGGCCCAACGTGCGCGGCGCCGTGCTGGCCCTGCTCACCGAGCGGCCGATGCACGGCTACGAGATGATCCAGGAGATCGACTCCCGGACCGGCGGCGCCTGGCGGCCCAGCCCCGGTTCGATCTACCCCACCCTGCAGCTGCTGGAGGACGAGGGTGTGATCACCGCCGCCGCCGACTCCGACGGCGGCCGGAAGCGGTTCGCCCTCACCGAGCAGGGGCGGGAGGAGGCGGCCACGGCGGCCCAGACCCCGCCCTGGGCGGAGTTCGCCGAGACGACCGTCAACAGCTGGCACGACATCCGCGACGCCGGCGCGCAGGCGATGCACGCGCTGCGCCAGGTGATGATGACCGGCACCGACGACCAGCGGGAACGCGCCGCGCAGGTGCTCGACGAGACCCGCCGCAAGCTGTACGCCATCCTCGCCGAATCCGAGTGAGCACGGCCGGCGCGCCGGCCGGGGTGGCCAGGACCCGACCACCCCGGCCGGCGCCGGCGTCCGGTCAGCCGCGCCGGCGCGCGGTGACCAGCAGGTACTCCCACCGCATCACCCCGGCCTCGAAGTGCCGCCGCGCCAGGTCGGCGAGGTCCTGATCCAGTGCGGCGACCCGGTCGGGGTCGCCGGCGATCGCCCGGTAGACCGCGATCGTCGGTCCGTAGTGGGCCTTGAAGAAGTCCCGGAACGCCTCCGGGCCGGCGAACCGGTCCACCGTGACCGCCTGACGGCGGGTGACGACGTCGGTGACCCGGTCCCCGAGCAGCGCGCGGACGTGGTCCTCGCTCCCCCACAGCGGCGGGGGCTGCGCGCCCGGCGGTGGCGGTGGGGCGTACGGCTTCATGGTGGCGAACATCTGCCCGATGAAGCCCTCGGGCGTCCAGTTGACCAGGCCGATCGTGCCACCCGGGCGACAGACCCGGACCAGTTCGTCGGCGCTGGCCTGGTGCCGGGGCGTGAACATCACGCCGACGCAGGACAGGACCCGGTCGAACTCGCCGTCGGCGTACGGGAGCGCCTCGGCGTCGGCCTGCTGCCAGGTCAGCTCGGCGCCGCGCGCCGCGGCGAGCGCCCGCCCGATCTCCAGCAGCTCCGGCGTCAGGTCACTGGCGACCACGTCGGCCCCGGCCAGGGCCGCCGGGATGGCCGCGTTGCCGGTCCCGGCGGCGACGTCCAGCACCCGGTCGCCGGGGCCGACGCCAGCCGCCTGGACCAGGGTCGCCCCCAGCTCCGGGATGACCTCCGCGGCGACGGTGGCGTAGCTGCCGAGCGCCCACATCTGGCGGTGCCCGGCCTTCACGGCCCGATCCCGCTCCATCGACTCGATCATCACTGCTCCCTCTGCCTCGTCCTTCACTACGGACGGTAGGCAGCGGGCGACCGGCAACCTAGTACGAGATGTGTACCGGTCCCGACAGGTTCCTGGTCGGGCCGGTGGCACCGGCGTAGCGTGCCGGCCATGGGGGCCTCCTACCACCAGTTCTGCCCCGTCGCGAAGGCCATGGAGCTGCTCGACGAGCGGTGGACGCTGCTCGTGATCCGGGAGCTCGTGAGCGGGTCCGAGCGGTTCAACGAGCTGCGCCGGGGCCTGCCCCGGATGTCGCCCAGCCTGCTGTCCCGGCGACTGCACCAGCTCGTCCGGGCCGGCGTCGTGGAGCGGCACGTCGAGGGCCCCGACGTGCGGTACGTCCCGACCCAGGCGGGGCGGGAGCTGCGGCCGGTGCTCGAGGCGCTCGGCGCGTGGGGCGTCCGCTGGATCGGTGAGCTGGGTGACGCGGACCTGGACCCGAAGCTGCTGCTGTGGGACATGCACCGCCACGTCGACCACGGCGCCGTCCCGGACGGGCGGACGGTCGTCCAGTTCCGCTTCCACGACGTGCCGGCCGACCTGCGGGACTGGTGGCTCGTCATCACCGCCGGGGAGGCCGACGTCTGCGACGTGGACCCGGGCCACGAGGTCTCCGTGACGGTGCGCGCGAGCCTGCGTGGCCTGGTGCAGGTCTGGCTCGGCGACCTGAGCTGGCCGGAGGCGCTGCGCGGCGGCGCGGTGCAGGTGGCCGGCCCGGAGGCGCTCCGCCGGGCCCTGCCCCGGTGGTTCACCCTCTCCGAGTTCGCCGCCGTGCCCAGGCCGACGGTGCGGGCCTGACCGCGGACCGGCCGGAACGACAGGTGCGGCCGCCCCCGGCGGGGACAGCCGCACCTGTCGTGGCGGATCCGCGCTCAGTGCACGGTGACGGTGGCTCCGGGAACCAGGTCGCGGAGCTCCTCGGGGATCTCGGCGCCCATCTCGGCGGCGAGCCGGAGCGCCTCCTCGATCAGGGTCTCCACGATCTGCCCCTCGGGGACGGTCTTGATGACCTGGCCCTTCACGAAGATCTGGCCCTTGCCGTTGCCGGAGGCGACGCCGAGGTCGGCCTCCCGGGCCTCGCCCGGGCCGTTCACCACGCAGCCCATGACGGCGACGCGCAGCGGCACCGGAAGCCCCTCCAGGCCGGCGGTGACCTCCTCGGCCAGCTTGTAGACGTCCACCTGGGCCCGGCCGCAGGACGGGCAGGAGACGATCTCCAGGCCCCGCTCGCGCAGGCCCAGCGACTCCAGGATCGCGGTGCCGACCTTGATCTCCTCGACCGGCGGGGCGGAGAGGGAGACCCGGATGGTGTCGCCGATCCCCTCGGCCAGCAGCGCACCGAAGGCGACCGCCGACTTGATGGTGCCCTGGAACGCCGGGCCGGCCTCGGTGACACCCAGGTGCAGCGGGTAGTCGCACTTCTCGGCGAGCTGCCGGTACGCGCGGATCATCACCACCGGGTCGTTGTGCTTGACCGAGATCTTGATGTCCCGGAAGCCGTGCTCCTCGAAGAGCGAGCACTCCCAGAGCGCCGACTCGACCAGCGCCTCGGCGGTGGCCTTGCCGTACTTGGCCAGCAGCCGCTTGTCCAGCGAGCCGGCGTTCACGCCGATCCGGATCGGCACGCCCGCGTCGCCGGCGGCCTTGGCGATCTCCTTGACCTTGTCGTCGAACTGCCGGATGTTGCCCGGGTTCACCCGGACCGCCGCGCAGCCCGCGTCGATCGCGGCGAACACGTACTTCGGCTGGAAGTGGATGTCGGCGATCACCGGGATCTGCGACTTCTTCGCGATCGCCGGCAGCGCCTCCACGTCGTCCTGTGAGGGCACGGCGACCCGGACGATCTGGCAGCCGGACGCGGTGAGCTCGGCGATCTGCTGCAGCGTCGCGTTGACGTCGGCGGTCAGGGTGGTGGTCATCGACTGCACCGAGACCGGCGCGCCCCCACCGACCGGCACCGAGCCGACCATGATCTGGCGGCTGGCCCGGCGCGGGGCGAGCGGCGGCGGCGGTACGGGCGGCATACCGAGACTGACAGCGGTCACTTCAGGCACTCACCTTGAGAAGAGCGTGATCGGGTTGATGACGTCCGCGGTGACGGTCAGCAGCGTGAACGCGCCACCGATGAGGATCACCGCGTACGTGATGGGCATGAGCTTGAGGTAGTCGACGCGACCCGGGTCCGGGCGGCGCAGGCGTGCGTAGAGCCAGGACCGGACCCGCTCGAACCAGGCGATCGCGATGTGCCCGCCGTCCAGCGGGAGCAGCGGCAGCAGGTTGAACACCCCGATGAAGAAGTTCAGCGAGACGAAGAGCATGAAGAACCCGTACCAGGCGTCGTTCGCCACGAACTCGCCACCGAGCCGGCTGGCGCCGACCACGCTGATCGGGGTGTCCATGTCCCGCTCGCCGCCGGTGATCGCGTTCCACAGGGCGGGCACCTTCTGCGGGATCCGCTGCATGGCGTGCGCGGTCTGCACGGCCATGGTGCCGGTGAAGTCGGCGGTGGCGCCGATCGCGGCGACCGGACCGTACTCGATCCGGGCCGGCGTGCTGGGCCGGAGCCCGACGCCGAGCGCGGCGACCGACGAGGCGGCACCCTTCGGGTCACCCAGCGGCGGGCGCTGCACGGCCGCGAGATCGACCGTGGCGCTGGCCGGCTGGCCGTCTCGGACGTAGTCGACGGTGGCCGTGCCCGGCTTGGTGGCGCGGACCACGTCGAGCATGTCGCCCCAGGTGGAGACCGGCTTGCCGTTGACCGCGGTGATCCGGTCGCCGTCCTTGAGCTGGGCCTTCGCGGCCGGGCTGGCCGGGTCGCCGGCCTGGCAGGCGCGGTTGGCGTTCTCCACCACCACGCACGGGGCCAGGGCGATGACCGCCGGCTCGGCCTTGAAGCCTGCCTCGGTCGTCGGGGCCTTGGGGTTGGGCAGACCGACAGAGATGGCCATGACCCAGAGCGCGCCCAGGGCCAGGGCGAAGTGGGTGATGGAGCCGGCGGACATCACGATCGTCCGCTTCCAGACCGGGTACCGCCACATGGCGCGCGGCTGGTCGGCCGGCTCGACGTCGTCGTCCTGCGGGGTCATCCCGACGATCTTGCAGAAGCCGCCGAGCGGGATGCCCTTGATGCCGTACTCGGTCTCGCCCCGCCGGAACGACCACAGCGTCGGGCCGAAGCCCACGAAGTATCGGGTGACCTTCATCCCGAACGCCTTGGCGGTGAGCATGTGCCCCGCCTCGTGCAGGCTCACCGAGACGAGGATGAACACGGCGAAGAGCACCACCCCGAGCAGGTTTGCCATCAAGCTCCTTCCACCGACCCGAAGATGATCTTCTGGGCGTACCCCCGTGCCCACGACTCGGCGGCGAGCACGTCCTCGACGGTACCCGGTTCGCCGAATTCCGGAGCGTCCTCCAGCACACGCTGGAGGGTGTCGACGATGCCGAGGAACGGCAGCCGCCCGGCGACGAACGCCGCCACGCACTCCTCGTTCGCCGCGTTGTAGATCGCCGGGCGGCAGCGCCCGGCCTCCCCGGCCGCCTTCGCCAGGGCTACCGCCGGGAAGGCGGCGTCGTCGAGCGGGAAGAACTCCCAGCTGTGCGCCCTGGTCCAGTCGACCGCGGCGGCGGCCTCGGGCACCCGGTCGGGCCAGCCGAGGCCGAGCGCGATGGGCAGCCGCATGTCCGGCGGGCTGGCCTGGGCGAGGGTGGAGCCGTCGGTGAACTCGACCATCGAGTGGATCACCGACTGGGGGTGGACCATCACCTCGATGTCGGCGTACGGCACGTCGAACAGCTCGTGCGCCTCGATCACCTCAAGGGCCTTGTTGACCATGGTGGCGGAGTTGATGGTGACCACCGGGCCCATGTTCCAGGTCGGGTGGGCCAGGGCCTGCTCCGGCGTGACCTCGGTGAGCTCGTCCCGCCGCCGGCCCCGGAACGGCCCGCCGCTGGCGGTCACCACGAGCCGGCGCACCTCAGCCCGGGTGCCGCCGCGCAGGCACTGCGCCAGCGCCGAATGCTCCGAGTCCACCGGGACGATCTGCCCCGGCCGCCGCACCGCGGCCTTCACCAGGGGGCCGCCGGCCACCAGCGACTCCTTGTTGGCCAGCGCGAGGGTACGCCCGGCGCGCAGCGCGGCCAGGGTCGGCGCCAGCCCGAGCGAGCCGACCACCCCGTTGAGCACCACGTCGCACGGCCACCCGGCCAGCTCGGTCATCGCGTCCGGCCCGGCCACGATCTTGGGCAGCTTGAAGTCGCCGGTGGCCCAGCCACGCCGGCTCGCCTCTGAATAGAAGGCGAGCTGCAGGTCCTGGGCGGCGGAGGCCTTCGCCACACCGACCACCTCGACGCCCAGCTCCAGGGCCTGCGCGGCGAGCAGGTCCACGTTGCCACCACCGGCGCCGAGCGCCACCACCCGGAACCGGTCCGGGTTACGTCGAATGATGTCGATGGCCTGGGTACCGATCGAGCCGGTCGAGCCGAGCAGGACAAGTTCGCGGAGAGAACTCACCCGCCCATTCTTCCCCAGCGCCGCTGAGCGTCCGCTGGGAGCCTCAGTTTGTGTCGTCCGATCCCTCGACCGGGGATTCATCGCCGCCCTCGACCAGGGACTCGTCGTCGTCCTCGATCGGCGCCTCCTCGTCGAGGAGGTCGGCCGGATCGACGGAGAACTCGAACGGCTGCTTCATGACAAAGGTGCTGCCGGCCGCGGCGGCGGCGAGCGGGCGGTACTCCCCGTCGATCAGCTCGTAGAGCGCCATCGCGGGAACCCGGTTACGCAGATCGACCCGGAGGAAGAAGGGCACACCGGCGGCGGCGTACTCCCTGGGTCGGTCGATCACGTCCTTGCGCCGGTTGCCCGGCGACACGATCTCACCGAGCAGCACCGCCTGTCGGATGTCGACGGCGGATCGGCCGCCTCCGGAGGTCCGGAGCACCGCGATGTCCGGGATGAACAGGTCCTTGCCCGAGACCAGGTTGATCTCGGGATACACCCAGAGCCCGGCTCGACGGGCGGCCCGGTGCAGCAGGTAGGGCAGCTCCCGCTCGACCGACTGATGGTCGATTCCCGCATGTGGTGTCACGATCACGCTTCCGCTCAGGACCTCGACCTTGGGGCCGTTGGTCTCCGGCAACAGCTCAAGAGCGAGCTGGGCGGTCCACGGCTCGTCGTGCCAGCGCAGCACGTCGAACGACGGCTCACCGTGCTGCGGCGCCGGCTCGGGCACGAAAGCGGCCTGGGCCAATGGACTCACCCCCTCAGCGGACATCGTGCTACCGACCACCCTAGTCGCGCTGCCCCCAACCAGGCCGGATCGCACAGCTTGTGCGTCTGACCGGTGAAGCGGAGGATTCGACACCCGCTCGGGCAGGTCGTTTCGCCCAGGCCGGTGACAGGACAGGCAGGATTCAGTAATCCATCCGTCCCGTCACCGACGGTCAGCCCACTTCGGGCGCGAGGACCAGTTGATTCGCCACCAGCGAGATTTCTCCGTGGGCGGCCATCCGGTAGGCCGCCTCGCCGGCCCGGAATCTCCGCTCCGAACCATCCTCGCCCCGTAGGTCACCGGACACCCGCATCAGCTTGTTCGTCGTCGCGCCTTCCAACACCCGCCAGAGCGCTCGCACAAACTCGGCGACCGCCTTGTCAGACGGGTCGTACACGACGGCCCAGTGCCCGGCCTCCAGGGCGTCACCGACCCGATCACACCGATACCACAGGATCTTCGCGCTGATGTCCGGCGCGTCGATCTTGCCATTCTGACGACGTACGCCTGTAAGAGTGTCCGCGAGCTCGGAGTTCCAGATTCCGATCATTGGTCCGCAGTCCAGGGGCGATCGACGGACCGGCGGCGATTCGACATCCTCCCACCGCCAGTCATCGACCAGCCTCACCGCCGGGAAGCGCTCTGCCACCCTGGCGGCAATCGTCACCTCGTCCTCTGGCGTGAGGAAGAACCGAGTGTGCTTCTTTCGTCGATTCGCCATGTCAAGCCTTCGGATACATGATCACGAGGCCCTTTCCCCATCGAGCGATGTCCAGTGCGGCCTCCAACTCCCCAGGGATGGCCGCTCCGTTCTTGTAGGTGGTGACGGTCTGAATGTAAATCATGGTCTTGGTCTGGACGTGTCGGAAGATCAGATCGGGTCGCCGCACCTCGCCGTTCGGCCCGGTCACAGTCACCTCGCCCTTGGTGCCACCAGCAACGTGCTCCCAGTCCGGATTCGCGTCCATGAACTGCTCTTGGAGGTCGACGTTCTGGGCCTCGGTCGAGGGCTTGCCTCGGCCGCCCCATGGATTGTTCGGAACACGCTCCGGGCCGCCATCGGCGCATGTGCAGTTCTGTGAGTGCGGACGACCATTGGTCTCACGCGATCCGCCGCAGTTGTGCACGAGGAGCTGCATGTCTGCAGCCGCCACATAGTACGTGTGAAGGTTGCCGATGGTGAGGTTGTGGACAGTCGCCTGCGGAGTAGTCCAACGTTCGACAGCCGTAATCTGGACGCGGGTGCCGGCGCTGGTCCGCAACCACTGGCCGGACTGCAGGTCGGTAGCGTCAATCCATTCACCAAGTTCCGGAGCCCAGAACGGGTGGCCGTCCGTCGCGGTGACCTCCGCAGCGTCCGTGCCCTGCACGCCATCCGTGTCGATGGTGACCTTCACGAGATGCTTGACACCGTCACCCTTGATCACGGCGGTGACCGTCTCCACCCGCGTCTCGCCCGTCTCCGGATCGGTGGCCTTGACCTTGTCTCCCGGCCTCACGTCCTCGATCGGCTTCGCCGAGCCATCGGCCATCAGGACCTTGGTGCCCGGCACGAAACTGTTGCCGTCGGTCCGGCAGGACCCGCCCGCCCGGCCGGAGCCGCCGCTGCCGCTTGAGCCGCCGTTGCTGCGCGCCGTAGCACCCGCGGAACCACCAGGCTTCGACCCGCCGCCGGACTTCCCACCGCCGCCGGATCCAGCGGATGAACCCTTCGGGTTGGACTTGGCCTGGGCCTGTTTCTGGACCGGGTTGCCGGTCTTCTTCGTATTGTTGATGGCCTTGTTGGTGGTCGTATTGACCTTGTCGGCGGCCTTCTTCTGCGCCGCCTGGGCGGCCTTCTTCGCCCGCTCGATGGCCAACTTCTTGGCGTTCAGCGCCGCCTGCTCCGCCGCCCGGGCGGCCGCCAGCACCGCCTCGGCCGCGCGCTTGGCCGCCTTCCACGCCTGGATCGCGGCGATCGTCCGGTCGATGGCCCGGATCACGGCCGGGATCTTGCCGATCTTGCCCCACGGGATCGCCCCGATGATGAGGCTGCCGCACGCCCACATGTCGCCGCCGAAGCAGTTGATGGCGTCGTTGATGCCGATGAAATCCTTCAGCATGTACCAGGCCGACTCGAGGATCACCGACATGAGCGAGCGGTTCATGTTCGACTGCGCCTGGGCCACCTGCGCGGCCGACAGGCCCGCGCCCGCCAGCGCCGCCGCCATCTCGCTGGCCGTCAGCGCCACCGAAAGTCCGCTCGCGTCCGAGAGCGTCACCGGGTTGTTGTGCGCGTACGCGTACCCGTTGCTCTGCTCCGGGTCCGTCACGTCCAGCACCGGGTCCGCTGAGAGGAACCGGCCGACCGCCGGGTCGTACATGCGCGCACCCAGCGGGGTGTAACCAGAGGCATCGTCGCGGACCGCACCGAGGAACCCTTGGTTGGTCTGAATATTCACACCGATAGGCGCGGCGGCGCGCTGGTTGCCGAACGGGTCCTGCTTTCGGACCCGGACGGGCATGGCCCCCGACAGGCCGACCTCCGCGTACGGAGTGCCCTGGTGGTCACCGGCGAGGGCCACCAGCGCGGAGCCGGCAACGGCGTGGTTGGCGTACCGCACCACAGCGCCGCCGGGGGCGGCATACGAGCGGTGGGTGCTGACATGCACCCCGCCCTTCTGGACGCTGACCTGAGCCTCGCCCAGATTCAACGTGGCCTGCCTCCCCTGGATCGTCAGGAGGCGGTTTCCGCCAGGCCCGTAGATGTGGCGTGTCTCGTCCTGCGCCTCCCACTGCTGGGCGACAGCGGCGCTATCACAGGTTGCCAGAACGATGGCGGAACCGTCGGCCGTGGCGGCATCCTTGACGGCGACGCACAGACCGGAGGCGGTGTGCTTGAGTTGCCCCACCGAGGTGCGTTCCAGCCGCTGGCCATCGGAACCGTCACACCTCTGAATCCCTAGGCCTGATCCAGCGGCGTTAGCCGCGGGCTGGACACACCAGTTGTCATACACGGAGAGCGTGCCCAGGTTGGCGTTGCCCTGGCTCGGGACGGGGGTGAAGGTCCACTTCTGAGCGGGTGAGTCGTTGCACGGGTACAGCTGGAGCGGCTGACCAGGCGTCGCCAGGCCCTTGCTCAGGTCCAGGCACTTGTTCGCGAGGCCGACGTACGCGGTCCTGCCTTTGGCGCCCTGGCCGGCGATCCGCTCCACCTGGCCGTCGTACGTCCAGGACAGCGTCTGCTCGTCGCCGTTCTCGATGGACTTGACGGACTTGGTCTCGCCGGTCAGCTCGTAGAGCCGTTCCGCCTCGGCGGTGACCTGTGCGCCCGCCGGGGTTACGTAGTTCTTCGTCACCTTGGTGAGGGTGCGCGGCTGGCTGCCGTCGGCCTTGCCGTAGGCGTAGGTGGTGGTGGCGTCCTTGGCCGCGTTACCGGTGAGGTCCTTTTCCACCAGCTTGGTGCGGTTGCCGAGCAGGTCGTACTCGTACTCCTGCCAGTAGCCGGAGCCGTCGGTGCCGGCCGCCACGTTGAGGGTGCCGTCGGTCTTGACCGGGCCCGGGTTGCACAGCGCCTGGTCCTTGGCCGTCCACGCGGTCTTCAGCCGGCCGAGCGAGTACTGGAAGCACTGCCGCTCCTCGATGCCGGTCGCGCGCTCGCGAATGGCGAGAACGTTGCCCGCGTCGTCGTACCAGTAGGAGCGGTGCGAGACCAGGTTGCCACCGACGACGCCCTTGTCGGTCGTCTGCTCGCGATAGACCTGCTGGTCGGTGAGGGCACCGCTGGCGTCGTCGTACGTCGCCGTCGTCCAGACCCGGTACGGCTGGGCGCCCAGGGTGGACCGGAGCACCTGGCCGTACGGCGAGTAGACCGTCTCCGACCCGTACCAGTCCTTGCCGGACACCGAGAGCGGCAGGCCGTCCTTGGTGTAGCGGACGAGGACCTTTTCCGAGGGCAGATTCCCGATCCCCGGCAACGTCGCCGACTCGGTCAGGCCGGTGTCGGTGTACGTGTAGTCGTAGGTGTACGAGGTCTTCAGGCCCCACGTGTCGGCGATCGCCTGCGGCAGGGTGAGCGTCGTGGACGTCGGCTGGTAGTCGGTGGTGTAGCCGCCGATCGACTGCTTGTACGGCAGGCCGTCGGTGTAGCGGGTTGCGGTCGCCGGCAGGCCCTTGCCACCGGAGACGGTGTCGTAGGTGAACTCGGCCAGCAGTGCGCCGTTGCTGTCACCGAGGCGCTGCTGCGTCGGTCGGGACAGCTCGTCGTAGCCGTTCCAGACGGTGATGTTGCGGGCGTTGGTGGCGGTGAGCTGCCGGTCCCGGTGGTCATAGGTGAACCGGCTGGTGCCGGCGTCCGGGTCGCTGGTCTCCACCAGCCGGCCGCGCTGGTCGTAGCTCCAGGTCCACGAGTGGGTCGGGTCGGGGTCGGCCGAGTGGGTGACCTTCGCCAGTTGGCCGCGCGCGTCGTACTCGTACCGCATGGAGGTGAACGTGGTGCGGCCGGCGTTGGTGAACGTGTCCACCCGGGTGGTCCGGCCCAGCGCGTCGGTGAACAGCCGGTAGGAGGTCGCACCCGACGGGTTGATGACCGTCGAGTGGTCGGCACCGTAGGTGTAGCTGGTGGCCCGCTCCGGCGCGGCCACGTCCTTGAAGACCGGCAGTTCCTGGGTGACCCGGCCGAGGCCGTCGTAGGTGTAGCGCGTCGCGTTCGGGATCGCGGTGCCGGCGAGCGGCGTGAAGAGGGTGCCGACCGGCCCGCCGGCGGCGTAGTAGGCGTTGTTGGTCTGCCACACCTCACCGGAGCTGTTGTACAGCGTGTCGGTGATCAGCCGGCCGCCGCCGGTCGCCTCCTCCTGCGACTGCCGCTCGCGGCCGAGACCGTCGTAGAGGGTGACCGAGGTCTGGATCTTGTCATCGTGGCCACGGCTGAAGGTCGTGATGTACGGCGGCTTGCCGACCGGAGTGGCGTACTCGGCCTTGAAGTCCGGGACGGACGCGGGCGACGGGGTGCGACCCGGTCCCCAGGCCTCGACGAGGCGGCCCAGCGGGTCGTACTTCGCCTCGCTGACCCGGCCGTTGAGGTCTGTGGTCTTGACCGTGACGGCTCGGCCCGGATCGAGTTCCTGGACCTGCTTGTGCCCGAGCGAGTTCTCCTCGGTGACCGTGAAGGCCTGACCGGTGGACGGGCTGTAGGTGATCCTGGAGGTCTTACCGTCGGGGTCGGTCTTCGACAGGACGCGGCCGATGGCGTCGAAGCTGCTGGTCCCGTTGGACTGGAAGCCCGAACCGTCGCCCTTCAGCGACCAGGTCTGGGTGGCGAGCCCGCGGGTCGTGCTGCCGAGCGCGAGGCCGTACGCCTGGCCGTCGTAGGCGACCTGGCCGGCGCTACTCAGCGTCTTCAGGTCGTCGAAGGTGGCCGCGGCGCAGGTGGTCGGGCTGGTCCGCGTTTGCTTGGTCAGGCCGATGACGTTCTTGTCGGTCTGGTGCAGGTACTCCACGAACGTGCAGGACTCGTCACCCGTCTTGCCCGTGTCACCGAGGGACTCGATGTACGTGGGCAGGCCGTGCGTCGTCTCGAAGGTCGTCTTCGTCTCGACCACCCGCTCGGTGCGGGTGTCGTCGCCGGTGCCCGACGACTTGGTGTACGACACCTGCCGCGGCTCGGTGACCCGCCACGCCTCCAACGGGCTCAGCCCGTCGTCCCGCGTACGGGAGGCCAGCAGCTGGGCGGCGGGGTACGTGACGCTGCGGGTCAACCAGTTGGTGTCGGCGTCGCCGGCGCTGCTGTACGTCAGTTCCTCGGCGACCCGACCGGCGAAGGGCTCCAGGTCCTTGGCGATCTCGGCGCCGGTGATGTCCCGCATCGACACGGTGTCGCCCATGCCGCGGAAGTAGCGGGTGACGGACTTCGTCCGCTTGCTGCCGATCGCCGGTTCGTCAGCGCCGGTGAGGACCGTGGTCTGCTCGAACCCGGCGAACTGGGAGTAGGTGCGGGTGGACTTCTTGGTGAACTCCTGCTCGGCAAGCTTCCAGCCGGGGTTGGCGTAGTCGTACCGGGTGATGGTGGTGGTGCTGTAGGCGCTGTCCACGTTGGGCAGTTCCTCAACGCTGTCCACCACGTACTTGTGGAACCAGTCGATGTCCTCGACGGCAGGGTCCGGGTGCCAGAAGGACGGGTAGCAGAGCCGATTGTTGGCCTTCAGCGCCGCCGTGTCGCTCTTGCCGGGCAGGCCGGTGCCGGTCGCACAGTCACCGGCGGGCTGCTTGTAGGTGACGACGGTCTCGCCGCCGTACTCGTTGATGACCCGGGCGATGCGGAGCCGGGAGAAGCCGGGGCGGTTGTCCTTCTTGACGCGGTTCGGCATGTCCTCGGCGTTGGACTCGAACCGCACCGCGTTGAGCTTGATGCTCGCGTCGGTGGTGCCGTTACGGCCGTACCCGGTACGGGTGATCGACTCCAGCCACAGCGCGGTGTTCGGGCCGGTCTTGAGGATCGGGAAGGACTGCTTGAGCTGGTACTCGTCGACCACCTGGCGGGCGGTGGTGTCCGTCCGCCGCTGCGCCGACGTGCTGATCATGTCCAGGCGCTTACGGGTGAAGAAGGACGGCGACGCGTTCCAGCACTTCACACCCGCGGAGCAGCGCAGGTCCGCCGGCGTGTCGTACCAGATCCGGTACTTGCTGGGGTTCTTGTCCGCGAAGTTGGCGTCGCTGCAGGTGAGGGTGCCCTCGTCAAAGCACCGTTCGGCCACGATGAACCGCACCCGGGCCGGGGCCTCGGCCGAAAAGATGGTGTCCCGGCGCTGCCCGTAGTCGATGCGGGTCAGGTAGCCGCCCCGGTCGTACACGACCGGAGCCTTGAAGTTGAAGTTCTGGGCGTAGTAGTTCGTCTCCTTCGCCCACCACAGGCTCATGGCGTTGCCGTGGACGTCCTCGATGTAGTCGAGAGACCACCGCCAGGCCTGGGTGCAGGCGGACGCCTTCCACGCGTCGACCCCGCCCGCCTTGTAGCAGGTTTCCGCCGGTTCGCCGTCGCTCAGGTGGTTGCCGTAGACCGGCACGGTGAGCACGGAGTTGGTCTCCGCCTTACCCGCGGTCCAGCCCGGCAGGCGGTTGAGGCCGAAGTGGTACCTGGTGCCGTCACGGGTCGTGACGACCCAGTACTCGCCGTCGTTGTCGCCGTTGGCCAGGCCGGTGTCCTTGCGCAACTCGACCTTGGAGCCGTCGCCGTTGGCGGTGAACCAGGCGTTCTTGCCCGCGTCCCAGACCAACTCGGTGGTCATGCCGGCCAGCGACAGGGTGGCGTTCTTGGACCCCCAGCACAGGTCGCTGGTCTTGTGGTCCTTGTTGTTCGCCCCGGCCTTCTTCGAGTCCTCCCGGCAACTGGCGTAACTGCGGGTGATCGCCCCGGCGCTGTAGTCCCATCCGTCACCGATCCACGACGCCTGGTTGTTTGTCGCCGAGGTCCGTCCATCCACCGTCTGTGACGAGTAGGACAGCGCCACCTTTGGCATCAGCCCACCGGCGGTTTCCGGCACCTGCACCTGGTACGAGTAGGTGAACGCACCGGACGAGGCACCAGCGGCCCAGGAGCCCGACGACAGCAACGGAGTCGCCGTATAGTCGCCGGCCGCCGAAGCGCCCGTGTCCAGCACGCCGACCACGTTCGACCCGGTCGACTCGGCGACCGACGCACCGCGACTCGCCGGCTGCTCGCCGAGCAGCTCGCCCACCGGGATGTTGCTGGTCATGACCCGACGCACCGACTCGTCGCCGTCGGCCGTCAGGCGAGCGGGCGCCGCAGCCCCGGGCACCAACTCCACCTCGCTGGACAGCCGCTGAGCCGACAACGTGCCGGTGTCCGGGGCGCAGTCGCCGGCGTCCGGAGAGTCGTACACACAGGCCGGCAGCAGTACCGCACCGAACCGGTCGGCCGCCTGCGGGCCGTACAGGTCCGCGAACGGCGTGTAGTCCACCGCGAGCGCGACCTCGGCCGCCGGGTCTGCGGTCGCCGGCGGCGTGATCTTCATGATCAGACCCGACACGCTCGCGTCCTGCGACGCCTCCGGCGCCGCCAGGTCCACGGTCCAGGCGCCGGCCAACGCGGCCGGGTCACCACCGGACGGCACACCCAGCGCGACTGGCAGATCATCCACCGGCACCGTCGCGCCCGGCTCCACACCGGTCAGATCCACCACACCGGAGTCCTGCGCCCAGGGGGTGACGGCGACCGGCGCGTACGGCTCCACCGGCACCTCGGGCGCGGTGACCAGGTTCTTCTCGGCCTGGTCGTCCTCATCGGCCCGCTCGGTCTGCGGGATGTCCGGCAGGTCGACGTTCATCTCCTCGCGCGCCATACCGGCACCGGGCACCGCCCACGCCTCGGCGGGCAGCATCGTCGCGACCAAGGTCGTGGACAGCGCCAACACCATCGCCGCACGAGCCCGACCCCATCGGGGCTGACCTGGCCTCGTCGGGGTCCCCCGGCGCCACGGCCGGGACAGCAAACCGATACCTCGCACGCGTCGACTCCCACCCAGCGTGAAGACAAAGAAGGGCGCGGCAAACCGCGAAAGCACGCGCCGGACCGACGCGTGCGTGAGCACTGTCCGGCAGGAGAGTCAGTTGCTCAACATCACGAAGAGTGAAATCAAGGAGGTCGATGTGATCCGCGTCACGCCATCTTTGCGCCAAGAGAGCCTCGGATCGCAAGAGTCGGCACCAGAGGTGCAGATCCGCACATCCACTCCCGTTTGGACCCACCAAACCCAGACACAAGATCCGATTACGGTGCGCGTCAGGGCGATCACTGAAACGGAGATAACGGATTCATAACATCGACGGATGCATCGGATTCGGCGGCGATGTGCGATCGTGTGGCCGCAATCTGCCCCTTCGGCCCCGCCGACCGGGGCCGTTTGTGCATTCCTTCCCTATCCGTCTGGCCCCACGGGAGTGCGACCCGCCGTGACCGCGCCTCGCCTGCTCAGACCCTTCGTGCGCACGCGCACCAGGCTGACCCTCACCCTGGGCCTCGTGCTGGCCCCCCTTGTCGTCGCCCTAGCGCCCTGGTGGCCCGGGCCCGACGACGTGGGCATCCGCGCCGAAGCGGCACCCCCGGCACCTCGCGACGAGGTGACCGCCATAGTGGACGCGCGTCTCACCGGCAAGGAGGTGCTCGTCGACACGGCCACCACGGCCAACTCACGGACCTGGGCGCTTCCCGACGGCCAGCTGCGCAGCGAGTTCCACGCCACGCCGCAGCGGGCGAAGAACACCACCGGGCAGTGGGTGGACCTCGACAACACCCTGGCCCGTACCGGGAAGAGCCCCGGCGGCCTCGACATCCGGCCGGTCAACGCCCCCACCCCGGTGCGCTTCTCCACCGGCGGCGCGGCCGCACCGGCGGACGCGGCCGGAACAGTGTTGGCCGAGCTGGACGTGGAGGGCCACACCGTCGCATACACCTGGCCCGGCAAGCTGCCGGAGCCGGTGCTCGACGGTGCACGCGCCCTCTACCCCGAGGTGCGCTCCGGGGTCGACCTGCTCGTCGTCGCCCGCGACACGGGCGGCTTCGCCCAACTGCTGATCGTCAAGAACCGCGAGGCCGCCAAGGCCGTCAGCTCCGTCAGCTACGGGCTGCGTTCGAAGACCCTGGTCTTCCGCCACGACCCCGACACCGGCGGCGTGCGGGCCCTGGAGAAGGCCAGCGGCAAGGAGATCAGCTCGATCCCCACCCCGTTCGCCTGGGACTCCGCCGGTCGGGACCCGGAGGCCGGCCCCGGCGCCACCCCCCGTACCGCGGTGGACACCACCGCCGACGTGCTGAAGCTCTCCGGCCTCAGCGGCGCCGAGCCCGGCGCCAAGCGGGCACCGATCCCCACCCGCCTCGACCGGGACGGCACCGGCGACGTCCGGCTGCACCTGGACGCCGCCGCGACCGGGCTCTTCACCGACCAAGACGTGCTCTTCCCCGTCTTCCTCGACCCGACCCTCAACAGCGGCCAGTCGGCCTGGGCGACGGTCTACTCGCAGCACCCCACCACCAACACCTGGAACGGCACCAACTTCAACACGGGAACCACGGACGCCCGGGTCGGCTACGAGCAGACGACGCCGCTGCGGACCCGCTCCTTCTGGCGGATGGGCTACAGCAGCAGCCTGAAGGGCGCGAAGGCCAGCTCGGCCACCTTCAAGGTCCTGAACAACCACTCCTGGAACTGCACGGCCCGGGAGATGCAGCTCTGGCTCACCGGCGCGATCTCCTCCAGCACCACCTGGAACGCGCAGCCGAGCTGGACGACGCTGCAGCAGAAACTGTCCTTCGCCCACGGCTACGGCAGCAGCTGCGCCGACGACTACGTGAGCTTCGACGTGACGAACGCGGCCCAACAGGGCTTCAACAGCGGCTGGTCGACACTCACGCTCGGCATGCGCGCCACGAGCGAGTCCGACACGCTGACCTGGCGCAAGTTCAGTGCCAAGTCCGCCTCGCTCTCCGTCACCTACAACCGGAAGCCCAACGTGCCGACAAACGGCAAGACGACGCCCGGCGGCGACTGTGTGCCCGGCCCAGGTGCGGGTCGTGCGGTTGCCAAGGCAAACATCAGCCTGTACGCGAAGGCCACCGATCCCGACGGCAACCTGAAGAGCCTGCGCTTCCGCTTCTGGCAGGCCGGCGGGACGGTGCCCGCCGGCACCCTGGTCACGCCCAACAGCAGCGGCGAGGCCAGCCTGTTGATCCCCTCCACCAGCCTGGTGGACAAAGTCACCTACTCATGGGACGTACGCGCCGAGGACACGTCGGGAGAGGTGTCCGCGTACTACCCCGGGGCCCAGCCCTGCCAGATCACCATCGACGCCACCAAACCTCCGGCCCCGGAAGTCACCAGCGCGGTGTTCAAGGAGGCCACCCCCGACGGGGCCACCTGGGCGACCGTGAAGTTCGGCCAGACCGGTGCCGTCACGTTCACCGCCGCCAGCGCGGCCAAGTTCACCTACTCCATTGAGGGCGTCGGCTGGAAGGAAGTCCTTGCCTCCAACGGCACCGCCACCGTGCCCGACCTGAAGCCACGGCACGCCGGTCCCACCGTGCTGCAGGTGTACGCCTACGACGCGGTCGGCAACCAGAGCGACCGTACCGACTACAGCTTCTACGTGCCGCCCCGCGATGCGGCCGACGGGCCGGGCGACACGGGCGGCGACGGGATCCCCGACCTGCTCCTCGTGAACTCGTCGGGCAAGCTCCGAAACTACGCCGGCGACGAGGGCGGCGAGTTGAACGCGTGGCTCATTGGCTCGTACACCAACGACAGCAAGCTCGACCCACCTGGTCACTGGTTCGACTCGGCCACCGGCAAGGCCGCCCTGATCACGAAGTACGCCGACGCGTACCCGGGTGACGGCTCGACCGACCTGTTCGCCCGCACCCCGGACGGCAAGTTCTGGCTCTACCCCGGCGACGGCTACGGCAGCTTCAACGTGGACAAGCGGCTGCGGATCCTGCTGCCGGCCAACGCGCCCGACCCGGCCACCTGGACCCAGATCAAGGCGGTCGGTGACATCACCGGCGACAAGCACCCCGACCTGGTCCTCCGGGCCGGGACCGCGTTCTGGACGCTGAGCGGCTACACCGGTGCCAGCTTCCAGGAGGCGACCCTGATGGAGGGCGTTTCCTGGGCCCGCCGGGAGATCGTCAACGTGGCGGACATCGACCTGGACGGCACACCGGATCTGCTCTGGCGTGACCTGGACAACGGCTACATGTACATCCGGCACGGCAAGCCGGGCTCGGTCGCGGGCAGCGTGGATCTGAATTCGATCAAGCTGGGCGCCAACTCCCGCAGCGGGGACGTCAACTACGGGAACTCCTGGACGGACACCAACATCACCGCCGTCATCGGCATCCCGGACGTCAACGGAGACCGGGTGCCCGACCTCTGGGCCCGCTTCGGGTCGGACGGGCAGGTGCGGGTCTACTACCCGTCCACCACCAACACCAACGGCCCAGTGAAGATCGTGCTGGCAAGTGACTGGAGCAGCGTCAAAACCTTCGGCTGAGCCCCGTACGACAGCGGGCCTGAGCAGTCACCTGCTCAGGCCCGCTGTCACGTCGATGACGCCGTGCCGCCGGGCGGCCTGCGCCAGGAAGCTGGTCAGGCCGGCCGGGACAGCACGAAGGTCTCCAGGTCGACGCCGCCGTACCAGTCGGTGCGGATGCCGAGGTAGGTCATGCCGAGCCGCCGGGCCACCGCCATCGACGGCTCGTTGCCCGCCATCACCACCGCGTAGACCTGCCGGGTGCCGGTGGCGAACTCGCGGTCCAGCACGGCCCGGGCCGCCTCGGTGGCGTAGCCGTGGCCCTGCGAGTCGGGGTGCAGGTGCCAGCCGACCTCGATGTCGTCGGTCGGCGTGACCCCGTCCCGCCCGGGCAGCGGCTTCAAAAGGACGCTGCCGGCCGCCCGGCCCGCGTCGCGCGGCTCGATCGCCCAGAGGCCCCACCGGCCGGCGTACGGGTCGTACCGGTCCCGCCAGGCGCGTACCCGCTCCGCCGCCTCGGCCGGGTCGGTCATCCGCCCCTTGCCCCCGCCCAGCCAGCGCATCACCTCGTCCCGCGAGTAGATGTCGTAGATCCGGGCCAGGTCGTCGGGCGCGTCGGTCCAGTCGCGGACCACCAGCCGCTCGGTCGAGGCGATCATCACGAGGCATCGTAGCCCGTCCCCCACCCCCGCCAGGCCCTCGCGAGTTGACCAAGAAGTTTGCGTCGCGTGAGAAGCATTCACCGACGCAAACTTCTTGATCAACGAGAGGGCCGGTCGGACGCGCGCGGGTCAGGGGACTGGGACGGGAGGGGCCGGCTCGGACTCGCGGATGCCGTAGCGGCGGTGGACGCGGGCCAGCGGGCCGGGGGCCCACCAGTTCCAGCGGCCGAGCAGGCGCATGGTCGCCGGCACCAGCAGGGCCCGGACCAGGGTCGCGTCGACCACGATCGCGACGATCATGCCGACCCCGATGAGCTTGATGTATGACATGCCGCCGGTGGTGAAGCCGGCCACCACGATGATCAGCAGCAGCGCGGCGGCGGTGATGATCCGCCCGGTGCGCTGGAGGCCGCCGGCCACCGCGGCGGTGTTGTCGCCGGTGCGGTCCCACTCCTCCCGGACCCGGGACAGTAGGAACACCTCGTAGTCGGTGGCCAGCCCGAAGAGCACCGCGAGCATGAGGATCGGGTTGCTCGGCTCGATGAAGCCGGTCGGGGTGAAGCCGAGCAGGCCGGCCAGGTGGCCGTCCTGGAAGATCCAGACCACCACGCCGAACGACGCGCCGATCGAGAGCAGGTTCATCAGCACCGCCTTGACCGGCAGCACCACCGAGCCGAAGGCGAGGAAGAGCAGCACCAGCGTGGCGGCGGCCATCAGCAGTGCCATCCAGGGCAGCCGGTCACCGAGGCTGTCCAGCAGGTCCCGGTCGGCGCCGGGCCGCCCACCGACCAGCACCTCGGCCCCGGCCGGGCCGGGCAGGTCGCGCAGGTCGCGGACCACCCGCTGCGCGGTGTCGCCGGTCGGTTCGCCGGGGTAACTCACCGAGAGCAGCGTGCTCTCCCCACGCTGGGCGGCGACCTGCACCCCGGTCACCCCCGGCACCGCCGCGATCCGGTCGGCGAAGCCGCGCCCCACCTCGGCCGGCGCCCCGGAGACCAGCAGGTCGATCGGGGCGACCTGGCCGCCGGGGAACTCGGCGGCGATCCGTTCGGAGACCACCCGGGGCGCGGCGTCCGCCGGCAGCACCCGCTCGTCGAAGCCGCCGAAGGTGATCCGCAGGAACGGCGTGGCCAGCACGACGAGCACCAGCGCGACCCCGACCAGGTAACGCACCGGGCGGCGCATCACGCTCCGCGCGATCCGGGCCCAGGCGCCGCCCGCGCCGGCCTCCGCCGGCCCGGCCCGCCGCGCCCCGCGCCACCTCGGCAGGGGTACGCGCACCGCGTCGATCCGGTGGCCGAGCACCGCGAGCAGGGCCGGCAGCACGGTCAACGCGGCCAGCATGGCGACCAGGACGGCGGCCACGCCACCGAGCCCCATCGAGCGGAGGAAGGCCTGCGGGAAGATCAGCAGGCTGGCCAGGGCCAGGGCGACGGTCAGCCCGGAGACCAGCACGGTCCGGCCGGCGGTGGCCATGGTGCGGCGGATCGCCTCGCCGGTGTCGTGCCCGGCGGCGAGTTCCTCGCGGAACCGGCTGACCACGAAGAGGGCGTAGTCGACGGCCATGCCGAGGCCGATCAACGTGATGATGTTGATCGCGAAGATCGACACGTCGGTGAACAGGTTCACCAGGCGTACCGCGACGAAGGCGCCCAGGATGGCGAGCCCGCCGATGAGCAGCGGAGTGGTGGCGGCGACCAGTCCGCCGAAGATCAGCACGAGGAGCACCAGCAGCACCGGCAGGGACAGCGTCTCGGCGCGGGTGATGTCCTCGGTGGTCTGCGTGTTGGCGTAGTGCTGGAAGGCGACCGCGCCGCCGACCTCGGTGCGCAGCCCGGGGGCGTCCAGCGCGGGGCGCAGCGCCTCGAACTGCGCGGCCCGCGCGTCGTCGTCCGCGCCGGTGAGGCGGACGAGGGCGTAGGTGGCCCGCCGGTCGGTGGCGACCAGCGCCGGGGCCGGGCTGTCGTACCAGGTGGTCACGCTGGCCACCGCGGACCGCCCGCGCAGCCCGGCCACCGTGGCGGTGACCGGATCGCGGAACGCCGGCTGGTCGACCGTGGCGGTGTCGCTGGACCAGAGCACGACCACGTCGGCGCCCTGCCGGCCCAGTTCGCTGGTGATCCGCGCGGCGGTGCGGCTGGTCTCGCTGGCCGGGTCCTCGAACCCACCCCCGGTCAGCTCGCCGAAGACCCCGGCGCCCCAGGTGGACCCGAGCACCACGAGTGCCACGGCGG
This sequence comes from Micromonospora sp. NPDC047738, assembly GCF_040642675.1. Classification (NCBI taxonomy): domain Bacteria; kingdom Bacillati; phylum Actinomycetota; class Actinomycetes; order Micromonosporales; family Micromonosporaceae; genus Micromonospora; species Micromonospora sp. NPDC047738. Next base: position 350,752 of record NZ_JBEYSO010000001.1, read on the forward strand.
CGGCCAGCACCGCCCACCGGGCGCGTACCACCACTCGCCCCCACCAGGCGAACATCGCCTTCCCCCTCACCGACCGTTAAGGTCGTATCCGGTAAGCATGAATCATTTGAGTGAACGGCGTTTACTATGTCAACGGCGTTCGCTTCGGTCAAGGGGGTCGACGGATGACCGCACCCACCCGGCGGGAACGCCTGCGTACGGCGACCCTGTCCGAGATCAAGGACGGGGCCCGGCGGCTGCTGGTGACCGGCGGGATCGAGGCGGTCTCGCTGCGGGCGATCGCCCGGGACATGGGCATGACCGCCCCGGCGATCTACCGGTACTTCCCCAGCCTGGAGGCGCTGGTCGCCGGGCTCGCCGGCGACCTCTACGACGAGCTGCGCCAGGAGGTCGAGGCGGCCCGGGACGCGTCCGGCCCGGACCCGGCCGGCCAGCTCCTTGAGATGTGCCGGGCGCTGCGACGGTGGGCCGTCGGCCATCCCGCCGAGTTCACCCTGATCTTCGGCAACCCGGTCCCCGGGGTGATCGAGTTCGCCGACCAGTGCGACAACCCCGACCACCCTGGGGCGCGCCTCGGGGCGGTCTTCCTCACCCCGTTCGTCGAACTCACCCGCGGCAGCCGGCTGCCGACCCCACCGGCGGAGCTGCTCCAGGAACGGCTCGGTGGGCACCTCGCCCCGCTGGCGACCAGCCACGGCCCGCTGCCGATCGAGATCGCGTACGCCTTCCTCTCCGCCTGGACCCGCCTCTACGGCCTGGTCGCCATGGAGGTCTTCGGCCACCTCGGCTGGGCGGTCGACGAGCCGGAGGCGCTCTTCGAGACCGAGCTGATCAGCCAGCTCCTCCAGTTCCGCCCAGCCGAACCCGGCGACACCCTCCCCGAGGGAGGCGCGCGCCACTAGGCTGCCCGGACATGAGCGAGCGCAGCGAGCGAATCATCCGGCACAGTGCAATGGAGCCTCAGGCGATCGCCGAGCGAAGCGAGGTGGCCGCATGAGCGAGCAACTGGGTGAGCTGCCGTCCCGCGCCGACGTCGTCGTGGTCGGCTCCGGGCACAACGGTCTGGTCTCGGCGATCCTGCTGGCCCGCGCCGGCCTCGACGTGCTGGTGCTGGAGGCGGCCGAGGTGATCGGCGGGGCGACCCGGACCGAGAGCCCGTTCCCGAAGGTGCCCGGCCTGCGCCACTCCACCGGCTCCTACCTGCTCGGGTTGATGCCGCCGGAGCTGCTCGCCACGCTCGACGTGAGCATCCCGGTGCTGCGCCGCGACCCGCACTACTTCCTGCCCACCCCGGGCGGGCTCGGCGCGCCGTACCTGCTCTTCGGCAGCGACGCCGCGGCGAGCCGGCAGCAGCTCGCGGAGATGTTCTCCCCCGCCGACGCGGCCGCCGACGACGCGCTCCAGGCCGAGCTGGCCCAGCTCCGCGAGGACCTGGCGCCGGCCTGGCTGGCCGAGCCGCTGCCGGTGGCGGAGACCGCCGAGCGGTACGTCCGCCCGGCGCTCCGGCAGGTCTTCGCGGACCTGGTCCGCGGCTCGGTCGCCGACTACCTGGCCCGCTTCGACTTCCGCTCCGAGCTGCTGGTCAGCATGTACGCGGTCACCGACGGCCTCTCCGGCCTCAACGCCGGGCCGGACGACCCTGGCACCGGGCACAACTTCCTGGTGCACAACATGTGCCGGCTGCCCGGCTCGGGCGGCACCTGGATGATCGCCCAGGGCGGCATGGGCACGGTCTCCCGGACCTTCGCCGAGGCCGCCCGCGTCGCCGGCGCTCGCATCCTGACCGGTACGCCGGTCACCGGGATCACCCTGGCTGGCGGCGCGGCGTCCGGTGTGGTGCTCGCCGACGGGCGGGAGGTGGCCGCCTCGGTGGTGCTCGGGGCCTGTGACCCGTACCGGTTGATGGAGCTGCTGCCCGACGGCGCGCTCCCGGCGCCGCTGGCCGAGCGAATGGCGGCGGTCCGCCGTCCCGGCACCACGCTCAAGCTCAACCTGGCGCTGCGCGGCCTGCCCCGGTTCTCCTGCCTGCCGGCGGACGCGCCCAGCCCGTTCGGCTCCACCATCCACCTGCTGCCCGGCTCGTCGTCGCTGGTCGGGCAGGGCGGCGAGTCGCCGATGGCCGCGCTGCGCGCCATGTGGGCGGACGTGCAGGCCGGGCGGCTGCCGGAGGAGCCGACCATCGAGTGGTACCTGCACACCACGGTCGACCCGTCGCTGGCCGACGACGCCGGGCACCACTCCTCGGCGCTGTTCGTGCAGTCGGTCCCGTACGAGCTTTCCGGCACCACCTGGGACGAGGCGCTGCCCGGCTACGTCGACAAGCTGGTGGCGATCTGCGAGCGGTACGCCTCCGGCACCGGCGACCTGATCGCCGATGCGGTGCCGCTGCCCCCGCCCGGCATCGAGGCGCACTTCGGCATCACCGGCGGCCACATCCACCACGTCGACAACACCGTCTCGTTCACCGACCGGATGCCGTACGCCACCGGCGTCGACGGGGTGTACGCGGGCAGCGCCGGCTGCCACCCGGCCGGCAGCGTGATCGGCGCGGCCGGCCACAACGCCGCCCAGCGCATCCTCGCCGACCTCGGCCGCTGAGGCGAGCAGGGGCCTTCCACGGAAGGCCCCTGCTCAACGCCGGGCGGTGGTCAGCTGATCGCCTCGCCGGCCGGGGCCGGGGTGTCGGCGTCGGCGCGGTGCGCGCGGATCTTGTGGCCGACGCTGGTCAGGCAGCGGCCGCTGGCCATGTCGAACCGCCAGCCGTGCAGCTGGCAGGTGAGCTGGTCGCCGTCGACGACGCCGAACCGGCTCAGGTCGGCCTTGAGGTGCGGGCAGCGCCGCTGGACCACCCAGCCGTCCAGCGTGATGTCCTCCGCGTCGACGGCCCGCTCGTGCTCGTCGTACCAGCCCTCCGCGTACTGGAGGCGCTCCTCGGACAGGCACTTGAAGAACGCGTAGACGAACTCGTTGTACTGGCCGATCCGGGCCGCCGAGAAGCGGCAGGACAGGAAGAGCGAGTTGACCCAGTCCACCTCGCCGATGTGCAGCAGGTGCTCGATCAGCGCCCGCTCGGTACGGAACCGGTAACGGACCTTCTCGTCCGCGTACGGCCGGACCTCCTTGCCCGGGAAGTCCACCACGATCGACTCGACACTTTCTCCGTCGTAGCCGACCAGGTCGAAGCGGACCGGCCCGCCGACGCCCTTGGCCAGGTAGATCGACTCGTCCAGCAGCGGCTCGATCCGGCGCTTCATCTCGCCGAGCACGTCGAGCTCCGGGTGCCGCCAGGACTGCTTCTCGGCCTCGATGATCGGGCGCTTGCGCTCCCGCATCTCCTCCAGGTGGGCCACCTTGTTGGCGAAGAACTCGGCCACCGGCACCGGGTGGGTGGTGCTCGCCCCCTCGGTGGTGATCTCCGCGACGCTGCCCGGCAGCAGCACGATGCCGTTGGTGCCGCCGACCTTGGCGTACTCCTCCAGGAAGACCGACTGGTCGGGGAAGATGTTGCCCTCGTCGCCGAAGATGTCGTTGAACTGCCACAGCGTGTCGTCGAGGAAGCAGGGCGGGCCGGCGATCGGGAAGACGTGGTCGGCCTTCAGGTCGTCGATGTAGCGCCAGGTGCGGTCGAACTGCCGATCCCGCTTCTGCTTGCCGAACGCGGTCTTCGCCGCCTGCGGCAGCTCGTAGACCATCGGGTACCAGATCGCGCCGGAGAACTGCAGCAGATGGGCGTGCACGTGGCCCAGCTCGGCGAAGACGCTCAGGTCGGCCGGGCGGGCGTCGTTCTGGTTGAGCAGCCGGACACCGTCGTACTCGACCCAGAGCGAGGAGTCACCGATCGGGCCGTCGGTCGGGCTGGTGAGCGCCTGGATCATGATCTTCAGGCCGCCGGGCAGCTCGACGACCTGCTCGTTCGGCGCCTTGAGGAACTTGGTGAAGCCCAGTTCCCGCAGCTCGTCCTCCATCTCGGAGGTGGGGAACTCGGGCAGCAGGACAGTGGCGTCCTTCGAGATGTGGTCGCGCAGGTGCTTCGCGTCGAAGTGGTCCCGGTGCAGGTGCGACACGTAGAGGTAGTCGACCTGGCCGAGGGACTCCCAGTCGAGCTGCGAATTGTCAGGGAAAGGGAACCAGGAGGCGAAATAGGCGGGATTGACCCACGGGTCGCACAGGATGCTGCCCGCGGCCGTGTCGATCCGCATGCTGGCATGTCCCGTACCGGTCACTCGCACCGTAGTCCCCCTCAAAAGGCAATCAGGCGTACGTCTCGACGCTACCGGAGGCAGTGTGGTCCCCGACCCGCGACGCCGGTAGTGCCCTTCCGCCCTGGTGCGGGCAGGTCCAACGGCCCGGGCGGCTCAGCCCCGCACCGATCCCGTCCAGCTCCGGCGCGCCGGCTCCGCCGGCGACCGCCCAGTCCTCCAGGTCCCACGCCTCGTACGCCGCCTTGAGCAGCTCCCGATCGTCCTCGCGGGTCACGCGTCCCCCATCAGGCCGGACCCTGCGCCGGGCGCGACACGGGGCGTGCCAGACTAACCGGAGATCCGATCGCGAGGGAAGGACCGACAGTGGCAGGAAGCGAGCCGGTAACCGCGCCAGATCAGCACAAGCCCGGACACCGCAAGTCCGGACGGATCGCGGCGGTGCTGTCGGCGGTGGTGTTGGTGATCATGGCGCTCTGCGGCAACCACGAGGGCAAGGTCGAGGACATCTGGCTGCTCGGGATCGCCGCGCTGCTGCTGGCCATCGTGCTCGGCGACGCGGTGCTGCGCCGCAACGGCCTGCGGTCCTGATCCGGCGCTCGCGCTCGACCGGTACGCCCGAGGGCCCGCCCCCAACCGGGGCGGGCCCTCGTCGTCTGCGGATCAGCGGCCGAGCAGGATGTCCTGCACGTCCTTGAGGGCGGCGTCGACCTCGGCCTCGAAGTAGCCGCCCGGCACCAGCCCGAAGCGCAGGGTGTCCAGGTCGTTCGGGTTCACCGGCATCGGGTTGCGGCCCTGCATGCCGCCGAGCAGGCTGTCGAAGAACCGGTCGACCTGATCCGGGTCGTAGCCGCTGCCGAAGCGGCGGACCTGGAAGCTGCGCCGGATCTGATCCACCCGGTAGAGATCGCTGCCGGGCGGGCCAGCCATCGGCGGGCCGACCATCGGCGGCCCCGGGACAGGCGGACCGGCCATCGGCGGCCCCGCAACGGGCGGACCGGCCATCGGCGGGCCGGACATGCCCGGGCCACCCCCGAAGCCCTGCTGAGGCAGGTGCGGCGGGCCGGCCGGGCCACGGCCACGCGGGTCACGCGGGTCCCGGTCGGGCATCCGGATCTCGGCGGTCATGTCGGGGCGACCGCGCCGGCCGGCCTCGAAACCGTCGAACCGCTCGTCCGGGCCGTAACCGCCGGGGCCCGGGGGCAGGCCGCGGGAGGGTGGGCCGCCGTGCCCCATCGGGGCGTTGGGACCCATCGGTCCCGGGCCGGCCGGGCCACGCGGCGCGTCGTACCCGCGCGGGCCGTCGTAGCCACCGGCGAAGGCGCCGGTGGGCTCGTCGTAGCGACCGCCGCCGATGGGATCGTCATAGCGGCCAGCGCCGGTGGGGTCGTCGTAGCGGCTGGCGCCGGCCGGCTCGTCGTAGCGGCTGCCGTAGCGGTCGGGCGGGCCGGGCTGCGCGGGCATCGGCCGGGGCGGCGGCTGCGGCGCCGGGGACAGGCCCCGGTCGTCGCGCATCGGCGGGCCCAGCCGGTCGCTCATCCGGGGGTCGCCGCCGCGCCCGCCCGGAACGCCGCCGCGTTCCTCCAGCTCGGCCAGCTGCCGCTCCACCCGGTCGAGGTGCAGGTCGACCTGCCACTCGTCGTAGCCGTTGAACCGGACCCGGAAGACGACGTCGTGGACCTCCTGGGAGGCCACGGGCGCGCCGACCGGCTGACCGGCGAGCGTCGCCTCCACCCGGTCCAGGAAGGCGTCCACCTCGTCAACCTTGTATCCCCGGCGGAGCGCCTTACGCCGGAAACGCTGACCCTGACTCGCCACTATGTCTCCTGGTCTCGTTCGCTACGCCCGGTCACACCGTTGCCTTGCGCGGTGGGTCGGTGTCCCTGTCCTCGGCGGCGGCGAGCTGCCCACACGCACCGTCGATCTCGCGCCCCCGGGTGTCCCGCACCGTGGTCGACACCCCGGCTTCGCGCAACCGCCGGACGAACTCCCGCTCGACCGGCTTCGGGCTGGCGTCCCAGCGGCTGCCCGGAGTCGGGTTGAGTGGGATGAGGTTCACGTGGGCCAGCTTGCCGGCCAGTAGCCGTCCGAGCAGATCGGCTCTCCACGGCTGGTCGTTCACGTCCTTGATCATCGCGTACTCGATCGACACGCGACGCCCTGTCGTAGCTGCGTATTCCCACGCCGCGTCCAGCACCTCGGACACCTTCCAGCGCTGGTTGACCGGGACGAGTTCGTCGCGCAGCTCATCATCGGGGGCGTGCAGCGACAACGCAAGAGTCACCGCGAGGTCTTCGCTGGCCAGTCGGCGGATGGCCGGGACCAGCCCGACCGTGGAGACGGTGATGTGCCGCTGGGACAGGCCGAGCCCCTCCGGGGCCGGCGCCACCAGCCGGCGGATCGCCGCCACCACCCGGGAGTAGTTGGCCAGCGGCTCGCCCATGCCCATGAAGACAACGTGCGACAGGCGCGGTGGCGAGCCGGCCACCGCCCCCGAGGCCGCCACCCCGGCGAGGTAGACCGCCTGGTCGACGATCTCAGCGGTGGAGAGGTTTCGGGTCAGCCCGGCCTGGCCGGTGGCGCAGAACGGGCAGGCCATGCCGCAGCCGGCCTGGCTGGAGATGCAGACGGTGACCCGGTCCGGGTAGCCCATCAGCACGCTCTCCACCAGCGAACCGTCGTGCAGCCGCCAGAGCGCCTTGCGCGTCGCGCCGTCGTCGCAGGCCAGCTCGCGGACCGGGGTGAGCAGCGTGGGCAGCAGCGTGGTGGCCAGCCGCTCCCGGGTGGCCGCCGGCAGGTCGGTCATCTGCGCGGGGTCGCGGACCAGGCGGCCGAAGTAGTGGTTCGAGACCTGCTTGGCGCGGAACTTCGGCTCCCCCAGCTCGGCGACGAGCGCCTGCCGGCCCGGCAGGTCCAGGTCGGCGAGGTGGCGGGGCGGCATCGCCGGTCGGCGGCCGCGGGCGTCGGGGTCTACGGAGATCAGGGGGAGACTCGTCATGGCGCGTCCAGTCTGACACGCCCGGAGCGGGGCGCACCCGTCCGTAGGGGCCGAATCGACCCCGACCGGCTGGCGGATGCGCACCCACCCACGTGATTCATCCCTCAGCCCACCACCGGTACGAAGATCGCCAGCAGCAGGTAGGCCGTCGGCACCGCGAACAGGATCGAGTCGAGCCGGTCCATCAGGCCGCCGTGCCCGGGGAGCAGGTTGCTCATGTCCTTGACCCCGAGATCCCGCTTGATCATCGACTCGGCGAGGTCACCGAGGACCGCCGCGCCGGAGATCGCCACCCCGAACAGCGCGCCCCACCAGGGCGCCACGTCGAGGAGCAGCCAGAGCAGCAGGGCGCTGCCCGCCGCAGCCGCGGTCACCGAGCCGCCGAAGCCCTCCCAGGACTTCTTCGGGCTGATCGTCGGGGCCATCGGGTGCTTGCCGAAGGCGACCCCGGCGGCGTACCCGCCGGTGTCGGAGAGCACCACGGCGACCAGGGTGACCAGCACCCGCAGGTGGCCGTCACCGGGGGCGGCCGCCAGCATCGCGGCGAAGCCGCCGAGGAACGGCACGTACACCGCGATCAGGGTGGCCGCGGTCAGGTCCCGCTGATAGTTGCCAGGGCCGTCGCCCAACCGCCAGATCATCGTGCCGAGCACGGTGACCAGCAGGCCGAGACTCAGCGCGTCCGGGCCGGCGAACCAGGCCAGCCCGACGGTGATCACGCCGCCGGCGATCAACGGCACCAGCGGCGGGTGGGCCCCGCTGCGGCGCACCGCCCGGGCCATCTCCCAGATGCCGATCCCGATCGCCGCGGCGATCACGGCGAGGAACGCCGGCAGGTAGAAGAAGAGCGGCACCACGATCGCCGCGCCGAGAGCCAACCCGACGGCGATCGCGGCCGGCAGGTTACGGCCGGCCCGGCCCGACGACGGCTGGGCCGTCGGAGGCCGGTCCGCGCTGGCCCGCCGGCGGCCGCGCGGGCGCCGACCGGCCGACGACTCCGGCTCCGGCTCGTCCCGGCCGGCGAGGTGGGCAGCCGGTTCGTCGCGTACCGGGGCGAACTGGGCGGTCGAGTCGTCGTCGTGTACCGGGGCGATCTGGGCAGTGGGGTACTCGTCGTAGGGCACGCCGGGGCGCCCAGCCCGGGGGCCGCCGGGGCCCCGGTCGCGCGGGTCACCGTCGCCGGGATCGTCCTCGCCATGGCTGCGCGGGCCCGCGTCCCGGTACCGGGGATCCTCCGGGCCGGGCTCGCGGTAGCCCCGGCCCCCGTCGCGCCACTCCTGGCCGTCGCGCCAGCGCTGATCGTCCCGGTAGCCGCGCTCGTCGCGGTCCGGGCCCGGGCGCTCGTCGTACGGCCGGCGGCCGGGCGCGTCGTACCCGTCGCCCGGACGGGCGTGCGGGTCGGCGGCGGGGCGGGGCCGCCCGTGCGGCTCCGCGTACGCCTCGGGGGCGCCGGGCCGTCGCCACGGCCCCGGCTCGACGTCGGCCTCCGGCCACGGCAGCGCGGCCGGCCGGTCCCAGCCGCGCGGCTCGGCGGCGCTGTAGGGGTCGGGGTGGGACATCACGTACCGAGCGGAAGCGGTACGGGAGCCACCACATGACGCAAGATCAAAACCATCCCCTACACGCGCGACTGTTCCGGTTGACCGGCCCGACGGCCGGCCGATCCCCGCTGTTCACCCAGCGGTGGTGGGAATCGTGCCGAGCCTACTGCACCCAGGGAGCCGGCACGGCGGACGATGGTCCCACCACGGCGACGGCACCGGGCCCGCCATCCGGTAGGGGTGGCGGCACACCGGTGCCGTGGCAGGTGCTCGGGCCGCTCAGACCTCGAGCAGCTCGTTCTCCTTGTGCTTGACCAACTCGTCGACGGTGGCGACGAAACGCTGGGTCAGGTCGTCCAGCTCCTTCTCGGCGCGCCGGCCCTCGTCCTCGCCGACCTCGCCGTCCTTGACCAGGCGGTCCAGCTCCTCCTTGGCCTTGCGGCGGATGTTGCGGACGGCGACCTTGGCCTCTTCGCCCTTGTGCCGGGCCACCTTGATCATCTCGCGCCGCCGCTCCTCGGTCATCTGCGGGAGCACGATGCGCAGCTGGTTGCCCTCGTTGTTCGGGTTCACGCCGAGGTCGGAGTCGCGGATCGCCTTCTCCATGGCGCCCAGCTGCGAGTTGTCGTACGGCTTGATGATCACCATGCGCGGCTCGGGGACCGCGATGGACGCCATCTGCGGCAGCGGGGTGGGGCTGCCGTAGTAGTCGATGACGATCCGGGAGAACATCGCGGCGTTGGCGCGACCGGTGCGGATGCCGCCGAACTCTTCCTTGGCGTGCTCGATGGCACGCTCCATCTTCTCCTCGGCCTCGAGGAGGGTGTCGTCGATCACCGGTCTCCTCGCCTCCTTCTGTTGCTCGTCGTGGCTGTGCTGCTGTGGTTCGGAGGGCCGCTGCCGGCTCGGGGCCGTTCAGGCGGTGATCAGGGTGCCGATCTTCTCGCCGCTGACGGCACGGACGATGGTGTCGTCGCCCTCGGCGCCGAAGACCAGCATCGGCAGGCCGTTCTCCATGCAGAGGCTGAACGCCGCGGCGTCGGCCACCCGCAGGTTGCGGCGCAGCACCTCGGAGAAGGTGATCGAGTCGAGCTTGCTCGCCGTCGGGTCGATCCGGGGGTCCGCGGTGTAGACCGCGTCCACGCCGTTCTTGCTCATCAGCACCACGTCGGCGCGAATCTCCAACGCCCGCTGGGCGGCGACGGTGTCGGTGGAGAAGTACGGCATGCCGGCGCCGGCGCCGAAGATGACCACACGGCCCTTCTCCAGATGCCGGATCGCCCGCAGCGGGATGTACGGCTCGGCGACCTGGGCCATGGTGATCGCGGTCTGCACCCGGGTCTCGATGCCCTCCTTCTCCAGGAAGTCCTGGAGGGCCAGGCAGTTCATCACCGTGCCGAGCATGCCCATGTAGTCCGCCCGGGCCCGGTCCATGCCACGCTTCTGCAGCTCCGCACCGCGGAAGAAGTTGCCGCCGCCGACCACCACGGAGACCTGCACGCCGCGGCGGACCACGGTGGCGATCTGCCGGGCGATGCCCTGCACGACGTCCGGGTCGACACCGATCGCGCCGCCGCCGAAGACCTCGCCGGAGAGCTTCAGCACCACCCGGCGGGCCCGGCCCGGCGGTGGGGCGGTCGGATCATCCGCCGCCAGGCTCCGGTCACTCACAACCTGCGTCATCCGCACCGCCCCTTCCGTCGCGCACCGCACGTGCGCCGCGTCCCGCGTACCTGCCGCTGCCGACCCTATGCGACGAGGAGGCCGCGGTGCCTGTCACGTACACCAGCGGCCTCCTCGTCGACGTTTCCCTGCGCACGGGCGCGTCATACGCCCGATGCGGCGGCTCAGGCCTGGCCGACCTCGAACCGGACGAAGCGGGTCACCTCGATGCCGGCCTCGGCCAGCAGCTGCTTCACCGTCTTCTTGTTGTCGGCGACCGACGCCTGCTCCAGCAGGACGAAGTCCTTGAAGAAGGCGTTGACCCGACCCTCGACGATCTTCGGCAGCGCCGCCTCGGGCTTGTTCTCCTCGCGGGCGGTCTGCTCGGCGATCCGCCGCTCGGACTCGACGACGTCGGCCGGGACCTCGTCCCGGGTCAGGTACCTCGGCCGCATGGCGGCGATCTGCATGGCCACGCCGCGGGCGTCCGCGTCGGCGGCCTCGTCGGTCTTGCCGGCGTACTGCACCAGCACACCCACGGCCGGCGGCAGGTCCTGGCTCTTGCGGTGCAGGTAGACCGCGGTGGTGCCGTCGAGCTTGGCGAAGCGGTTGAGCACCAGCTTCTCGCCGATCTTGGCGGACTGCTCCTGGACCAGGTCGGCGACGCTCTTGCCGTCGAGGGTGCTGGCGAGCAGCTCCTCGGCGGTGGAGACGCCGCTGGCGACACCGTGCTCGACCAGCTGCTGGGCCAGCGCGATGAAGGCGTCGTTCTTGGCGACGAAGTCGGTCTCGCAGTTGAGCTCGAGCAGCGCCTGGCCGGCGTGGGCGATGAGGCCGTTGGCGGCCGTGCGGCCGGCCCGCTTGCCGACGTCCTTGGCGCCCTTGACGCGCAGGATCTCGACGGCCTTGTCGAAGTCGCCCTCCGCCTCGGTCAGCGCCTTCTTGCAGTCCATCATGCCGGCGCCGGTGAGGTCGCGGAGCTTCTTGACGTCCGCGGCGGTGAAGTTGGACATGACTCTCTCTTCGGGTCTTGAGACTGCGGTGGGATGGTCTGGGTCCCGGTTACCCGGATCCGGGCCGGATGTGCCCGGCGTACCCGCCGCGCCCCACCGGCCGGGAAATCGGACGGTGGGGACGCGACGGCGCGATCACTCCGCGGCGGCGGTCGCCGGCTGCTCGTCGCCCTTCTTCGGCTCCTCGAGCAGCTCGCGCTCCCACTCGGCCAGCGGCTCGTCGGCGCCGACCTGGCCCGGCTCGGGCTTCTCGTCGGTGCCGCGGCCCCGGCCGGAGCGGGCGATCAGGCCGTCGGCGACGGCGGCGGCGACGACCTTGGTCAGCAGCTCGGCCGAGCGGATGGCGTCGTCGTTGCCCGGGATCGGGAAGTCGACCTCGTCCGGGTCGCAGTTGGTGTCGAGCACGGCGATCACCGGGATGCCCAGCTTGCGGGCCTCGTCGACGGCGATGTGCTCCTTCTTGGTGTCGACCACCCAGACCGCGGCCGGGAGCTTCTGCATGTCCCGCAGACCACCGAGGGTCTTGGTCAGCTTGTCCTTCTCGCGGGAGAGCTGCAGGGTCTCCTTCTTGGTGTAACCGGCGGCAGTGCCGCTCAGGTCACCCAGGGCCTCCAGCTCCTTCATCCGCTGGAGCCGCTTGTACACCGTCTGGAAGTTGGTCAGCATGCCGCCGAGCCAGCGGTGGTTCACGTACGGCTGGCCCACCCGGGTCGCCTGCTCGGCGATGGCCTCCTGGGCCTGCTTCTTGGTGCCGACGAAGAGGATGCTGCCGCCACCGGCGACGGTGTTGCGCACGAAGTCGTACGCCTTCTCGATGTAGTCGAGGGTCTGGCGCAGGTCGATGATGTAGATGCCGTTGCGCTCGGTGAAGATGAAGCGCTTCATCTTCGGGTTCCACCGCCGGGTCTGGTGCCCGAAGTGGACACCGCTCTCCAGCAGCTGGCGCATGGTCACGACGGCCATGGTGGGTACTCCTTGCGATCCCTGGTTGTCTCGCCCGGCCGGCGGCCGGGCGTCCTGGCGCCCGGTCGTCGGCCGTGACGGGCCCGACCAAGATCGGGACCAGGGAGGCCGGCGCCCCACGAAGCTGTCCGTGGAGAGGGCACGCGAGGTCGACCGCGCGAGGCGGTCGCCAGTCGACCAGTGTACGCCCTCCCCCTGTGCACCGGTCCCGGGGTACGGGACACGGGTGCGGAACCCGGTGGGTGATCCATGATCCACGCACGTTCCGGGAGTGTGTGGGCCGCCGACTGCCGTCAGGCACCCACCGTCCGGAAATGCCCGGGTCCTGGGGTACGGCAGCGGTGGTCAGCGGGCGGCGAGCGCCGCGGCGACGAAGAGCACCAGCCCGACGGTCAGATACGCCGTTGGCGGCCGCAGCCAGCCCCGGCTGCCGTCGGCCAGCGCCAGGCCGCCGGTCCGCAGCCCGTACAGGCCGGCACCGAAGATCGGCAGCCCGACCACCAGGAACGTGCCGACCACGACGTGCGAGGTGGAGATCGGGTCACCCACCACGCCCCGGAGGAGCACCCGCAGCGCCGGGACCTCCAGCGCGAGCACCAGCAGCGCCAGCAGCACCGCGAGCGCCGGCCGGCGGGTCCGGTAGACCCCGTCGCCGGGTGGTGGCCCGTCCAGCCGGGGCGCCACCGAGGGCATCGGCCCGGTCGGCATCTCCAGCGGGTGCGGCATCGGAGTGGTCACCACCTCCGGCGCCGGCACGGCGGGCCGCTCCCCCACGATCAGCGGCGTGGGCGCGCCGTGCGCCGGCCGGTCCCCGACGGTGATCGGGGTCGGGCCCACGTGCGCCGGCTCGGCCGGACGGGCCGGCTCGACGACCGGGTAGCCGGCCAGCGGGCCGGGCCGTGGGTCGCCGCCGAACGGCTCGCCGCCGCTCTCCCGCGAGACCCCGCCGAACGGCTCGCCGCCGCTCTCCCGCGAGACCCCGCCGAACGGATCGCCGGCGCTCTCCCGCGACGCGCCGCCGAGCGGATCGCCGACCTCGCGGGCCGCCCGTCGGCCGCTGCGACCGCCCGGCAACTCGCCGGAGATCTCCCCGGAGTCGTCCAGCCGGCGCGACCGCCGGTAGCTCTCGGTGTCGTCGTCCAGCGGTTCGGCCGCACCGAACCGGGCCGGGTCGGCGTACCGGCCCTCGCCGCCGGCACGCTGCTCGGGGGCCCGGAAGTCGTCGTCGCGGTAGCGCGCCTCACCAGCCGCCCGCCAGTCCGGGTCGGCGTACCCGGGATCGCTCCAGCGCGGCCCCTGCTGATCTTCGGGAAAGCTCCGTCGTCCGTCCACGACCGGCACGGTATGCGACCGCCATCCCGCCCGCCAACCGCCCTTCAGCCCGACATTGCCGCAGGTCAGCGCGGTTAATACCGCCTCATAACGGGGCACACGGTGAGTGATCGGCGACTGCTCTGAAAAGTCGTGGATCGTGCCGGCTGATCCGTCCACGGCCATTCCCCGGCGGCCTGGCGGTGGCCTGCCGGTGAGGTCGCTAGCACAGCACGGGCATGATCGTCCGCCCGTCCACAGGGCGCCCCGTCGTCCACAGGGGGCCGGCCGGGACCCGCCTCCCGACCCGGGGTGGGCGCACCGTGGGCGGCATGACGAAGCGGAACCAGGCCGTCGGCGCGTACGGCGAGCGGTGCGCGGTCCGGCACCTGATCGAGGCGGGGCTGCGCCCGGTCGCCCGGAACTGGCGGTGCCCCGACGGGGAGATCGACGTCATCGCCTGGGAGGGCGAGGTGCTCGCGTTCTGCGAGGTGAAGACCCGCCGGAGCGACGACTTCGGCAGCCCGGCCGAGGCGGTGGTGCCGGCGAAGGCGCGCCGGCTGCGCGGCCTGGCCGCCCGGTGGCTGGCCGAGACCGGCACCAGCGCCGAGGAGGTCCGCTTCGACGTCCTCGAAGTCCGGCTTCCCGCCGCCGGTCCGGCCCGGGTCGAGCACCTGAAGGGCGCCTTCTGAACATGAGCTACGCCAAGGTGCTGTGCGTGGGTCTGGTCGGGGTGACCGGGCACGTGGTGGAGGTGGAGGCCGACCTGGCGCCCGGGCTGCCGGGCGTGGTGATCTCCGGGCTGCCCGACACGGCCCTGCACGAGGCCCGGGACCGGGTACGCGCCGCCATCGTCAACTCCGGCCAGAAATGGCCGAACCGACGGATCACCCTCAACCTGCTCCCGGCCACCCTGCCGAAGTACGGGTCCGCGTTCGACCTGGCCATCGCGGCGGCGGTGCTCGGCGGCTCCGGCGAACTGCCGCTGCTGCCGCTCGAAGGGACGGTGGTCCTCGGCGAGCTCGGCCTCGACGGCACGGTCCGGCCGGTGCGTGGAGTGCTGCCGATGGTGGCCGCCGCGGCGCGGGCCGGCTTCCCGCGGGTGGTGGTGCCGATCGGTAACGCTCCCGAGGCGGCGGTCATCCCTGGCGTCCGGATCCGTGCCGTCGACACCCTGCACCGGCTGGTGGCCTTCGTCCGGGACGGTACGCCGCTGCTCCCACCACCGACCGCCGCGCCGGCCGCCGCCGCCGAGGGCCCCGATCTGGCCGAGGTGGCCGGGCAGCGGCTCGGCCGCCGGGCGCTGGAGGTGGCCGCCGCTGGCGGGCACCACCTGGCGCTGCTCGGGCCGCCCGGGGCCGGCAAGACGATGCTCGCCGAGCGACTTCCGTCGATCCTGCCGGAGCTCGACGACGCCGCCGCCCTGGAGGTCACCGCCCTGCACTCCATCGCCGGGCTCCTGCCGCCCGGCGGGCGGCTGCTGCGCCGGCCCCCGTTCCAGGCGCCGCACCACACGGCCACGGTGCCGTCCCTGGTCGGCGGTGGGTCGGGGCTGGCCCGGCCCGGGGCGGTATCGCTGGCCCACCGCGGCGTGCTCTTCCTCGACGAGGCACCCGAGTTCAGCAAGGGGGCGCTGGAGGCACTGCGCCAGCCCCTGGAGAGCGGCTGGGTCCGGGTCGCCCGGACCCGCGGCGGCGCGGAATATCCGGCCCGGACACAGCTGGTGCTGGCGGCGAACCCGTGCCCCTGCGCGAAGCCGTCCGGTGACGCCGACTGCGAGTGCACTCCGCTGGCCCGACGGCGCTACCTGGGCCGGCTCTCCGGGCCCCTGCTCGACCGGGTCGACGTGCAGGTCCGGCTGCTGCCCGTACGGGCGGCGGAACTGCTGGAGACCGGCCCGCCGAGCGAGTCGTCCACGGTGGTGGCCGCCCGGGTGGCCGCCGCCCGCCGGGCCGCCGTCGACCGGTGGGCCGCCGTCGACCGGTGGGCCGCCGTCGGTCGCAAGGTCAACGCCGAGATCCCCGGGCCGTACCTGCGTCGGGCGCCGTGGCGGCTACCCGAGCGGGACACCCGGGAGCTGCGGAAACGGCTCGACGCCGGCTCGCTCTCCGCGCGCGGATTCGACCGCGTCATCCGGCTCGCCTGGACCATCGCCGACCTGGACGGGCGGGACCGGCCGGACGGCGGGGACATCGCGGAGGCCATCCAGCTCAGGACGGGAGAGGGCACATGACCTCGAAGGACGACCGCCTGCTGGCGCGGGTCGCGTTGACCTGGCTCGCCGAACCGGGCACCCGCTCGGTGCACCGGCTGGTGGAGCAGCTCGGGCCGGTCGCCGCGCTGGACCTGCTCCTGGACGGCGGGGCACCGGACCGGGCGCTCCGGGCCGCCGTGGACGCCCGGTCCACGAGCAACGACGCTCGGGCGGTGGCGGAGCAGGCCCTGGCGCGTACCGAACGGCTCGGCGCGCGGGTGGTCACCCCCGAGGACGACGAGTGGCCGGCCCGGGTGGCGGACCTGCGCCGGCTGCTGCTGCCGGGAGCCGAACGCCGGGTCGACCTGGAGACCGCGCCACCGCTCTGCTTCTGGGTACGTGGGGCATGGCCCCTAGGGCAGGCACTGGACCGGTCCGTCGCCGTCGTCGGCGCCCGGGCGGCCACCCCGTACGGGACGCACGTGGCCACCGAGCTCGGCTACGGGCTGGCCGATCGTGACTGGACGGTGGTCTCCGGCGGCGCCTTCGGCATCGACTCCGCCGCCCACCGGGGCGCGCTGACCGCCGGCGGCCGGACCGTCGCCGTGCTGGCCTGCGGGGTGGACCGCCCATACCCGATGGGCAACGCGGCGCTCTTCGACCGGATCGCGGAGACCGGCCTGCTGGTCAGCGAGTGGATGCCGGGCGCGGACCCGCTGCGGCCGCGGTTCCTCATCCGCAACCGGGTGATCGCGGCCGGCACGCTGGGGACGGTGCTGGTGGAGGCGGCGGCGCGCAGCGGCGCCACGCAGACCCTCAACCGGGCGATCGGGGTCGGTCGACCGGGAATGGTGGTGCCGGGCCCGGTCACCTCGGCGATGTCCGTCGGCGCGCACGAGCTGCTGCGCGAGCACAGCAAGGCCCGGCTGGTCACCGGTGTCGCGCATGTGCTCGAGGAGGTGGGACGGATCGGATACGACCTGGCGCCGCCCGCCCGGGCACCCGAACGCCTCCGGGATCAGCTCGACGACGAGGCGACCCAGGTGCTGGAGGTGCTGCCCCGGCGGAAGCCGGTCAGCCTGGAGAGCGTCGCGGCACGCGCCGGGGTGGACCTCCGCACGGCCATGCGGAAGCTGTCCATGCTGGAGGAACTGGCCCTGGTGGTACGCCGCGACGCCGGCTACGCCCTCGCGCCGCCCGACAAGGGTGCGGGCCCCGCCGCCAGCACCACGAACACGCCGGCGTGACGGAGCCGGTCTCAGTCGCCCTCGAATCGGATCTCGACGTCCCGCCGGTCCAGGCAACGCCGCGCGAGCAGCGCCAACCGGCGGATGTGGGTGACCTCTGCGGGCGTCCGGGCCAACTCGGCCAGGCAGCGCAGCTCGGCGAGCAGTTGCTGGGTCGCCTCGGCGTCCACGACCGACTCGCCCAACGGGTCGACGCGATCCAGCAGCGGCGTACGACCCCCGCCCCGCGCCCGCTTGAGCAGGTCGAGCAGCACGTCGTCCGGGTCAGCGACCACCTCCGACGCGACGTACGACGGCCGGTGACGTACGGGCCCGGCCCGCACCACCCGGTAGAGCACGGCATCCACACCCACGCTTGCTTCCTCTCCCGGCCGCGTCGCTCGCCCGGATCGACGCCTGTCCCGACTGGCTCACCCTTTCGCGCCGCCGTGCCGGGGAATCACCCCGCCACGGCGCACCCCGGCCGCCACGGCGCAGGCGGCACCTGCCGGCAGCGGCGCGCCCGGCCTTCGAGGGCCTGGCCGGCGCCGCCACTGTCCTCTTCGTATGACCAGTTTCCCGTGCCCAGGCCCCGGTCAGCCACCCCGACCTGCGGCTGGAACCCGCCCGCCCGACGTACGCCGCCGTCCGGGCGGCCCCGGGGCAGGGCAACCACCCGGCCGCCCTGCCCAGGTCGGCAGGACCGACAGGTCGGCAGGACCGACAGGTCGGCGGCAGGTCGGCCGGTCGGCAGCCCGGCAGGTCGGCAGGCCCGGCAGGCCCGGCAGGGCGGCGGCGGGGCGGGCGGCGTGGGCTGCTCTCCGGCGGTCGCGCCCGTAGGCTGAGCCGGTGTCCGCCGACAGCAGGGGCCGCCGGGGCCGCGGAAGTCTTCCACGGCACGCCGACGCGTCGCCGTCCCGGCTGACCGGGCCCGCGGCGAGGCCGAACTGGGGCCGGAGGTGCCGGTGAGCGGCGAGCGGCGCGGCACCAGGGCGGCACACGAGGCGCTGCCGCCGCAGCTACGGGAGGCGGTGGACGCCTTCGCCGACCATCTGGCCGGGGTACGCAACCGGTCCGCGCACACCGTGCGGGCGTACGTGACCGACCTGGTGTCCCTGCTCGACCATGCGGGACGGATGGGCTGCGCCGACCTGTCGGAGCTGGACCTCGCGGTGCTGCGGAGCTGGTTGGCGAAGCAGCGGACGATGGGCGCGGCACGCACCTCCCTGGCCCGTCGGGCCGCCGCCGCCCGCACCTTCAGTGCCTGGGCCCACCGGGCCGGCCTGCTCACTGCCGACGTGGCCGCTCCGCTGGCCAGTCCCCGCGCCCGCCGGGACCTGCCCACGGTCCTGCGGGCCGACCAGGCCGCCGCCCTGATGGACGCCCCACGCGTCCGGGCCGTCGGCCAGGCCGCCGCCCGGGCGGACGCCCCGCACGTCCGATCCACGGCCGAAGGCCCGACCACCGGCGACGGGCCGACCGCCAGCGCCAGTCCGTCGGCGTGCGGGGCCTCGGGCGACAGCCGGGGCGGAGCGGCCGAGGGCACCGCGTCCGGTCAGGAGGGTCCCGGCGGCGAGGACGCGGCGCTGCTGCGTGACCGGGTGCTGCTCGAGCTGCTCTACGGCACCGGGGTGCGGATCAGCGAGGCGTGCGGCCTGGACGTCGCGGACGTCGACCACGCCCGCCGGGTGGTACGCGTGCTGGGCAAGGGCGGCCGGGAGCGCGCCGTGCCGTACGGGGTGCCGGCGCAGCGCGCGTTGGACGCCTGGCTCAGCCGGGGCCGACCGGCGCTGGCCGGCCCGGGCTCGGGGGCGGCGCTGCTCCTCGGCGCGCGCGGCGGGCGGCTCAACCCGACGACCGCGCGGCGGATCGTCGCCGGGTACGCCGATGCCGCCGGCCTTCCCCGCACCACCCCGCACGGGCTGCGGCACTCGGCGGCCACCCATCTGCTGGAGGGTGGGGCGGACCTGCGCGCTGTGCAGGAGTTGCTCGGTCACTCCTCGCTGGCCAGCACCCAGATCTACACGCACGTGTCGGTGGAGCGGCTGCGGGCGGCGTACCGGCAGGCGCACCCGCGGGCCTGACGGCCGGAAAGCTTCCCGCCGCCGCAAGGGCGGCATGCCCTCGCGGCGAACGGCGGGTTGATGATCCACGGCGGGCTACGATCAACGAATGACCGTCCCGCAGCCGCCCGAGCCGATCCCCGGTGCTCGGCTGCTCTTCTCCCTCGATCCGTCGGTCAGCCATCTCAACCACGGGTCGTTCGGCGCGGTGCCGATCGGGGTACAACGGGCCCAGCAGCGCCTGCGCGACGAGATGGAGGCCAACCCGCTGCGCTTCTTCATCCAGGGCCTGGTCGACCGGATCGCGCACACCCGGCGGCACCTGGCCACCTTCCTCGGCGCCGACCCGGACGGCACCGCGCTGGTGGGCAACGCCACCACCGGTGTGGCGGTGGTGCTCCAGTCACTCGGCCTCCGGCCCGGCGACGAGGTGGTGACCACCGACCACGGGTACGGGGCGGTCGCCTTCTCGGTGGAGCGGGAGTGTCGCCGGACCGGAGCGGTGTCCCGGACCCTGCCGGTGCCGCTGACCGCCTCCGACGAGGAGGTGGTGGAGATCGTCCGGGCCGGGCTGCGTCCGGGCCGGACCAAGCTGCTCATCGTCGACCAGATCACCTCGCCCACCGCCCGGCTATTCCCGACGGCCGCGATCGTCGGGCTGGCCCGGGAGCACGGGGTGCCCGTGCTGGTCGACGCGGCGCATGCCCCGGGCATGTTGCCGATCAGCGTGGCCTCGATCGGTGCCGACTTCTGGGTGGGCAACCTGCACAAGTGGGCGTACGCGCCGCGGGGGACCGCCGCGCTGGTGGTGGCCGGGGCGTGGCGGGAGCGGATCCAACCGCTGGTCGTCTCGTGGGAGCAGGAGACCGGCTTCCCCACCCGGGTCGAGTGGCAGGCGACGCTGGACTACACCGCCTGGTTGGCTGCCCCGGCGGGCCTGTTCACCCTGCGCACTCTGGGCCTGGACCGGGTACGCGCGCACAACGCCGCGCTGGCCGCGTACGGGCAACGGGTGGTCGGGGACGCGCTCGGGGTGGCGCCGGCCGACCTGCCGGAGCCCGGCGGACCGACGGTCGCCATGCGGCTCGTCCCGTTGCAGCCCGGCGTCGCCCCGACGATCGACGCGGCGCGGGAGCTGCGCGCCCGGATCGCGGAACGGCTGGCCGCCGAGGTCTCGGTGGCCTCCTGGCACGGCCAGGGCTGGCTGCGCCTGTGCGGCCAGGTCTACAACACCCCCGACGAGTACGACCGGTTGGCCGCTCGTCTCCCCACGCTGCTGGCCCAGGGCTGAGCCGTCGAGCGGCAGCAGCCGCACCGGGCCGAGCCCGAGGAGGGCCAGCGGATCGAGGTACTCCTCGCCCCGGCGCAGCCCCCAGTGCAGGCACGCCTCGGCGGGGCAGCCGGGATGGCCGGCGAGCAGGGTGCCGATCGGCGTGGCGGCACTGACCGGGGTGCCGGCCGGCAGGCGGGGGTCGACCGGCTCGTAGGTGGTGCGTAACCCGGTGGCGTGTCCGACGGTGACCACGGGCCGCCCGGCCACCGTGCCGGCGAAGAGCACGACCCCGGCGCCGGCCGCACGCACCTCAGCACCCGGGCTGGCGGCCAGGTCGACGCCGCGGTGGCCGGGCAGCCACGGCTGCGGCGGCGGGTCGAACCGGCGTACCGGTCGGGGGGTGCCGGCGAGCGGCCAGCCGAATCGCGCGGCGCCGGACGGCCCGGGAGGCACCCGGTCGGCCGGTGGCCGATGGCCCCCGGCGGGGCCGGCGGCCGGCAGGATGGGCGGCAGTGGTCGGATCGTCATCCGGTCGGACGAGCCCGCCGGAGTGGTCGGTGAGGGCGATCTCGTCGGCGGCGGCAACTCCCGGTTCATCAGCGGGACGGACGCCGCCCGGGTGGCGGCCCCGGCCGGGCGGGGCCGGACGGCGACCGGGACGACCAGCAGCAGGAGCCCGAGGGCCGCGGTGGCCCGGCGCAGCGGTTTCGGCACGCCGGACACCCTGCCGTCACGATCGGTGTCGCCGCGACCGGCCGGAGCGGTGCCTGTGGACGACTGGTGAGCTGTGGACGGCCCCCCGTGCACGGGACCGATCTGATAATCGACGGCCCCTATGCTGGCCGCGTGACGAAGGACTGGTACGCCTGGCACGCCGACTACGACCAGCCCGGGTCGGCGCTGTCCCGCCGTCTCGCCGAGCTGCGAAGCCGGATCCGGGACGCGCTGGACGCCGCGCCGGCCGGTCCGCTGCGGGTGATCAGTCTCTGCGCCGGCCAGGGTCGGGACCTGATCCCGGTGCTCGCCGCTCATCCCCGGCGGGACGACGTCACCGCCCGCCTGGTCGAGCTGGATCCACGCAACGTCGAGGTGGCCCGGGCGGCCGCCGCCGGGGCCGGCCTGCGCGGGGTGGAGGTGGTGGCGGGCGACGCGGCGCTGACCGACCGGTACGCCGATCTCGTGCCGGCCGACCTGGTCCTGGTCTGCGGCATCTTCGGCAACATCGTCGACGCCGACATCCGGGCCACGGTGCGGCACTGCGCCGCGCTGTGCGCCACCGGCGGCACGGTGTTCTGGACCCGGCACCGCCGCGAGCCGGACCTGGTGCCCGCCATCTGCGACTGGTTCGCCGAGGCGGGCTTCACCCCGGTCGCGGTGAGCAGCCCCGCCGACGGGGTGGGCGTGGGCGTGCATCGGTTCACCGGTACGCCCGACCCGCTGGAGACCGGCGTGCGGATGTTCGAGTTCGTCGGCGACGAGCGGCTGACCCGGTCCGGCCGCTCGGTGGGCCAGGCCGCGCCTGCGACCCATCCCCTGACCGATCCGAGGGAGTCGAGATGACCACTGTGGACAACGTCAGCCACCCCTCCCGGGTGGCCGGGCCGGACGAGGCGATCAGCGCCGAAGAACTCCAGCTGGCCGCGCGCAACCACGGGATCCCGCTGGAGGCGCTCCGCTACGACGTGACCCCGGCCGGCCTGCACTACCTGCTCATCCACTACGACATCCCGGACATGGACCCGGCGGCGCACACGCTGACCGTCGACGGGGCGGTGCGGCGGCCAATCACCCTGGACCTGGGCGCGCTGCGGGAGCGGCCCCGGGTCACCCACCGGGTCACCCTGGAGTGCGCCGGCAACGGACGGGCGTTGCTGCACCCGCGGCCGGTCAGCCAGCCGTGGCTGGTGGAGGCGGTGGGCAACGCGGAGTGGACCGGCACGCCGCTGGCGCCGCTGCTGCGCGAGGCCGGGCTCGCCGCCGACGCGGTGGATGTGGTCTTCACCGGGGCGGACCACGGGGTGGAGCGCGGCGTCGAGCAGGACTACCAGCGGGCGCTGCCGGTCGCGGACGCGCTGCGCGAGGAGGTGCTGCTCGCGTACGAGATGAACGGTGCTCCCCTGCTGCCCCAGCACGGCGCGCCGCTGCGGCTGATCGTGCCCGGCTGGTACGGCATGGCGCACGTCAAGTGGCTGCGGAACGTGCGGGTGCTGGCCGAGCCGTTCGACGGCTACCAGAACGCCGTGGCGTACCGGCTGCGGCAGGACGCCGACGACCCGGGCGTGCCGGTGACCCGGATCGAGCCCCGGGCGCTGGTCCGGCCGCCGGGCTTCCCGGACTTCATGTCGCGTACCCGGGTGCTGCGGCCGGGTCCGTGCACCGTGGACGGTCGGGCCTGGTCGGGGTACGCGCCGGTGACGGCGGTGGAGGTGACCTTCGACGGCGGTACGACCTGGGTGCCGGCGACCGTGGAGGGGCCGACCGGGGGTGAGTGGGCCTGGCGGCGGTGGCATGTCGAGTGGCGCCCGACGCCGGGGCGCTACGTGCTGGGCGCGCGGGCGACCGACGCCTCCGGGCGTACCCAGCCGGTCGAGCAGCCGTGGAACCGGGGTGGTTTTGCCAACAACCTGGTGCAGCGGGTCGCGGTGGTGGTGCTGGCGGAGTGATCCGCCGTCGGCGGCGGGCGGCGAGTCGACCGTCCCGCCGCCCCGGTCAGCCGCCGAATCCGGAGTCTGCGGGAAGCGAGATGTCGGGCTTTTCGAGCTCTTCCACATTGACGTCCTTGAACGTCATTACCCGGACATTCTTGACGAATCGCGCAGGCCGGTACATGTCCCACACCCAGGCGTCGTGCATCTCGACCTCGAAGTAGACCTCACCGTCCGAGTTGCGGACGTGCAGATCGACCTGATTGGCCAGGTAGAAGCGGCGCTCGGTCTCCACCACGTAGGAGAACTGGCGGACAATGTCGCGGTACTCCCGGTAGAGCTGCAGCTCCATCTCGGTCTCGTACTTTTCGAGATCTTCCGCGCTCATCGCACTCCGCCTTCCATGACCACATCTTCCCCCACCGGCGCTGGAGGTCGCGGCTGCTCGCCCAACGCCACGCCGACGGTACCCCCTGGCGCGCCGGAACGCTCCATCGGCTCGTCCGGGCTCCCGGCGGGCCCCTCCTCCGGGCCGCCGAAGAGCGCCGCGACGGAGCCGCCGAACAGCGGCTCGTCCGGGCCCGGGCCACTGAACAGCGGCTCGTCCGGGCCCGGGCCACTGAACAGCGGCTCGTCCGGGTCGCCGGCCGCCGGCCGCCGCGAGCGGGGCGGCCGCCCGTCCCGGCCGGAGACGGTGGCGACGTTGACGTACGAGAAGCGGTGCTCCCGGCACGGCCCGAGCTCCCGCAGCGCGGCGGTGTGCTCAGGCGTGATGTAGCCCTTGTGCTCGGCGAAGCCGTAGCCCGGGTACCGCCCGTCCAGCTCGACCATGATCCGGTCCCGGGTGACCTTGGCCAGCACGCTCGCCGCCGCCACGCAGGCGGCCACCCGGTCCCCCTTCCAGACCGCCAGCCCCGGCACGTCCAGCCCGTCGACGCCGAAACCGTCGCTCAACACGTACTCCGGACGGGTGGTCAGCGAGGCGAGCGCCCGGCGCATGGCGGCCACGTTGCACACGTGCAGCCCACGCGCGTCGACCTCGTCGGCCGGGATGACCACCACGGCGTACGCCAGGGCCCGCGCCACCACCTCGTCGTAGATCCGCTCCCGGCTGGCCGGGGTGAGCAGCTTGGAATCGGCCAGCCCCTCGATCTCGCCACGGCGCCCCTCGGGCAGCACCGCCGCAGCGGCCACCAGCGGGCCGGCACACGCGCCACGGCCGGCCTCGTCGGCACCGGCCACATGGCGGAAGCCCCGCCGTTGCAGGGCCCGTTCGAGGGCGTAGAGGCCGCCCTCGCGGCGCACCACCGTACGCGGGGGCGTCAGCACGGCTCACCCCCCGCGGCGGACCGGTCCCCGGCCAGCGCGGCGGCGAGCCGGTCCGGCAGGTCCGGCGGGTAGAAGCGCTCGGCGGTCGCGGACAGCTCCGCCAGCGACCACCAGCGGTGGCCGGACACGCTGGCCCGCTCGACCTCGTCGAAGCCGGTCGTGTCGACCTCCCAGGCGGGCACCCGGACCAGGAAGAACTCCTGCTCCTGGCGGTACCAGACGCCGTCGAACGGGAACTCGACCGTCTCCGCCCAGACCGGCGCGCCCAGCTCTGCCGGGGTGAGCCGCAGCCCGGTCTCCTCGGCCAACTCCCGGGCCGCGCCCGCGGCGGGGCTCTCCCCCGGATCCAGTCCCCCGCCCGGGGTGAACCAGTAGGCGTGCCCCGGTCGGCCCGGATCGGTGCCGGCGAACAGCAGCACCCGGTCGGACGCGTCGACGAGCAGCACGCGGGCCGCGCGACGAGGGGTGTAGACGGTCACGGCCCAAGCCTGCCAGACGCGTCCGACGAACGCCCACGCCCTCCGGGGTCAGGGATTGGGAATCCCGTCGAACTGCTTCGGCACGGTGAGCCAGGTCGCCCGGCCGACCGGCCAGAAGATCGTGAAGGCCCGCCCGACCACCCGGTCCTCGGGGATGGTGGCCTCGTTGATGTCCTCGCCGGACTGCTGCCAGTGCTCCAGCGAGTCGCCGGAGGCCTGCCGATGGTCACCCATCACCCAGAGCCGGCCATCCGGCACGGTGATGTCGAAGTCCTGGTCGGCGGGCTTGTTGCCGGGGAAGAGATACGGCTCGTCGAGCGGCTTGCCGTTGATCACCAGCCGCTCCGCGCCGCCGGTGCGGTCGCAGCAGACCACGTGGTCACCGCCGACGCCGATCACCCGCTTGATGAAGTCCTCGCCCTCCGGATTGCCGCTCCAGTCGGTGGGCGCCTTGAAGACGATCACCTCGCCCCGGTGCGGCGAGCGGAAGTCGTAGACCAGTTTGTTGACCAGCACCCGATCGTCGATCTTGAGAGTGTTCTCCATCGACGGGGACGGGATGAAGAAGGTCTGCAGCACGAAGGCACGTACCAGCACTGCGACCAGGATCGCCACGCCCAGGAGGATGGGCAACTCCTTCCAGAAGGAGCTGCGCGGCTTTTCGGTCTGCTCGTCAATCACGGGAGGAGCCTACGTCCCCAGGCGCGGCGCAGTCGCCCCGAACTCGCGAGAACGGAGAGCGTGGCCGTGACCGGGAGGATCAGGACGACACCGCCCACCGGGTCCGGATCGACGGGCACCGGTCCGGCCGGCGCGGCGTTGGATTGCGGCAGGTCGGCGAAGGTCTGCGGGACCGGCAGGGTGGCCCACCGCTGCGACGGCCACACGATCATGAAGGCCCGGCCCACGACGTTGTCGATCGGCACCGGGCCCTGGCACCGGGCGTCCTGGGAGACCAGCCGGTGGTCGCCCATCACGAAGATCTGCCCCGGGGGTACGACCACCTCGGTGAACTGCCGGGAGCGGCACTCCTTCGGGTTCGGGGGCAGCTCGACCGGCGAGTCCTCCGACACGTACGCCCGCTCGTCCAACGGCACGCCGTTGACCACGACGCGGCCATCGTCGCAGCACCAGATCCGGTCGCCCGGAACGCCGATGACCCGCTTGATGAAGTCCTTCTCGCCGGGGCGGCTGATCCCCACCAGGTCGCTGAGGGTGCGGCCGACCTTGCCGGCGAAGTTGGTCGGCGGCGCCGGGGCCTCCTGAGCCACCCACCGGTCGGTGCCCCGGAAGACCACGACCTCACCCCGGGCCGGGTCACGGACGTCGTAGACGACCTTGTTGACCAGCACCCGGTCGCCGATGAGGAGGGTGTCCTCCATCGAGCCGGAGGGGATGAAGAACGCCTGGAGCAGGAAGGTGCGGATCAGCACGGCCAGGCAGAAGGCGACCACCAGGAGCAGGGGCAGTTCCTGCCAGAGGGGCATCTGCCGGCGGGAGCGCCGGGCCCGCCGGCGTAACGGATCGACGGTGCCGTCCTCGTCAAGCATCTGCACCATGCCACTCTCCGGTCCGCGGAAACGACACTACCGCCCGGGAGTCTCGCCAGGAGACCCCACGGGCGGTAGTGGATCGCTGTGCCACCGCGTCGAGCACGCGCGGTGTGCCGTCCCCCTGCGCCCGTACGACCAGGGTAATGCGCTCCGGTCGATACCACATACGGGCAGGTCAGGCGGCGTGGCGCAAGTAGATTCAGCTCGCCGGCTGCTTCTCGCGCAGCTCCTTGATCTTGGCCTTCTTGCCGCGCAGCTCACGCAGGTAGTAGAGCTTGGCGCGCCGCACGTCACCGCGGGTCACGACCTCGATCCGGTCGATCGCCGGGCTGTTGACCGGGTAGGTCCGCTCGACACCCACGCCGAAGCTGACCTTGCGGACCGAGAAGGTCTCGCGCAGGCCGTCACCCTGGCGGCGGATGACGACGCCCTGGAAGATCTGGACCCGGGACCGGTTGCCCTCGACAACCCGCGCGTGCACCTTGACGGTGTCACCGGCACGGAAGTCGGGGATGTCAACGCGCTTCGACTGGGCGTCAAGGGCGTCCAGGATGTTCATCGCTGCGTCCTCGTGAGGCTCACGGCGCACCGTCAGTCGATGCGCGAATGGGTGATTCTGACCCCCGGGTGGTGGCCGGCGACGCCGACCCCGGTCGAGGGTCCTCGCAACCGCCCACGGCGTGGACGGATGCGGCAACCCCCCTACTTTGCCACATCCCCCGGCGACAGCTGAAATCCGCCCCGGTCCAACGCCGCCCGGTCCCGCTTGTCCAGGCTCTCCGGGGGCAGCGTGGCGATCATGTCGGGGCGGCGGGCCGCCGTACGCAGCAGCGACTCGTCGCGCCGCCAGCGGGCGATCTTCCCGTGGTCGCCGGAGCGCAGCACCTCGGGCACCTCGTGCCCGCGCCAGGTCGCCGGCTTGGTGTACATCGGCGCCTCCAGCAGCCCGTGGGCGTGCGACTCCTCGTCCAGCGAGCCGGCGTTGCCGAGCACCCCGGGCAGCAGCCGGGTGACCGCCTCCAGGATCACCAGCACCGCCACCTCGCCGCCGAAGAGCACGTAGTCGCCGAGGGAGACCTCGGTCACCCGCATCCGGGTCGCCGCGTGGTCGAGCACCCGCTGGTCGATGCCCTCGTACCGGCCGCAGGCGAAGAGCAGGTGCGGCTCGGCGGCCAACTCGTGCGCCATCGCCTGAGTGAACCGGACACCGGCCGGGGAGGGCACCAGCAGCCGGGGCTCCGGTTCGCCGCCGGCGGGGACGAGAGCGTCCAGCGCCTCACCCCACGGCTCCGGCCGCATCACCATGCCGGGCCCGCCGCCGTAGGGCGTGTCGTCGACCGTGCGGTGCACGTCGTGGGTCCAGGCCCGCAGATCGTGTACGGCCAGCCGCAGGCTGCCGTTCGCCCGCGCCTTGCCGATCAGCGACAGGTCGAGCGGGGCGAAATATTCCGGGAAGATCGACACGATGTCGACGCGCATGACGGCTGGCTCCAGCTACAGGTCGAGCAGGCCGCCGGGCGGGTCGACGACGACGCGACCGCCGGCGAGGTCCACCTCGGGCACGATCGCCTTGACGAACGGGATCAGCGCGGTCCGCCCCTCGGGGCGCCGCAGCACCAGCAGGTCGGAGGCGGGAGCGTGGTCGATCCGGGCCACCTCGCCCAGCCGCTCGCCCTGCCGGGTGACCACCGCGAGGCCGACGAGCTGGTGGTCGTGGAACTCCTCCGGGTCCTCCGGCGGAGCGACGTCGGCGCTGTCCACGCCGACCAGGGTGCCGCGCAGCGCCTCGGCGACGTTGCGGTCCGGCACGCCCTCGAAGGCGACCAGCAGCCGACCCTGGTGCCAGCGCGCCGACTCGACGGTCAACTCGGCCGGCACCCGGTAGGCCCCGGGCTCCGCGGGCGCGACCGCCCCGGAGTCGGTGCGCAGCACCGTCCCCGGGGCGAACCGTGCTTCGGGCTCATCGGTCCGCACCTCCACGGTGACCTCACCGCGGATCCCGTGCGGCTTGCCGACCCTGCCGACGATGAGAAGCATCAGTACGAGTCGACGATGTCGACGCGCACCCCGCGCCCACCGATGGAGCCGATCACCTGGCGCAGCGCCTTGGCGGTCCGGCCGGACCGCCCGATCACCGTGCCGAGGTCCTCCGGGTGCACGCGGACCTCGAGCCGCTTACCCCGACGGGAATCGACCATCCGCACCCGGACGTCGTCCGGGTGGTCGACGATCCCCTTGACCAGGTGCTCCAGGGCGGGACGCAGCGCCATGTCAGGCCTGCTCGCCGGACTCTGCACCGGTCTGCTCCTCGGCCTGCGGCGCCTCGGCCGGGGCCTGCGCCTTGGCGGCCTTCTTGGCCGGCGCCGGGGTCTCGGCCACGCCGGCGGCGGCCTTCGCCTCGGCCTCGTACGCCGCCTTGCGGTCGGCCCGCTCCGGGGCGACCTTCAGCGGCGCCGGGGCCGGCAGGCCCTTGAACTTCTGCCAGTCACCGGTCAGCTCCAGCAGGCGCTGCACCGCCTCGCTCGGCTGCGCGCCGACGGACAGCCAGTACTGGACCCGCTCCGACTTGACCTCGATCACCGAAGGGTCCTCCTTCGGCTGGTACACACCGACGAACTCGATCGCGCGACCGTCACGCTTGGTGCGCGAGTCGGCGACGACGATGCGGTACTGCGGGTTGCGGATCTTACCCATCCGCAGGAGCCGGATCTTTACGGCCACAGTTGTTTC
The DNA here is from genome assembly GCF_040642675.1 of Micromonospora sp. NPDC047738. Classification (NCBI taxonomy): domain Bacteria; kingdom Bacillati; phylum Actinomycetota; class Actinomycetes; order Micromonosporales; family Micromonosporaceae; genus Micromonospora; species Micromonospora sp. NPDC047738. The sequence continues at coordinate 379,931 of NZ_JBEYSO010000001.1, forward strand.
GCTCCTGTTGCGATCTCACCGGCCCGTACGGGCGGTGTGCGGGTGAGCGCCGACCGGCACAGTGGGGTTGGGCCGGAGGCTGCTCGGTGGACTGGCGGCGTGCCCGGGTTAGAGGGCGCCGGACGCGCGCCGGATACCAGCGAACCATTCTGCCAGATCCGGCCCCGATCTCTCACACCGGACCCGGACTGGTCACCCGGGTCGACTCCAGCGTGACGCACGACACGCTCAACGCACCGGCGGCCGGTCCCAGCCCGGCGGCAGCCCGTCCGGTACGTCCCATGCGACCGGCGGGGTGAAATCGCACCAGGTGCCGTCGAACGGGAACTCGCCCGACTCGGCGATCCGGATCACCCGCTCCCCCTCGGCCCGGACCGCCTTCTCGTCGGGCACCCAGTAGTCGTCCGGGAAGGCGAGGCGCTCGACGAACTCCTCCTCGTCCTTCCACTCCCAGCGGAGATCCGGGTGCACCACCACGTCGAGGTCCTGGTCCGTCATGTCGACCCCGGCCACCGCGCCGTCGTCCCAGCGGACGGCGGGCTCCTCCAGGTTGACGTACCAGTTCTTGAACCGGCCCCGGTCGTCGCGGAACCACCACACCGAATGGGCGGCACCGGTGGGCAGGAACTTCAGCACCGGCGGCCCGTTCCAGCGGCCCTGGGCGAGCCGGTACGACGAGGTGATCCACTCGGCGAACGGCATGGCCCGCATGCCCAGCCCCGCCTCGGTCACCTCGTTCGCCACCGGCGCGCCCCGGGCGATCCAGAGCAGCAGCCCCCGGTCGTCGTCGCGGACCACCCGGGCCGAGCGGACCCAACCGATCCGCCCGTGCCGCACGTTGCGGTGCATGATCAGCCGACCCGGCGCGAACCGGCCGACCGAGCCGCCCGGGCGCACCTCAGTAGGCGCGGGCGAGGACGGCGATCAGATCCCCCTCGTCCTCGGAGTCCGGCACCGAGCCGTCGGCCCGCAGCAGGCACCGGACGGTGACGCCCTGCGCGTTCGCGTCGGCCTCGCCCTGGACGCCGACCGCCGACCACGGCACCCGGGCCCAGCCGGTGGCCGCCGCCTCGATCGCCTCGGCGAGGGTGGCGACGTCGGTGGTGCGGGACTGCCGGAAGGCCAACGCCTGGTCGTGCAGCGACTGCTGGTCGGCCTCCAGCGCGGCGAGGACCGCGCCGACCACGTCGGCCACCGGCGTCGCGGCCTTCGAGCCGTCCGTACGCCGGACCACCACCGCGTTGCCGGCGGCCAGGTCACGGGGGCCGACCTCGACGCGGACCGGGTAGCCGCGCAGCTCGGCGTCGACGGCCCGGCGGCCGAAGGCGGTGTCGGTCCGGTCGTCCAGCGCGACCCGGACACCGGCGTCGCGCAGCGCGTCGCGGAGCTTGGCCGCCGCCTCGGCCACGCCCTCGCCGTCCTTGACGATCATCACGTACGCCTGGACCGGCGCCAGCTTCGGCGGCACCCGCAGGCCGTTGTCGTCCCCGTGGCACATGATCAGGCCGCCGAGCATCCGGGTCGAGGTGCCCCAGGAGGTCGTCCAGGCGTGCTCCCGGCCACCCTCGGCCGAGGAGAAGCTGATGTCGAACGCCCGGGCGAAGTTCTGGCCCAGCTCGTGGCTGGTGCCCAGCTGGAGCGCCTTCCCGTCACCCATCATGCCTTCGCAGGTGTAGGTGGCGGTCGCGCCGGCGAAGCGCTCGCGGGCGGTCTTCAGGCCGACCACCACCGGGATGCCGAGCACGTTGACCATCAGGTCCTCGTACGCCTCGTGCAGGATCCGCCGGGCGTAGGCGCGGGCGTCCTCACGGGTGGCGTGCGCGGTGTGCCCCTCCTGCCAGAGGAACTCGCTGGTACGCAGGAAGATCCGCGGGCGCAGCTCCCAGCGGACCACGTTCGCCCACTGGTTGAGCAGCAGCGGCAGGTCCCGGTACGAGTCGATCCACTTGGCCATGAACTCGCCGATCACCGTCTCGCTGGTGGGGCGGACCACCACCGGCTCGGCGAGCTGCTTGCCCCCACCGTGGGTGACCACGGCCAGTTCCGGCGAGAAGCCCTCGACGTGCTCGGCCTCGCGCTTGAGGTAGCTCTCCGGGATGAAGAGCGGGAAGTAGGCGTTCTCCGCGCCGGCCGCCTTGATCCGGGCGTCCATCTCCGCCTGCATCCGCTCCCAGATGGCGTAGCCCGCCGGTCGGATGACCATGGTGCCCCGCACCGGGCCGTTGTCGGCCAGCTTGGCCTTGGCGATCAGGTCCTGGTACCAGCGGGGGAAATCCTCCGCACGGGGAGTGAGCACGCGTGCCATGAGCGCACATCCTATGCGCCGGGTGCGCCGCCGCAGCGCCCGGGAGGCCGCCCGCGCCGTGTCGCGTCGCCCGGAGCCCAGCGCCTCGCGCGAAATCCACACAGATTCCCGGAAAGAGTGCCCTTCCGCACCGGACTGAGCACTCTTCCCGGACAGACGCGGTCAGCCAGGCGGCAGGGGACGGGGTCAGCGCAGTACGCGGCCGCGCAGGACGATGCGGGACGGGGTGCGGACCACCCGGAGGTCGCGGCGCGGGTCCTCGGGATAGACGACCAGGTCGGCGAGGCCGCCCTCGACCAGGCCGGGGAAGCCGAGCCACTCGCGGGCGCGCCAGGACGCGGCGGCGAGGACGTCCTCGGTGGACATGCCGGCCCGCTCGTGCAGCAGCAGCATCTCCTCGGCGGCCAGCCCGTGGTCGATGCCCCCGCCCGCGTCGGTGCCGACGTAGATCGGCACGCCCGCCTCGTACGCGGCCCGGACCACCTCGGGGAAGCGGTCGCGCAGGGCGAGCATGTGGTCGGCGTACCCGGGGAACCTGGGGCGGGCCTGGTCGGCGATGCCACCGAAGGTCTGAATGTTGATCATCGTGGGGACCAGCGCGGTGCCCTGACGGGCCATCAGGTCGATCAGGTCCAGGCTGAGCCCGGTGCCGTGCTCCACCGAGTCCACCCCGGCCCGCACCATGATCTCCACGGCCGACTCGGAGAAGGTGTGCACCGCGGCGCGTGCCCCGGCGGCGTGCGCGGCGGCGACGGCGGCCGTCATGGTGTCCGCGTCCCAGGCAGGGGCCAGGTCACCGACGCCCCGGTCGATCCAGTCCCCGACCAGCTTGACCCAGCCGTTGCCGGCGGCGGCCTGCGCCGCCACCGTCGCGGCCACCTCGGCCGCGCCGACCTCCACCCCGATGTCCCGCAGGTAGCGCTTCGGCGGTGCGACGTGCCGGCCGGCGCGGGCCAGCCGCGGCAGCTCCGGGTCGTCGTCGAGTTCCGGGTACGGGTACGGCGAGCCGGCGTCCCGGATGGCCAGCACCCCGGCGTCCCGGTCGGTACGGGCCAGCTCTCGGGCCTGGTCAAGCGCGGTGATCGGGGCGCCGCCCCGGGCGATGCCGATGTGGCAGTGGGCGTCGGTCAGACCGGGAAGCACGAAGCCGCCGTCGGCGACGGTCTCCGCGCCGGGCACCGGTTCGAAGGTGACCCGGTCGCCGACCAGCCACACGTCCCGGACCTCGTCGTCGGGCAGGAGCACACCGCGCACATGCAGAGCCATGTGCACAGTCCTACCCGATCACTCCCCGTCCCGGGCGAGCAGGTCGCCCCGCCCGGTGGCGCGGGCGGGCACGACGACGGCCCCGCCACCACGGGGTGACGGGGCCGTCGGAGGTCGGCGACGCGCGGTCAGCGAGGGTTCTTGTCCCCGCCCTTGCCGAGCTTGTTGAAGTCGATCTTCGGGAGCTTGAAGCCCGGCGGCAGGCCCTGGCCACCGGCCAGGTCCCCCGGGTCCAGGCCCGGCGGGAGCTGCGGCATGCCGCCCGGGAAGCCGCCCGGCAGGCCGGCGCCGGTACGCGGCCGGCCGCCGCCCTTGGTGCCCTTGCGCTTGTTCTTCGGCGACTTGGTCGCCTTGCGCCGGCCGCCTCCGGGCAGGCCCATCATGCCGCCCATCTGCTTCATCATCTTCTGCGCGTCGGCGAAGCGGTTGAGCAGCTGGTTGACGTCCATCACGGTGACCCCGGAGCCGTTGGCGATCCGGGCGCGCCGGGAGCCGTTGATGATCTTCGGGTTGGTGCGCTCGCCCGGGGTCATCGACCGGATGATCGCGGTGACCCGGTCGAAGTGCTTGTCGTCCAGCTCGGCGAGCTGGTCCTTCATCTGCCCCATGCCCGGCATCATGGCCAGCACGTTGGCGATCGGCCCCATCCGCCGGACCGCGATGAGCTGATCGAGGAAGTCCTCCAGGGTGAAGGTCTCGCCGCCCATCAGCTTGGCGGTCATCTTCTCCTTCTGATCGGCGTCGAAGGCCGCCTCGGCCTGCTCGATCAGCGTGAGGACGTCGCCCATGCCGAGGATCCGGCTGGCCATCCGGTCGGGGTGGAAGACGTCGAAGTCCTCCAGCTTCTCGCCGGTGGAGGCGAAGAGGATCGGCTGCCCGGTGACCTCGCGGACGGAGAGCGCGGCACCACCGCGGGCGTCGCCGTCGAGCTTGGAGAGGACCACGCCGCTGATGCCGACACCGTCGCGGAACGCCTCGGCGGTGCGGACCGCGTCCTGACCGACCATGGCGTCGATGACGAAGATGACCTCGTCGGGCTGGACCGCGTCCCGGATGTCGGCGGCCTGCTGCATCATCTCGGCGTCGATACCGAGCCGGCCGGCGGTGTCGACGATGACGATGTCCCGGGCGGCCCGCTTGGCGTGCTCGATCGAGTCGCGCGCCACCTGCACCGGGTCGCCGACGCCGTTGCCGGGCGCCGGGGCGTACACCTCGACGCCGGCCCGGCCGCCGAGCACCTGGAGCTGCCCGACGGCGTTGGGGCGCTGGAGGTCGGCGGCGACCAGCAGCGGCTGGTGGCCCTGGGCCTTGAGCCAGCGGGCCAGCTTGCCGGCGAGGGTGGTCTTACCGGAACCCTGGAGACCGGCCAGCATGATCACGGTCGGCGGCTGCTTGGCGAACTGGAGCCGGCGCCCCTCGCCACCGAGGACGTTGATCAGCTCCTCGTTGACGATCTTGATGATCTGCTGGGCCGGGTTGAGCGCCTGGGAGACCTCGGCGCCCCGGGCCCGCTCCTTGACGTTCGCGATGAACCCCTTGACCACCGGCAGGGCGACGTCGGCCTCCAGCAGCGCCATGCGGATCTCGCGCGCGGTGGCGTCGATGTCGGCGTCGGTGAGCCGTCCCTTGCCGCGGAGCTTGGTGAAGATCCCGGACAGGCGGTCACTCAAGGTGTCAAACACACGAACATCCCGTTTGTCGTCTTCGGCGGGCACGATCAGCCAGCGCGCACAAGGCCGGCTACCCGCAAGGGTAACGGTCCCGCCTCCCCACTGCTTCCCGCCGGCCGACCCCCGCGCGAGATCACGCTGGTCCGGGCCGCAGCTCCGCCCGCCCGAGGTGGCCACCGTGGTCCTGCCGGCGCCGGGCCCGCCGGACGATCACGAGGCGATCAGCCCCGACTGGTACGCGAAGACCACCAGCTGGGCCCGGTCCCGGGCGCCCAGCTTGACCATGGCCCGGCTCACGTGGGTACGCGCGGTGGCCGGGCTCACCACGAGCCGCTCGGCGATCTCGGCGTTGCTCAGCCCCTCGCCGACCAGTCCCACCACCTCCCGTTCCCGGTCGGTGAGGGTGTCCAGCCGCGGGTGCGGCCGAGGCACCCGGGCCGGCCGGGTGGCGAACTCCCGGACCACCCGCCGGGTCACCGACGGGGACAGCAGCGCCTCGCCCTCGGCGACCAGCCGGATCGCCCGGAGCAGCTCGGCCGGGCGGGTGTCCTTGGTCAGGAAGCCGCTGGCCCCGTGCCGGAGCGCGTCGAAGACGTACTCGTCCAGCTCGAAGGTGGTCAGGACGACCACCCGGGTGCCGGCCAGCTCGGGGTCGGCGACGATGCGCCGGGTCGCCTCGATGCCGTCCACGCCGGGCATCCGGACGTCCATCAGCACCACGTCGGGGCGCTCCCGGCGGGCCAGCTCGACGGCGGCGAGCCCGTCGGCGGCCTCCCCGACCACCGCGAGGTCGTCCTCGCTCTCCACCAGGGCACGCAGCCCGATCCGGACCAGATCCTGATCGTCCGCGAGCAACACCGTGATCATGTGGCCTCCTCCACCGGCAGTGTCGCGTACACCCGGAAGCCGCCGGTGGAGGCGGGGCCGGCGGTGAACGACCCGCCCAGCGCGGTGACGCGCTCCCGCATGCCGGCCAGGCCGTAGCCGGCGGTCCGGCCCGGCGGCGCGGCGGCGCCCCGGCCGGTGTCGGTCACCTCCACGGTGACCTCGGTGGGCGCGTACCGGAGGCGGACGATGGCGGTGGCCGGGCCGGCGTGGCGCAGCACGTTGGTCAGCGCCTCCTGCACCACCCGGTACGCGGCCAGGTCCACCGCCACCGGCAACGCGCGGGGCTCCCCGTCGACCTCGACGGTCACCGGCACCCCGGCGCCGGCGAGCCGCTCGCGCAACTGCGGGAGCTGCGCCAGCCCGGGGGCCGGCGCCCGCTCGTCGACCGGCTCGTCGCGCCGCACGACGGTGAGGGTGACCCGCAGCTCGTCCAGCGCCTCCTTGCTGGTGCGGCTGATCGCGGTCAACGCCGCCTCGGCCTGCTCCGGCCGCTTGGCCAGCAGGTGCAGCGCGATCTCCGCCTGCATGTGGATGGCGGCGAGGCCGTGCCCGACCACGTCGTGCACCTCCCGGGCCACCCGCAGCCGTTCGGCGTCGGCCAGCCGGCGGGCCTCGTCCACCCGGTTGCGGGCCGCGCTCTCCCGGCCCAGCCGCACCGTGGTGCCCACCGCGAACGGCACGACCACCCAGGCGGCGGCGGGCATCAGGCCGAGCAGGCCGAGTGACCGGACGCCCACGAAGACGTGGAGCAGCAGCACGGCCAGGGCGAGGCCGCAGGCCACCGCCGCGGGCCGCAACGGCCGGTACGCGGCGACCGTGTAGACCGCGACAAAGAACGAGATCAGGATCGGCCCGTACGGATAGCCGAGCACCAGGTACGCCGTGGTCGCCGCGGTGACCACGGCCAGGGTGGCCAGCGGCCAGCGCCGCCGAACGGCCAGGGCGAGCGCCGCCACCACGACGAGCGGATACGTGGCCCGGCCGGTGCCCATCCCCTGGTTGAGGCCGGCCGGCGCGGTGCCGAACAGCCCGAAGACGACCAGGACCAGGGCGACCAGGGCGTCGAAGACGCCGTCGCCCCAGCCGCTCCGGTTCCGGTCCACGCCGTCCCTCCCCGCCGGCCTCAGCCGATGTCCCGCCGGCGCAGCAGCGCCCCGCCGATCGCCGCGAAGGCGACCAGGTACGCCGCGACCACGAGGGCGGCCTGCCCGCCCCCGACCGTCGCCGCGACGCCGGGGGTGTCGCCGGGCGAGCCCAGCGCCGCGGCCAGCGACCCGGCGTTCGGGCCGGGCAGCCCCTTCTGCACCTGCGCCACCCAGTCGAGCAGCGGCGCGGCGATCGCGGCGAGCAGGTTCTGCACGGCGAGCATCCACACCAGCCCCAGACCGACCGGGAGCGCCACCGCCCGCAGGGCGACGGCGAGCACGGCACCGAGCATGGCCCACATCGTCGCGATGAGCCACCCCGCGCCGATCCCGGTGAGCAGGTCGCCGGCCGACGGCCAGTGCACCGGCTGCCCCTCGGCGAGCGCGATGAGCACGCTGGCCACCGCTCCGACCGCGAAGACGGCGAGCACCACGGCCAGCGCGGCGGCGGCGAGGGCGAGCAGCTTGCCGGCGTACACCTCCAGCCGGGACGGGCCCTGGGAGAGCACCGTCTTCCAGGTGCCCCAGCCGTACTCGCCGCCGACGGTGAGCACCCCGAGGATAAGCACGATCGAGCCGAGGAAGACCGGCAGGCCGCCGAGCGAGTTACCGACCAGCTGGTCGGGCAGCAGCATGGGCAGGGTCCGGTCGGTGTTCGGCCCGGTCGTCCCGCCGGCGATGCTGGCGTACGGGAAGACGTAGGTGAAGATCAGCGCGAGGACCAGTGTGATGGCCAGCAGCAGCCAGGTCGCCGGGCGGCGGACCAGCTTGATCAGTTCGGCGCGGAAGCTACGCGACATCGGCCGTTCCCTTCTCGATGAGGTCGAAGAAGACCTGCTCCAGGTCCCGTTCGCGGGGGCGCAGCTCGCGCACGGCGAGCCCGGCGCCGACCAGCTCGGTGTTGAGCCAGGCGGCCCGCTCCGGCTCGACGGCGAGCTCCAGCGCGCCGTCGACCACCCGCACCCGCTCGGCGCCGACGAGCGTCCGGACCCGTGCCGCCGCCTCGTCGAGCGGGTCGGCGAGCACCCGCAGCCCGGCCGTGCCGCGCAGCTCGGCGACGCTCCCCTCGGCGATCAGCCGTCCCCGGGAGATCACCCCGACCCGGTCGCAGACCTGCTCGACCTCGCCGAGCAGGTGGCTGGAGACCAGGACGGTGCAGCCGCCCGCGCCGAGCCGGCGGATCAGCGTGCGCATGTCCGCCATGCCGGCCGGGTCGAGGCCGTTGGTCGGCTCGTCGAGGATCAGCAGGCGCGGGTCCTTGAGCAGGGCGGCGGCGACGCCGAGCCGCTGCTTCATGCCCAACGAGTAGCCGGCGTACCGGTCGCCGGCCCGGTCGGTGAGGTCGACCAGGTCGAGCACGAGCGCCACCCGGTCGGCGCCGACCCCGGCGTAGCGGGCGAGCACCGTCAGGTTGTCCCGCCCGGAGAGGTACGGATAGAAGGCGGGCCCCTCGATCAGCGCCCCGACCCCGGTGAGTCGGCCGGCGCCCGGGGGACGGCCGAGCAGCCGTACCGTGCCGGCGGTGGGGCGGACCAGCCCGAGCAGCATGCGCAGGGTGGTGGTCTTGCCGGCGCCGTTGGGGCCGAGGAAGCCGTACACCTCGCCGGGGTGCACGGTCAGGTGGAGATCGTCGACGGCGGTCAGTGCGCCGTACCGTTTGGTGAGCCCTTCGGTGTGCACTGGCAGGTTCATGCCCCGAGACTGCCGCTTCCCGGGTCGCGCAACGTCGCCCCGCGAGCGGCACCTCACCTACGCCCCGGGACGTAGGCGGCGTCTACACGGCGGCGAGGACGGCGGCCTCGACGCGGTCCCGTTCGGCGTCGGAGGGCCAGCCGCCGACCAGGTAGAACGCGTCCACCACGTCGGCGCCGAGGGTGGAGATCCGGGCCGCCCGGACCTGGGCGCCGGCCTCGTCGAGGGCGCAGCTGACCCGGTAGAGCAGCCCGGCCGCGTCGGCGGCGCGCAGCTCCAGCAGCACCGCGTCGGTGGCCGCCTCGCGGTGCCAGACCACCCGCGGCGCGGCGGCACCCTGGCTGCGGGTGGCCAGGGCCCGGCCGCGCAGCCGCTGGGTGACCGAGACGTCGCCGGCGACCGCGCGGCGCAGGTCGGCGGTGAGCGCGATCGGGTCGGGCGCCAGGCCGTAGCGGGGCTGCACCCGGCACTCGACCAGGGCCCGGCCGTCGACCGTGGAGGCGTCCGCGGAGATCACCTCCAGCCGGTGCAGGGCCAGGCAGCCGGCCACCGTGGCGAGCAGGCCGCGTCGGTCCGCCGCGGCCACCGACACCCGGTCCTCGGCCAGGTGTACGACCGGCAGCGGCCCCGCGACCAGTGCCGGATCCGGGGCGGGCGGCGCCGGCACCACGCCGGTGTCCAGCGCGGTACGCACCCGGGCGACCAGCTCGGCGACGAGCCGCCCCTTCCAGTCGGACCAGGCGGCCGGCCCGGTGGCGGCGGCGTCGGCCCGGACCAGGGCGTGCAGCAGCTCCAGGGTGGTGGTGTCGCCGACCTGCTCGGCGACACCGGCGACGGTCTTCGGGTCGGACAGGTCGCGCCGGGTCGCCACGTCGGGCAGCAGCAGGTGCAGCCGGACCAGTTCGCCGATCAGCGCGGCTTCGGCCGCGGGCAGCCCGATCCGGGCGGCCACCGCCTCGGCCAGCGGCGCCCCGACGATGCTGTGGTCCACGAAGGCGCCGGCCGGCTCAGGCCCGCCGGCCCGCCCGGCGGAACCGTCGCCGGGCAGTCCCTTGCCGATGTCGTGCAGGAGCGCGCCGAGCAGCAGCAGGTCGGGGCGGTCCACCTCGCGGGTGTGCCGGCTCGCCTCGTACGCGGTCTGCACCAGGTGCCGGTCGAGGGTGAACCGGTGCACCGGGTTGTGCTGGGGCAGGCTGCGCAGCCGGGTCCACTCGGGCAGCCAGCGGTCGACCAGGCCGTACCGGTCGCAGGTCTCCCAGGCGGGCACCAGGCCGGGACCGGCCCCGAGGAGGGTGATCAGCGCGGCCAGGGCGGCCGGCGGCCAGGGCGCGGGCAGCGGCGGGCAGTACGCGGCGAGCCACTCGCAGGTGGCCCGGGCGATCGGGAGCCGGGTGATGGCCGCGGCGGCGGCGACCCGCAGCGACAGGCTGGGGTCGGGCCGGGCGCCGATGGCGGTGCGGGCGAGCACCAGCTCGCCGTCGTGTTCGACGACGTCCCGGGCGACGGGGCGGCGCACCGGCCGGCCGTCGGTGCCCCGGCGGCGCCCGGAGCGGAGCCGGTCGGCGGCCCGCCAGGCGTCGTCGAGGGCGTGGCTGACGGTCCGGGCGTCCCCGGCGACCCGGCGCAGCAACGCGTCACCGTCGTCCACTACGCCCCCGGCGGTGGCGCCGGACGCGTCGAGCTGGAGTTGCCGCAGCCCGAGCAGCCCGGCGACGCCGTCGCGTTCCTGGGCGACGAGCCGGTCGACCCGGCGGCCGACCTGCTGGTGCAGGGCGTCGCGGGTGTCGAGGAGCCGCCGGTGGGCGGCGTGCACGGCGGGGCGCAGCGCGTCGGTCACGCCGGCGGTCGCGATGGCCCGCAACAGGCCGACGTCGCGCAGCCCGCCGGCGGCCTCCTTCAGGTCGCCCTCGAGGAGGAAGGCCAGCTCGCCGTGGGTCTCCCAGCGGGCGGCGGTGATCTCCCGCAGCCGCGGAAGCTGCCGGACGGCGGTGCGCCGCCAGTGGTCGGCGGCGGTGCGGACGAGCTGGTCGGCGAGGGCCGGATCGCCGGCCACGTGGCGGGCGTCGAGCAGGCCGAGGGCGACCTTGACGTCGTCCTGGGCGACGGAGAGCGCCTCGGCGACGGTCCGGACGGAGTGGTCGAGGCGCAGCCCGGCGTCCCAGATCGGATACCAGAGCGAGGCGGCCAGCTCGTCGATGCCGGGCACCCCGGCGTGCAGCAGCACCAGGTCGACGTCCCCGTACGGCGCGCACTGCCGCCGGCCCAGCCCGCCGACGGCGACCAGCGCGATCCCCGCCCGCCGCGGAAACACCGACCGCAACCACCGGTCGATCGCCTCCGCCCGCTGCGCCCGCGCCTGGGCCCCGATCCCCCCGGGTACGCGGACGACCTCGTTGACCAAGGGGTTCGCGTCGCCGTTCCCGGGGTGTCCCGACGCGTTCTCCTTGATCAACGAGGTCATCGAGACATCCTCAGAGGGCGTCCAGGCCGCGCTCGCCCGTGCGGACCCGGACGACCTCCTCGACGCCGGTCACCCAGACCTTGCCGTCGCCGATCTTGCCGGTGCGGGCGGCGCCCACGATGGCGTCGACGATCTTGTCGACCTCCATCTCGTCGGTGAGCACCTCCACCCGGATCTTGGGCAGGAACTCGACCGTGTACTCGGCACCCCGGTAGACCTCGGTGTGCCCCTTCTGCCGGCCGTAGCCCTGGACCTCGCTGACGGTCAGGCCGGCCACGCCGAGGGCGTGCAGGGCCTCCTTCACCGCGTCCAGCTGGTACGGCTTGATGACCGCGGTCACCAGCTTCATGTCCATCCCCTCCATCACAGGAACGTTAACCGGCGACCTTCTCGCTGACCGGCGCGGCGGGCTCGTCAGCCTCGTCGGTGGGCTCCGGGCCCGGCTTGGCGGCGCCGATCCCGGCCATCGCGAACGCGCCACCGGCGCTGCCGCCCGTGGTGGGCGACAGGTCGTACCCGCTCTCCGCGTGCTCGGCGACGTCGATGCCCTCGACCTCCGCCTCGGCGGAGACCCGGAACCCGATCGTCTTGTCGATCACGAAGCCGAGGGCGTAGGCGACCACGAAGGAGTAGACCGTCACGATCAACGCACCCAGCGCCTGCTTGCCGAGCAGGGTGGCGTTGCCCCCGACCAGCAGGCCGTCGCTGGTCACCAGCGAGCTCACCGAGGCCGTGCCGAACAGGCCGATCCACAGGCAGCCGATCCACCCGCCGACGAAGTGCACGCCGACCACGTCGAGAGAGTCGTCGTAGCCGAGCCGGTACTTCAGGCCCACCGCGAGGGCGCAGACCGCACCTGCGACGAGGCCCAGCAGCACCGCCGCGGCCGGGGTGATGAAGGCGCACGCCGGGGTGATCGCGACCAGCCCGGCCACCGCGCCGGAGGAGGCCCCGACCAGGGTCGGCTTGCCGTCGCGTACCCACTCCACCACGAGCCAGCCGAGCAGCGCGGCGGCGGTGGCCACCTGGGTGTTGATGAAGGCCAGCGCGGTGACCCCGTCGGCGGTCAGCTCGGAGCCGGCGTTGAAGCCGAACCAGCCGAACCAGAGCAGCCCGGCGCCGAGCGCGACCAGCGGGACGTTGTGCGGCTTGGCGCTCTCCCGGGGCCAGCCGACCCGCTTGCCGAGGACCAGCACCAGCGCGAGCGCCGCGGCGCCGGCGTTGATGTGCACGGCCGTGCCGCCGGCGAAGTCGAGCGCGCCGATGTCGCCGCCGATCAGGCCGCCGCCCCACACCATGTGCGCGACCGGGAAGTAGACCAGGGTGGCCCAGCCGAAGGCGAACACCAGCCAGCCGGCGAACTTGGTCCGGTCGGAGAGCGCGCCGCTGATCAGGGCGACGGTGATGACGGCGAACATCATCTGGAAGGCGATGAAGACGTAGAGCGGGATGCCGGTCTCGCCCCACAGGTCGCTCTCGCCGACGAACGTCTTGGTGCCCAGGTACTGCCCCAGGTCGCCGATGAACTTGCCGCCCTCGCCGAAGGCGACGGTGAAGCCGTAGAAAAGCCACAGGATGCTGATGAGCCCGATGGACGAGAAGCTCATCATCATCATGTTGAGTACGCCCTTGGACCGGTTCAGGCCGCCGTAGAACAGCGCGAGACCCGGCGTCATGAGCAGCACGAGCGCAGACGACAGGAGCAACCAGGCGGTGTTGCCGGTGTCGATCTCCACGCTGCCTCCTCTCGGTGTGGATGTCCTCCTTCCGACTGAGTCCTGGCAGCGTCGCCCGTCAGCCGGTTGCGCGGAAGCTTGCTCGGCGGCTGTTTCCTGCACCGACACCGCTCGATTTCGGGCGGGTGACGGGTTGTTTCCGGCGTGTGAAGAACGCCGATCATGGCCGGGAAAACGGAAGGAGTGGCCGTTCCGGGGAGGAACCGGCCACTCTTTCCGCGGAATGGGAGGTCAGCGCAGGGCGTACTCCAGGGCGTGCCGCTCGTAGTCGAGCAGCCGCAGGTCACGCATAGGGCGCCGGAGGTGCCCCTTGTGCACGATCCGGACGAACGCCGGGTCGCCCGCCGCGGCCATCCGCCGGATGCCCTCGACGTGGTCGACGACCCGCTTGCGGATGGTGCGGATCAGCCGGTGCCGGTCGCGCGGGATCAGCCCGTACGCGTCGGCGAACAGCCGCAGCCGGCGGGGCCGGTCCGGGTGCTTCCAGCCCAGCGTGATCGAGTCCCGGTCGGAGAAGATCGGCACCCAGGTCCAGGCCGCGTACGCCACGTCGTAGATCCGCGCGCCGGGCGAGGCCAGGTCGAAGTCGATCAACCCGAGCGTGCCGTCCGGCCGCCAGATCACGTTGTGCGGGGCGGCGTCGTGGTGGCAGATCACCTCGGTGTCCGGCGGGGGCGGGCCGAACGAGCGCCAGACCGCCCCCGGCGGCGGGTTGAAGCCGTACTGGGCGTCGTGGAACATCCGCAACATGGTCGCCACGGTCACCAGGGCCTCGTCGGTGACCCAGTGCGGGGCCAGCGGATACTCCCCGCACTCCCCCTCCAGGTACGACAGGACCTCCCGGTTCCGCTCGTCCATGCCGAGGGCGCGCGGGGCGCCGGTGAAGCCGACGTACTCCAGGTGCCGCAGCAGGGCGTGCACCGAAGGGGTCCACGGGCCGGCGTTGCGCCGGACCGTGTCGCCCACCCGGACCACGGTGCTCACGTTCCCGCCGTGCAGCGGGATCTCCTGTGAAGTCACGTACGGTCTCCCGAGGCGCGGCGACGGGTGGCTGGGGTCGCGCCACCCGGCGTAGGCGCGATCGTCGGTCATCACGTCGAGGCTACGCGTCCCGGGCGAGCGGCTCGGTCCCGAGCAGCGCGTCGACGAACTGCACGGGGTCGAACGGGGCCAGGTCGTCCGGGCCCTCGCCGAGGCCGACCAGCTTGACCGGGATGCCGAGCTTGCGCTGTACGGCGATCACGATGCCGCCCTTGGCGGTCCCGTCGAGCTTGGTCAGCACCACCCCGGTGACGTTCACCACCTCGGTGAAGACCCGGGCCTGCTCCAGGCCGTTCTGGCCGGTGGTGGCGTCGAGCACCAGCAGGGTCTCGTCGATCGGGCCGTGCTTCTCCACCACCCGCTTGACCTTGCCCAGCTCGTCCATCAGGCCGATCTTGTTCTGCAGGCGGCCGGCGGTGTCGATCAGCACGGTGTCGACCTTGGTGTCGATGCCCCGCTTGACCGCGTCGAAGGCGACGCTGGCCGGGTCGGCGGCCTCGGGTCCGCGGACGGTCTCCGCGCCGACCCGGCTGCCCCAGGTCTCCAGCTGGTCGGCGGCGGCGGCCCGGAAGGTGTCGGCCGCGCCGAGCAGGACGGTGTGCCCGTCGGCGATCAGCACCCGGGCGATCTTGCCGCAGGTGGTGGTCTTGCCGGCGCCGTTGACCCCGACCACCAGGAGCACCCCGGGCAGGCCCACCTTGGGGTCGGCGTTCAGCGACCGGTCCAGCGTCGGGTCGAGGGCGGTGACCAGCTCGGTGGCGAGCAGTGCGCGCAGCTCCCCGGTGGACCGCGTGCCGAGCACCCGGGTCCGCTCCCGGAGCCGGTCGACGATCTCCCGGGTGGCGTCGATGCCGACGTCGGCGGTGATCAGGCTGTCCTCGATCTCCTCCCAGGCGTCCTCGTCCAGGCGCTCGCGGCTGAGCAGGCCGAGCAGGCCCCGGCCGAAGACGTTCTGCGAGCGGGACAGCCGGGAGCGCAGCCGGACCAGCCGGCCGGCGGTGGGCTCGGGCACCTCGAGCGGCACCTCGACCACCGGCGGCACCTCGACCACCGGTGGCGGCTCGACCAGGACCCCGGTGGACACCTCCGCCTCGGGCGCCTGGACCGGTGGGCCGGCCAGGTCCTCCTCAGCCCGGGTCTCGACCTCCGTCCTCGGCAGCGGCGGCCCGGGGCGCCGGCGCAGCCGGGGCACCACGAGGCTGAGGCCGCCGATGATCAGCACGCCGAGCAGGGCGATGATGACGAGGAGGTATTCCTTCATGCCCGAAATCCTGTCAGATGCCGGCGGCGGCGTCCCACTCACCGCCTCCGCACACGGTCGAGCTGCGGGTACGCTCGCCGCAGCCAGGCGTGCCGAACCCGCCGGCCGGGTAGAACAGGTGAGCGTTTTTCCCCTCGGAGGTGCCCGTGCCCAGCTCCCGCCTGCTCATCGGTCCGCTGCTGCGGCGGGTCGTCGGCACGCGGGCGACGGTCTGGGTGGAGACCAGCGCGCCCGCGGTGGTCACGGTCCGCACGGCCGGCGGCGCCACGGGCAGCGCGCCGACCTTCTCGGCGTACGACCACCACTACGCGATCGTGGTGGTGGCGGGGCTGGTCCCGGACAGCGCCACGACCTACGAGGTGCTGATCGACGACGAGGTCGCCTGGCCGGTCCCGGAGAGCCGCTTTCCGCCCAGCGTGATCCGTACCCGGGCCGCGGACGACCGGGACCAGCCGGTGAGCCTGATCTTCGGCTCGTGCCGGGAGACCACCCAGCACGCGACCGCCCGGAAGCTGCCCCCGGACGCGCTGGACGCGTACGCCCGGCGGTTGATGGCCGACCCGGACCCGGCCGCCCGGCCCGACCTGCTGGTGCTCCTCGGCGATCAGGTCTACGCCGACGTCACCTCGCCGACCGTGCGCCGGCTGCTCAGGCGGCGCCGGCGCCGGCCGAAGGGCGCCCCGGCGACCCAGGTGGTGAGCTTCGACGAATACACCAAGCTCTACCTGGAGTCCTGGCGCGACCCGGAGATCCGCTGGCTGCTCTCCACCGTGCCCAGCGTGATGATCTTCGACGACCACGAGGTGATCGACGACTGGAACACCTCGGCCTGGTGGCGGGCGGAGATGCGCGAGCAGCCCTGGTGGGCGGAGCGGATCCGCAGCGGGCTCGCCTCCTACTGGGTCTACCAGCACCTGGGCAACCTGTCCCCGGACGAGATCGCCGCCGACCCGGTGTACGCCAAGGTCACCGCCGCGGAGGACGCCACCGGGGTGCTGCACGAGTTCGGCGACCGGGTGGACAAGGAGGCCGACCTCGCGCACGACACCGAGCGCTGGCGGGCCGTGCAGTACCAGTGGAGCTACGCGCTGGACCTGGGGCGGACCCGGCTGGTCATGCTGGACAACCGCTCCAGCCGGGTGCTGGAGTC
Organism: Micromonospora sp. NPDC047738; assembly: GCF_040642675.1. Classification (NCBI taxonomy): domain Bacteria; kingdom Bacillati; phylum Actinomycetota; class Actinomycetes; order Micromonosporales; family Micromonosporaceae; genus Micromonospora; species Micromonospora sp. NPDC047738. Next base: position 396,546 of record NZ_JBEYSO010000001.1, read on the forward strand.
GGGCAACCGGGCGATGCTGCCGCCGGGCGAGTGGTCCTGGTTCCTCGACCGGGCGCACGGCGTCTACGACCACCTCGTCGTCGGCGCCTCGCTGCCCTGGCTGCTGCCGCCGGGCATCCATCACGTCGAGACGTGGAACGAGCGGCTCGCCGACTCCCGGCGGCCCTGGGTGGCGTCGCTCTCCGAGCGGATCCGGCGGGCCTGCGACCTGGAGCACTGGGGTGCGTTCCGGCGCTCCTTCGACGCCCTCGCCGAGCTGTTCGCCCGGCTGGGCAGCGGGACCCCCGCCGGGCCCGGGGCGCGGGTCGGCGCCGGGCCGGCGTACGCGCCACCGGCCTCGATCAGCGTGCTCTCCGGGGACGTGCACCACTCGTACGTGGCCCGGGCCCGGTTCGCCGACCGGAGCGTCCGCACCCCGGTGCACCAGCTCACCTGTTCCCCGATCCACAATCAGGTGCCGGCGGGGATGCGCCCGCTGATGCGGCTCGGCTGGCACCCCGGGCCGGCCGGGGCCGCCCGCGCGCTGGCCCGCTCGGCCGGGGTGCCCCGGTCGAGTGTGCGGTGGAAGAAGCTGGCCGGGCCGTACTTCGGCAACGCGGTGGCCACGCTGACCCACCGGGGCCGGTCGGCCGAGGTGGTGATCGAGGGCACCACCAGCGACGGCCACCTCCGTACGGTGGCTCGGCAGCAGCTCAGCGACCAGGCGTGAGTACGCTTCCCCCGTGGAGGATCACCTGCCGGAGACCCTGCGCGCGGTGGAGCACGAGCTGACCGCGCTGCTGCGCCGCGGACGGGCGCTGTCCTGGGAGATCGCCCGGGAGGTCCACCCCAACCTGGAGCCGAACGCGTACGGGCTGCTGCTCTGGCTGCGGCGGTGCGGCTCGATCCGGCTCACTGACCTGGCCGCCCGGCTCGGCATCGGCAAGGGCACGCTCAGCCGGCAGATCCACGGCCTGGAGGGGCTGGGTCTGGTCCGCCGTGACCCGGACCCGACCGACCGGCGGGCGGCTCAGCTCAGCCTCACCGAGGAGGGCACCCGCCGGTTCGACGCGGCGCGGGCGGCCCGACTCGGGCAGATCCGGCGCACGATGGAGAGCTGGCCGAAACAGGACGTCGAGGACTTCGCCCGGCTGATGCACAAGTTCAACGAGACCTTCTGATCCGGGGCTCGCCCAGGAATACCTCCGGTCGTCACCCGGTTGTTGCTTGAGGCAACCAAAGTTCTACGGTTGCCTGAGGCAACCCACCCCCGACCTGCTCCGGAGGCAATCACGATGACCCAGGCGACAGCGCCCACCCGGGCGACCGCCGGCGACATGACCCACCGGCAGATCCTGGAGGCACTCTCCGGCCTGCTGCTGGGCATGTTCGTCGCGATCCTCTCCTCCACGGTCGTCTCGAACGCGCTGCCGCGGATCATCACCGAGCTGCACGGCGGCCAGTCCGCGTACACCTGGGTGGTCACCTCGACGCTGCTGGCGACCACCGCGACCACCCCGATCTGGGGCAAGCTCGCCGACCTGACCAGCAAGAAGGTCCTGGTCCAGCTCGCCCTCGGCATCTTCGTGCTGGGCTCGGTGCTGGCCGGGCAGTCGCAGACCACCGGCGAGCTCATCGCCTGCCGGGTGCTCCAGGGCGTCGGCGCGGGCGGCCTGACCGCCCTCGCCCAGGTGATCATGGCGACGATGATCGCTCCGCGTGAGCGCGGCCGCTACAGCGGCTACCTCGGCGCCGTGATGGCCCTCGGCACCATCGGCGGCCCGCTCATCGGTGGCGTCATCGTCGACACCGACTGGCTCGGCTGGCGCTGGTGCTTCTACGTCGGCGTGCCGTTCGCCGGGCTCGCCCTGATCGTGCTCCAGAAGACGCTGCACCTGCCCGTGGTGAAGCGCCCGGCGAAGATCGACTGGTGGGGCGCCACCCTGATCACCGCGGCCGTCTCGCTGCTGCTCATCTGGGTCACCCTGGCCGGCGACAAGTACGACTGGATCTCCTGGCAGAGCGCGGCCATGGTGGTCGGGGCGGTGCTGCTCGGCGCGCTGGCCATCCGGGTGGAGCAGCGGGCCAGCGAGCCGCTGATCCCGCCGCGCCTGTTCCGCAGCCGCACCATCACCCTGGCCGTGGTCGCCAGCATCGCGGTCGGCGTGGGCATGTTCGGCGCCTCGGTCTTCCTCGGCCAGTACTTCCAGATCAGCCGCGGCCAGAGCCCGACCATGTCCGGCCTGATGACCCTGCCGATGATCGGCGGCCTGCTGGTCGCCTCCACGGTCGTCGGCCGGATCATCACCAACACCGGCCGCTGGAAGCGGTACCTGGTGGCCGGCTCGGTCCTGCTCACCGCCGGCTTCGCCACCATGGGCACGCTGCGCGCGGACACCCCGTACTGGCGGATCGCCATCTTCATGGCGCTGATCGGCCTCGGGCTCGGCATGACCATGCAGAACCTGGTGCTCGCCGTGCAGAACACGGTCGGCACGCACGAACTCGGCGCGGCCAGCTCGGTGGTCGCCTTCTTCCGTAGCCTCGGCGGCGCGATCGGCGTGAGCGCGCTCGGCGCGGTGCTCGGCCACAAGGTCAAGGACTACCTCGCCGAGGGGCTGGCCGGACTCGGCATCAAGGCGTCCAGCTCCGGCAGCGGCGGCACCCTGCCCGACGTGCACACGCTGCCCGCCCCGATCCGGGCGGTCGTCGAGGCCGCGTACGGGCACGGGGCCGGGGACATCTTCCTGGCCGCCGCCCCGTTCGGCCTGATCGCGCTGATCGCGGTCGTCTTCATCAAGGAGGTGCCGCTGCGCCGGCACAACGGCGACGCGATCTCGGCCGAGGTCGAGCGGGAGTCGACCGTCGCCGCCGGCGGCGGGGCCTCGGTGGTCCGGACCGGCATCCAGGAGTGACTCATGAGCGAGCGAATCAGCCAGCTCAGCGCGTCGGAGGCGACGGCATGAGCGCATCCGTCGAGCGTGAGGAGTACGGCCCGGAGGCCCGGCCGCTGCCGTTCGAACGCGGCACGGACGGGCCCCGGGTGGTGCTGGTCGGCGTGGACGGCACCCGCACCTCGCTGCGGGCCGCCGCGTACGCGGCCGGGCTGGCCCGCCGGCAACGCTCCGGCCTGGTCGTGGTGTTCGTCAGTTCCCCGACCCCGTACGCCGGGATCATGACCGGGGTGGTGGCCGGGGCGATCCAGCAGACCCACGACGAGCTGGCCGCCGAGCTGCGCGACGAGTGCCGGCGCGGCGCCGAGGAACTGGGCCTGCCGGTCACCTTCCTGTGCCGGCGTGGGGACGCGTACGCCGAACTCTGCGCGGCGGCCGACGAGACCCGGGCCGACCTGGTGGTGGTCGGGGCGTCCGAGCAGGCCGGGCACCGGCTGGTCGGCTCGGTCGCCACCCGCCTGGTGCGCACCGGCCGGTGGCCCGTCGTGGTGGTGCCCTGAGCTGAGCGGAAGGGGGCCCCTCTCCATGCCTGGCGTGGTGAGGGGCCCCTTTCACCGCCGCGGGCGGTAATCGGGTCGCCGGTGTCGGACTCGCTCGTCAGGATGGCGGGCATGACCTGGAGAGCACCGGAGATCACCCGGAAGAACGAGCCCTACGTCGGCGACGAGCGCACCATGCTCGAGGGCTGGCTCGACTACCACCGCGACACCCTGCTGCTGAAGTGCGCGGGCCTGACCGCCGAACAGTTGAAGACCCCGAGCGTCGAGCCGTCCGGCCTCACCCTGCTCGGCCTCGTCCGGCACCTGACCGAGGTCGAGCGCTGGTGGTTCCGGATCCGGGCCGCCGGCCAGCCGCTCGACAGCGTCTACTGCACCGACGCCTCCCCGGACGGGGACCTGGACGACATCGCCGACGCCGACGCGGCGGCCGACTTCGCCGCCTACGCCGCCGAGGTCGAGGCGGCCCGGCAGGCCGCCGCCAACCTCACGCTGGACCAGACGTTCACCCGCCGACGCCGCGACGGCGGCGCCGACGAGATCAACGTCCGCTGGGTGTACGTCCACATGATCGAGGAGTACGCCCGGCACAACGGGCACGCCGACCTGATCCGGGAGCGGATCGACGGCGTCACCGGCGACTGAGCCGCGCGCATCCCCCGACCGGCCACCGGCACCCGACCAACGGGTCTCGTGATACGCCCCACCGTCCACACTCCACCGGCCCCGGCAACCGGCCGTGCGGGTGAACCGTCTGGCTCGGTGGACGGGTCGTGGCCGGGCCCGTCCCCGCCGCTCACCCGCCCTCCGCGGGTGCCGCGACGGACACGGGGGCCGCTGAGGCGGGAGCGCGACGATGGTCGACGGGGGATGGCCGACGCATACCCGGAGAAGGAGTCTGGGCATGCTCGGGGCGGTCGGGGCGGCAGTGCTGCTGGGCGGCGAGGCGTGCGACCGACCGTCCCGGCCCACCTTGCCCGCCGACCCCCACTACCCGGGTGACCCGACGGGCCCCGCCCCGACGACCACCCCGGCGCCCGGCTCCGGCCGCCCGGTCACAGTGGCGGAGAATGCTCGGCCCGGCGCCGCCGGCTTCCGCCTGACCGGGCACCGGTTCAGCACGGACGAGGGCGGTGAGATCGCCGGCTACGCCCATGCCACCAGCGTCGCCCCCGGCGAGCAGTTGGCGTTCCGGGTCTCGGTCGCCCGGCCCCAGCGCTACCAGATCACCGTCTTCCGGGTCGGGCACTTCGCCGGCAGCGGGGCCCGGGCGGTGATCGCCAGCCCGTGGCTCGACGGGATCCGGCAGGCGACGCCGGACGTCGACCCCGCCACCGGCGCCGTCTCCTGCGCCTGGCGCACCGGCTGGCGGCTGACCGTCACCCCGGACCTGGTGAGCGGTCTCTACCTGGCCCTGCTCGCCAGCGCCTCCGGGCAGCACCAGTGGATCCCCTTCGTGGTGCGCGATCCGGCGCAGCGGGCGGCCGCGCTGATGGTCCTGCCCACCAGCACGTGGCAGGCGTACAACGGCTGGCCGATGGACGGGCGCACCGGCGCCAACCTCTACCACGGCTACGACGCCGCCGGACGTTGGACCACCGCGCGGCGGGCCCGGGCGGTCAGCCACGACCGGCCGTACTCCGGCAACGGGATTCCGCAGCTCGCCGCCCACGACATCGGCTTCGTCCAGTGGGTCGAGGGGCAGGGCCTCGACGTCACGTACGCCACCAGCGAGGACCTGCACACCGGGCGGGTGGATCCGGCCCGGTACCGGGCCGTCGTCTTCCCCGGCCACGACGAGTACTGGTCGGCGCCGATGCGCCAGGCGGTCGCCGTGGCCCGCAACGGCGGCACCAGCCTGGTCTTCCTGGCCGCCAACAACTGTTACTGGCGGGTCGAGTACGGCACCGGCGACCGGTTGGTCATGTGCGCCAAGAGTTCCGTGCCGGCAACCGGCCCGACCCCGGCCACCACCAAGTGGCGGTCGGCCGGGCACCCGGAGCAGCAGCTGATCGGCGCCCAGTACGTCAGCATCGTGGACGCCTACGCGCCGCTGGTGGTCCGCGCCGGCGGCCACTGGTTCTGGGCGGGCACCGGCGTCCGGGACGGCGACCTGATCCCCGAGGTGGTGTGGGGCGAGGCCGACCAGCGGACGCCCGGGGTCCCGCAGCCCGGCGCCGTGGAGCGGACGTTGCTCGCCGACTCCCCCTACTCTCGGCTGGGCGCGACGCACCGGCAGCACACCCACCTCTACCGGGCGTCCTCCGGGGCCTGGGTGTTCATCGCCGGCTCGCTGGGCTGGACCCGGGTGCTCGCCGACCCGGCGGCCGCCGATCCCCGGCTGGCCCGGGCCACCCTGAACCTGTTGCAGCGGGTGGTGCGGTAGCGCGGTGGGCGGCCCGGCTCAGAACGCCAGCGCGGCGCGCAGGTAGCGCAGGTCCCCGGGGCCGGTCCAGCGGTGCGCGGAGAGGCCGGCCACGCGGGCGCCGGAGATCGACCGGTCCTCGTCGTCGACGAACAGCACCCGCGACGGCGATGTCTCCAGCGCCGTACAGGCCGCCTGGAAGTACTCCTTGGCCGGCTTGTTCACCCCGACAACCGAGGAGTTGACCACCGCGTCGAAGTCGTCGGTGAGGCCGAGGGCGGCCAGGTCGGCGTCGAGCTGGTCGGTGGCGTTGGTGCCCAGCCCCACCCGTACGCCCGCCTCCCGCACCTGGCGGACGAAGGCGAGCACCTCCAGGTCGATTTCGCCCCGGTAGCGCTGCCACTGCTCGACCGCGGCGCGGGCCCGTTCGGCACCCACCGACGGGGTGAGCGCGTCCGCCACGCTGGCCATCCACTGGGCGTGGCTGACCTGTCCGGTGAGCACCGGCTGGAGCAGCCCCCACGACATGGCGATCTCGCCGAGGACGCCCTCGGTGAGCCCGTACTCCCGCTCGACGCCGGCGGCCACCGCCGGGTCCCACCGGCGCAGCACGCCGTCGAAGTCCACCAGGAGCGCTGTCGCGCGTTCCCGACTCACTCGTCTTTCTCCTGCCCGTCGTCGGCCCGGTTGAGCCGTTGGCTGATCACCTGGGTGACCCCGCTGCGCATGGTCACGCCGTACAGCGCGTCGGCGATCTCCATGGTCCGCTTCTGGTGAGTGATCACGATGAGCTGGCTCTTCTCGCGCAGCTGCGCCAGCAGCGTGATCAGGCGGCCCAGGTTCACGTCGTCGAGGGCCGCCTCCACCTCGTCCATGATGTAGAACGGGCTGGGCCTGGCGCGGAAGATCGCCACCAACATGGCTACCGCGGTCAGCGAACGCTCCCCGCCGGAGAGCAGCGACAGCCGCTTGATCTTCTTGCCGGGCGGCCGCGCCTCCACCTCGACACCGGTGGTCAGCAGATCCTCCGGGTCGGTGAGCACCAGCCGCCCCTCGCCACCGGGGAAGAGCACGGTGAACACCTGCTCGAACTCCCGCGCGGTGTCCTCGAACGCGCTGGCGAAGACCTCCAGGATCCGGTCGTCGACGTCCTTGACCACGGTGAGCAGGTCCCGGCGGGTGGCCTTCAGGTCCTCCAACTGCTCGGAGAGGAACTTGTAGCGCTCCTCCAGCGCGGCGAACTCCTCGAGGGCGAGCGGGTTGACCTTGCCGAGCAGAGCCAGCTCCCGTTCCGCCTTGGCGGCCCGCTTCTCCTGCACCGGCCGCTCGTAGCGGACCGGCTCGGGCAGCGGCAGGCCGTCCTTCTCCGCCGCCGCGACGTCCGCGTCGGTGGGCGGGACCAGCTGGTCCGGGCCGTACTCGGCGATCAGCGTCGCCACGTCGAGGCCGAAGTCCTCGGCGGCCTTCGCCTCCAACTGCTCGATGCGCAGCCGCTGCTCGGCGCGGGCCACCTCGTCCCGGTGCACCTGGCTGGTCAGCCGTTCCAGTTCGGCGCCGAGCCGCTTGGCCGCGCCGCGTACCTCGGACAGCTCGGCCTCGCGGGCGGCGCGGTCGCGGGCCACGGCGTCGCGCTGCTCCTCGGCACGGGCGATGGAGACGGTGAGCCGGGTCAGCGCCTCCCGGGCCCCGCCCACCACGGCCCGGGCGATGGCCGCGCCGCGGGTGCGGGCCGCCCGCCGGGCTGCCGCCCGCTCCCGCGCGGCCCGCTCGGCGTTCGCCTGCCGCGCGAGGGAGTCGGCCCGGCCGGCGATCGAGGAGACCCGCTCCTCGGCGGTACGCACGGCGAGCCGGACCTCCATCTCGTTCTGCCGGGCCTGCGGCACCATCGCGGCGAGCTGGTCGCGCTCCTCGGTGGACGGTTCGGCGTCGATCGGGGTGACCTCGGCCAGCCGCAGCCGCTCCTCCAGCTCGGCCAGCGCCTGCAGGTCGCGTTCCCGGGCCGCCTCGGCGCGGGCCCGGGACTCGCCGAGCCGGTCGGTCTCGGCCTTCGCCGACCGTGCGGCGGCACCCAGCTCGGCCAGCCGCCGGGCGGCGGCGTTGCGGTGGCTCTCCGCCTCCCGCTTGGCGGCGGCGGCGTGCTGTACGGCCTCCTTCGCGACGGCCACCTCGGCGCGCGCCTCGACGAGCTGCTCGCGCAGCTCGGCACTGCTGCGCTCGGCGACGAGCCGGTTGGTTCGGGCCTCCTCGACGGCCGCCTGCACCTCGATGTAGCTCGGCGCCTTGGCCGACCCGCCGGCCGCCGCGTACGCGCCGACCACGTCGCCGTCCGGGGTGACCGCGCGCAGCTCCGGGTTGCCGGCGACCAGCTCGGCCGCGGCCGACAGGTCGTCGACCAGCACCACGTCACGCAGGGCCCGGTGCACCGCCGGGCGGATCTCGGCGGAGCACTCCACCAGGTCGGGCGCCCAGTGGGCGCGGTCGGGCAGTTTCGGGCGTAGCGCGTCGGCCGGGCCGTCCATGCCGGGCCCGGCGGAGCTGCCGACCAGCAGGCCGGCCCGCCCGGCGTCGGAGATCTTGAGCAGGCGCATCGCCTCGACGGCCTCGTCCACGCCGGTGACGGCGACCGCGTCGGCGAGCCCGCCGAGCGCGGCGGCGAGCGCCGCCTCATGGCCGGGCGCGACGGTGAGCAGCCCGGAGAGGCTGCCCAGCAGACCGGGCACCTGGTCGGCGCGGGCCAGCAGCGCCCCGGCACCGTCCTTGCGGCGCAGGCCGAGGGCGAGCGCCTCCTCCCGGGCCTTCCAGGTGGCCGCGTCCTTCTCGGCGGCTCGCTCGGCGTCGGCGAGGCTGCGGACCCCGGCCTGCGCCTTCTCGTGGGCGGCCACCGCCTCGGCGTGCCGGGCGTCGAGGTCGGCGTTGTCCCGGTCCGCCTCGGTGGACTGCTCGGCGACCGCGTCGAGCTCGGCCTGGGCCGTCTCGGCGCGGGCCAGTGCGTCGGCGTGCGCGGCGGCGAGCCGTTCGATCTCCTCGCCGGCGCTGGTGGTGCGCGCCCGGGCCGAGTTGACCTGGCCGGTCAGCCGGGCCAACCCCTCCCGCCGGTCGGCGATGGCCTTGGCCGCCGCGACCAGTTCCCGCTCGGCGGCGGCGAGCTGCCGTTCCAGCTCCTGCCGGTGCTCGACCGCCTCGGCCAGCCGGATCTGGTCCTCGGTGAGCGCCGCGCGCAGCTCCTCCTCCTGCTCGCGGACCCGCTGCGACTCCGCCTCCAGCTGGTCGGGGTCGCGGCCGGGGCGCTCGTCGTCGGGGGTGGCGCTGAGGTGGCGCAGCCGCTCCCGGGCGAGCTGCTCGATGGAACGGAACCGCTCCTGGAGCGCGGAGAGCTTGTACCAGGTGTCCTGGGCCGCGGCGAGCAACGGGGCGTCCTCGGCGAGGGCGGCCTCCAGCTCACCGAGGCGGGCCTGCACCTCGGTGTGCTCCGCCTCGATCTGTTCGCGCCGCTCGCGCAGCGCGGTTTCGTCGGCGATCTCCTTGTCGAGCGTGGTCCGCAGGGTGTGCAGGTCGTCGGCGAGCAGCCGCAGCCGGGCGTCGCGCAGGTTGGCCTGGATGGCGGCGGCGCGGCGGGCCACCTCGGCCTGCCGGCCCAGCGGCTTGAGCTGGCGGCGCAGCTCGGCGGTGAGATCGGTGAGCCGGTTGAGGTTGGTCTGCATCGCGTCGAGCTTCCGCAGCGCCTTCTCCTTGCGCTTGCGGTGCTTGAGGACGCCGGCCGCCTCCTCGATGAACGCGCGGCGGTCCTCCGGTTTGGCGTGCAGCATGCCGTCGAGCCGGCCCTGGCCGACGATGATGTGCATCTCCCGGCCGATACCGGAGTCCGACAGCAGCTCCTGGATGTCGAGCAGCCGGCAGGAGTCGCCGTTGATCTCGTACTCGCTCTCGCCGGAGCGGAACATCCGGCGGGTGATGGAGACCTCGGTGTACTCGATCGGCAGCGCGCCGTCGGTGTTGTCGATGGTGAGGGTGACCTCGGCGCGGCCCAGCGGCGCCCGGCCGGCGGTGCCGGCGAAGATGACGTCCTCCATCTTGCCGCCGCGCAGCGCTTTGGCGCCCTGCTCACCGAGCACCCAGGCGATGGCGTCGACGACGTTGGACTTGCCGGAGCCGTTCGGGCCGACCACGCAGGTGATCCCGGGCTCCAGCTTCAGCGTCGTCGCGGAGGCGAAGGACTTGAAGCCCTTCACCGTCAGGCTCTTGAGATGCACCTTCTCGATCCTCGTCCGGTGGCCGCCGTACCGTCGCCGGCTGCGCGGACCTGGTGAACCCGCAGACTAACCCGCCGCCGGGGAGAGCTTGGTACGCGACCCACCCCGCGCCGGTCATGTCCGGTTCCCGGCGACGTCACGAAACTGCAAGATCGTATTCGCGGCCACGGTCGCCGCCGGCAATTTCCGGACGATCACCAGATCGGAAGATGTGGCGCGAAAAACAAAACCTACGCACAGAGCTGCGCGCCGGCACTACGGTGTCGGCGCGCTTTTTCGGGTGGTGCGATTCAGTTTTCCGACAGCTCGAGATCAGGTCAGTGCGGGCTCGGCCAGTCGGAGGAGGTCGTCAGCCTCCGCCGCAGCCGCCGCAAGCCGATCATTGTCGGCACGCAGACGCGTGATCTCGAACTCCAGTGCCTGAACCCTGGCACGCAGTCGGGTGACCTCGTCGAGCATACGCCGGTCGGGCGCTGCACCTACGTGGCCGTAGAGGGCCTTCGCCATGCTGACTCCTTGATATGCGCTGCCGGAAAGGCCGGCCAACGCGCGCCCATGATGTCCGCGGCTGTCATACCAGCAAAATGCGGGCATGACTGGGCGCGACTGGCGACACCTATATATTGAGCCTTAAACCCCTCCTTCGTCAAGTTCTCGCAGGCCGTAGATCATCTCCATGTCGACCTGTCCACTTGTCGGGGGGCTGCCGTGAGGCGCGGACACGCTCTGTCCGGACGCCTTTACTGTACGCCCGGAAATGTGTGAACGCCTCACCCTCCGTGTCGGGTTCCCCTTAACTCTTTCTTAGCCGCGTTGCCGCAGGTCGCGGCCCACCCGTAGCGTCAGCCCGGCCCGCAACCGAACCGTGGAGGCGACAGGCGTGTATCGCTGGACCGACCCGACCGAACCGGACGGCGTTCCCCGACGCCCCGAGCCGCCGACCGACGAGGGCCCGGCCTGGCTCACCGACCGGCCGGAGCCGCGGTCGGCGTACCTCTTCGGGGACGAGCCGGAGCGGCCGGGCGCGGACCGGACCGACGCGCCGACCGGCGTCTGGCGGGCCGGCGCGCCGGACGCTCCGTGGGCGGACACCGGGTTCGACCCGATGCCGGATCGGACCGAATTTCACCCCGCCGCCGGGGCGGACCGGACCGGCCACGCCCCGGCCGCCGACCGGACCGGCGGGCACGCCCCGTTCGACCCGGCGACCCACCCGGGCGCACCGATCGCCCCGTTCGAACGGGCCGCCGGCTGGCACCCCACCGCGGAGCCCACCGGCGCCTGGCAGCCGGAACAGGACGCCGGCTGGCGCCCGGCCGGGGAGCCCACCTCCGGCTGGCAGCGGGCGGACGAGCCGGCCGCCGGCTGGCATCCGCCGGAGGAGCCCACGGCCGCGTGGCGGCCGGTCACCGACCCCGCCGCCGAGGAGCCGGGGCGGCACCGGCAGAAGCGGCGGTTCCCGCGTCCGCTCCTGGTCGGCGGGGCCGCCGCCGTGGCGACCCTCGTGGCGAGCCTCGGCGTGGCCGCCGCGGTGCTGCCCGGCGGTGACCAGCGGACCGAGTCGACTTCCGCGGAGGAGCCGGTGGCCGCCGCCCCGCTCGTGCCCAGCAGCACCGAAGATGCCCCCGGCGACGCCGTCGCGGCGCCCACCACCCCCACCGCCGCCCCGACCAGCGCCCGGCCGAGCCCGACCCGGACGACCGCCCCGAAGCCGAGCCGGACCACCGCCCCGTCCCGGCAGCTCACGCGCAGCGCCGCACCCCCGGCCACCCGCAGCGCCGCCGCACCGAGCGGCATCAGCGCCGAACTCCAGCAGGTCGTCGACCTGGTCAACAAGGAGCGGGCCAAGGCCGGCTGCAAGGCGCTGACCGTCAACGCCAAACTCATGCTGGCCGCCCAGCGGCACAGCCAGGACCAGGCCGATCACAAGACGATGTCGCACGACGGCAGCGACGGCAGCGACGCCGGCGACCGGCTCGACCGGGTCGGCTACGCCTGGCGGGCGTACGGCGAGAACGTCGCCTGGAACCAGCAGACCCCGGCCGCGGTGATGGACGCCTGGATGAACAGCCCGGGCCACCGGGCCAACATCCTGAACTGCTCGTACACCGAGATCGGTGTCGGTGTCGCGCGGAGCAACGGGCCGTACTGGACCCAGGACTTCGGCACCCCGCGCTGACCGGCGCGTCGTGACCGGGTCCGCACTCGTTTGACCGGGTGAGGTACGCCGCGGCCGACTGGCCGTACCGGCCGGACCGGTACGTCCGGGCCGGATCGGCGTACCCGCTGGGGGCGGTGAGGTGCCGCCCGCGACCCGGGAGCTGTCGATGCGGATCCGGCTGGCGCCGGCCGCGCCGCGCACCCGGCCAGCCCGTGTCCTCCCCCGCGGGCTGTGCCGGGGCGTGGCGGCCGTCATGACGGTGCTGCTGCTCGCCCCGGTACCCGGTTGCGAGCGGCCGCTCGTCCCGCCCGGCGCGCCCACCCCGTGGCCCGCCGAACTGGCCCGGCGCTGGCAGTGGCAGTGGCAACTCACCGGCCCGCTGGACGTCACCGCCGACGCGGACGTCTTCCTGCTCGACCCGGTCCGCACCACCTCCGCCGAGACAACCGCGTTGCGCGCCCGGGACCGCCGGCTGGTCTGCCAGGTCAGCGTCGGCACCTACGCACCCACCGACCCGGACGCCAGCCGCTTCCCGGCGGACCTGCGCGGCAGCCCGGTGACCGACCGCCCGGAGCGCCGTTGGCTGGACGTCCGCCGCTGGGACACGCTGGAGCCGGTGCTCGCCGACCGGTTCCGGCTGTGCCGGGGCAAGGGCTTCGGCGCGGTGGCGCTCGACGACGCCGACGGCTACCTGCACCGGCCCGGCTTCCCGCTCGACTTCGACGACCAGTTGCTGTTCAACCGGCGGCTGGCCGCCCTGGCCCGCCAGCTCGACCTCTCCCCCGGGCTGGTCGGGGACGTGCCGCAGGTGGCCGCGCTGGCCCCCGACTTCGACTTCGCCGTCAACCAGGAGTGCGTACGCCGGCGCGAGTGCGCCAAGCTGCTGCCCTTCGCCGACGCGCACAAGCCGGTCTTCCACGTGGAATACACCGGCACCCCGACCACGTTCTGCGTCACCACGGTCGGCTACGGCTTCGCCTCCATGCGCAAGGATCGGTCGCTGGACGCCTGGCGCGAGCCCTGCCCCCTGTCGTGACCGCCCCGCCCGGCAGCGCCGGTGGCGCGTGGCGGCGGGACGGGTCGGGCGGGCAGGCAGCGGCGGAGGGGCGGGCCGCGGATGCGGCCCGCCCCTCCGCCGGTGGCGTGGGTCAGCGGGCGCCGACCAGTTCCGGGGTGGGGGTGGGCGGATCGGCGGGCGGGGTGGCCGGCCGGGCGCGCAGGAAGCGCGGGGCCCACCAGTTCGCGTCGCCCAGCAGGGTCATCAGCGACGGCAGCACCACCGCCCGGATGATCGTGGCGTCCAGCAGGATCGCCGCGGCCAGCCCGATGCCGAGCTGCTTCATGTCGATGGTGCTCAACGTCGCGAAGATCGAGAAGACCCCGACCATGACGATCGCCGCGCTGGTCACCACGCCCGCCGACGAGGTGATCCCGTAAGCCACCGCGTCGCGGTTCGGCAGGCCGTCCCGGACGCCCTCACGGATCCGGCTGACCACGAAGACGTGGTAGTCCATGGAGAGCCCGAAGAGCACCACGAACAGGAACAGCGGCAGCCAGGTGACGATCGCGTCCATCGAGGTGAAGCCGAGCAGCCCCTCCGCCCAACTGCCCTGGAAGACCAGCACCAGCAGGCCGTACGCGGCGCCGGCGGAGAGCAGGTTCAGCAGGATCGAGGTGAGCGCGACCACCACCGACCGGAAGGTCCAGGCCATCACCAGGAAGGTCAACGCCAGCACGAAGGCGGCCACGATCGGCAGCTTCTCCCGGATGTGCTGCGCGTAGTCCTCGTTGGCGGCCACCGCGCCGCCGACCGCGTACTCGATGCCGGGGATGCCGCGCAGCGCGGCCGGGACCAGGTCCTCGCGCAGCTCGTGCAGCGAGCGCGTGGCCTCGTCGGTGCGGCTGCCGTACGGGGTGGCCACCTCCAGCACCGACACCCGGCGGTCGGCCGACACCTTGATCTTCGGGCCGTCCCCCTCGGCCGGCGCGAAGAGCGGATCGGCGACGGCCCGCCCGGCCAGGTCGGTCAGTGCGGCGTGCACCCGATCGGCCTGCTCGGCCGGCGCCCGCACCGCCACCGTGTGGCTGGTGCCGTTGCTCGGGAAGGCGGCGGTGAGCCGGTCGTACGCCTGCATGGCGGGCGTGCTGCGCGGCACGTCCTCCATGCCGGGAAACTTCAATTGCATGCCCAGCGCCGGGGCGGCCAGGGCGAGCAGCAGCCCGACCGAGACGATCAGGGTGGTCCGCGGGGCCCGCAGCGCGGGCTTCAGCACGGCCGGCCAGAACCGGGGCCGGGCCGGCTGGCCGTGCCGGCCGGTACGCGGGGCGGTGAGCCGCCACAGCAGCGGCACCCGGGGCCGGTCGACCCAGCGGCCGAGCTTGGCCAGCAGCGCTGGCAGCACGGTCAGCGAGCCGAGCACCGCGACCGCGACCACCAGGATCGAGCCGACGGCGAGCGACGAGAAGATGGCGTCCTGGGCGAGCAGCAGCCCGGCCATGGAGATGATCACGGCGGTGCCGGAGACCACCACGGCGTGCCCGGAGGTCTCCGCCGCGACCTCCACCGCGTCGAGTCGGGACCGCCCCTTCGCCCGTTCCTCGCGTTCCCGGCGGACGTAGAAGAGCGAGTAGTCGACGCCGACCGCCATGCCGATCAGCAGGATCACGCTGGCCGTGGTGTCGTTGGCCGGCACCAGGTGCGAGGCCAGCGTGGAGAGCCCCATGGCCGCGGCCACCGAGGAGAGCGCGAGCAGCACCGGCACGCCGGCCGCGATCAGCGCGCCGAACGCGATGATCAGGATGGCCAGGGTGACCGGCAGGCTGAGCAGCTCGGCCCGCTTGAAGTCCTTGCCCAGGGTGTCGTCGAGCGCCTTGTTGATCGAAGGCCCCCCGACCTCCTCGATCCGCAGCGTCGGGTGCGCCTCCTGCACCTTGGCGGTGGCGTCCCGCAGCGGCTGCACCCGGTCGGACGCGGTCTCCGGGTCGCCGGACATGGTGATCGGGAGCAGCAGCGCGCTGCCGTCCCGGGACGGCATCGGCGTACCCACCGAGCCGACCCCGTCGACCTGCCGCAGCCGGGCCGCCGCGTCGTCGGCGGCGGCTTTCGCCGCGGCCTGGTCGAGCGTTCCGGAGCGGGACGTGATCAGCACGTTCTCCGTCGCCGGTTCGTGGAAGCCGCCGCTGTCGACGATCAGCTCGGACCGTCCCACCTCGCCGGTCGCCTGGTCAGCTGCGGTCGCCTCGTTCAGGCCCGCGGCGTTGCCGCCCACGAAGCACACCGCCACGAACACCACCCACAGCGCGATGGCCCGCCACGGGTGCTCCGCACTCCACCGTGCCAATCGCACCGTCACCGGTCGCCTGCCCATACCCGGGTTCCCCCTCCAGACGTCGGCCCCGTGCCGACGGTCTGACGCTAGGGAGCGGGCGACGCCCGGACATCGGGGAACGGCCCCGGCTCGTCCCCCATCCGCCAGAACCCGGCCGGCCGGGCCGCGCGGGCTCAGCCAACCGGACAGAACGGCATTTTCAGGGTACGAGCGGGGGACGCGCCGGAAACCGCCCGGGACGGCACACCGGCGCAACCCCGAGCCGGCTCAGGGTCATCCCCGCAGCGCTCCTCGGGGGCGGGGCTGGCAGCGCGGGCAACTGTACGACGACCGGTTCATGAACGCCTCGCGGCGGATCGGCGCGCCGCACCGCGGGCAGGGCTCCCCCTCCCGGCCGTACGCGTTCAGCGACCGGTCGAAGTAGCCGCTCTCGCCGTTGACGTTGACATACAGCTCGTCGAAGCTGGTGCCGCCCTGCTTGATCGCCTCGCCGAGCACGTCCCGCACGTGCCCGAGCAGCCGGGTGGCCGCCGGACGGGTCAGCGCGTCGGTCGGACGGGCGCCGTGCAGCCTGGCCCGCCACAGCGCCTCGTCGGCGTAGATGTTGCCGACCCCGGAGACCAGGGTCTGGTCGAGCAGCGCCCGCTTCACCTCGGTACGCCGCCGCCGCAGCGCGGCCACGAAGTCGGCGTCGGAGAACTCCGGGTCCATCGGATCCCGGGCGATGTGCGCGATCTCCCCGGGCAGCTCCGCGCCGCCCTCGGACACCGCCAGCCCGCCGAACGTGCGCTGGTCGACGAAGCGCAGCTCCGGGCCGTCGTCGGCGAACCGGAACCGGACCCGCAGGTGCAGTTCGTCGGCCGCCTCGACCGGCTGCAGCAGCAGCTGACCGGACATGCCGAGGTGCCCGACGAGGGCGTCACCGCTGTCCAGCGGCAGCCACAGGTACTTGCCCCGGCGCCGGACGTCGGTGATCGTCCGGCCGGTCAGCACGTCGGCGAAGTGCGCCCCGCCGGGCTGGTGCCGGCGTACGGCCCGGGGGTGGCGCACCTCCACGGAGCTGATCGTCCGGCCGATGACCCACTGGGCCAGCCCCTGCCGGACCGTCTCGACCTCGGGCAGCTCAGGCACGGCCGGCGCCCGCTCCGGCCGCGTCGGCCGCACTGCCGGCGTCATCCGCCGCCCCCGGTGCGCCCTCCGTCGCGCCCAGCGTGGCCTGCTCCTTCTCGGCCTGCTCGGTCAGCATCCGCCAGGCCGACTCGGCGGCCCGCTGCTCGGCCTCCTTCTTGCTGCGTCCCTCGGCGCCGCCGTACCGGTTGCCGGCCACCACCACCCAGGCGGTGAAGGTCTTGAGGTGGTCCGGGCCGGTGCCCTCGATGCGGTATTCGGGAACGCCCAGCCCCAGCGCGGCGGTCAGCTCCTGCAGGCTGGTCTTCCAGTCCAGGGCGGCGCCCCGGCCGGCCGACTCGGCCATCAGCGGGTCGAACAGCCGGTGGATCACGATGGCCGCGGTGTCCAGGCCGTACTGGAGGTAGATCGCGCCGAGCAGCGCCTCCAGGGTGTCGGCCAGGATGCTGGCCTTGTCCCGGCCGCCGGTGGTCTCCTCGCCCTTGCCCAGCAGCAGGTACGCGCCCAGCCCCGCCGGGCCGAGACCGCGCGCCACGTCGGCCAGCGCGCGCATGTTCACCACGCTGGCGCGCAGCTTGGCGAGCTGCCCCTCGGGCAGGTCCGGGTGGTTGTGGAAGAGCGCCGTGGTGATCACCACGCCGAGGACCGAGTCGCCGAGGAACTCGAGCCGTTCGTTGGTGGGCAGCCCACCGTTCTCGTACGCGTAGGAGCGGTGGGTCAGGGCGCGCTCCAGCAGCTCCGGGTCGAGCGACACCCCGAAGGCCGCCTCCAGGTGGCCGACGGGAGCCCGCCGCCGCTTGTCGTTGGTCATGGTGCTACCTCGGTGTCGGTTCGGTCAGGTGCGAGATCGTGCGGCACGCCGTCGAGCAGGGCAGCCACGGTGTCGGTGGCGCCCCGCCGCCACAGGTGGGCCGCCAGGGCGATGCCGGAGGCGACGTCGTCGGGCCGGGCCGCGCCGTGGCAGACGACCACCGTACCGGCCACGCCGAGCAGGGCCGCCGCACGTGGCGCGCCGCCGCTCGCCGGGGGTCCGCCGGCCATCGCGTACGCGCCCTCGATCGCCTTGAGCAGCACGTTGCCGGTGAACCCGTCGGTGACCACGACGTCGGCGCGCGCGCCGAGGGAGACGTCGTACCCCTCGACGAGGCCGACGTAGCGGGCGCCGCACGGCAGGGGCACGGCGGCGAGGGCGGGATCGGCGGCACGGCGCAGCCGGTCACCCTTACCCGCCTCGGTGCCGACGGAGAGCAGCCCGACGCGGGGCGCGGCGACGGCGTGCGCCACGGCGGCGTACGCGGCGCCGAGCACGGCGTGCCGGGCGAGGGTGGCGGGACCGGGTTCCAGCGTGCCGCCGACGTCCAGCAGCACCACCGGTCCGGCGACGGCGGGCAGGGTGGCCACCAGCGCCGGGCGGCGTACCCCGGTCCAGCGGCCGAGGCCGAGCGCGGCGGCGGTGACGGTGGCGCCGGTCGAGCCGGCGGAGACGAGCGCGTCGGCGAACCCGTCGCGGACGGCGTTGACGGCCGCCCGCACGGTGCTCTCGGCGCGGGCGGCGGTGGGATGGTCGGCCATGCCGACGGCGGTCCGCACCGGGCGGACCGTGACGCGGGCGCGCTGCTCGGGGGCGAGCGCGCCGATCAGCCCGTCGGCGACCTCGGTCGGTCCGACGAGCAGCAGGTGCAGGTCAGGGTCGGTGCGTACGGCCCGCAGAGCGCCGTCAACCACGACGGCGGGAGCATCGTCCCCGCCGAGGAGGTCGACGGCGATCCGCGCGGTGCCCGGCTCCGACTGGACGCCGGCCGGGGGCCGGACGGCGGCGGAGGGAGCCGGGGCACCGGGCGTGAGCCAGGGTGCGCGCGCCACCCGACCTGTGGTCGGGGACGTCACTCGGCGTCCAGGTCAGACCTCGAGGACCTGGCGGCCGTTGTAGGTGCCGCAGACGGAGCAGGCGGCGTGCGGCAGCTTCGGCGACTTGCACTGCGGGCAGGCCACGGTCGCGACCGCCGCGGCCTTCCACTGCGCCCGACGGGCCCGGGTGTTGCTGCGCGACATCTTGCGCTTGGGGACGGCCACGGTTGTTACTCCTCTTTACGGGTCAGTTGCGACAGGGCAGCCCAACGCGGGTCGACCTGCTGGTGACTGTGGTCGGCCGGCAGTTCGTCCCAGTGCACCCCGCACTCGGGGCACAGGCCTGGGCAGTCCTCCCGGCAGAGCGGGTTGGTCGGCAGGGTGAGCACCACCGCGTCCCGCAGCGCCGGCTCCAGGTCGATCAGATCGCCCTGCATCCGGCCCACCTCGTCCTCGTCGGTCGTGGTGTCCGTGGTGCTGTTCTCGTACGCGTACAGCTCCTGGATCTTCACGGTCACCGAGTCGTCGATCGCGCGCAGGCAGCGGCCGCACTCGCCCTTGATGGGACCGCTGACGGTCCCGGAGACGAGCACACCCTCCGACACCGACTCCAGCCTCAGATCGAGGTCGAGGTCCGCGCCCGCCGGCACACCGATCAACTCCACGCCGAGGTCCTCCGGTGCCGGCACGACCCGCTTGACCGTACGCAACGCACCAGGCCGACGCGGCAGGTCCCTCGTGTCGAGGACCAGCGGCGACCTGGGGTCGAGTGAAGAAGGCACGTGTTTGGGCATAGTCAGACTCCGGCCGGTGAGAGGCCGACAAAGAAGGTTACCTGGGTGACCGCCGGACCGTCGAACCGGGGCGTCGCCCGCCAGGGTGCCGGCTGTCGGCCGCCGGCCCGGGCATCGCTCAGAAGGGTAGCGGCCGGTCCGCCTCGTCACCGGCGAAGGTGCCGATCTCACGCAGCGCGTGCATCTTGTCCCGGCCGCGCTCGATCGAGGCGAGGGCTCGGGTGAGGAACTGCTCGAAGTTGGCCAGCGCGGTGTCGACGTAGTCGTCCACCTCGTCCCGGAGGCGCTGCGCCTCGGCGCGGGCCTCGGCGATGATCCGGGCGCCCTCGTGCTCGGCCGAGACGGTGATCTCGTTCACCGAGACCAGCCGGGCGTGTTCCGCCTCACCCTCGCTGATGATCCGATCGGCCTCGCGCTTGCCGGCCTCCATGATCTTGTCCCGCTCCTCCAGCAGCGCGGCGGCCCGGCGCAGGTCGGCGGGGAGCTCGGCGCGCAGCTCGTCGAGAGCGGCGATCATCTCGCCCCGGTCGACCATGCAGTTGTTGCGCGACATGGGGACGGAGCGGGCCTGCTCCACCATGGCGATCAGTTCGTCGATGCGATCGAGCGGGTCCACCGGTACCTCACTCCTGTCGTTCGTCGGCCGACCTACATGATGCGGCCTGCGCCCGAATTCGGCGCTGCACACATCATGTCGCGCCCGCTCCACCGCACGCCGATCCACCCCCACCCGGCGCGTCGCGCGCCGCCGGGGGTCTGCCGCGAGGCCAGGGTCAGGGCCGGGCCTGCGGGGCGAGGCGGGCCACCAACTGCTCGCGGACCACGTCGGGGACGTGCGCCGAGATGTCCCCGCCCCACTTGGCCACGTCCTTGACCAGGCTGGAGGAGAGGAAGGAGTAGAGCGGGTTGGTCGGCATGAAGAGGGTCTCCACGCCGGCCAGGCCGATGTTCATCTGGGCCATCTGGAGCTCGTAGTCGAAGTCGCTGACCGCGCGCAGGCCCTTGATCAGCACGCTGGCCTGCTGGGCCCGGCAGAAGTCGACCAGCAGCCCGCGGAACGACTCGACCCGCACGTTGTCGTACGAGGCGGTCACCTGGCGGAGCATGTCGATCCGCTCCTCGACGGTGAACAGCCCCTGCTTCGACTGGTTGACCAGCACGCCGACGATCACCTCGTCGAAGAGCCGGCTGGCCCGGCCGATGATGTCGAGGTGTCCGTTGGTGACCGGATCGAACGAGCCGGGACAGACCGCACGTCTCATGATCGGCGACCGTACCAAAGGGTGGTCTCGCCGTAGCGGCGACTGCGCTCGGGCGTGATGCCTTCCACCCAGGTGACCGGCCCGGTGCGGCTGGCCCGCTCCACGATCACCAGGGCGTCCGGGGCCAGCCAGCCGCCGTCGACCAGCGCGGCCAGCAGCGCGGTGATCTCCTCGTCGGAAACGGCGTACGGCGGGTCGGCGAAGACCACGTCGTACGGCCCGCCGTCGGGCCCGGCGGCGAGCACCCCGGCCACCTTGCCGGTGACCAGGCGAGCGGCCGGGGCGGCCCGCAGCACGGCGATGTTCTCCCGGATCACCCGGGCCGCCCGGGCGTCGGACTCCACCAGCAGCACGTGCTCCGCACCCCGGGACAGCGCCTCCAGGCCGACCGCGCCGGAACCGGCGTACAGGTCGGCGAAGCGTGCGCCGTCCAGATCCAGTTCGGCCTGCACCGCGCTGAACAGCGCCTCCCGGACCCGGTCGGAGGTCGGCCGCGTGCCGGCGCCGGGTGGCGCGGCGATCCGCCGGCCGCCGAGCGTCCCGGCCACGATCCGGGTCACCGTCTGCTCCCGCACATGCCCCAGACGCTACGCGACGCCGGCCCGGGCGACCCGATCCCTACCAGAGGGCGGCCGGGTGGACACTCGCCGTACATTAAGGATCTCGAATTCATAACGAGCGTCTATGAGGCGTCGATCCATGTAACGCCCGACCTGTCGTTGTCGCTAGGGTCTGCCCGGTTGTCGGGCGTGAGGCTCCGGTCCGCCCGGCACACTCCGATTTTCCCCTCATCAGGAGTAGACGTGAACCGTCTGAACCTCCGGCGTGCCCTGGCGGTCACCGCCGGCGCGCTGATCGGCCTGGCCGGTGTGGCCACCATCGCCGGCCCGGCCATGGCCCACCACCCCGAGCCCTCCGGCACCTACTGCGCAGCCCAGGACGGCAAGGTCACCGTCAACTGGTCGGTCGGCAACAGCGAGACCGACATCGCCGGCACCATCACCAAGCTCGAGTCCACCGTGCCGGGTGACGTCACGGGCGACTTGGCCGTCGAGGCGACCCTGCCCAAGAAGGGCGAGGGCACGCTGACCGGCACCCAGACCCACACCTTCACCGGTGAGCTGCCCGAGCTGAAGCTGACCGTGGAGGCACGGTGGGAGCGCGGCGACCGGATCATCACCGAGGCGCGCAGCGTCGTCGCGCAGCCCGCCGGTGACTGCGCCCCGGCCGAGCCGCCGAGCACGCCGGCCTCGCCGGAGCCGAGCGCCAGCCCGGAGTCGCCGGCGTCGCCGGAGCCCACCCCGTCGGCCACCAGCCCGGCGGCCACTCCCTCCGCCCCGGTCGAGCCGGAGGAGCCGGTGTTCCGGCTCGAGGAGACCTGCGACACGATGACCTTCATCGTGGAGAACCCGGCGAAGGGCACCCCCTTCACCGCCACGTTGACCACGGAGAAGGGCGTCACCAAAAAGCTGGTCTCTGAGCCGGGCAAGACCACCTCGGTCAGCTTCGACGCGTACAAGGGCCTCAAGATCACCGTCAAGTACGACGTGGTCGAGGACACCGAGACCGTCGACTACACCCAGCCGAAGGACTGCGCGGGCCAGGGTGGCGGCCTGCCGGTCACCGGTCCGGCGGCCGGCGCGATCGCGGGTGGCGCGGCCGTGCTGCTCGCCGCCGGCGCGGTGCTGTTCGTGATGGCCCGCCGTCGTCGGGTCCGCTTCACCGCCTGATCCCGTTCGGATCTCCCGAGGGCGCGTCGACCACCCGGTCGGCGCGCCCTCGCCGGTTGCCGCCCGTCAGCGGGCGGCGAGGAGCCCGCCGAGCAGGACGGGATCGACCTCGGCCTGGTTAGCCAGCACCACCAGCCGTCGGTCCGAGTCGGGCAGCCAGGCGGCGAACGCCTTGAAGCCCGCATTATCCCCCGAGTGGTGCACCGCCCGCTCCCCGGCCAGCGGCCCGAGGAAGCAGCCGTAGCCGTACGCCTCACCGCCCCGGGTGGCCGCCGCGTGCGGGGTGGTCATCAGCGCCACCGAGGCGGGGGTGAGCAGCCGCCCCCGACGTGGCACGTCGAGCCAGGCGAGCAGGTCGTCGCCGGTGCACCAGACGTCCCCGGCACCCATGCTCACCGTGGCCAGATCCCAGGACGGCACCGGCCGACCGCCCTCGTGTCCGACCGCCACGTCGACGCGGCCCGCTGGGGCGCCGGCGAAGCTGCCGGTCATGCCGAGCGGCCCGAAGACCTCCTCGGCGAGGAACGCGGCGTAGGGCCGGCCGGACGCCCGCTCGACGGCGCGGGCCAGCAGGACGTACCCCGGGCTGCTGTAGTGCCAACCGGCGCCGGGGGCGAACAGCGGCGGCACGCCGGCGAAGACGGCCAGCAACTCGTCCGGCTCGACCGGACGGCCCAGGTCGATCATCGGGTACTCCGGCCAGTGGCCCAGGCCGGAGGTGTGGGTGAGCAGGTGGTGCAGGCTGATCCCGGACCAGTACGGCGGTGGGTGCGGCAGCCAGCGGCTCACCGGATCGGCCAGGCCGAGGGCGCCCCGCTCGGCGAGGAGCAACACCGCCGCCGCGGCCATCTGCTTGCTGATCGAGGCGATTTGGAACCGGGTCGCCCGGGTGCAGGGCAGCCCGGCGCTGTCGTCGGCGGAGCCGATCACCCGGTCGATGACCAACTCGTCACCACGGGCCAGCAGGAGCACTCCACGAGGGATGGGCAGGGTCGACATCGACCGATCCTAGGCACGGCCGGCCGATCGGTGGGGTCAGCCCTTCTCCAGGTACTCCGCGCGTTCCTCGTCGACCAGGGCCGCGACCGAGGCGGCCAGGGCCGGGTGCCCGGCCAGCTCCGGATCCTCCTCGACCAGGGCGATCGCCTCGGCCCGGGCGTCCCGGATCAGGTCGGTGTCCCGCAGCAGCGACAGCAGCCGCAGGTGCGAGCGGCGGCCCGACTGGGTGGCGCCCAGCACGTCGCCCTCGCGGCGCTGCTCCAGGTCCAGCTCGGCGAGCTTGAATCCGTCGGTGGTGGAGGCGACCGCGTCCAGCCGCTCCCGGGCCGACGAGCCCTCCATCGCCTCGGTGACCAGCAGGCACAGGCCGGGCGCCGAGCCACGGCCCACCCGGCCACGCAACTGGTGCAGCTGGGAGACGCCGAACCGGTCGGCGTCCAGCACGATCATCACGGTGGCGTTGGGCACGTTGACCCCCACCTCGACCACCGTGGTCGCCACCAGCACGTCCAGGTCGCCGGCGGCGAAGGAGCGCATGACGGCGTCCTTCTCGTCGGCCGGCAGCCGCCCGTGCAGCACGCCGATCCGCAGCCCGTGCAGCGGGCCCTCGGCGAGCAGCGGCGCCACCTCGGTCACCGCGAGGGGCGGGCGGCGGCCGTTGTCGTCCTCGCGGGGCGGTTCCTCCTCCGCGGCCGGTCCTTCCCCGATCCGCGGGCAGACCACGTACGCCTGGTGGCCGGCGGCGACCTCCTCGCGCAGCCGGCGCCAGGCCCGGTCGAGGAACGCCGGCTTCTCGGCGGCCGGCACCACGTGCGAGGCGATCGGCGAACGCCCCTGCGGCAGCTGGGAGAGGGTGGAGATCTCCAGGTCGCCGTAGACGGTCATGGCCACCGTGCGCGGGATCGGGGTGGCGGTCATCACCAGCACATGCGGCGGCTGGTCGGCCTTGGCCCGCAGCGCGTCCCGCTGCTCCACGCCGAACCGGTGCTGCTCGTCCACCACCACGAGACCCAGGTCGTGGAAGTCGACCCCCTCGTAGAGCAGGGCATGGGTGCCGAGCACAATGCCGGCCCGCCCCTCGGCCACCTCGGCGAGCGCCCGCCGCCGGGCCGCCGCGCCGAGCGAGCCGGTGACCAGCTCCACCCGGGTGGCACCATCGGCGGCGCCCAGCTCGCCGGCCCGGGCCAGCGGGCCGAGCAGGTCGAGCATGCCCCGGTAGTGCTGGGCCGCGAGCACCTCGGTCGGGGCGAGCAGCGCGGCCTGCCCGCCGGCGTCGACCACCTGGAGCATGGCCCGCAGCGCGACCACCGTCTTGCCGGAGCCGACCTCGCCCTGGAGCAGCCGGTGCATCGGGTGGGCGGTGGCCAGGTCGGCGGCGATCTCCCGGCCGACGGCCTGCTGGCCGGAGGTCAGCTCGTACGGCAGCCGGGCGTCGAACCCGTCCAGCAGGCCGCCCGGTTTCGCCGGGCGGGCCCGCGCCGGCCAGGCCGCCGCGCGGTGCTTGCGCTGCACCAGGGTGAGCTGCACGGCGAACGCCTCGTCCCACTTGAGCCGGCGCCGGGCCCGGTAGAGCTCCTCCTTGCTGGACGGCCGGTGGATCTCGCGCAGCGCGGTGCCGATGCCGACCAGGTTCCGGCTCGCCCGCACCGTGGCGGGCAGCGGGTCGTCCGGTGCGGTGAACGTGTCCAGCACCACCCGGACGCAGCGGGCGATCACCCAGGTCGGCACCGCCGCCGCGGCCGGGTAGACCGGGATCAGCGCGCCGGCGAACTCCTCGACCTCCTCGTTGGCCGCCGCCTCGCCGTCGCCCCCCTCCCCGAGCAGCACGTACTCCGGGCCGTTGAGCTGCCGCTTGCCCCGGAACTCGGTGACCTTGCCGGCGAAGAGTCCCCAGCGACCGGGGCGCAGGTCCCGCTCCCGCCACGCCTGGTTGCCGAAGAAGGTGAGGGTGAGCACGCCGCCGGAGCCGTCCCCGACGGTCACCTCCAGCAGGTTGCCCCGGCGCTGGCGCATCGGCCGGACCGCGGTGCGCTGCACCTGGGCCAGCACGGTCACCTGCTCCCCCACGTCCAGCGAGCGGATGTCGGTGTGCTCGCCGCGCTCGTCGTAGCGGCGGGGGAAGTGGTAGATCAGGTCGCCGGCGGTGTGCAGGTCGAGGTGACTGGCCAGGGCCTTGGCGGTCTTCTCCCCGACCAGCTTCTTCAGCGGCGTGTCCACCGTGGCCGGTTCGCTCGTCATTCGACCCCCACCAGGAGCGGATAGTGCGGCTGCCCGCCCTCGTACGCCTGCACCTCCACGAACGGCCAGGACCGCTCGACGTGCTCGCGTACCCGGTCGGCCAGTCCGTCCGGGGCGTCCGCCCCGCACAGCAGGGTGACCAGTTCGCCGCCACCGCCGAGCATCCGGTCGACCACCGCGGTGCAGGTGTCGAGCAGCTCGGCGCCGATCAGGTGCACCTCGCCCTCGACCAGCGCCAGCACATCGCCCGGCCGGCACGGCCCGGCGACCGTGAGCGCCTCCTTGCTGGCGTGGCAGACCTCGGCGTAGCGACAGGCGCCGGCCGCCTCGGCCATGGCGATGACGTCGTCCTCGAAGCGGCGGGACGGGTCGCGGACGGCGAGGGCGGCGAGCGCCTGCACCGGGGACCGGGTGGGCACCACGCTCACCTTCACCCCGAGCCGGTGCGCCTCCCGGGCCGCCGTGCTGGCCACCGACTGGGTGTTGGGGTCGTTGGGCAGCACCACCACCCGGGCGGCCCCGGTGGCGCGGATCGCGTCGAGCAGCTCGCCGGCGGACGGGTTGGCCGGCACCACCCTGGCCCCCTCCGCCCCGAACAGCTCGGCGATGCCGGCGCCGGTGGCCACCACCACGGCCGCCCGGCCGTCGGGCAGCGGGGGCGGCGGCGCCTGGTCGGCGAAGCGGGTCACCGTGATCCGGTGCGGGCGACCGGCGACCACGCCCGCCTCGATCGCCGCACCGACGTCGTTGACGTGCACGTGCACGTTCCATGTCCCGCTGGCTGGGCCGGCGTCACCGACGATGACGAGGGAGTCGCCGAGCGCGCCCAGCTCGGCGCGCAGCCGGACGACCGCCTCCTCGGTGGCGTCGAGCAGGTACTGCACCTCGTAGGCGTACACCGGGGAGCCGGTCTCCCGGGCCGCCGTGGCGGGCGGGCGGACCGCGGGCGACGCGGGCGCCGGCGGCCGAAGGTTCTCCCCGGTGACCACCTCGACCAGCGCGTCCAGCAGCAGGCAGAGGCCCCGGCCGCCGGCGTCCACCACGCCGGCGCGGGCCAGCGCGGGCAACTGCTCGGGGGTACGCGCGAGCGCGCCGGCCGCCCCGGCCGCCGCGGCCCGGGTCACCGCGCCCAGGTCGTCGCTGTCCGCCTGCACGGCGGCGCGGGCGGCGGCGGCGACCACGCTGAGCAGGGTGCCCTCGACCGGCTGGGCGACCGCGGCGTACGCGGCGGTGGTGGCCTCGGCCAGCGCGGCGGCGAGCAGCCGGCCGCGGACCGCCGGGGCGGCGGCGAGCGCGTCGGCCAGGCCCCGCAGAATTTGCGACAGGATCACCCCGGAGTTGCCCCGGGCACCGAGCAGCGCGCCCCGGGCCATCAGCCGCAGCGCGTGCCCGTGCGGGGTGTGCCCGTCCTCGGGGAGGGTCTCCAGGTCCATGGCGAGGGCCTGCTGCGCGGAGGTGAGGGTGAGCACCAGGTTGGTGCCGGTGTCCCCGTCCGGGACCGGGTAGACGTTGAGGTCGTCGATCTCACCCTGGTGTCGCTGGAGGGCGGCCAGCCCGCTCGCGCACCAGCGGCGCACCGCGGCGGCGTCGAGGGTGTCCAGCACGTCGGGAAGCCTACTGGCGCGCACCGACACGCGCCGAGGTCGACCGGTTCCCGTCGGCGTGTCCGACCGGCCGGGGCGGCGGTCCGGGCCCGGGCCGGGCCGGTTGGGCGTACCGGCGAGCCATCGGGTAACCTGGCCAGGTTGCCCGGGCAGCGCCTGGCGGCGACCTCATGAACGTTTCAAACTCAGGAGTATCCCGTGGCTAGCGTGTGCGACGTCTGTGGCAAGGGGCCGGGCTTCGGCCACAACGTGTCCCACTCGCACCGGCGGACCAACCGCCGCTGGAACCCGAACATCCAGTCGGTGCGTACCCCGGCCGGTGGCGGCACCACCAAGAAGATGCAGGTCTGCACCTCGTGCATCAAGGCCGGCAAGGTCACCCGCGCCTGACGCGGTAGCGCCACCCAGAACTCGTCGGTAGCCGGCGGACCGGAAGGGTCCGCCGGCTTCTGTCGTGTCCGAAAGCCGCTTCTGTCGTGTCCGAAAGCCGGAGCTGACGGGTGGCCGAACACCTGGCGACCGGGGGTGTGCGGCCCGATTAGGGTCGTGCTGCGCCGGCTGTCCGGTCCGGCGGCGGGGTGGGGAGGAACGACCGGTGGATCTGGACCTGGGTCGCGACGAGATGGTGGTGATCGGCGCGTCGCTCGGCTCACTGCGGTGGTTCGACCAGGAGCTGCCGGCCGGCAGTGTGGTCCTCGTCGAGGAGCCCGACGTGATCCGCCGGCGGGGCCTCGAACGCCTCACCGCCGAGCTGCCCCTCATCTCCCGGCTGGTGCCGGCCGCGTACCAGACTGGCCTCGACGGCGACGCGCTGCTCGCCCGGGAACCCGGCCTGGCCTCCGCCCGGCTCGTCGTGCCCGGCCTGGAGTACGCGGTCGGCGCCACGGCCCGGCTGGCCGAGCGGCTCGGCCTGCCCGGAGCCGGAGTACCGGCGGCCGATGTCTTCACCGACAAGCACCGGATGCGGCTGCTCGCCGACGCCGCCGGCCTGGCCAACCCGGCGTACGAGCTGGTCGACGACCCGGCGCGGGCGGCGGAGTTCGCCCGGCGCCACGGCGACCGGTGCGTGCTCAAGCCCACCCGCCGCTCCGGCAGCCTCGGCGTGCAGCTGATCGCCGACCCGGCGGAGATCGCCGCCGCCTGGGCGGCCAGCGCCACCCCGCAGGCGCCGGTGGAGGCCGCCGCGGGCCTGCCCACCGAGGTGCTGGTCGAGGAGCTGCTCGCCGGCTCGGAGCACAGCGTCGAGCTGCTGGTCACCGACGGCGAGACGATCTTCGCCAACGTCACCGACAAGCGGATCGTCGGCGGTCGGTTCCCGGTGGAGAGTGGCCACACCGTGCCGTCCGCGCTTCCCGAGGCGGAGCATCGGGCGCTGCGCGACGCCGCCGTCCGGCTCGCCGAGGCGGCCGGCTTCCGCAGCGGCATGCTGCACAGCGAGTGGATCCTGGTCGACGGCGTGCCGACGCTGGTGGAGTGCGCGGCACGGATGCCCGGCGACATGATCACCGCACTGGTCTCGATCGCCTACGAGTGCGGCTTCATCGAGGCGTACCTGCGGGTGCTGCGCGGCGAGCGGCCCGCGCTGCCGGCCCGGCCGGCCGGCGCGGCGGCCGTCGAGTTCCTGGTGGCCTCACCTGGGCGGGTCACCGCCGTGGACGGGGTCAAGGCGGCGCTGCGGGTGCCCGGCGTGCTCGACGTGCAGGTCGAGGTCGCCGTCGGAGACACGGTGCCGGAGCTGCTCTCCTCGGCCCAGCGCAGCGGATACCTGCTGGCCTGGGGCGCCGACGCCACCGGGGCGGAGAGCGCCGCCCGCAAGGCCGCCGACCAGATCCACATCACCGTCGGCTGACCCGCCCGTCGTCGGACTCGCGTCCGACGGGCGATGCCGTCAGGTCGGTGATTCGGCGGTAAACCACGCCGGCCAACCCCGCCACATCGCCGACCTGCCGCCCGTACTCAGACTGCGCGGGCAGCGGCCGTCAGAGGGTGCGGCCGAAGGAGAGGCAGCCGGGGGCGTCCTTGTAGAAGCCGAAGTTCGGGATCCGCTCGTAGCCGGCCGAGGTGTACATGGAGATCGCCTCCGGCTGCTTGTCGCCGCACTCCAGGACCATCCGCTTGCGGCCCTGCTCCCGCGCCGACCGCTCGACCGCCGCGAGCACCGACCGGGCGACCCCCCGGCCCCGCGCGGCCGGCGCGGTGTACATCCGCTTCAGCTCGGCCGTCTCGCCATCGTCGCCGTGGCTGCGCCAGCCACCACAGCCCACCGGCTGCCCGTCCAGGTAGGCGATCAGGAAGGCGCCCGCCGGGGGCTCGAACTCGGCGGCGTCGACCGGCGTGTCGTCGCCGCTGCCGCCGTACCGCTGGCCGAGGTCGGCCAGGGCCGCCCGGATCAACGCCTGCGACTCGGATGCGTCGAAGCGCCGGGCCCGGATCTCGATCTCACTCACGGATGAAGGGTACGACCGCGGCCGGCCCCGAACCGGGGCCGGCCGGCGACGTCGGTCGCAGATCACTCCGTACGGCGGAAGTGGTCCCAGCCCGTCGGGCCCTCGTACGCGGCGCCGTCCACGGTCACCCCGGCGCCCTCGGTCACCTGCCCGATCGGCCGCCAGCCCGCCGGGAGCGTCGCCGCCGCGGGGAAGGTCGCCGCCAGGGCGTGGTCCTCGCCGCCGGCCAGGATCCAGGAGTACGGGTCGACCCCGAGCGCCTGGGCCGCGTCGCGCATCTGCCGGGGCACCTCGAACGCGTCCCGGGTCAGGTCGATCGCCACGCCGCTGGCCCGCGCCACGTGCCCCAGGTCGGCGAGCAGCCCGTCCGAGACGTCGATCATGGCGGTGGCGCCGTGCCGGGCGGCCTCCGGGCCGGCCGCGTACGGCACCTCGGGTCGGCGGTACGCCTCGACCAGCAGCCGGGGCGTGCGGAAGCCCCGGGACAGCACGGTGTAGCCGGCCCCTGCCCAGCCGGTGCGCCCGGCGAGCGCCACCACGTCGCCCGGGCGGGCCCCGGAGCGGACCACCGGCGGGCGGTCGCCCAGATCGCCCAGGGCGGTCACGGCGATCGTGATGACGGGGCTGGACGACATGTCGCCGCCGACCACGCCCGCCCCGACCAGGGCCGCCTCGGCGCCCAGCCCGTCGGCCAACTCCTCCGCCCAGCTCGTGTCCAGCTCCGCCGGGATGCAGAGGGCGACCAGCAGTGCGGTCGGAGTGGCGCCCATGGCCGCGATGTCGGCGAGGTTGGCGGCCGCCGCCCGGTGCCCGACGTCGCGGGCCCCGGACCAGTCCCGGCGGAAGTGCCGCCCCTCCACCAGCACGTCGGTGGAGGCCACCACCCGCCGGTCCGGCGCGGCGACCACCGCCGCGTCGTCACCGGGACCGAGCAGGCAGCTCTCCCCCTGCGTCAGCCGGGCGGTCACCCGGTCGATCAGCCCGAATTCCCCGACACCCGCGACCGTCATGCCGTCCCCTCGTCGCGCTCACTCGTCACTCGCTTCGCCCACGCCGTGGCCTCGCTCACCGCGTCCAACCGGCCACCGATACGGATCACGGCTGCTCCGTACGGTAGTTTCACCCTTCGGACCGCCCCAGGCGGCGACAGACGGAGGTCGAGTCGTGGTACAGGCGTACATCCTCATCCAGACCGAGGTCGGGCGGGCGCGTGACGTGGCCGGTCAGATCTCGGACCTTGCCGGCGTGGTGCGTGTCGACGCCGTCACCGGGCCGTACGACGTGGTCGTCCTCACCGAGGCGAACACCGTCGACGAGCTCGGCAAACTCATCGTCAGCAAGGTGCAGATGGTGCCCGGCATCACCCGCACCCTCACGTGTTCGGTGGTGCGCCTGTAAGTGGACAAGATCACTACCTCCCCCGCTGCCGACGAGGCCCGCACGGCCGACGAGGCCCCGCGCCGGGACCGGAGCACCCGCGGCGCCGCACTCTGGGCGACGCTGATCGCGGTGCCGGTGACCGTGGCGGTGGCCGGGTTCACCTTCGCCAAGCTGGCCCCGGACGAGCCGGCCGCCGCACCGCAGCCGTCGGCGACCGCCGTGCGGCCGCAGTCGACCGCCCCGGTCGAGATGCCCGCCCCGGCCCTGGCCGAACGGCCGGCGACGCTGTGCCGGGCCCTGCTGTCGCAGCTCCCGCCGAGCGTGCGCGACCTGAAGCAGCGGCCGGTCACCGCCGGCGCCGAGCAGAACGCCGCGTACGGCGACCCAGCGCTGACCGTGGCCTGCGGCGGCACCCCGCCGGTGATCCAGCCCACCGACGAGGTGTGGCGGGTCAACAAGGTCTGCTGGTACGCCGCGCAGGAAGCCGACGGCAGCGTGCTGACCACCGTCGACCGGGAGACCCCCGTCCGGGTCCGGCTGCCCAAGCAGTACGAGCAGCCGCTGCAGTGGGTCGCCCCGATCTCCGACGCCATCGTCGCGGCGGTCCCCTCGGCCAAGACCGTGCCGTCCGGCTGCTCCGGCTGATGTCGCGCCCCTGGGTGGGCGCAGATTCACGGAAAGAGTGGCCTTCCGCGCCGGAACGGCCACTCTTTGCGTGAATCAGGCCGGATCTTGAGCCGCGTGACGGGTCAGCGGCCGGCGCGGCGGAGGGCGGTGCGGATGAGGCGGTTGACCAGCTTCGGATACTCCAGACCGCTGGCCGCCCACATGCGCGGGAACATCGAGGTCGGGGTGAAACCGGGCATGGTGTTGATCTCGTTGAGATAGACGTCCAGCTCCGGTGTGACGAAGAAGTCGACCCGGGCCAGCCCGGAGCAGTCCAGCGCGGTGAACGCGCGGGTGGCGTACTCCTGCACCCGGCGGGCGACCGGCTCGGGCAGATTCGCCGGGACGTCGTACTCGCAGACCTCGTCGGCGTAGATGTACTTCGCCTCGAAGTCGTACCAGTCACGGCCGCCGATCATCCGCACCTCGGCCAGCACCGACGCCTCGGGGGCACCGCCGGCCTCCCCCTCCAGCACGCCGCACTCGATCTCGCGGCCGACGATCGCGCCCTCGACCAGCACCTTGGTGTCGATCTCGCGGGCGGTGGCGACCGCCGCGTCGAGCTGGGACCAGTCGTCGACCTTGGTGATGCCGAAGGAGGAACCGGCCCGGGACGGCTTGACGAAGACCGGCAGGCCGAGGCGCTCCTTGTCCTCCTCAGTCATTGTCATCCCGTTGCGCAGCACCACGTACGGGCCGACCGGGATGCCCTCGGCGACGCAGAGCTTCTTGGTGAACTCCTTGTCCATGGCCGCCGCGGAGGCGAACACGTTCGCCCCGACGTACGGGATGCCGGCCATCTCCAGCATCCCCTGGATGGTGCCGTCCTCGCCGTACGCGCCGTGCAGCACCGGGAAGACCACGTCCACGTCGGCCAGCGCCCGGGGGCCCTGCGTCGGGTCGAGCACCATCAGGCCACCCGCCGCCGGGTCGGCGCGCAGCACCAGTTCCGCGCCGGAGCCGGCAGTGATCTCCGGCAGCTTGCGATCCTGGATGGCCAGTTGGCCCGGATCGCCGCTGGCCAGCACCCACTGGCCCTGCCGGGTGATACCGACCGGGACCACCTCGAACTCATCCGGGTCCAGCGCGGCCAGCACGCTGCCCGCGCTGACGCAGGAGATGCCGTGCTCGGGGCTGCGGCCGCCGAAGACGATCGCCACACGGGTCTTGCCTGGGGTGGTCACTCCGGTCACCTCTTCGTTCGCGACTGCGGCTGGCCGTGCTCGCCGGTGGCGCTCACCCGGTTGACCCTACTGTGCGTGGCGAGCCCGGGCAGCCGATACCCGAGGAGACGGCACCTCGCCGCGCAACCGGTCAACGATCGATAACAGGGAGTAATCGGGCGACCGTCGCAGTCGAACGGCCGCCGCACCGCCGGTGGCGATGCGGCCCGAGAGGGTGAGCGGATCGGGGAGGCAGCGCACTAGGCTGCTCGTCCTGTGAGCTCCGATGCCCTCATCGACAGCCTGCTGGCCGCCCTCGACGCCCGGCCCGACGACCTGCCGCTGCGCCTGCACTTGGCCGGCCTGCTGTTGGACGACGGCCGGGGCGCCGAGGCCATCGCGCACATCGGGCAGGCGCTCGCCCGGGATCCGGCCAACGCGCAGGCCCAGGCCCTGATGCAGCGGGCACTCGGCGCGCCCGTACCTCCGGCGCAGCGCGCGGCGCCCACCGCCTCGCCGGAGCACGACCGCCCGGCGCCGCCCGCCCCCGCCGGCCCGTCCGGGGACGACCGCCCGACGCCGCCGGCGCAGCGCCCGGCGACCGCCGGTCCGTCGGGGGACGACCCGCTGGCCGCGTACGAGCAGGAGTTGGCCGACGTCGTGCCGCCGCGCTTCGCCCGGGCCGGCGACGAGCCGGAGCCGGTCCGCGGCGAGGCCGACCGGGTGTACGACGTGGAGTCCTCCTCGGTCCGGCTGGCCGACGTGGGCGGCATGTCGGCCGTGAAGGAGCGGCTGGAGCTGGCCTTCCTCGGCCCGCTGCGCAACCCGGAGCTGCGCCGGATGTACGGCAAGAGCCTGCGCGGCGGCCTGATGCTCTACGGGCCGCCCGGCTGCGGCAAGACCTTCCTGGCCCGGGCGGTGGCCGGGGAGATGGGCGCGAAGTTCCTGTCGCTGTCCATCGTGGACGTGCTGGACATGTGGATCGGCAACTCGGAGCGGAACCTGCACCAGCTGTTCGAGGCGGCCCGGCGCGATGCCCCCTGCGTGCTCTTCCTCGACGAGATCGACGCCCTGGGCCACAAGCGGTCGCAGGTCTCGTCGAGTTCGATGCGCACGCTGGGCAACCAGCTCCTGGCCGAGCTGGACGGCATGGAGGGCGACAACGAGGGCGTCTTCGTGCTGGCGGCCACGAACACCCCGTGGGACGTCGATCCGGCGCTGCGCCGGCCGGGCCGGCTGGACCGGGTGGTGCTGGTGCTGCCGCCGGACGCCGAGGCCCGTGCGGCGATCCTGGAGTACCACCTGCGCAAGCGGCCGATCGCCAACATCGACCTGCACCGGGTGGTCGCGGCGACCGAGGACTTCTCCGGCGCCGACCTGGCCCACCTCTGCGAGAGCGCCGCCGAGTTCGCGATGGCCGACTCGGTACGCACCGGCCAGGTCCGGATGATCGAGCAGCGAGACCTGGAGCGGGCGCTGAAGGAGGTCCGCCCGTCCACCCGGCCGTGGCTGTCCACCGCCCGCAACGTCGCCATGTTCGCCAACGAGGGCGGCGTCTACGACGACCTGGTCGCGTACCTGAAGCGGCGCAAGCTGTTGTGAGGCCGGGTGGCCGGGGGTTCAGTCCGGTTGCTCCGGGATTCGGGGGCGGCGCCCCACCGCGATGACCTTGACCCGTTGCCGCCCCGCCCGGACCATGCCCAGCGCCATGAAGGCGCCGGCGATCCGGTCCGCCGCCTCCCGGCTGTTCGCGCCGACCACCTGCCGGCGCCGCTCGGGGCTCGTCCGCTCGTTGCGCCCCAACCCTTCCATCGGGCGGACGTCGGTGAGGACCACGAGGAAGCGGGTCATGCCCGTCCACCCCCGCCCAGCGGGCGGCAGCCCGTCACCGTCATGCGATCCCCTCCCCGTGCTCTGGGCGGTAGGGGCACGCGGCGATCGGGTCGTGGGGGGAGTGAAAACCCGATCGCCGCGCGCCCCATCCCCTCCGGTCACTCACCACCACCGTCGCCACGACAACCGGTGGTGAGGACGCGAACACAGATTGACAGGTGGACACGCGTGAATGCAACTCTCATCGAACTTCTCTCATGCGCATCCTCCCCTTGATATGCGACCATCGATGCATGGCGCCGAAGACCGCCCGGGCCCGACGGCTCGGCATCGCCCTGCGTACCCACCGGGAGGCCGCCGGCCTGACCCTCGAGGCCGCGGCCGACGAGATCAACAGCACCCGGAGCACCCTGTCCCGGTACGAGAACGCGCAGACGCTGGTCAGCCCGGCCACCGTGCGCGCGCTGCTCACCCTCTACCGGGTCGGCCCCGACGAGATCGCCGCGGCGGTGCAGCTCGCCAAGGACGCCCGCAAGCCCGGCTGGTGGGTCTCCTACTCGTACCTGCTGGACCGGCGGACCATCGACTTCATCGCCCTGGAGGCGGAGGCGACCGGGATCGCCAACTTCGAGCCCTCGGTGGTGCCCGGCCTGCTCCAGACCGCCGACTACATCCGCGGCGTGATGCGCGGCGGCCCGCACACGCTCAGCGACGAGCAGGTGGAGCAGCGCGTCCACCTGCGCCTCGACCGGCAGCAGCGGCTCACGAGTGACGATCCGCCGATCCTCGACGCCATCATCGACGAGGGCGCGCTGCTGCGCCCGGTCGGCGACCGGTCCGTGATGGAGGGACAGCTACGACACTTGCTGAAGATGGCCGAACTGCCCAACATCACCGTGCAGGTGATCCCTCTCGCCGCGGGCTACCACCGGGGCACCCGGGGCTCGCTGCACATCCTGGAGTTCGCCGACCCCGAGGACCCGATCATCGCCTCGGTGGAGACGGTCGCCGGGCAGATGGTCCTGGACCGGCCGGGCGACCTGCGTACCTGCACCAAGATCATGGAGCACCTGCGGACCGTGGCGCTGAGCCCGCCGGCCAGCCGGGACCAGCTCCTCCGCCTGTTGAACGAGAGGTAGACCCGGATGAACGGCACGAACAGCCCCCGCCCGGCAGCGACCGGCTGGCGCAAGAGCAGCCACAGCGGCGACGAGGGCGCGTGCGTCGAGATGGCGTCGCTGCCCGAGGCCGTCGCGGTCCGCGACTCCAAGGACCCGGCCGGCCCGGTGCTGGTCTTCTCCCCGGCCGCCTGGACGGCGTTCACCGGCGCCCCACCGCGCGGCTGATCCCTGACCCGGCCGCGGGTCAGCCGGCGACCAGCGGGCCGGCGGCGGAGCCGGACCGGACCGCCTCCAGCGCCGCGATGGCCACCCCCCGCGCGCCGGCCATGTCCCGATCCGGCACCAGCGCGAAGGTGGCCACCGCGCGCTGCTCGGCGCGGAGCACCGTGTACTCCCGCACGGTGGCGAGGAACCAGTCGCGGAACTGCGGCGCCGCCTCCACCACGCCACCGCCGACGAAGTACGCCTGCGGGTCGGTGAAGTTCGCCGCGATGGTGAACAACCGGCCCAACGCCATCGCCTGCTGGGTGAACACCTCCCGAGCCAACGGGTCGCCCCGCTCGCCGTAGCCGCGCACCAGCTTCGCCGCCCGGCCCGGCGGCTCGGCCGCCAGCGGATGCCCCGGGAACCGGCCCAGCCAGTACGGCAGCAGGTTCCGCTCGATGGCGGTGAGCGAGGCGACGCTCTCCACGTCACCGGTGAAGCCGCAGGCGCAAACGGGGGGCGCCTGGCCCGGCGCCAGCAGCCCGTCGAGCGGGATGTGCACGTGCCCGAACTCCCCCGCCATGCCGGCCGCGCCGCCGACCACGCGGCCGTCCTCCACCACCCCACCGCCGAGCCCGGTGCCGACGATGGCGGCGACCGAGGAACGGCGCATCGCGTCCACGCCGAAGTGGACGTGGTGCGCGTACAGGGCCGCCGCGTTGCCGTCGTTGGCGTAGACCACCGGGAGGCCGAGCCGGTGCTCCAAGGCGCCCCGCACGTCGTAGCCCCGCCAGGCCGGCTGGGAGAAGTTGGTCGAGCCGCGCGAGGAGATGACCCCGGTGGCGCTCGCCGGGCCGGGGGTGTCCAGCCCGACGGCACGCACCAGTTCCCGAGGCACCCCGGTGCGCGCCACGATGCCGTCGAACGCCCGGGCCAGCGCCTCGATCGCCGCCTCCGGCCCGGCCTGGACCTCGCTCGGGATCTCCACCAGCCGGTCCACCAGGAACCGGCCGTCGACGGTCAGGACGGTGGCGTTGTTGCTGGTGCCGCCGTTGTCGAGACCCACCACCACCGGCACACCCGTGCTGCCCACGGCCACCCCTCCCCACCGAGCCTGGCCCGAGGCTAATTCGCCGTTCAGCGGCCCGCCATGCCCCGGACGGCCACTCGCCATCCGGTCCCCGCTCGACGGAAGCAACTCGCGTGGCCCCTGTTCGGCCGCAGCTCGCCATGGCCACCTGCCCCTCGCAGACGCTACGAACTTGATGTCGAAAATGGATCGGCGCCCGGCGTCGTGCATGGATCGGTGCCGGGGGGCAGGCTCGCCGCCGCGGCTGAATCGTTGACGACATCAAGTTCGTAGCGTCGGTCGGGATACACCGCGCTCGGACCGACGGCACCCTGCCGAGCTGGCTCCACCGGCCGCCGTGCGGGCGTGGCAGACCGACGCCCGGGGCGCCGGGCGGGAACAGAACGACGCCCCACTCCCGTAGCCGCCCGCCGGGCACCGCAGGGCCGGCCCGCGCGGCGCTCAGCCGGGCCGGCGGGCCGTGACGGCCGTGGCGTCCAACTCCTCGTCGTGCACCGCGGTCGGCACCAGGCCCGCGTCGGCCAGCACCCCGCAGAGCTCCTCGGCCTGGCCGGCGCTGGACTCCACGGCCAGGTGCCCGCCCGGGACGAGCCACTCGGCCGCGCCGGCCGCCACCCGGCGCAGCACGGCCAGCCCGTCGTCGCCGCCGTCCAGCGCCATCGGCGCCTCGTAGAGCCGCGCCTCCGCCGGCATCAGGGCCAGCGCGCCGCTCGGCACGTACGGGGCGTTCGCCACCACCAGATCCAGGCGGCCCCGCCACTCGGTCGGGATCGGCCCGAACAGGTCGCCCTGGTAGACGGGCACGCCGAGCGGGGCGAGGTTGCGCCGGGCGCAGGCCACCGCGGCCGGGTCGAGGTCGGCGGCGGCCAGCCAGCGGGGCGCGAGCCGGCCGTGCAGCACCAGCGCGGCGGCGCCGGACCCGCAGCAGAGGTCGAGCACGGCCGGTGCCGGACCGGCCACCGCCGCCGCCGCGGCGACCAGCAGGGCGGTCCGCCCCCGGGGCACGAAGACCCCCGGGTCGACGGCGATCCGCCGACCGCAGAACTCGGCCCAGCCGAGCAGGTGTTCCAGCGGCAGGCCGGCGACCCGGCGGTCGACCAGCTCGGTCAGGGTCGCGGCCGAGTCGGCGGCGGCGATCAGCAGGTCCGCCTCGTCCTCGGCGTAGACGCAGCCGGCGGCACGCAGCCGGGCGACGAGGGCGGGACGGTCGGGAGGGAACGGTGCCATGGCATGCCTTTCGGGAACGCTCGTCGGCGCTCCCGGCGTCGCCTAACCAGGGACGACGCGGATTCGGCGGGGAGCGCCGGTCCTTCGCTGGTGGATCGGGCTCACCTCCTCCGGTCGGGGCCGCGCGGGCCGTGGCTGTCCGTCACCTTAGCGGAGCTGACGCCGGCCGGCCGCCCCGGCACCGGCGCGCTGCGGTGTCAGTCCGCGCCGGGGTCAGTCCGCGCCGACGATCGGGCCGTCCCCGGGGTCGGGCCACGCTGGCGACCGAACCGTGCCGGGGTCAGGCCGCGCTGGCGTCCAGCGCGGCGGTCACGTCGGCCACCAGGTCGGCCGGATCCTCGATCCCGCAGGAGAGCCGGACGAAGCCGGGGGCGGTGTCGTCGCCCCACTGGGCCCGCCGGTCGGCGGTGGTGTGCAGCCCGCCGAACGAGGTGGCGGCGGCAACCAGCCGGGACGCGTCCAGGAACCGGGCCACCCGGGCGGCGTCGCCCAGGTCGAACGAGAGCACCCCGGGCATCCGTCGCATCTGGACCGAGGCGACCGGGTACGCCGGATCCTCCGGCCGCCCGGGCCAGCGCAGGCCGGTGACGTCGGCGCGGCCCGCGAGCAGCCGGGCGAGCGCCTCGGCGTTGGCGGTCTGCCGGGCCAGCCGCAGGTCCACGGTCGCCAGCGAGCGGTGCGCCAGCCAGCAGTCGAACGCGCCGGGAATGCCGCCGGTGGTGGTCCGCCAGGCCGTCACCGGGTCGAGCAGCTCGGCGGAGCGGGTCGCCACGTAGCCGAGCAGCAGGTCGGAGTGGCCGGTGAGCGCCTTGGTGCCGGAGGCGACCACCACGTCGGCTCCGAGATCCAGCGGGCGTTGCCCGAGCGGGGTGGCGGTGGTGTTGTCCACCGCGAGCAGCGCCCCGGCGGCGTGCGCGGCGGTGGCCAGGGCCGGCACGTCGGCCACGTCCAGGCCGGGGTTCGCCGGGGTCTCCAGCAGCACCAGGCGGACACCCTCGAACGAGGGGTACGGCCCGGCCGTCGGCACGAAGTGGACCCGCACCCCGATGCCCTCGAGGGTGGCGGTGGCGAACGCGCGGACCGGGAAGTAGCCGTCGGCGGGGAGCAGCACGGTGTCCCCGGGGCGCAGCAGCGCCAGCAGCAGCCCGGTGATGGCCGCCTGGCCGCTGGCGAAGACCCGGCAGTCCCCGCCCTCCAGCTCCCCGATGGCCGCCTCCAGCAGCCGCCGGGTGGGGTTGTCCGGCCGGCCGTACCCGTTGGGCGCCGCCGCCGGCCCCTCCCACGGGTCCAGGTGGTACGGCGCGGCGAAGACCGGCCCCGGTAGGAACGGTGCACCGGGCGCCGGGGCCGGCAGCCCGGCGTGCACGCTGCGGGTGCCGTCACCCCACTCGCTCATGCAGCCGCCTCACTCGTACGACTCGGGCTTCGCGGTCCGGCTCATCAGCGCGTCCACGGCGAGCCGCGGATCCATCCCCTCGTGGCAGATCCGCTCGATCTGCTCGGTGATCGGCATCTCCACCCCGTGCGCCCGGGCCAGGTCCCGGATGGCCAGGCAGCTCTTCACCCCCTCGGCGGTCTGCCGGGTGGCCGCCTGGGCCTGCTCCAGGGTCTCCCCCCGGCCCAGGTGCTCGCCGAAGGTGCGGTTGCGGGCCAGCGGCGAGGAGCAGGACGCCACCAGGTCACCCATGCCGGCCAGGCCGGCGAAGGTGATCGGGTCGGCGCCGAGCGCCACGCCCAACCGGGCGGTCTCGGCCAGCCCGCGGGTCATCAACATGGCCCGGGTGTTGTCGCCGAAGCCCATCGCGGTGGCGATCCCGTACGACAGGGCGATCACGTTCTTCACGGCTCCGCCCAGCTCGCAGCCGATCACGTCGTCATTGGTGTACGGGCGGAAGTACGACGTCCGGATCGACGACTGGACGAGGGCGGCCCGCCGGCTGTCGGTGCTGGCGACCACGGTCGCGGCGGGC
Organism: Micromonospora sp. NPDC047738; assembly: GCF_040642675.1. Lineage (NCBI taxonomy): Bacteria > Bacillati > Actinomycetota > Actinomycetes > Micromonosporales > Micromonosporaceae > Micromonospora > Micromonospora sp. NPDC047738. The sequence goes on from NZ_JBEYSO010000001.1 coordinate 436,785, forward strand.
TGCTCGGCGGCGATCTCCGGGGCCAGGTTGGGCCCGGAGACGACCACCACCCGATCGGCGGGCACCCCGGCGGTCTCCATGATCACCTGGCTCATCCGCTTGGTGGTGCCCAGCTCGATGCCCTTCATCAGAGAGACCAGCGTGGCGTCCGGATCCAGGTGGGGGGTCCACTCGGCCAGGTTGGCGCGCAGCGTCTGCGACGGCACGGAGAGCACCACCACCTCCGCCCCGGCGATCGCCTCCTCGGCGTCGCCCGTCGCGGTGACCCGGTCGGGCAGCCGGAGGTCCGGCAGGTAGTCCGGATTGCGGTGCTCGGTGCGGATCGCGTCGGCCACCGACCGCCGCCGGGCCAGGATCGTCACGTCCCGCCCGGCGTCGGCGAGGATCTTGGCGAACGCGGTCCCCCACGACCCCGCCCCCAGCACGGCCACATGCCCGCTCATACCGTCGCCTCCCTACGGTCGGCGACGCCATGAGGCACCACCGCGCTGAGCCGGCCAATTCGCTCGCTGCGCTCGCTCATTCACTCACCTCGCGGGAACGGGCGCGGGCGGGGCGCTCCCAGAGCGGTGGTGGGGTGCCGCCGCGAATCTCGGCGACCAGGTCACGGATCCGCAGCATGATCGTGTCGGTCATCTCCTCCAGCACCGCCCGGGTCGGCGTGGCGCCCGCCCAACGGCTCAGGTCGATCGGGGGCCCGGCGACCACGGTCACCGGGGTCCGCGGGCGCAGCCGCAACCGGGCCGCCCGCGGGTCGAACATCCGCTCCGGCCCCCACATGGCGACCGGGATCACCGGCGCGCCGGTGGCCAGCGCCAGCCGGGCCGCCCCGGTCTTGCCCTTCATCGGCCACAGGTCCGGTTCGCGGGTGGTGGTCCCCTCCGGGTAGATCACCACGGCGCCGCCCTCGCGGACCGCCGCGACCAGCTTGTCCAGCGACCTGGCCGCCTCGACCGAGCCGCGCTCCACCGGAATCTGCCGGCACCGGTGCAGGATCCAGCCGATCACCGGCACCCGGAACACGCTGGCCTTGCCGAGGAACTGCGGCCAGCGCCCGGAGTCGTAGATGAAGTGCGCGGAGACCAGTGGGTCGGCGTGCGAGATGTGGTTGGGCACGATGATCATGCCGCCGTCGCGACGCAGGTGCTCCATGCCCCGCCAGGTGCGCCGCGTCCAGACGTTCAACACCGGCTTGACCAACACCACGGCTAACCGTGGCCAGAATCCCACCTTCCGCCGCGCCACCCTGTCTCCTCCTCGCGCCCCACGCACCCACGCCCCGCGACGAAATCATGCCTGCTCGCCCTGGGTCCGGCCAGAGAGGGTACCGCCGTCCCCACTGGCAGGATGGTCACGTGCCCGAGCCGAGCTGGACCGTGGTGGTGCCGGTGAAACGCCTCGAGGCGGCGAAGAGCCGCCTGCGGGGCGCGCTGTCCGGCGTACCACACGAGGAGCTGGCGCTGGCGCTGGCGGCCGACACGGTCCGCGCGGTGCGGTCCTGCCCGGCGGTCGGCGAGGTGCTGGTGGTGACGGACGACTCGCGGGTGGCGGCGGAGGTGGCGGCGGCCGGCGCCCGGGTGGTGGCGGACCCCGCAGCCGGGCTGAACGCCGCCTTCCGGCACGGCGCGGCAGCCGCCGGCCCGCGCGCCGCGGTCGCCGGGCTCACCGCCGACCTGCCGGCGCTGCGCCCGGCTGAGCTGGCCGCGGCGCTGCGGGCCGTCCGCACCGGCCCGCCGGGGGTACGCGGGTTCGCGGCCGATGCCCCGGCCACCGGCACCGTGCTGCTCGCCGCGCCGCCCGGCGTACCCCTGGATCCCCGGTTCGGCCCGGGCTCGGCCGCGGCGCACGCGGCCAGCGGGGCGCGCCCGCTGCGCGGTGCCTGGCCCACGTTGCGCCGTGACGTGGACGTCTCGGCGGACCTGGCCGCCGCCGCCCGGCTGGGCCTGGGCCCGCGCACCGCCGCGCTGCTCGACGCCCGCGCGGCCGCCACCCCCGGCCGACCTGTCGGGTACGGTGCTGGCATGCAGGGCACGGTGGCCACCTACGACGCGGCGACCCGCAGCGGCGTGCTGCTCCTCGACGACGGCACCGAGCTGGCCTTCCCGGCGCGGGCCTTCGACGCCTCCGGGCTGCGGCTGCTCCGGCTCGGGCAGCGGGTCCGGATCGAGCGGGACGCGGCCGGTGCGGTCGTCCGGGTGACGTTGCCGACGATGGCCTGAGCAACCTGCCCCGAGTTCATTTTCCGTTCACCGGAATCGGGGAATCATGAGGGGGTGAGCACCCCTCGCGAGCAGCCCGAGAGCCCGCCGCACTTCCTGCACCCGACCGCGCCCCGCAACGGCGCCCCGGCCCGCGGCACCGACGGCCGCTTCCGCCGCGTCCGCGCACCCGAGGAGGACCTGCCCGTTGAGGCGTCGGCCCCCGACTCGGCGGGGCTGGAGGAGTCCCTCGACCCGGTCGAGGGGCCGGGTCCGGCGCCGGACGCCGCACCGCCGGCGGCGCAGCCGCTGCCCGAGGATCGTTTCCTCAACCGGGAGCTCTCCTGGCTCGACTTCAACGCCCGGGTGCTGGCGCTCGCCGAGAACCCGCGCACCCCGCTGCTGGAGCGGGCAAAGTTCCTGGCCATCTTCGCCAGCAACCTGGACGAGTTCTACATGGTGCGGGTGGCCGGGCTGAAGCGACGCCTCTCCGCCGGCCTGCCGGTACGCGGGGGTGACCGGCTGCCGCTGCGTACCCAGTTGGAGCTGGTCGCGGAGAAGACCGCGGACCTGGTCGCCCGGCACGCCACCTGCTTCGTCGACGAACTGCTGCCGAGACTGGCCGAGGAGGACATCCGGATCCTGCGCTGGAGCGACCTGGACGACCCGGAGCGGGAACGGCTGCGCACCTGGTTCCGGGAGCACATCTTCCCGGTGCTCACCCCGCTCGCGGTGGACCCGGCGCACCCGTTCCCGTACATCTCCGGGCGGTCGTTGAACCTGGCCGTGTCGGTCCGCGACCCGGACGGCGGATCGGAGCTGTTCGCCCGGGTCAAGGTGCCGAACAACGTACCCCGGTTCGTCCGGGTGGCCCGCGACCAGCCGGGCGTCCGGTTCCTGCCGCTGGAAGACCTCATCTCGGTGCATCTCGGGCAGCTCTTCTCCGGGATGCAGGTGGTGGAGTGCCACCTGTTCCGGGTCACCCGCAACGCCGAGGTCGAGGTGGACGAGGACCGCGACGAGGACCTGCTCCAGGCCCTGGAACGAGAACTGGCCCGGCGCCGGTTCGGTCCCCCGGTACGGCTGGAGGTGGCCGCGTCCATCTCCGACCACATGCTGGAGCTGCTCGTCCGCGAGCTGGACATGGACAGCCACGACGTGCTCCGGGTCCGCGGCCTGCTCGACCTCTCCGCGCTCTGGCAGGTGTACGGCGAGGCCGACCGCCCCGACCTCAAGGACCCGCCGTTCGTGCCGGCCACCCACCCCCGGCTCACCGAGGGCGAGGTGCCCCGCAGCGTCTTCGCCACCCTGCGCGACGGCGACGTGCTGGTGCACCACCCGTACCACTCGTTCGCCACCAGCGTGCAGCGCTTCATCGAGCAGGCCGCCGCCGACCCGAACGTGCTGGCCATCAAGCAGACCCTCTACCGCACCAGCGGCGATTCCCCGATCGTCGACGCGCTGGTCGACGCGGCGGCCGCCGGCAAACAGGTGGTGGTGCTGGTCGAGCTGAAGGCGCGCTTCGACGAGGTGGCGAACATCGGGTGGGCGCGCACCCTGGAGCGCGCCGGCTGCCACGTCGTCTACGGCCTGGTCGGCCTGAAGACGCACTGCAAAACCGCCCTGGTGGTACGCCAGGAGGGCAACCAGATCCGCCGCTACTGCCACATCGGCACCGGCAACTACCACCCGAAGACCGCCCGGCTCTACGAGGACTTCGGCATGCTCACCGCCGACCCGGAGATCGGCGCCGACCTGACCGACCTGTTCAACGTGCTGACCGGCTACAGCCGGCAGACCGCGTACCGGCGGCTGCTGGTGGCCCCGCAGGGCATCCGCAGCGGCCTGATCGAGCGGATCGAACGGGAGGTCGCCCATGTCCGGCTCGGCATGCCGGGGCTGGTGCAGTTCAAGGTGAACGCCCTGGTGGACGAGGAGATCACGGACGCGCTCTACCGGGCCTCCCAGGCCGGTGTCCACGTCGACCTGCTGATCCGGGGCATGTGCACGCTGCGCCCGGGGGTGCCGGGGCTGTCGGAGAACATCCGGGTCCGCTCGATTCTGGGCCGGTTCCTGGAGCACTCGCGGATCTTCCGGTTCGGCAACAACGGCGACGCCGAGTTCTGGATGGGTTCGGCCGACCTGATGCACCGCAACCTGGACCGCCGGGTGGAGGCGCTGGTGCAGGTGAGCGACCCAATCGCCCGGGCCGAGCTCGACCAGGTGCTGACCGCCGCGTTCAGCCCGGACGTGGACGCCTTCGAGCTGGCCGGGGACGGCAGCTGGAGCCGGCGTACGGGCACCGAGGAGGCGCCGCTGACCCACCTGCAGGAGCTGCTGCTGCACCGGGTCGGCGGGACGGCGAGCTGAGCGGCCCACGGCGGGCACGGATCGCGCATACGGTGAGCGGATGACGGACGACGAGCCGGTGCGGATCCGGGCGGCGGGCGGCGTCGTCTGGCGCCCGGCGGCGGCCAGCGTCGAGGTCTGCGTGGTGCACCGCCCCCGGTACGACGACTGGTCGCTGCCCAAGGGCAAGCTGGATCCCGGCGAGCACCCGCTGCGGGCGGCGGTCCGCGAGGTCGCCGAGGAGGCCGATGTCCGGGCCGTGCCGCAGGTCCGCCTGCCGACGATCCGCTACCGCAGCGAGGGCCGGCCGAAGGCGGTCGACTACTGGTCGATGCGGGCCGTGGCGGAGGGCGGCTTCCAGCCGGACACCGAGGTGGACCAGGTGCACTGGCTCCCCGTCGACGAGGCGGTACGCCGGGTCAGCTACCCGCACGACGGCGAGGTGATCGCCGCGTTCGCGGCGCTGCCGCCGGTGACCGCCACCGTGCTGCTGGTCCGGCACGGGCACGCCGGCAGGCGGGGCACCTGGACCGGCCCGGACGCCGGCCGGCCGCTGGACGCGGAGGGCTGGGCCCAGGCGCAGGCCCTGGCCGAGCTGGTGGCCCTGGTTCGCCCGGTACGCCTGCTCGCCGCCTCGGCCCGGCGCTGCGTGCAGACCCTCGACCCGGCGGCCGCCCGGCTCGACCTGCCCATCGAGGTGGCCGGTGACCTGGACGAACCGAAACCCGGCCAGCAACCGGACGAGTGCGTGTTGGCCGCGGCGGCCCGGCTGACTGAGCTGGCCGAGGCCGGCGACCCGGTCGCGGTGTGCAGCCAGGGCAAGGTGATCCCGGGCATGCTGGAGCGGCTGACCGGCGGGGCCGGCGACTTCACCACCCCGAAGGGCGGCGGCTGGCTGCTCGCCTTCACCGGCAGCCGCCTGCTGGCCGCCGACCGGCTGTAGGGGAAGAGCCCCCTGGCTGGCGCCGCCGTTGTGGAGACCCACCACCGGCACGCCCGTGCTGCTCCACGCGGTTGCCGGTGGGTGGCGGGTTCGGCGCGCGGACTGCTCCGGCCGGTCGACCGCGCCGCCGGTCTCCGGCGTACCCATGGAAAAGGGCGCCCACCGCGAGCGGTGGGCGCCCTTTTGGGCCGGTACGGTCAGCGCCGCGTGGCGGTCTTCTTGGCCGGCGCCTTCTTCGCGGGTGCCTTCTTGGCGGCCGTGGTCTTCTTCGCCGCCGTCGTCTTCTTCGCCGCCGTGGTCTTCTTGGCCACCGTCGTCTTCTTGGCGGCGGTGGTCTTCTTGGCCGCGGCGGTCTTCTTCGCCGCGGCGGTCTTCTTCGCCGCGGTCGTCTTGGCCGCGGCGGCCTTCTTCGCCGGCGCGGCCTTCTTCGCCGCGGTCGCCTTGGCCGCCTTCGCCGCCGTGGTCTTCTTGGCGGCACCGGCCGCGGCGGTCTTCTTCGCCGCGGTCGCCTTGGCCCCGGTCGCCTTGGCCCCGGTCGCCTTCGCTCCGGTGGTCTTGGCTGCGGCGGCGGCAATCTTCTTGGCAGCGGCCGTGGCCTTCGGCACCTTGCCGCTGGCCACCATCTCCTTGAAGCCAGCGCCCGGGCGGAAGGTCGGGACGGAGGTCTTCTTGACCTTCACCGCCTCGCCGGTCCGCGGGTTGCGCGCTGTTCGGGCGCCCCGGACACGCTTTTCGAACGCTCCGAATCCGGTGATCGCCACCTTCTCGCCCTTGGTGACCGCCCCCTGGACCTCAGCGAGGACCGCGTCGAGCGCGGCCGTCGCCGTCTTCCGGTCCCCCAGGCGAACGGCGAGCGCCTCGATGAGCTCGGCCTTGTTCACGACTTCCTCCCGATTGTGCAACTGACTCGACGCGAGCCATTCTGCGCGCACGGTATGCCCTGTGCTGCCGGGACACAAACATTCGGTGGAAAAAAGGCCTTGTGTCGTAACGGATTCGCCCCCACCGGCGAACCGGTGGGGGCGAAAACCGATGTGCGCTCGGGCGTACGGCTACGCCACCGAGGGCAGGAACGACGGCCGGGACGCCTCGTACGCGCCGATCTCGGCCTCGTGCCGGAGGGTGAGTCCAATGTCATCCAAGCCCTCCATCAGCCGCCAGCGGCTGTGGTCGTCCAGCGGGAAGGCCCAGGTGGCGTCCCCGGCGCGGACCTGGCGGGCGGTGAGGTCGACCGTGACCGGGGTGGTGGGGTCCGATTCCACGAGATCCCAGAGTTCCGCCACGGCTTTCAATTCCAGCTCGACCGGAAGGAGGCCTTCCTTCAGCGCGTTGCCACGGAAGATGTCGCCGAAGCGAGGAGAGATCACAGCGCGGAAGCCCCAGTCCCGCAGGGCCCACACGGCGTGCTCCCGTGAGGAGCCCGTACCGAACTCGGGGCCGGCGACCAGAATCGACGCTCCCGAATAGGAGGGATCGTTGAGGACGAATGACGGGTCCTCCCGCCACGCGCTGAAGAGCCCGTCCGCGAACCCGGTCCGGGTCACCCGCTTGAGGTACACGGCGGGGATGATCTGATCGGTGTCCACGTTGGACCGGCGCAGCGGCACCGCGGTGCCGGTGTGGGTGGTGAACTTGTCCATCTCTCGGCTGCCCTTCTACAGGTCGGCGGGGGCGGCCAGCCGGCCGACCACGGCGGTGGCGGCGGCGACCGGCGGGGATACCAGGTGGGTACGCCCGCCCCGGCCCTGGCGGCCCTCGAAGTTGCGGTTGGAGGTCGAGGCCGAGCGCTGGCCCGGCGACAGGGTGTCCGGGTTCATCCCGAGGCACATGGAACAGCCGGCGAAGCGCCACTCGGCGCCGGCGTCGGTGAAGACCTTGTCCAGCCCCTCCGCCTCGGCCGCTTCGCGCACGGCGGCGGAGCCGGGGACCACCAGCATGCGTACGCCGTCGGCCACCTGGTGTCCGCGCAGCACGTCGGCGGCGGCGCGGAGGTCCTCCAGCCGGCCGTTGGTGCAGGAACCGACGAAGACCACGTCGACGGCCAGGTCGCGCAGCGGGGTGCCGGGCTTGAGGTCCATGTATTCCAGGGCCCGGCGGGCGGCGGCCCGCTCCGGCTCGGTGACGAACTCCTCCGGGTCCGGCACGGCGGTGCCGAGCGGGGCGCCCTGACCCGGGTTGGTGCCCCAGGTGACGAACGGCGTGATCCGGCTGGCGTCCAGGGTCACCTCCGCGTCGAAGGTCGCCCCGTCGTCGGTGGGGAGCGTCTTCCAGTACGCCACCGCGGCGTCCCAGTCGGCCCCCTGCGGCGCGTTCGGCCGCCCCTTCAGGTACGCGAAGGTCGTCTCGTCCGGCGCGATCATGCCGGCCTTGGCGCCCCACTCGATGGACATGTTGGCGATGGTCATCCGCCCCTCCATGGAGAGGTCGCGGATCGCCTCGCCCCGGTACTCGACGATGTGGCCGCGCCCACCGCCGGTGCCCACCTGGGCGATCAGCGCCAGCACCAGGTCCTTGGCGGTGACGCCGGGAGCGAGCTGGCCGGTGACGTTCACCGCCATGGTCTTCGGGCGGGCCTGCGGCAGCGTCTGGGTGGCCAGCACGTGCTCCACCTCGCTGGTGCCAATGCCGAACGCGAGCGCGCCGAAGGCGCCGTGGGTGGCGGTGTGCGAATCGCCACAGACGATCGTCATGCCGGGCTGGGTGAGACCCAGCTGCGGGCCGATGACGTGCACGATGCCCTGGTTCTCGTCGCCCAGCGGGTGCAGCCGTACGCCGAACTCGGCGCAGTTGCGGCGCAGCGTCTCGATCTGTGTGCGGGAGGTGGGGTCCGCGATCGTGAGCAGGTCGCCGCGCCGGGACCGGAACGCCGGGTCGTCGTACCCGGTCGGGGTGTTGTGGTCCTCGGTCGCGATCGTCAGGTCGGTACGGCGGACCCGGCGACCGGCCAGGCGCAGCCCGTCGAACGCCTGCGGGCTGGTGACCTCGTGGAGCAGGTGCAGGTCGATGAAGAGCAGATCCGGCTCGCCGTCGGCGGATCGGACGACGTGCGCGTCCCAGACCTTCTCGGCCAGGGTCCTCGGTTGAGTGACTCCCACCATCTGGACATCCTAAATTCTGGGAGGTATGTTTCGGCTTGTGGGACACAGTATGAGCGGTGTCGGCGTTCTCGACAAGGCGGTGGTCATCCTGGCCGCCTGTGTCGACGGCGCCAGCCTGGCCGAACTCGTTGAACGCACCAAGCTGCCCCGGGCCACCGCGCACCGGCTGGCGCAGGCGCTGGAGATCCATCGGATGCTGGTCCGGGACACCCAGGGGCGCTGGCGCCCGGGCCCCCGGCTCGGCGAGTTGGCGAACGCCGCGCCGGACGTCCTGCTCACTGCGGCCGAGCCGCTGCTCGCCGCGCTGCGCGACGCCACCGGCGAGAGCGCCCAGCTCTACCTGCGCCGCGCCGACGAGCGCATCTGCGTGGCCGCCGCCGAGCGGGCCAGCGGCCTGCGGGACACCGTGCCGGTCGGCTCGGTGCTGCCCATGACGGCCGGTTCCGCGGCGCAGATCCTGCTCGCCTGGGAGCCGCCCGAGGCGGTCATGCCGCTGCTGCCCCGGTCCAAGTTCACCGGCCGCACCCTGGCCGAGGTACGCCGCCGCGGCTGGGCGCAGAGCGTCGGCGAGCGGGAGGCGGGTGTGGCGAGCGTCTCGGCTCCCATCCGCGACCGTACCGGCCGGGTGATCGCCGCGATCAGCATCTCCGGCCCGATCGAGCGCCTCGGCCGCCGCCCCGGCGAACGCCACGCCATGGCCGTGGTCCGCGCCGGCCAACGCCTCTCCGGCCTCTAACCCCCACCCTGCCCCCTCCCCTCCCCCAATCGCCGCGTTGATCAAGAAGTTTGCGTCGCCGATCGGGGCGTCGGTGACGTAAACCTCTTGATCACCAGGGGCGGGCGGGGAGCGTGAAGGGTGGGCGGGAACGGCGAACGGCCCGCCCACACCAGGTGGGACGGGCCGTTGAGCGTGGTAGCCCCGACCGGATTCGAACCGGCGCTACCGCCTTGAGAGGGCGGCGTCCTGGGCCGCTAGACGACGGGGCCAGGCACTTTTCCTGCTTCACCGCCCTGACGAGCGGTGCGGGGTTAGTCTAGCGGCACGCCCGGCGGGCACGGCAACGGGGATGGCCGCATCCTCCCGCCGCGCCGAGTCCGGCACCGGCAATCTGGGGCTGGCGACAACGCCCCGCTCCGGCGCGAACGACAGGCCGCCCGGTGCGGAGGCCAACGGCCGGCCGGGTACGAGCGGCAACACCGCCGGACACGAAACAGCCCGCCCCACGAGGTGGGACGGGCTGCCGACGACGTAGCCCCGACCGGATTCGAACCGGCGCTACCGCCTTGAGAGGGCGGCGTCCTGGGCCGCTAGACGACGGGGCCAGAACTATCTGCTTCCTCACCCGCTCGGTGAGGAAGCTGCACTCTATCAGAGATCACCTGCCGCCCCTCGCGCGAGGAGCGGAGCAAACTCCGCCAGAATCCAGCGTCCGAGGATTCTCACGAACCCGCGGCTGCGCTGGGGTACCAGGACTCGAACCTAGACTAACTGAACCAGAATCAGTCGGGCTGCCAATTACCCCATACCCCATTGGCCCCTTGCGGCGCCGGGAATGAACTTTACCCTCCCGGTGCCGGCAGGCCAAATCCAACCCCTCGAACCGCACCTGACCTGCGGAAACGAGACGTCGGACGCATCAGGCGACCGGCACCACCGGGTTGGTGAGTTCGCCGATCCCCTCGATCCGCACGGTGACCGTATCCCCGTCGGTGAGCGGGCTAACCCCCGCCGGGGTGCCGGTCAGCACCACGTCACCCGGGAGCAACGTCATCACGTGGGAGATGTACGACACCAGGGCCGGCACGTCGAAGACCATGTCCTTGGTCCGGCCGAGCTGGCGTACCTCCATCTCCTCGGGATCGCGACCCACCTCACAGCGGATCTCCAGGTCGGAGACGTCCAGCCCGGTCGTGATCCACGGACCGAGGGGGCAGAACGAGTCGAAGCCCTTGGCCCGGGTCCACTGCCCGTCGGAGCGCTGGAGGTCCCGGGCGGTGACGTCGTTGGCGCAGGTGTAGCCGAAGATGGCCCGCTCGGCGGCGGCCCGGTCGGCCCGGCGCGCCCCCGGGGCGCCGATCACCACGGCCAGCTCCGCCTCGTGCTCGACCTGCTTGGAGAAGATCGGCAGGCGGATCGCGTCCTGCGGACCGATCACCGAGGTGGACGGCTTCAAAAACAGCAGCGGCTCCTTGGGCACGTCGCTGCCGTGCTCGGCGGCGTGCTCGGCGTAGTTGCGGCCGACGCAGACCACCTTGCTCGGCAGGATCGGTGAGAGCAGCCGCACGTCGGAGAGCGCCCAGCGGGCGCCGGAGAACTGGATCTGCCCGAAGGGGTGCCCGTCGATCTCGGCGATGGTCAGGCCCTGCGGCCCGGCCTCCGGCTCGCCCTCGACGGCCCCGAACGACATTCCCTTGGCATGAGCAAAACGAGCGATACGCACCCGGCCAATCTATCCCCGCCACCGGCCGGCCCACGTCGGGCGCGGCCGGCCCGCCGCGCGGCTCCGCCGGACACCGGCCGCCACGAGCCACCGGCCCGCCTCCGGACCAGGCGGCGGGCAAGCCCGCCGGGCGCCGGGCGGGCCCCGACGGCGTGCGGTTCCGCCGGGCGCCGGAACGTCGCCGGACCGGGCGAGCCAGCGTACGTGGCCGGCGGCGGGCCGGGGCGAAAATGCCGACTTCGTACCCACCCGGCGGGGCCGGGCCCATAGCTTCGGGTCCGGAGGTGCGTTCGTATGCCTGCATCGAGACGGCACCACAGGACCCTGGCAGTGATCGTGAACTGCCTCGGCGTGCTCGCCGCCGTACCGGCGCTGCCCGGCACGGCACCCCGGGCGGCGGCAGCACCCGCCCAGCCGGGACCGGCCGCGGCGGCACCCGCCCCGGCGGAGCGCGCCACGCCGATCCCGACCGGGATGCCCGCGGCGCCGCCCGCGGTGCCGCCGGCGAGTCCGGCCCCGATCCAGATGTCCAAGCCGCCGGTCACCGTGGCGATGACCGCGGCCAACACCCCGGCGCCCGGCTACCAGATCGAGGTACGCAACGCCGGAAACACGCCGGTCGACACGACCGTACGGCAGGAGCTGCCGGCCGGGTCGCAGGCGACCACGGTGACCGCCGGCGGTCGGGCCACCCGCGCGATCGGGTCGTCCGGCGTGAACGAGGTCACCTGGCGGCTGCGGTTGCCGGCGCGGAGCACCACCACGTTGCACACCGCGCTCAGCACGACCACCCAGGGGCGGTCGGTGACCGCGCCGGCCTGCGCGTACGGGACCGACGGGACCCGGCCGTACGACTGCGCCACGGCGACCTGGACGGGACCGGGCGTTCCCGTGGCGAAGGTGACCGCGGCCCCGGTGTGGCGGCGACCGCCGGTGCTGCTGGGCGCGCTCGCCGCGGTCCTGGTCGTCACCGTCGGCGTGCTGTTGTGGTGGTGGCAACGCCGCCGGCAGCGCTCCCGCGTGGCGACGGGCGCCGGCGATCCGGCCCTCGCCCGCGGGGCGGGTGGCCCGGCCAGCCCCGGCCCGGGTGGCCCGGCAAGCCCCGGAGCGGGCGGCCCGGCGGCGGGTGCCCCGGCAACCCGTGGGACGGGCGGTCCGGTGCACCCCGTAGCGGGCAGCCCGGCGGGCCGCGGGACTGTCTACCCGCGCCGGGCCATGCCATCGCTGCCCGGGCAGCGCCGCAAGCCGCCGGTCTGGCTGCTGGTCGGGGTCGCGGCGGCGGTGCTGGCCGGCCTGGTCGGGGTGGGCGCCTGGACGGCCACCCAGCGGGTCTCCGCGATCGACACCAACAAGCAGCCGACCAGCGGCGCGTGGATCGGCCGGAGCGTCACCGGGGCGCTCGGCGTCCCGCTGCGGGAGGCGGCGTTCGAGTTCACCGTCTACCGGGTGGCCTGCGGCACGCAGGGCCTGCCCAGCGCCCAGGCGGGCGGCCGGCAGTGCCTGGCCACGGTCGGGGTGCGCAACCTCACGCAGGGCGAGCAGACCTGGCACGGTCAGCTGCAACGGGCGTACCTGCCGGGCGGCAACTGGGTTGCCGCCGACGAGGACGCCACCCGGGTGGCCAACCTCGGGCGGGACGTCTTCGCCCAGCCGGTCGCCGCGGGTAGCCGGGTGCTCCTGCCGCTGGTCTTCACCGTGCACGGCACCGACCCGCCGAGGCAGTTGGAGCTGCGCAGCGGGGTCTTCTCCGCCGGCGTGCGGGTGGACGTGCCCTGACCCGGGGTTCGGGCGGCGGTCGTACCCTGGGGTCCGTGACCGCCGCCCTCGCCCCCGCCACCGTGCTCGACGCGGCCGACTGGCAGGCCCGGCGGCGGGCTCACGAGGAGCGGACGGACGCCTGGCTGACGCCGCACCTGGCCCGCCGGCGCTCCGGGGTGAAGCACCCGGTGGAGGACTTCCTCTTCACCTACTACTCGTACCGTCCGGCGCAGTTGCGCCGCTGGCACCCGGGCGCGGGCGTGGTGCTGCGCGACGCGGACCCGGCCGAGTTCGGTCGGGACTACCGCGCGGGCGCCGACGGCCTCACCCTCGACACCGGGCAGGTACGCGCCCGGCGCGTCGAGTCGATCACCTGGATCCGTACGCTGCTCGCGGCGACCGCCGGCCGGCCGGCCCAGTTCGGCTGCTTCGGCCTGCACGAGTGGGCGATGGTCTACCGGCAGACCCAGGACGAGGTACGGCACAACGCCTGGCCGCTGCGGCTCAGCCCGGCGGCGACCGCCGCCGTGGTGGAGGAGCGGGGCGTGCGGTGCAGCCACTTCGACGCGTTCCGCTTCTTCACTGCGCCGGCCCGGCCGCTGAACCTGCTCACCCCGACCCGGGAGAGCCAGCACGCGCTGGAGCAGCCGGGCTGCCTGCACGCCAACATGGACCTCTACAAGCATTCCTACAAGCTCTCGCCCCTGGTCCCCTCGGAACTCGTAGCCGACTGCTTCGAGCTGGCGAGAGCGATCCGGACCCTGGACATGCGGGCCTCTCCGTACGACCTCACCGAGCTGGGCTACTCGCCCGTCAGAATCGAGACCATCGAGGGCCGGCACGAGTACGTGCTGGCACAGCGGTCGTTCGCGGAACAGGCCGCGCCGCTGCGCACGCGCCTGATCGCGGAGTGCGACCGGCTCCTGGCCGCCTCGGACGGCTGACCAACGCTCTCAGTCACTCAGCTGCCAGAAGCCGGCGCGAGCAGCTGGGCTGTCCGACGGTGCGGGTGGGGAGACGTCGACGGGCACCGGCGCATTCTGGTCGGCGGCCCGGTGGGCCGCAAAATCGTTTCCGCGCCGGGCCGGTCAGTCGCCGTCCATTCGGCGGTCGCGCTTGCGCTGGGCCTGGCGCTTCTTGTCGGCCAGCCGGCGCTCCTTCGCGGCGCGGGACGGGCGGGTCGGGCGGCGGGGCTTGGCGGGCGGGGCGACCGCCTCCCGCAGCAGGCCGGCCATCCGTTCGCGGGCCGCCTCCCGGTTGGCCAGTTGCGCCCGGTGCTCGCTGGCGGTGACGGTCAGCACGCCGTCGACCAGCCGCCCGGCGAGCCGGTCCAGCGCGCGGGCCCGCAGCGGCTCGGGCACGCTCGGTGAGCCGGCCAGGTCGAAGCTGAGCTCCACCCGGGAGTCGGTGGTGTTGACCCCCTGCCCGCCCGGCCCCGACGAGCGGGAGAAGCGTTCCCGCAGCTCGCCGGCGGGGACCACGAGCCGGTCGGTCACCCGCAGTCCGTCGTCCACGCCATGAGGCTATCGCCCGCCCCGGTGACTCGGCGTGGGAGTTACGGTCGGGGTGGGCGTCGGCCCGGCCCGCTCGTGGTCCGACCCGACCGCCGCGTACGCGGCCGCGCCGACAAGCAGCAGGGCGATCACGCCGAGCTTGGTGATGACCGCGCGGATCGCCAGCCAGGCGGTCCGCCGGGTGCCCGGGACGATGTTACGGGCGGTCTTGTAGTCCTTCCAGCCACGCTTCGCGCGGGCGTAGGACGCGCCGACGCCGGCGCCGATGACCAGGCCCACCAGGAGGAGGGCCGCAATGACAGCTTGCTCCACCCACGCCAGTATCCATACTCAGCGTAATATTTCCATGGCCCGATGGTCCCACGCCGGATATCCGACAGTTCACCCCGATGCGGCGCGATGGTCCGGTAGGGCGGCGCAGGTCAACGTCCGGTCAGCCGCCCCGGCCGATGATGGTGTCGGCGGTCTGCTGGACCTGGTCGATCGGGATGGCGAACCCGATGCCGATCGAACCGGTGCCGTCGATGGTGGCGATGGCCGTGTTCACCCCGACCACCTCACCCCGCGCGTTGACCAGCGGGCCACCCGAGTTGCCCGGGTTGATCGAGGCGTCGGTCTGCACCGCGGTGTGCCGGCCGTTGCCGATGCGTACCTGACGGTTGAGCGCGCTGACGATGCCGGCGGTCACCGTGCCGGACAGGCCGAGCGGGGAACCGACCGCGAGCACCGGCTCGCCGACCCGGGTGGTGTTCGGCTTGGCCAGCGGCAGCGGCGACAACCCGGCCGAGGCGGGCACCTTGAGCACCGCCAGGTCGCTGCCCGGCTCCCGACCCACCACCTCGGCGGTGAACCGCCGGCCGTCGGAGGTCTCCACGGTCACCGGACCGGCGCCCCCCTTGGCCAGGATGTGGTCGTTGGTCACGATGTGCTGCTCGTGGTCGATGGCGAAACCGGAACCGCTGGCCGACGCCCCGGACCCGCTGCCGACCATCACCGAGACCACCCCCGGCACGGTCTTCTCGGCCGCGGTGACCAGTTCCGCCGGCACCGGCGCGGCGGACGCCGCCGCGGGCCCGGGCGCGTCCCGGCCGGCCACCCAGCTGCCGGCCGCCGCACCGGAGACCGTCGACAGGGCCACCACCGCGAGCGCGGTCAGCATCCGCCCGCGCCAGCCACGCCGCCCCGGACCCTGCTCGGACCCGGGTACGTCCCAGCGCCCGCGCCCGTCCGGATCCAGCTCGGGCGAGACGAACCACGGGCCGCGTGGCTCGCCGAGTCCGGTCTGCACTGCCATACCTGGCTCCTCACGTGTCGTGCCGTCGTCGCGGACGGGTGGTACGGGTCAGGGCAGCCGGGAGAACCACCGCAGGGATCCGGCGGCCGCACCCATGGCGAAGACCAGCCCCAGGCCGATGAAGCGGGCGGAGATGTCCTGCCGTTCCTTGCGATAGCCGACCGAGGTGCCGATGTCCTCGTAGACGGCGCGCAGCTCGGCGCTGGTGGACGCCTCGTGGAAGCCACCCCCGGTCTCGTCGGCGACCGCCTTGAGGGTCTGCCCGTCCACCGGCACCTGGATCGCCCGCCCGCCCCGGTCGACGAAGCCGGACGGGGTGCCGAAGGAGATGGTGTGCACCGGGACCTTCGCCGCCACGGCCTGGGCGGCGGCCTCCATCGGGTCCATGCCGGAGGTGTTCGCGCCGTCGGAGAGGATGATGATCCGGGCCGGCGGCGGATCCTTGGCCGCCTTGGCGTCCAGGCTCTTCACCGCGCCCAGGGAGGTGCTGATCGCCTCGCCGATGGCGGTGCCCTGGACGCCGGTGATCCCTTCGGCGAGCCGCCCGACGCCGTCGTGCAGCGCGTCCCGGTCGGTGCTCGGCGGGACCAGCACCGCCGCGCTGCCCGCGAAGGCGACCAGCCCGACGTTGAACTCCTTCGGCAAGCCGTCGACGAACCGGCGGGCGGCCTGCTTGGCGGCGGTCAGCCGATCCGGGTCGACGTCGCTGGCCAGCATCGAGGTGGAGACGTCCACCGCGACCATCACGGTGGCCCGTTCCCGGGGCACCCGCACTTCCGCGCTGGGTCGGGCGAAGCCGACCACCAGCAGCGCCAGCATGGCGAGGAAGAGTCCTGCCGGCACGTGCCGGCGCCAGACCGGCCGGTGCGGCGCGACCCGGTCCAGCAGTCGCAGGTTGGTGAACCGGACCGCGTACCGACTCTGCCGGCGCTGCATCATCAGGTAGCCGGCGACGAGCGCGGCGACGCCGAGCAGCAGCCAGAGCCGGGCGGGTGACTGCCAGGTCACGCGGCACCTCCCCGGTTCGGGGCCGGCGCGGCGGCCAGCCGGCGCTGGGCGTGCACGTGCCGCACGATGTCCGCACTCCAGTCCCGGTCGGTACGCAGCGCCAGGTGGTTGGCCCCGCACCGGCGCAGCGTGGCGCGTACCTGGTCGCGTTGGGCGGCGGCGGCCTGCGCGTACCGCTCCCGCAGGGTCCGGTCGCCGGTCCACACCTCGCGCCGCCGGCCGGTCTCCGGGTCGACCAGGGTCACCAGGCCGACGTCCGGCAGTTCCAGCTCGCGCGGGTCGGTCACCTCCACGGCGAGCACCTGGTGCCGGACGGCGAGCCGGCGCAGGAGGACCTCCCAGGGCGGCGCGGCGTCCGGGTCGTCGGGCAGCCCGTCGAGGAAGTCGGAGACCACCACCACCAGGCCCCGCCCCCGGGCCACCCGCCCGACCCCGTCGAGCCCGTCGGCCAGCCCGGGTGGGGCGGCGCCGGCGGCAGGTCGCGACGCGTCGAACTGAGGCCGCCGTTGCGGTGCGGCGTCCGCGGCAGCGGGCTGTCCCGCCACGTCGTATCCGCCGACGCGGGGCGCGGCCAGCAGGGTGCGCAGCAGCCCGAGCAGGTGGGTACGCCCACCCCGGGCCGGGAACCGGCGTACGCCCTCCGGGGCGAGCACCAGCGCGCCGAGGCGGCTGCCGACGCCGGCGGTGAGGAAGCCGACCGCTGCCACGGCGGCCACCGCGAGTTCCCGTTTGTCCAGAGTGGCCGTGCCGTACTCCATGCTGGGACTGGCGTCGACCAGCAGCCAGGTGGTCAGCTCCCGGTCGGCGTCGACCTCGCGTACGTGCGGGACGGTGGTCCGGGCGGTGACGGCCCAGTCCATCCGGCGTACCTCGTCCTCGCCGGGGCGGTACTCGCGGCTGCCGGCCACCTCGCTGCCCGGGCCGGGCAGCAGACCGCGGTACTGGCCGTGCAGCAGCCCGTCGAGCCGGCGGGTGACGGTCAGTTCCAGCCGGCGCAACCGCTCGTCGGGGGCGAGGTCCGCCAGGCCGGGATCGGGCAGGGTCGGTGCGGCCCGGCGCCTCATGCCGCCGCCAGGTCGGGCGCCGTCTCGGGGTGGCCGGCGACCACCCGCGGCGGCGGCACCGCCTCGATCAGCCGGCGTACCACCGCCTCGGCGGAGACGCCGTCGGCCACCGCGTCGAAGGAGAGCACCAGCCGGTGGGCGAGCACGTCGACGGCCAACTCCCGAACGTCCTCCGGAAGCACGTACTCCCGGCCCCGGATGAGCGCCTGGGCGCGGGCGGCGGCGACCAGGCCGAGGGTGGCCCGGGGACTCGCCCCGTACGCCAGCAGCGGCGCGATCTCGGGCAGCCCAAACCGGCCCGGGTCGCGGGTAGCGAGGATGAGCCGGACGACGTACTCGGCGAGCGCGTGGTGGACGAAGATGTCGCTGGCCCGGCGCTGGAGTTCTCGCAGCCGGGCCGGGTCGAGCACCGGCCGGGCCGTCGGCCGGTCGCTGCTCATCCGGTAGAGGATGGCCAGCTCGTCGGCGTCGGTCGGGTAGTCGACCACGATCTTCATGAGGAAGCGGTCCCGCTGCGCCTCGGGAAGCTGGTAGACGCCCTCCGACTCGATCGGGTTCTGGGTGGCGAGCACCAGGAACGGGTCGGGGACGGACCAGGTCCGGCCGCCGATCGAGACCTGCCGCTCGGCCATCGCCTCCAGCAGGGCCGACTGCACCTTCGCCGGGGCGCGGTTGATCTCGTCGGCGAGCACCAGGTTCGCCATGATCGGGCCCAGTTCGACGTCGAAGGCCTCGGTGGAGGCCCGATAGATCCGGGTGCCGACGATGTCCGAGGGGACCAGGTCGGGGGTGAACTGGATCCGGGAGAACGTGCCGCCGACGACGGTGGCGAGGGTCTGCGCCGCGAGGGTCTTCGCGACCCCCGGCACGCCCTCCAAGAGGCAGTGGCCGTCGGCGATCAGGGCGGTGAGCAGGCGTTCGACGAGGCGATCCTGCCCGACGATCACGCGTTTGACCTCGAAGAGGGTCTGTTCCAGCTCGGCGCTGCTCGCATCGGCATCCACCGGGCTGGGCACGCTGGCCAGGGTGTCCGAGATGTCCGTCACGGTGCTTGCTTCCCGAGCCGGCCCGGCGGCAAACGTCGGATTATCGGCCCCTCGGCGGTCGTTCCTGAGCCGGACGGGGAGGACACCCCCAGCCGGGCACCAACCGGGTGAGCGGGTGCGGGCGGCGCAGCTGGGCGCAGACGGGTCGCCGTCGCGGCGGCCGGGGGCGACGAACGGCGCTGGCCCCCGCCGGAGCGGGGGCCAGCGCGGCGGGGCGGGTCAGTTGGCGATGACGATGTGGAACGGCCTGTCCGCGTACCCGCCGGAGGAGCTGCGGGTCTGGACGAAGACCGCGTTCGGGATCAGGGTCCGGGGCGCGGCCGAGATCTCGCCGCCCGGGGGGACGTTGGCCGGGTCGTTGGTGCCGATGGTCGCGTTGTACGCCTTGAGACGCACGTCGTAGTCGAGCGTCACCTGATACTGCCCCGCGAACTGGCCCGGCAGATTGCTGGCGAACTTCGTGACAGCGGTGACGTTGGCCGAGTGCTGGAGCAGGGTGCCGTTGCTGCTGACGACGGCCCAGGCGACCGTGCCGGCGGCGGGCGGGGCGAGGGTCGCCCGCAGCGCGGACTTCGCCGCCCGGGCCTCGGCGGCGGTCACCGGGGGCTGCTGGCCGGGCTGCCGGGCGCCGGGCTGGGCGACCTCGGCCGGAGCCTTCGCCGCCGGGTGGGCGGCGGCCGCGATGCCCCCGCCGGCCAAGGTGAGGGTCAGGACGCCAAGCGCTACCACCGCCGCCTTGCGTCTGAGGAATATGGCCATGACAGGTCTCCCTTTTGTGACCGTGACGAGCTGGCCGACCCGCGATTGACGAGCCGGATGACTACTGCCGGAGAGCCGGGCACAGAAACCTGCGGGCCATCGGGAAGCCCGCGCGTTTTTTCCGCACCGTCAAGGTTGACACTCAACCTTCTGCACCCAGCTTGACCTGGTCTTACTACCGAGAGTCGCGACGTCTCAACCACGTGGAAGTTAGCACCGGAAAATGCTGAGGGTCAATAGCGCCCATTTGCGTGTCGACTCGCGATTGGCGACCCGAAAACTGTGAAAGGTGAATCGGAGACCATTCGTGAAATGGTGATGCGGGCACCGTGGCGGCACCCGGCGCGGTACGGTGACGGCCGTGATCACCACCACGGACGCGGGACGGGCCACCGTCCGGACGCGCCGGATCGCCACCACCGCCTGCTGGCTCACCGTCGCGCCGGTGGCCGCCTGGGCCGTGCTCCGGCTGGCCGGACTGGAGCGCGGGCCGCTGGTGCAGGCGGTCGCCTTCACGCCGTACGTCGCCGCCGCGTCCCTGGTGCCGCTGGTGCTGGCGCTCGCGCTGCGGCGCCGCGCTGCGGCGGTGGTCGCGGCGGTCATCGCGTTGGCGCTGGTCGGGGTGGTGGCGCCCCGCGCGGTCGCCGCCGGGCAGCCCGAGGTCGGTGGCCCCACGCTTCGCCTGCTCACCGCCAACCTGCTGGTGGGCGGCGCCGACCCGGCCAGGCTGGTCGAGCTGGTCCGCGCGCATCGGGTGGACGTGCTGGCCGTGCAGGAGTTCACCCCCGGGATCGCGGCCGAACTGGACCGCCTCGGGCTGGCCACCCTGCTCCCCTACCAGGAGCTCAACCCCGAGGTCGGCACCACCGGCTCCGGGCTGTACGCGCGCTTCCCGCTCAGCGAGGGCGGGTTCCGGCGCAACCCGGGCTTCGCCTTTACCCAGGCGTACGGGACCCTGGCGGTGCCGGGCGCGCCACCCCTGCGGGTGGAATCCGCGCACCCGGCCGCCCCGTACGCCGTCGAGGCGCTCCCCGACTGGTGGACCGACCTGCGGGGGCAGCCGCCCGCCACACCCCGGGGACGGCTGAGCATCCTGGCCGGGGACTTCAACGCCACTCTCGACCACGCGCCGCTGCGGGAGCTGATCGCCACCGGCTACGTCGACGCCGCCGACGCGGCCGGCGCCGGGCTCGCCGGCACCTGGGGCCCGTACGACGGGGACCTGATCCCGCCGGTCACCATCGACCACGTGCTGGTGGACCGGCGCATCGCGGTCCGCTCGGTGGCCGTGCACCCCGTCCCCGGCAGCGACCACCGGGCCGTCCTCGCCGAGCTGCGCCTGCCCGCCGCGTGAGCAGGGGCGTCTGGTTGACCTCAGGCGTTGAGCGGGACCCCCTCCTTACACCCGGGCCCGGTCCAGGCCGTAGGTGAGCGCGTCGACGAGGGCGTGCCAGCTCGCCTCGACCACGTTGGGGTGCACACCGACGGTGGTCCAGTCGCGGCCCGCGCCGGCGGTCTCCACCAGCACCCGGGTCACCGCGCCGGTGCCGTGGCTGCCCTCCAGGATCCGGACCTTGTAGTCGGCCAGCTCGAAGTCGCGCAGCTCCGGATAGTGCCGGGCCAGCCCCACCCGCAGCGCCTCGTCCAGGGCGTTGACCGGGCCGTTCCCCTCGGCGGTGGCGATCACCCGCTCGCCGCGTACCCGGATCTTGACGGTGGCCTCGGAGACCACCGCGCCGTCCTCGCGGTGCTCGACCAGCACCCGGTAGGACTCCAGGGCGAACGGCCGGGGCGCGGCGCGGCCGGGCAGCTCGGCGCGGACCAGCAGCTCGAACGACGCGTCGGCGGCCTCGAACGACCAGCCGCCGGCCTCCAGCTCCTTGACCCGCCTGGTGACGGTGGACAGCGCCTCCGGATGGCCGGCCAGGTCCAGCCCGAGCTCACGGCTCTTGAGCTCGATGCTGGCCCGGCCGGCCATCTCGGTCACCAGGATCCGCATGTCGTTGCCCACCACCGACGGGTCCACGTGGTTGTAGAGCAACGGGTCGACCTTGATCGCGCTCGCGTGCAGCCCGGCCTTGTGGGCGAAGGCGGCGGCCCCGACGTACGCCTGGTGGGTGTCGGGGGCGATGTTGGCGATCTCGGCGATGGCGTGCGAGACCCGCACCATCTGTTCCAGGCAGCCCTCCGGCAGGACGGGCAGCCCGAGCTTGAGCTGGAGGTTGGCGACCACCGCGAAGATGTCGGCGTTGCCGGGGCGCTCGCCGTACCCGTTGGCGGTGCCCTGGAAGTGTCGGACGCCGGCCTCGACCGCGGCGATCGTGTTGGCCACCGCGCAGGCGGTGTCGTTCTGGCAGTGGATGCCGAGCAGCTCCGGCGCCACGCCGGTGCGCGCGGTGACGTCGGCGATGGCGGCGGTGATCTGGGACGGCAGCATCCCGCCGTTGGTGTCGCAGAGCACGAACCGCTCGGCGCCGGCGGCCAGCGCCGTCTCCAGCACCGCCGCGGTGTACGCCGGGTCGTGCCGGTAGCCGTCGAAGAAGTGCTCCCCGTCGACGAAGACCCGCCGGCCCTGCCGCACCAGGTGCGCGACCGTGTCCCGGACCATCGCCAGGTTCTCCTCGGCGGTGGTGCGCAGCGCCCGCTCGACGTGCCGCAGGTCCGCCTTGGCGACCAGGGCCACCGCCGGGGTCTCCGCGTCGAGCAGCCCGCGCACCTGCGGGTCGGCGTTGACCGCCACCCCGACCTTGCGGGTGGCCCCGAACGCGACCAGGATCGCGTGCTTCAGCTTCAGCTCGGTGCGCGCGCGCCGGAAGAACTCGGTGTCCTTGGGCACCGCGCCGGGCCAGCCGCCCTCGATGAAGCCGACCCCGAGGTCGTCCAGCAGGCGGGCCACCGCCAGCTTGTCGACCACCGAGTAGCTGAGCCCCTCGCGCTGGGCGCCGTCGCGCAGCGTCGTGTCGTACACCTGGAAGGTCATGGGAGTCCTCTTCTCGAGCCTTGAGGGGAGCAACAAAAAGACCCCCCGCGGATGCGGGAGGTCTGCGCGCTCGGCGAGAGGGAAGCCGGCGCGCTAGTTGCCAATAATCAGGGCGGAGCTGGTCACGGTCCGTACTCTGCCACCCCGATCCTGGTTTTGGGAGGCATAATCCACATGCCGGGACGGTGACGGAGGGTGTTAGCACCCGATTGAGGGACGACCTGCGGCAGAACCCCCCGGCTCGTGATCGACTTCACAAGTCATCCGGCCGCTATCAAGCGGAAACGACGCTGCGGCAATATCTGGAACCGATCCAGTTACCGGCCTCGCGCCGCTGACAAGCCGTTGTCAAGGAGGACCTGTGCTCACTGTCGGTGACCGCTTCCCCGAGTACGAACTCACCGCCTGCGTGTCGCTGGACGCCGACAAGGCGTTCGAGACGATCGACCACAAGTCCCACCAGGGCAAGTGGCGGGTGGTCTTCTTCTGGCCGAAGGACTTCACCTTCATCTGCCCCACCGAGATCGCCGAGTTCGGCCGACTCAACGGCGAGTTCGCCGACCGGGACGCCCAGGTGCTCGGCGTCTCCGTGGACAACGAGTTCGTCCACTACGCGTGGCGCAAGGACCACCCGGACCTGCGCGAGTTGCCCTTCCCGATGCTCAGTGACATCAAGCGCGAGCTGACCGCCGCCTGCGGCGTGCTCGGCGCGGACGGCGTCGCGCAGCGGGCCACCTTCATCGTCGACCCGGACAACGAGATCCAGTTCGCCATGGTGACCGCCGGCTCGGTCGGCCGGAACGTCTCCGAGGTGCTGCGGGTGCTGGACGCGCTGCAGACCGACGAGCTCTGCCCGTGCAACTGGAACAAGGGTGGCGCGACCCTGGACGCCAACGCGCTGCTCGCCGGCGCCGGGGCCTGACCATGGGCCTGGACGCGGTGAAGGCGGCTCTGCCCGAGTACGCCAAGGACATCCGGCTCAATCTCGGCTCCACCATCACCACCTCGACCCTGAAGCCGGAGCAGGCCTGGGGCACCGCCCTGGCCTGCGCGGTGGCGGCCCGCAACCCGGTGGTGCTCAGGGAGATCGCCGCCGAGGCGGCCGGTCACCTGACGCCGGAGGCGGTCGAGGCGGCCAAGGGCGCCGCCACCATCATGGCGATGAACAACATCTACTACCGGGCCAAGCACCTGATCGGCGACGAGCAGTACGCGTCGCTGCCGGCCCGGCTGCGGATGCAGATCATCGCCCGGCCGGGGGTGGAGAAGGGCGACTTCGAGCTCTGGTGCCTCGCCGTCTCGGCGATCACCGGCTGCGGGGTCTGCCTGGAGTCGCACGAGAAGACCCTGCGCAGCGCCGGGTTCAGCCGCGAGCAGGTGCACGAGGGGCTGCGCATCGCGGCCGTCGTGCACGCCGCCGCGGTGGCTCTGGACGCGGAGGCCGCCCTGTCCTGAGCGGCCGGTGTAGCGACCTCCACACCCGGGTACGAAGGATCCGACAGCGCACATCCCCCGAGAAAGTCGAGAAAGGGAGTGAACGCCATGGAGCGGCTCGACCCTCGAACGACCCACGGGACGCCGGACCCGCTCACCTACGGTGATCAGAGCGCCTTCGTGGGCGGCACGCCCGCGGGACGCTTCGACCCGTGGAGCTACCGGGACGGGGCCGGGGTGACCGGCATCGACCTGGTCGGCTACAAGGTGGAGGCGACCGACGGCGGGATCGGCAAGGTGGACCGGGCCAGCCACGAGGTGAACTCCAGTTACCTGGTGGTCGACACCGGGCCATGGATCTTCGGCAAGAAGGTCATGCTGCCGGCCGGCACCGTCAACCACGTCGACCACGACGAGCGGAAGGTATACGTCGACCGGAGCAAGGACCAGATCAAGGCCGCGCCCGAGTACGACGAGAGCACCGACACCGATCCGGCGTACCGGGACAAGCTCGGCGGGTACTACGACGACACCTACTCGTCGATCCCGCCGGGTACCGCCCGGTGACGGAGGGCGCCTGCCACTGACGGCCGGCGGGGCACATCGGGGCCCCGCCGGCCGTTACCGTGTCAGGGGTGGACGCCACGGACACCCCTCAGCGCAACCCCTTCCCCGCCCTGTTCAACTTTCGCGACGTGGGCGGGCTGACCGGCCACGACGGGCGGACCGTCCGCCGGGGCCGGCTCTACCGCTCCGACTCCCTGCACCGGATCGACGAGACCGACCGGGAAATGTTCACCGCCCTCGGCATCCGCACCGTCATCGACCTGCGCCGCCCCACCGAGGTGGCCCGCGACGGCCGGGTGCCCGCATACGACGGCCTGACCTACCGGCACATCCACCCCGAACACGACGACTGGGCCGGAATCCCCTACGACCCGCAGGAGAGCCTGCCCCGCTGGCTCGCCGACCGGTACGCGGCCCTGGCCCAGACGGGCACCGCCGGGCTGGCCGAGGCGATCGGGCTGATCGCGGACAGCGCCACCGCGCCGGTGGTGGTGCACTGCGTGGCCGGCAAGGACCGGACCGGGATCGTCTGCGCGCTCACCCTCGCGGTGCTCGGCGTGGCCGACGAGGACATCGTCGCCGACTACGCGTTGAGCACCGAGGCGTCCGAGCGGTTCAGCGCCTGGGTCGCCGCGGCGCTGCCCGAGGCCGCGCAGCCGCCCCGCCCGTACCTCGCCTCCCCCGCCGAGGCGATGACCATCTTCCTCACCGAGCTGCGCGCGGGCCACGGCTCCGTGGAGGGCTACCTGCACCGCGCCGGCCTGACCGACGCGCAGCTGACCGCCCTCCGCGCCCACCTCCTCGCCTAACCCCCCACCCCCAGATGTTGATCAAGAAGTTTGCGTCTGATTCCGGCGCGCCGACGCAGACTTCTTGATCAACGACAGGGTGCCGCCGGAAGCAGGCCGACGGTGGCGGGCACGACGAGATACGGCCGGCACCGTCGGAGACGGTGCCGGCCGTGCCGGATCCAGGGGGCAGGTCAGAGGACTCGCTGCACCCAGCCGTGCCGGTCCTCGGCGCGGCCGCGCTGGATGTCGACCAGCCGCTGCCGCAGGGCTATCGTGGAGCGCCCGGACTCCCCACCGCCGATGAGGAACTCGCCGTCGGGGAAGCGCACCCCGCCAATCGGGGTGATCACCGCGGCGGTGCCACAGGCGAAGACCTCGCGCAGCCGGCCGCTGGCCGCGTCCGCCTGCCAGTCGGCGAAGCTGACCGGCCGCTCCTCGACCCGGTGCCCCGACTCGGCCGCCAGGGTGAGGATCGCGTCCCGGGTGATGCCCGGCAGGATGGTGCCGGTCAGCGGCGGGGTGACCAGGGTGTCGTCGTCGTAGACGAAGAAGACGTTCATGCCGCCCAACTCGTCGACGAAGCGCCGCTCCACCGCGTCCAGGAAGACCACCTGGTCGCAGCCCGCCTCGATCGCCTCGGCCTGGGCCACCAGCGAGCTGGCGTAGTTGCCGCCGCACTTGGCCGCGCCGGTGCCGCCCGGGGCCGCCCGGGTGTAGTCCGGGGAGACCCAGACCGTGATCGGCTTGACCCCGCCCGGGAAGTACGCCCCCGCGGGCGAGGCGATCACCGCGTAGAGGTACTCGTTGGCCGGCCGCACCCCGAGGAAGACCTCGCTGGCGAACATGAACGGCCGCAGGTAGAGGCTGCCGTCCTCGGCCTCCGGGATCCACTCCCGGTCGATCTCGACCAGCCGGCGCAGCGACTCGACGAAGGTCTCCGTCGACAGCTCGGGCATCGCCAGCCGCCGGGCGGAGGCGGCGAAGCGGGCGGCGTTCGCCTCGGGGCGGAACAGGGTCACCGACCCGTCCGCGCCCCGGTACGCCTTCAGCCCCTCGAAGATCTCCTGCGCGTAGTGCAGGACGGCGGCGGCCGGGTCCATCGGGATCGGCGCGCGCGCCTCCACCCGGGGGTCGTACCAGCCCTTCCCGTCGGCGTACCGGATCGTCACCATGTGGTCGGTGAACACCCGACCGAACCCGGGGTTCGCCAGCAGGGCGGCCCGGTCGGCGGCGGATACCGGCGCGGGATTCGGACGGATCTCGAAATCGAGCTTGTCACCACCGCTCATCGCGCTGACCTCCCTGCGGGTCCACGGCATGCGTTGTCGCAGGCCGACGTCATTGGTGCCAGAAACTTACCCCGAACGGTCGTTCAGCGGATAGCTCCTGCCCGCCACATCGAGCGCACCGAACGGCGACTCGGGATGGGCGGGCGGAGCGGGCCCGGGGACGGGTCTGGCGGCCCGACGCCGGGCCGTGGACGGCCCTGGTCAGGCTACGGCGTAGCCGGCGAGCCGGTCGCCGACCTCCTCGGTGCGCAGCGGCGCACCCGGCGTACGGCCGGCCAGCTCGGCGCCGACCGCGGCGGTGACCCGCGCGGCGGCGTCGGCGTGCCCGAGCTGGTCGAGCAGCAGCGCGGCCGAGAGCACCGCGGCGACCGGGTCGGCGACGCCGCGGCCGGCGATGTCCGGCGCGGAGCCGTGCACCGGCTCGAACATCGACGGGTAGCGCCCCTCCGGGTTGATGCAACCGCTGGCCGCGAGGCCGATGCCGCCGGTCACCGCGGCGGCGATGTCGGTGAGGATGTCGCCGAACAGGTTGTCGGTGACCACCACGTCGTACCGCTGCGGGTTGGTCACCAGGAACATCGCGGCGGCGTCGACGTGCTGGTACTCGGTGGCCACGTCGGGGTGCTCGGCGGCGACGGCCTCGAAGGTGCGTGCCCACAGCGAGCCGGCGTGGGTCAGCACGTTGGTCTTGTGCACCAGGGTGACCTTGCGGCGCTCCCGGCGGCCGGCCCGGGCGAAGGCGTCCCGGATCACCCGCTCGACGCCGTGCCGGGTGTTGAGGCTCTCCTCGGTGGCCACTTCGGCCGGGGTGTTCCGGTGCAGCGAACCGCCGGCGCCGGCATACAGGCCCTCGGTCCCCTCGCGGACCACGACCAGGTCGACCTCGCCCGGCTTGACGGCGGCCAGCGGGGCGGACACGCCCGGCCAGAGCCGCGACGGGCGCAGGTTGACGTACTGGTCGAAGGCGAAGCGGAGCTTGAGCAGCAGGCCACGCTCCAGCACGCCCGGCGGCACGGTGGGATCGCCGACCGCGCCGAGCAGGATCGCGTCGTGCCCGGCCAGCTCGTCGAGGACCGAGTCGGGCAGCACCTCGCCGGTGCGGTGGTAGCGGGCGGCGCCGAGGTCGTACTCGGTGGCCGTCACGCCGGGGAGCACGGCGTCGATGACCTTGCGGGCCTGCGCGACCACCTCGGGTCCGATCCCGTCTCCGGCCACCACCGCGATCCGTGCCACCACACGCTCCTCAACTCGTCGGTCCCGGCAACGGTACGCCGTCGTCCCGGTTCCCGGTACGCGCCTTCCAACATTCGGGATATCCGGATGCTCAGGAGTCTCCCAGGTGGCATTCATGGTGCAGTCATCTCCGCTGCCTAGGGTCGGAGACGTCCGGGTCGGACGGGGGCCCGGGACCGGCTTCGCCGCGGCGCTGCGGCGTCGTCAGCGAGGGAGCGGATGCGATGCGGATCGACGAGCAGCGACCGGCCCGGTGGGCCGACGAGCAACCCCGGACCCGGTGGATCGACCAGGCCGCCTTCCGCAGCCACCGCCCCGACCTGCGCCTCGGCGCCCGCAGCCACCGGCTGGACCGGGCCGGCGGCACCGCGGTCGACCGGATCAGCGTCCGGCACACCGTCCGCACCTCCACCGCCGAATACTCTCTGCTCTTGAACGCGCCCGAGTGGCTGGGCCACCGGGGCGTCGGCGAGGCGATGCGGGACGCGGTCGCCGAACTGCGCGCCATCGACCTCACGTACGGGCCGAACCAGCCGGACAGCCTGGTGTCGAAGCTGCGGCGGGGCGAGATCAGCCCCGAGTCGTACCCGCCGCTGGCGGACCTCGTGAACCGCTGCGCCGCGATGCGGGCGGCGACCGACGGGTGGTTCGACGCCTGGGCGGTGCCGGGCGGCTTCGACCCGGGTGGCCTGCTCAACGGCTGGGCGGTGGAACGCGCCGCGGCCCGGTTGCGCGCCGCCGGCGTCCACGACTACGCCGTGCTCTGCGGCGCCGACCTCACCGTACGCGGGCACGCCGCGCACGGCGGCCCGTGGCGGGTGGCCGTGCACCATCCCACGGACGCGCAGCGGGCGCCGCTGGTGCTGGAGATGACGGCCGGCGCGGTGGGCACCTCCGGGGTGTCCGGACGCCAGGGGCACGTGGTGGACCCGCACACCGGTGAGCCCGCCGACCAACTCGTCGCCGCCACCGTGGTGGGACCGGACCTCACGGTGGCCGACGCCTACGCCACCGCCCTGTACGCCGCCGGGCCGGCCGGGCTGGCCTGGTTCCGCAACGGTTCGGACTACCGGGCGCTCTTCGCCCACCGCCGGCGCTGAACGCGTCGACACTCGACACCCGTCGCCCCGTCTTCGCACCCGGGACGCGGGCCGCGATCGGCCCCCACGGTCTCGGCAACGACCGTGGGGGCCGGTCAGCGACGAGTGCGCGTGGCTCGCGCAACCGAGGGGTGCGGACCTGATTGGGCCGGGCGTCCGACCGCGCCACCCGAAGACGGGCCGGAGTCTCAACTCAGTCCGTGACCGCACAGGTACGCTAGCCAATCGACGTAACTCGACGCAAGAGGCTCCACAGCGGACCGTCATCCCAGCCCGCGCACACTGGCCAGCGGCGGGGCAGGCGTGACGGCGCGGACCGGGGATGGCACGCTGTCCGCCGTGAGTTTCGATCTGAGCGTGTGGGCCCTGCCGGCCGGAGCCACGCCCGACGACGTACGGGCGGCGGTGCAGCGGTGCCGCGAAGGACGGCACGGCGAGCGTCACCCCGACCCGAGGGTGGTCGGTTTCTACCGGGCGATCACGGCCGCCTATCCCGACCGCCCGGCCCGCCCGGGCACGCCCTGGGCGGTCGCCCCGCTGCACGCGGCCGCCGACCACGTGGAGATGAACCTCATCCCCACCTGCGAGGACCAGGTGCTGCTCGACATCGAGCGGCTGGCCGGCGAGCACGACCTGATGCTCTACGACGTCCAGGACGGCACGGTCTACCCGCCGCCCACCCGCGTCACCCGCTGATCGCCGGGTACGACGAGGGCCCGGCCGTGCGGCCGGGCCCCGGGTTCGTCGTGTGTGGACTACTCGTCGCGCAGGTCGGCCGCGCTGGCCGCGACCGCGCCGATCGAGTCGGCGGCCGAGCTGAGCAGGTCCGCGCCGAGCGCCTGGTCGACGGTGAGCGTCATCAGCGTCTCGCCACCGGCCTCCCGACGGGCGACCTGCATGGCGGCGATGTTGACGCCGGCCTCGCCGAGCAGGGTACCGACGGTGCCGACCACGCCCGGCCGGTCGACGTAGCGCAGGAAGACCAGGATGCCCTCCGCGCCGATCTCGACGTCGAAACCGTCCACCTCGGTCAGCTTGAGGACGTCCCGGGCGCCAGCCTGGGTCAGGGTGCCCGAGACGCTGACCGTCCGCCCGTCCGGCAGGGCGCCGCGTACGGTCACCAGGTTGGGGTGGTCGATCGTCTCGGCCTGCGCGGTCAGGGTCACCTCGACCCCGCGCTCGGCGGCCAGGTGCGGCGCGTTGACGTAGGTGACCTGCTCCTCCACCACCGAGCTGAACAGCCCCTTGGTGGCGGCGAGCTTGAGCACCGACACGTCGTGGTTGACGATCTCGCCGCGCACCTCGACGGTGACGCTGGCGGCCACCCCGCCGGCCACCGCGGTGAAGGCCCGGCCCAGCTTCTCGGCCAGCGGCAGCAGCGGCCGGACGTCCTCGGCGACCACCCCGCCGGCCTGCACGTTCACCGCGTCCGGCACGAACTCGCCCTGGAGCGCCAGCTTGACGCTCTTGGCCACGGCCAGGCCGGCCTTGTCCTGCGCCTCGTGGGTGGAGGCGCCCAGGTGCGGGGTGGCCACCACGTTGTCGAAGGCGAACAGCGGCGAGGAGGTGCAGGGCTCCTTGGCGTAGACGTCGATGCCGGCGCCACCGACCCGGCCCTCGGCGATCGCGTCCGCCAGCGCCTGCTCGTCGACCAGGCCACCCCGGGCGGCGTTGACGATCCGCACGCCCGGCTTGACGATCGCCAGTTCCTTCTCGCCGATCAGACCCACCGTCTCCGGCGTCTTGGGCAGGTGGATCGAGATGAAGTCGCTCTCCCGCAGCAGCTCCTCCAGCCCGACCAGGCGGACGCCGAGCTGGGCGGCGCGGGCCGGCTGGATGTACGGGTCGTACGCGATCAACCGGGTGCCGAAGGCGGCGATGCGCTGCGCGAAGAGCACGCCGATGCGGCCGAGGCCGACCACGCCCACGGTCTTGCCCTGGAGCTCCACGCCGGTGTACTTGGACCGCTTCCACTCCCCCGCCTTGAGCGCCGCGCTGGCGCTGGCGGTGTTGCGCGCCACGGCGAGCAGCAGCGCGACGGCCTGCTCGGCGGCGGAGACGATGTTGGAGGTGGGCGCGTTGACGACCATGACGCCCCGGGCGGTGGCGGCCGGCACCTCGACGTTGTCCAGGCCCACGCCGGCCCGGGCGACCACCTTCAGGCGCGGCGCGGCGGCGATCGCCTCGGCGTCGATCTGGGTGGCACTGCGTACGATCACCGCGTCGGCCTCGGAGAGCGCGGACAGCAGGGCCGGACGGTCGGTGCCGTCGACGTGGCGCACGTCGAAGTCGTGCGCAAGCACCTCGATGGCGGCAGGGGCGAGTTCTTCGGCGATCAGTACGACAGGATTCATCGGTCCTCGTAGACGCTCGTATGCGGTCGGCCTGGCACGCCCGGACGCCGCGCTGCGTCCTGCGCTGAACCGTGCCGTGGCCGTTCGGTGCCGGCTACGCACCTATCAGCGATCGTAGGGTGCACCCCGGCCAGCATGTCCCGGAGTATGGGGTGAGCGCCCTCACACAGCCATCCGTATCGCGCTGCCGCGCCGGCTGGCCCGGCCCGCCCCGTTCCGGAGCGGCCCGCGGCTGGCCGAGGCGTTGGTCACCCGGTCCCAGCAGGTGAGCCTCCTCCGGCACGGCCCGGCACACAGCCGCCGCCGCGATCCGCCCGCCCCCGTCCACGACGAGGCCGTCCCGATCGAGGAGCGGGCGGGATGACGGCAGTGGCCGCGTCCGGCGCCGGGGAGAGCGCCGGGCGCGGCCACCCGGTTGCCGGAGCCGTCAGGCGGTCTCGGTGATGGGCCGGTCGACCCAGCTCATCATGGCGCGCAGCTTCTGCCCGGTCTCCTCGATCGGGTGCGCCGCGCCCTCGGCCCGCCACTTGGCGAAGTTCGGCCGGCCGGCCTCGTCCTCGGCGACCCACTCGCGGGCGAACTCGCCGGACTGGATCTCGCCGAGGATCTTGCGCATCTCCTCCTTGACCCGGGAGTCGATGACCCGGGGGCCGCGGGAGAGGTCGCCGTACTCGGCGGTGTCCGAGATGCTGTAGCGCATCCGGGCGATGCCGCCCTCGTACATCAGGTCGACGATGAGCTTCAGCTCGTGCAGGCACTCGAAGTAGGCCACCTCGGGGGCGTACCCGGCCTCGGTGAGCACCTCGAAGCCGGTCTGCACCAGCGCCGCGGCACCGCCGCAGAGCACCGCCTGCTCGCCGAACAGGTCGGTCTCGGTCTCCTCGGTGAAGGTGGTCTTGATCGCGCCGGCCCGGGTGCCGCCGATCGCCTTCGCGTAGGCCAGGGCCAGGCCGAAGGCGGTGCCGCTGGCGTCCTGCTCGACGGCGACCAGGCAGGGCACACCCTTGCCGTCGACGTACTGGCGGCGGACCAGGTGACCCGGGCCCTTCGGCGCGACCATCGCCACGTCCACGTCGGCCGGCGGCTTGATCAGGCCGTACCGGATGTTGAAGCCGTGGCCGAAGAAGAGCGCCTTGCCGGGGGCGAGGTTGGGCGCGATCGCCTCGGCGTACAGGCCGCGCTGGGCGGTGTCCGGCGCCAGGATCATGATCACGTCGGCCTCGGCCGCCGCCTCGGCCGGCGTGAGCACCCGCAGGCCCTGCTCCTCGGCCTTCGGCCGGCTCTTCGAACCGGCGGGCAGGCCGATCACCACGTCGACGCCGGAGTCGCGCAGCGACAGCGCGTGGGCGTGGCCCTGGCTGCCGTACCCGATCACGGCGACCTTGCGGCCCTGGATCAGACCCAGGTCGGCGTCGTCGTCGTAGTACACCTCAACGCTCATTTACTTCCCTTTCGTACGGCGGTGCCCGGCGGCCCGTCGTGGACTTGTGCGGTGGTTCCAGCGGCGCGCGGCGCCGGCACGGTCGGGTCTCAGGCGGCGCGCAGCGCCGGGCCGGCGGTGATGGAGCGCGAGCCGCGCCCGATCGCCACCGTGCCGGACTGCACCATCTCCTTGATGCCGAAGGGTTCGAGGTCGCGCAGCAGCGCGTCGAGCTTGTCCGGGGTGCCGGTGGCCTCGATGGTCAACGTGTCCGGGGCGACGTCGACCACCCGCGCCCGGAACAGGTTCACCGTCTCCAGCACCTGGCCACGGGCGTTGCGGTCCGCGCGGACCTTGACCAGCAGCAGCTCCCGGGCCACCGAGACCTGCGGGTCCAGCTCAACGATCTTGAGTACGTTGACCAGCTTGTTGAGCTGCTTGGTCACCTGCTCCAGCGGAGACGACTCGGCGTTGACCACGATGGTGATCCGGGAGACGTCCGGGTTCTCGGTCTCCCCCACGGCGAGGCTGTCGATGTTGAAGCCGCGCCGGGAGAACAGCCCGGAGACCCGGGCCAGGACACCCGGCTTGTTCTCCACGAGCACGGACAGCGTGTGCATGGTCATGCCACGACCTCGCTCCGCTCGGTCGCGTCATGACGCGACATGGGGCTGAGTTCGATGATTCGCTCGCTGCGCTCGCTCATTTAGAGTTCGTCCTCGTCGAAGGCGGGGCGGACGCCCCGGGCGAACATGATCTCGTCGTTGCTGGTGCCGGCGGCGACCATCGGCCAGACCATGGCGTCCTTGCCGACCACGAAGTCGATGACCACCGGGGCGTCGTTGATCGCCATGGCCGCCTCGATGACCTTGTCCACGTCGGCGGCGCTCTCGCAGCGCAGGCCGACGCAGCCCAACGCCTCGGCGAGCTTGACGAAATCCGGGATGCGGTGCTTGTGGGTGCCCAGCTCGGTGTTGGAGTAACGCTCCCCGTAGAACAGGGTCTGCCACTGCCGGACCATGCCCAGGTTGCCGTTGTTGATCACTGCGACCTTGATCGGGATGCCCTCGAGCGCGCAGGTGGCCAGCTCCTGATTGGTCATCTGGAAGCAGCCGTCGCCGTCCACCGCCCAGACCGTGGTGTCCGGCTTGCCGACCTTGGCGCCCATCGCCGCCGGGACGGCGTATCCCATGGTGCCGAGGCCGCCGGAGTTGAGCCAGGTGTACGGCTTCTCGTACGAGATGAACTGGCTGGCCCACATCTGATGCTGGCCGACGCCCGCCACGTAGACGGTGTCCGGGCCGGCGATCTCGCCCAGCCGCTTGATCACGTACTGCGGCGACAGGGTGCCGTCGGCCGGCTCCTCGTATCCGAGCGGGTACCGCTGGCGCAGGTCGTCGAGCTGGTTCCACCAGTCGCCGAGGTCGGCCGCCGGTCGGGCCGCCTGCTCGGTGGTGACGGCGGCGATCAGCTCGTCGATCACGTGCCGGGCGTCGCCGACGATCGGCACGTCCGCGTGCCGGTTCTTGCCGATCTCGGCCGGGTCGATGTCGGCGTGCACCACGGCGGCGTCCGGCGCGAAGGAGTCGAGGCGACCGGTGACCCGGTCGTCGAAGCGGGCCCCGAGCGCCACGATCAGGTCGGCCTTCTGCAGGCCGTAGACCGCGGCGACGGTGCCGTGCATGCCGGGCATGCCCAGGTGCTGCCGGTGCGAGTCGGGGAACGCGCCGAGCGCCATCAGGGTGGTGACCACCGGGATGCCGGTCAGCTCGGCCAGCCGGCGCAGCCCCTCGGTGGCGCCGGCCTTGAGCACGCCGCCGCCGACGTAGAGCACCGGGCGGCGGGCGGTGGTCATCAGCCGGGCCGCCTCGCGGATCTGCTTGCCGTGCGGGTGCAGGGTCGGTCGGTAGCCGGGCAGGTCGAGGGTGGGCGGCCAGGCGAAGGTGGTCTGCGCCTGGAGGACGTCCTTGGGGATGTCCACCAGGACCGGGCCCGGCCGGCCGGTCGCGGCCAGGTGGAACGCCTCGGCCAGCACCTGCGGGATCTCGTCGGCGGTCTGCACCAGGAAGTTGTGCTTGGTGATCGGCAGGGTGATGCCCTGGATGTCCGCTTCCTGGAAGGCGTCCGTGCCGATCGCCGGACGCGCGACCTGGCCGGTGATCGCCACCATGGGCACCGAGTCCATGTACGCGTCGGCGATCGGGGTGACCAGGTTGGTCGCGCCCGGGCCGGAGGTGGCCATGCAGACCCCGACCTTGCCGGTCGCCTGGGCGTACCCGGTGGCGGCGTGGCCGGCGCCCTGCTCGTGGCGGACCAGGATGTGCCGGACGGCGGAGTCGTAGAGCGGGTCGTACGCCGGCAGGATCGCGCCGCCCGGAATGCCGAAGACGACGTCGACGCCGAGGGCCTCAAGTGACCGCACCAGCGATCCGGCGCCGGAGACCTGCGCCGAGGCGGGCTGCCGTACGGCCGGGGTGGACCCGTTGCGGGGGGTGGTGGCGTGGTCGGCGGCAGCGGCCGGCTCGGTGGCCGGGCGGGCTCGCCGGACGGAGTGGGCGAGGGTCTCGGGCGTGGGTCTCGTCATGGCGGTTCAAGCCTTCGGCTGGAGTGGGTGATGCGTTTCTCAGGGTGGAACGCGGGCGTCCCGGCGATGGTCCGATGGCAACAAAAACGGCCCACGTGCAGATGCACGGGGCCAGCGCACTCTCGCTCAGGGAGAGTGCGCTCAGGTAAGTACTCGCAGCGACCGGTTCGACGACATGTGGCTAAGCCTGACGCATCTCACGCGATGAGTCAACTGATCCCACATTTTGGTTAACGGACCTCGGCGTGTCGGCACCCGACGCGCCCCCGACAGCCGGTGCGACCTGCGCAGATCCCTCGTTCGGGGGACGCGGGACGGGCACCGACGCCGGTGGATCTGACCGGAGCCGGGGCAGCAGCGGGGAGGCCGGGCGGACCGGCGCGGGCGGCGGGGCCGGCGGCACCGAGGTGGGCCGGGCGCCGGGCGAGGTGGCCGCCTCCAGCATCGCCTCCAGGTGCTCGGCCGGCACCCCCCAGCCGAAGAGCGCGCCCTGCCCGAACCGGCAGCCGGCGGCCACCACCGCAGCCAGCTCCGTGGGGGTGGTCACACCCTCGGCGATCACCTCCAGGCCGAGCTGGTGCCCGAGGCGCATGACGATGTCCACCATCGGGGCGAACGCCGGGCCGTCCCGGCCGACCGGACGGACCGGCTCGTGCTCGGCGACCAGACTGTGGTCGATCTTGAGGATGTCGATCGGGAGCCGGCGCAGCTGCCCCAGCGAGGAGTAGCCGGCGCCGAAATCGTCCAGCGCGATCCGCACGCCGGTGCGCCGCAGCGCGGCCAGCCGGCGGATCAGCTCGTCCAGGTCGGTGGCGACCGCGTGCTCGGTGACCTCCAGCACCAGCCGCTGCGGCGGTACGTGGTGGGCGCGCAGCGCGTCGGCGACCTGGACCACGTACTCCGGGGCGTGCAGCTCCCGGGGCGAGACGTTGACCGAGACCCAGACGTCGTGCCCGTCGGCCAGCCAGCGGGAGAGCTGGTAGCAGGCCTGGTGCAGCACCCAGGCGCCCAGCTTCGAGATCATCCCGCACTCCTCGGCCAGCGGGATGAACTCGTCCGGCCGGACGTTACCCAGTTCGGGGTGGTGCCAGCGGAGCAGCGCCTCGGCGCCGACCGGCCGGACCGA
This sequence comes from Micromonospora sp. NPDC047738, assembly GCF_040642675.1. NCBI lineage: Bacteria > Bacillati > Actinomycetota > Actinomycetes > Micromonosporales > Micromonosporaceae > Micromonospora > Micromonospora sp. NPDC047738. The sequence goes on from NZ_JBEYSO010000001.1 coordinate 473,135, forward strand.
CGGCAGCGAGGCCACCGGCTGGAACGCCAGGCGCAGCTCGTCGCGCTCGATCGCGCCGCGCAGCTCGTGCTCGAGCATGGTGCGCCGGCGCAGCAGTTGGTCGTACGTGGCGTCGTAGCGCTCGACCCGGTTCTTGCCCCGCTGCTTGGCGTAGCGCAGCGCCAGGTCGGCGTTGCGCAGCAGCAACTCGACGTCGGTCTCCCCGCTGCTGCGGGCCACCCCGATGCTGACCGAGAGGAAGACCGGCCCGTCCGCCTCCTCGTACGGGCGGCCGAGCACCCCGAGCAGCCGCTCGGCGACCGGCCCGGCGTCGCTCGCGCCGTGCATCAGCACCGCGAACTCGTCGCCGCCGAGCCGGGCGGCCAGATCGCCCGGGCGCAGATTGCCGCGCAGCCGCCGGCCGACCTCGGCCAACACCGCGTCGCCGACGTCGTGCCCACGCATGTCATTGACGTTCTTGAAGCCGTCCAGGTCCAGCCCGAGCAGGACGCAGGGGACCCGGGCCTCGGCGCAGCGGTGCAGCGCCCGCAGCAGGCCACGCCGGTTGGCCAGGCCGGTGAGCGGGTCGGTGTGCGCCAGCTCACGGAAGTGGGCCTCCCGCTCGGCCAGCCGGTCGGCGTAGTTACGTACGTCGTTGAGGGCGAGATATTGCCGGGCCACCAGGGCGAAGCCCTCGACGCTGCCGGCGACGATGCCCATCGCGTCGAACCCGCCGCCCTGGACCAGGTGGTACATCGCCGACGCGGCCATCGCGAACATCGGCACGAAGGCGTACTCGCCGTCGCGGCGGATCAGGTCGACGTTCACCTGCCCGGGCAGGTCGACCCGGTGCACGGCCAGGGCGATGGCCAGCAGGCCCGCGGCCAGCACCGCGGCGCCGGCGTGCACCATCACCGGACCGCCCTGACAGAGCCCGGCGGAGACACCCAGCCCGCCGCCGGTCATCCCGGTCAGCCCGGCCCCCAGCAACGCGAGCCGGCCGCGCGGCGGCGCGGCCCGCAGCACCACGATCAGGGTCAGCCCGGCGGTGACCGCCGCGCTCACCGTGGCCAGCCCGATGGGTACGCAGGCGATCGGAGTGGCCGCGCCGAGCAGCCGGGTCGGCGGGCTGAACAGGACCCAGCCGACGAACCAGAGCGCGCTAGCCATGATCAGGCCGTCGAGCAGCAGCCGGGCGGCCGCCGTCCGGGTCGCCGCGGCGCCGGGCAGCCGGAGCAGCGCGACGCCGAGGGTGAGCGCGCTGAGCGTGCTGCCCACCGACACCAGGGTCGCCCAACCGGTCCGCTGCCCCTGCTCGTGGGCCCAGTGCGGCGTGGCGACCAGCGCGGCGGCCACCCCGACGAGGAGGGTGAGCAGGGCGATGCCGGCGGCCGCGGCGAGCAGCAGGTGGGCCTGCCGGTGGGGCCCGACCCGGCGGCGGGCCGACCCGGCGAGCAGCGCGGTACCGGCGGCGGCGGCGAGCCCGCTCAGCACCGCGACGGTGACCATCCCCGGGGACGACTGCACGACCTCAACTGTGCCGGATGTGAGCACCCCGTGGGGTGCCGGGTGTGCATCTGTTGGGACACGGCGCGCGCGGCCGCCGGGTGCTGCGGCGGCGGTGTCAGACTGGTAGTCATGCCTGAGCTGCGGTCGAGGACCTCCACCCACGGTCGGACGATGGCCGGCGCCCGGGCCCTGTGGCGGGCCACCGGGATGACCGACGACGACTTCGGCAAGCCGATCGTCGCCATCGCCAACAGTTTCACCCAGTTCGTCCCCGGTCACGTACACCTCAAGGACCTCGGCGGCCTGGTCGCCGACGCGGTGGCGGAGGCCGGCGGGGTGGGCCGGGAGTTCAACACCATCGCCGTGGACGACGGCATCGCCATGGGCCACGGCGGCATGCTCTACTCGCTGCCCAGCCGGGAGCTGATCGCCGACGCGGTGGAGTACATGGTCAACGCGCACTGCGCGGACGTCCTGGTCTGCATCTCCAACTGCGACAAGATCACGCCGGGCATGCTGCTGGCCGCGCTGCGGCTCAACATCCCGACCGTCTTCGTCTCCGGCGGGCCGATGGAGGCCGGCAAGACGGTGGCGATCGAGGGCGTGGTCCACTCCAAGATCGACCTGATCGACGCGATGATCGCCGCGTCGAACGAGTCGGTCACCGAGGACCAGCTCGGCCAGATCGAGCGCTCGGCCTGCCCGACCTGCGGCTCCTGCTCCGGCATGTTCACCGCCAACTCGATGAACTGCCTCACCGAGGCGATCGGCCTGGCGCTGCCCGGCAACGGGTCGACCCTGGCCACCCACGCCGCGCGCCGGTCGCTGTTCGTCGAGGCCGGCCGCACCGCGGTGGCGATCGCCAAGCGCTGGTACGACCAGGACGACGCCTCGGTGCTGCCCCGGTCGATCGCCAGCCGGGCGGCCTTCGAGAACGCCGTCGCGCTCGACGTGGCCATGGGCGGCTCGACCAACACGGTGCTGCACCTGCTCGCCGCCGCCCGGGAGGCGGAGCTGGACTTCGGGGTGGCCGACATCGACGCCATCTCCCGCCGGGTGCCCTGCCTGGCCAAGGTCGCGCCGAACTCGCCGCAGTACCACATGGAGGACGTGCACCGGGCCGGCGGCATCCCCGCCATCCTCGGCGAGCTCGACCGGGCCGGCCTGCTGCACCGGGACGTGCACGCGGTGCACTCCCCCAGCCTGCAGCAGTGGCTGGCCGACTGGGACGTGCGGGGCGGCTCGGCCACCCCCGAGGCGGTCGAGCTGTTCCACGCCGCCCCCGGCGGGGTGCGCACCACCGAACCGTTCTCCACCACCAACCGCTGGTCGTCGCTGGACACCGACGCGGCCGGCGGGTGCGTGCGGGACCGGGAGCACGCGTACAGCGCCGACGGCGGGCTGGCCATCCTGCACGGCAACCTGGCGCCGGACGGCTGCGTGGTGAAGACCGCCGGGGTGCCCGAGGAGTGCCTGACGTTCCGCGGGCCGGCCAAGGTCTATGAATCGCAGGACGACGCGGTGTCGGCGATCCTGGCCAAGGAGGTCGTCGCCGGGGACGTGGTGGTGATCCGGTACGAGGGCCCGAAGGGCGGGCCGGGCATGCAGGAGATGCTCTACCCGACCTCGTTCCTCAAGGGCCGCGGGCTGGGCCGCTCCTGCGCGCTGCTCACCGACGGCCGGTTCTCCGGCGGCACCTCCGGACTGTCCATCGGCCACGTCTCCCCGGAGGCCGCCTCGGGCGGCCTGATCGCGCTGGTACGGGAGGGCGACGAGATCGTCATCGACATCCCGGCCCGGTCGATCCACCTCAACGTGCCCGAGGAGGTGCTCCAGGCCCGCCGGGTCGCCGAGGAGAAGCGGGACCGGCCATACACCCCGGCCGACCGGCAGCGGCCGGTGTCCGCGGCGCTGCGCGCGTACGCCTCGATGGCCACCTCGGCCAGCGACGGCGCCTACCGCCGGGTGCCGGAGTAGCAGGAGGGTCCCCGGTCAACGCCTGCGGCATGGCAGGGGCCCCTTCCGAACGCCATTCCCGATAGGGTCGCACGTCGTGAAAGCGACCATGAGCTACGCGCGACGGATCCGGCCCGTGATCGACCGGGTGTACGTGGGTGCCCGCTGGGCGGCCCGGGCCCGGATGGAGGCGTTCTACGCGGAGCGGGGCGCGGACCTCGGCGCGGAGAACAGCTTCTACTCCGGCGTGCTGGCTCGGCCCATGCCGGCCGATGCGCTCGCTGACGGACTCGCCTACACCGACGGCGACATGAGCCGCGAGCTGGCCCAGGGCGTGCTGAAGGTGGACGCCGAGGGCACCTGGCACCTGACCGAGCTGGGCCGGGAGCTGGCGCTGTACGCGCAGCGGGCGACCGCCGAGGCCGCCGAGGAGCTGTGGTCCGCCGGGCCACCGATGCTGCCCGGCCTGGCCTCGGTGCCCCGGCTCGCCGAGCTGGTCGGCCGGGTGCTGGCGCACGGGCTGGCCACCGGCGGGCCGGCGTTCCGCGCCATGACCCCGCCGTACGAGCCGGACGACGCCTCGCCGGCGCTGCTGCTCACCACCCGGCTCGGCTCGCTGCGCCACCACCGGGCCGACGCGCACCGGGCGGCGTGGCGGGCCGCCGGGCTGACCGCCGAGCAGATCAAGGCGCTGCCCGACGGGCCGGAACGCGCGGCGATCGAGGCCGACACCGACCGCCGGGACGCGCCCGCGTACGCGGTGCTCACCGAGGACGAGCGGGGTGAGCTGCTCGCTGGGCTGGGCGCGCTACCGAGCTGAGGGCGCGGGCCCGAGGGCGACCGTGCGGGCGTACCGGATGGCGGCTGGGGTGTCCGGGAAGACCAGGCCCGCGCGGCGCAGCTCGTCGGCCACGCCCAGGGCGTCCAGCACCTGGTCGTGACCGGGGGTGATGCCGGAGAGCAGCACCACGATCCCGCGCGCCCGGAGCCGGTCGATGGCGTCGCCCAGCACCTGCGCACCGGTGGCGTCCATGGTGGACACCCGGGACATCCGCAGGATGACCACCCGCACGTCGGCGACGTCGGACAGTTCGAGCAGGAAGGTGTGCGCGGCGGCGAAGAAGAGCGGCCCGTCCAGCCGGTAGGCCACGATGTGCTCGGCCAGCAGGGCGTGTTCCTCGGCGCTGTGCTCGCCCTGGTCGAGCGGGACCTGCTCCAGCCGGGCGCTGCGGGCCACCGCACGCAGGGCGAGCACGACCGCCACGGCGAGGCCGACCGCCACCGCGGTGACCAGGTCCCAGATCACCGTGACGGCGAAGGTGAGCACGAGCACCACCGCGTCGCCACGGGTGGCCCGGGCGATCGCCCGGAGCGAGCCGGCCTCCACCATCCGGACGGTGGTGGCCAGCAGCACCCCGGCCAGGGCGGCCAGCGGGATGCGACCGACCAGCGGGGCGGCGGCCAGCACGATCGCCGCGAGGGCGACCGCATGGGCCAGCGCCGCCAGCTTGGAGCCCGCACCGGCGCGGACGTTCACCGCCGTCCGGGCGATGGCGGCGGTGGCCGGGATGCCGCTGAACAGCGGCGACGCCAGATTGGCCAGGCCCTGCCCGAAGAGCTCCCGGTCCGGGTCGTGCCGCTGGCCGACGGTCATCCCGTCCGCGACGGTGGCCGAGAGCAGGCTCTCCAGCGCGGCGAGCGCGGCGACCGCGAGCGCGCTGGGCAGCAGCACCCCGATCGCGCCGAGGTCGAGGAAGCCCAGCGAGGGGGCGGGCAGGTGCTGCGGCAGGGCGCCGATCCGGATCAGGTCGACCGGGGCGAACTCGGCGAGGGCCGTCGCCGCACCGACCCCGAGCAGCGAGAACGGTAGTCCGGGCCGCCACCGCGAGCCGAGCAGCATGAGCGCCGCGACGCTGAGGGCCACGGCCACGGCCGCTGGACGGGGGTGTGTGACGAACCGGGCGACGGCGTCCGCGGCCACCGCCCAGACCTTGTCGCCGTGGGCGTCGGTGATCCCGAGTGCGGCGGGCACCTGCTGGAGCGCGATGACCACGGCGATGCCGGCGGTGAAGCCCTCGATCACCGGGGCCGGCAGGTAGCGGACGTACCGGCCGAGCCGGGCGAGGGCGAGGGCGATCAGCACCAGCCCGGCCAGCGCGCCGACCATGAGCACCCCGCCGGCGCCGAAGCGCTGCACCACCGGCACCAGCACGACGGTCATCGCCCCGGTGGGGCCGGAGACCTGGAGGTTGGACCCGCCGAACACGGCGGCCACCGCCCCGGCGACCACTGCGGTGACCAGCCCAGCCTGCGCGCCCAGGCCGGAGGTGACACCGAACGCGAGGGCCAGCGGCAGCGCCACCACGGCGACGGTCAGCCCGGCGAGCAGGTCGCGGCGGGGTGAGCGGCGTACGGCCGCCCAGTCGGCCCGGCCGGGAAGCAGCCTGAGCAGGCGTGCCGCGACCTGGCGGCCGGCCCGCCGTACGCCGTGCTTGCGACTGGCGTCTGCGGCGGCCGGGGTGGTGTCCCGGCCCAGTGCTGCCGCGTTCACCGGTCGGTCCCGGAGGCGCGCAGTTCGTCGAGGAGGGCGTCCCGGTCGGTGAGGACCGCGCCGAGGATCCGCCGACCCGCAGCCAGCAGGTCGGCCACGTCGGGAGTGCTGAGGGAATAGATGACCAGCGGCCCGTCCCGGTAGGAGGTGACCATGCCGGCCCGGCGCAGCACGGCGAGCTGCTGGGAGAGGTTGGACGCCTCGACGTCGATGGCGGCGAGCAGGTCACGGACCGGCTTCGGCCCGTCCTGGAGCAGTTCGAGCACCCGGATGCGGACCGGGTGCCCGAGGGTGCGGAACAGCTCCGCCTTCGCCTGATACAGCGGCACCGACACGGCAACCCCTCCCAAAGCCCATGAAGACTTTAGCACTTGCAGAAACCTTCAAGTCGAGGTCGCAATCTCGGGCAGGGCCCGCACGACGGCGGCCAGCCCTTTCCCTTCACATGTCGTTGACGCAACGCAGCACCGGTCGGGTGGTCAGCGCGGCCGGGTCGAGCGGCACGTCCGCGCGCACGGTGAACGCCGCCGAATCGCCCGGCAGCAGGGTGACGAGAGCCTGGTCGACCTCCGCCGACGGGTGCAGCCGGTCCGGGAAGAGCGTCAGGTCGCGCAGCACCGTCCGGGCGCTCACCTGCACCAGCTGACCGCCGTCGACCGGCTCGACCGTCGCGTCCAGCTCCGCCGCCGGCCACTCGATCTCGCGGTCCTCGGCGAAGAACCAGATCGCCCGCTCCGCCGAGTCCCAGGGCTCGGCGACGAGCAGCTCTCGCCGAGCCTCGTCCGGCAGCGCCAGCTCCGCCGGCAGCGCCACCACGGTCGAGGAGTACGCGGGAACATCGAGCTCCACCGCGGTCGTCGCCCTCGACTCCCACCCCAGGGTGAGCCGGGTGACCATGGCCGGCACCTGCCACGCCTCGCCGGTCTCGTTCACCGCCACCAGGGCCAGCCCCCCGTCCCGCGGCTGCACGGTGAGCAGCCGGTCGGCGTACGCCCGGCGCAGCGCGTACCAGAGGGGCTTGCGGCGGCCGTCGCCGTCGACCGCCGACCACGAGGTGACCGGCCAGCAGTCGTTGAACTGCCAGACGACGGTGCCCATACACACCGGCCGGTGGGACCGGAAGTGCTCCACCCCGAGCTGGACGGCCCGGGCCTGGTTGAGCTGGGTGAGGTAGTGCCAGTCGTCGAAGTCGGCGGGCACCGGCAGGTGGGCGTCCAGCCCGCGCCGCAGCTTCAGGTCCCCGTCAATCGCCTTCTGGTGGTGGACCATGCCGGGTGAGTCGGGCGCCAGCGGGTTGTCGGAGAGAGCCCGGCGCAGGGTCGCGTACGCCGGGGGCCCCTGGTAGCCGAACTCGGCGACGAACCGCGGCACGTACTCCCGGTACTTCCGGTAGTCGTCGGTGTTCCACACATCCCAGATGTGCGTGGTCCCGTACGCCGGGTCGTTCGGGTGCACGTCCTCCCGGCCCGACCACGGGCTGCCCGGCCAGTACGGCCGGGTCGGATCCAGCTCGCCGACGATCCGGGGCAGCAGCACCAGGTAGTAGCCGCGCCCCCAGGTCCGCCCGGCGAGCGGTTCCTGCCAGTCCCAGTCGTGCCAGCCCCAGATGTTCTCGTTGTTGCCGGTCCAGAGCACCAGCGACGGGTGGGCGGCCAGCCGGGTCACCTGCTCCCGCGCCTCGGCCTCGACCTCGGAGCGGAACGGCTCCTCCTCCGGGTACGCGGCGCAGGCGAAGAGGAAGTCCTGCTGCACAAGCAGGCCAAGTTCGTCGGCGAGTTCGTAGAAGTCCGCCGACTCGTACCGGCCACCGCCCCAGACCCGCAGCAGGTTGACGTTCGCCCCGACCGCCTGGGCGAGGCGTTCGGCCAGCCGCTCCCGCGTGACGCGGTTGGGAAGGGCGTCGTCGGGGATCCAGTTGACTCCCCGGACGAAGACCGGCATCTCGTTGACGTGCAGGGTGAACGCGGAGCCGTGCGCGTCGGGGGCGGTGTCCAGGCGTATCGAACGGAAGCCGATCCGGCGGGACCAGCCGTCCAGCGCCCGGCCGTCCGCGGCGCGCAGGGTCACCTCGAGGTCGTAGCGCGCCTGCTCGCCGTACCCCACCGGCCACCATCGCTCGGGGTTGCGGACGGTGAGGGCCATCACGGCGCTGCACTCCCCCACCGGGACGGTGACCTCGGTGGCGCTGCCACCCACGGTGGCCTGCACGGTGACCGGCGCGTTCGCCACCCGCTCCACCTCGACGTGCAGCTCCACCCGGCCGGTGTCGCCGTCAACCGTGGCCAGCGGGCGGACGGTGGCCAGCCGGGCGACCGACCAGGCGTGCAACCCGATCTCCTGCCAGATGCCGGCGGTCACCAGCGTGGGACCCCAGTCCCAGCCGAAGTTGCAGGCCGTCTTGCGGATGAAGTGGAACGGCTCCGAGTAGGCGTTCGGCCGGTCACCGAGCCGGTCCCGGTGCGCCTCCGCGTAGCGGTACGGCGAGTCGAAGCGGACGGTCAGCGTGTTCGAACCGCCCCGCAGCAGCGGCCCGACGGCGAACCGGTAGCTGCGGTGCTGGTTCTCGGTGCGGCCGACCTCGCTGCCGTTGAGGGTCACCGTGGCGACCGTGTCCAAGCCGGCGCAGACCAGGTCCACCCGCTCGTCGTCGCCCGGCCACCAGTCGAAGGTGGTCTCGTAGACCCAGTCGGTACGCCCGATCCAGCCCAGCCGGGTCTCGTTGTCGTCCAGGAACGGGTCGGGGATGAGGCCGGCGGCCAGCAGGTCGGTGTGCACGCAGCCGGGTACGGTGGCCGGCACCGCCACCTCGGCGACCTCCGGCGGCACCTGCGGGCCGGGCGCGGCCCGCAGCACCCAACCCTCGTGCAGCGCTCGACGGCTCACGGCTTCACCGCGCCTTCCATGATTCCTCGGACGATCTGGCAGCCACCGATGAACAGCATCACCAGCCGGGCGAACGGTGGCAATGCACGCGCCTGCTGCTGGACGGTGCAGCGGCCGACCATCGCCGGCCGGGTCATCGCGGGGTGGAGGGGAACTCCTCGAACCACGCCTCCACCCGCTCGGCGGTGGCCGGGCGGGCGAGGGCGAAACCCTGGCCGTAGCGGCAACCGGCGCGGCGGGCCCCGGCCACCTGCGCCTCGGACTCCAGTCCTTCGACCACCACCTCCAGGCCCAGCCGGTCGCCCAGGTTGGCCACCACCTCGATCAGCGGGCGCTGCCCCTCGGTGGCCGGACCGACCAGGTGCGGGCCGACCTTGAGCAGGTCGATCGGCAGCCGACGGAGCTGGGCGAGGGAGGCGTGCTCGGCCCGGAAGTCGTCCAGCGCGGTCCGCACCCCGAGGGAGCGCAGGCCGGCGAGCCGGGCCACCACGGTGGACAGTTCCGCCCCGACCGCGGGTTCGGCCACCTCCACCACGAGGCGTTCCGGCGGCACGTCGTACGCGGCCAGCGCGGTCGCGGTGCGGGTGACGAAGTCCGGCGCGGCAAGCTCCCGGGGCGTGACGTTGACGGCCATCCACAGCTCCCGGCCCCCGTCGGACCAGGCGGCGAGCTGCCGGCAGGCTCGGTCGAGCACCCACCGCCCCACCTCGCCGACCAGGTCGAGATCCGCCGCGACGGGCAGCAGTTCGTCCGGCAGCACCGTGCCCAGCACCGGGCTGCGCCAGCGCAGCAGCGCCTCGGTGCCCACCGGGTGCCGGTCGGCCAGGGCCAGCACCGGCTGGAAGACCAGATCCAGCTCGCCCCGGGCGACCGCGCCGGGCAGCTCCCGTTCCAGGTCCAGCCGGCGGACCAGCTGCTCCTCGAGGTAGGCGTCGTACCACTCGACCCGGTCGCGGCCGAGCTGCACCGCGCGGCGCCGGGCCAGGTCGGCCTGGCGCAGCACGTCCTCCGCGTCGCCGCCGGTGGTCTCGGCCAGCCCGACGCTGACCTGGAGCCGGATCGCCCCGGCGGGCCGTGGGTAAGGTGCGGCCAGCGCGGCCAGCAGCCGGGTGCCCAACGCGTACGCGAGCACCGGCCCGACGTCGGTCAGCACGGCGAACTCGTGATCGGCGAGGCGGGCCACCAGGTCGGCGCTGCCGCAGCCGGCCCGGATCCGGCCGGCGACCTCGACCAGCACCGGCGCCTCCACGGCCCGGCCGTCCGGCGCGTGCAGGTCGATGACCAGCAGCGCGCCACCCGTCCGCCGGGCCAGCCCGCGTAGCAGCCCGGGCCGGTCGACCGGGGCCACGGCGGCCGCCGGGCCGGCCGGCGGGTCGTCGCCGACCAGGTCGCGCAGTCGCGCCTCGCGGGCGGCCAGCCGGGCGACGCGCCGTCGCTGGTCGGCGGCGGCGAGCAGTTCCCGGAGCACCATCGGCGGGATGACCGCCAGCCCCAGGGCGATCGCGGTGCCGGTGAACTCGCCCACCGTCCACAAATGATGACCGGCCGCGAGCGCCGCGATGCCGGCCGGCGCGGTCAGCCCTGGCCAGGCGACCGGGAACCCGCCGGGTCGGGGTCGCTCCCCGGTGGCGCTGCGCCGGGCGCCGCCGGCGGTGAGCAGCGCGCCGACCAGCAGCAGGGGCGCGACGCCCAGGACGGCGCGGTCCGGCGCGCGGTAGGCGAGCAGCACCACGAGGAGGGCCAGCCCGGCGAGGGTGGCCGCCGCACCGGCTTGGCAGCGCGCCGCGCCCGGGCGGCGACGCCGGTCCGCCAGCGCGGCCACCAGCAGCACCGCCAGCCCGGTCGCGCCGGCGACGCTCGCGGTACGCGCCACCGACGGCACCTCGCCGGGCGGCAGCAGCACCCAGCCCGCGAAGACCAGGCTGACGCCGAGCCCGAGGACGTCGACGACCCGCCGGAGCCGCTCGGCCCCGGTGAGCCGGGAGCGGCCGGGGAGCCGGAGCAGGGCCACGGCGTACAGCGGGGCGGTGACCGCGAGGCCGGCCAACGCGACCGGCAGCCGGTGCGCCGGGTCGGTCAGCGGCAGCACGGCGATGGTCAGCCCGGCGGCCAGCACCGCGGCGTCGAGGATGGTGGCGACCCGACGGGTCAGCGCGGCGCGCCGGGCCTGCCGACCGGTCCGCGCCCCGGCGGGGCGGGCCGGGTCGCGCACCGGCGGGTTCGGCCCGTGCTGGCCGGCCGGGACCAGATCGCCTTCGGCGCGGCGGGTCGGGTCGTCGGCTCCCGGTAGGCCCGGTCCGGCGGGGCAGGTCGGGTCGGGGGCCGGCGGCAGGCCCGGCCCAGCCGGTGTGGGCGGGGCGCTGGCCAGCCAGGCGAGCCGCACGCAGGCCAGTGCGCAGCCACCCGCCACGGCGAGCGCCACGCCGGACAGGGCCGGGACGAGGCCGGCGGCCCCGGCGAGGACGAACAGCGTGCCGGCGAGCGCCACGACGAGGTCGGCGAGCGGTGGCCGGCGATGATCATCGGCGGGGTGGGTGACGGGCACGGCGGACGCCTTCGTGAGGGGGACACGGGGCGGGAGCGACTGCGGACGGGCGGGGTCAACGGTGGGCGGCGGCGACGGGCATGACCAAGGCCGGGCGGGAACCGGCACGGCCACGCCGAGAAACGATCCCGGACAGGGCTGGTTACGCCATGCCGCCCGTGATGCCGCTCACATCTATGCCACCCGCCACCGGCCTCCCGCCCGGCCGGCACCCGCCCGGCCAGGGGTGCGATCATCGGAGGGTGAGCCGCGCCGACACCATCCGTTTCCGCCACAACCAGGCGATCCTGGTCGCCGCGATCGTCGCGTTCCTCGGCGCGCTACCCCTGGCCACCGCCCGCTGGTGGCTGCTCTGGGTCCTGCTGATCCCGCTGGCGGTCGCGCTCTGGGCCTGGCGGGGCGGCACCGACGCGGACCCCCGCGAGCTGCGGCTGCGGGCACTCGCCGGGCAGCGGCGGATCCCCTGGGCGCGGGTCGCCGAGCTGACCGCCGACGCGCGGGGCCGGGCGGTCGTCCGGCTCGACGACGGCGAGCTGCTGGTGCTCCCCGCGGTACGCGCCGCCGACCTGCCCCGGCTGATCTCCGCGACCGGGCACGAGCTGTCCGACACCGCCGGCTGAGCCCGACCCCGGCGGGAACGGCCGGGACGGGCTGAGCCGGCCCGGTCAGTAGCCGTCCACCACCCGGTTCACCAGCGGCTCCCCGGCCACGAACCGGCGCACCTGCTCGCCCACCAGCCGGTACGCACGCGGCAGCAGGCCGCGGACCGAGCCGGCGACGTGCGGGGTGAGCAGGACGTTCGGCAGCTCCCACAGCGGATGGTCGGCGGGCAGCGGCTCGGGATCGGTGACGTCCAGCGCGGCCCGCAGCCGGCCAGAGGCCAGCTCGGCGACCAGCGCCGGCGTCCGGGCCACCGGGCCGCGGGCGGCGTTGACCAGCAGCGCGCCGTCCGACATCGCGGCGAGGAACTTCTCGTCGACCAGTCCCCGGGTCTGCTCGGTCAGCGGCACCAGCAGGACCACCACGTCCGCCTCGGGCAGCAGGGTGGGCAACTCGTCCACCCCGTGCACCCCCTCGGCGGGGCGCGCGGTCCGGGCGACCAGGGTGAAGGTCACCTCGAACGGGGCCAGCCGGGCCTGCACCGCGGCCCCGATCGACCCCGCCCCGACGATCAGCACCCGCTTGCCGGCCAGCTCGTCGGTCGGGGCCACCGCGTCATACGCCCACTCCCGGCGGGCCTGCGCCCGGGCCAGCGGGCCGAAGCCGCGCAGCACCGACAGGATGGCGGTGACCACCCACTCGGCGGTGCTGGTGTCGTGCACGCCGCGGGCGTCGCAGAGCGTCACCCCGGCGGGGATCTGCCCCACCCAGGCGTCCGCCCCGGCGGACAGGAGCTGCACCACCGCCAGGTCGGGAAGGTCGGCCAGGAGCGGGGCGGCGGCCGGACCGGCGGAGAGGAACGGCGGCACCCAGAACCGCACGCCGGCCGGGGAGGACGGGAGCCGGGCGGGGTCCTCCAGCAGCTCCACGGTGACGCCCGGAGGCAGCTCACCGAGGAGGGCGGGACCGGCCCGGTGCGGGATCCAAACCTTCACGATCGCCGACGATAGTCGCCGACGGGCGCGGCCCTGCTCGCGGTGGCCGTCCGCGCGGCCTCAGCCCGGCTACCCTGGGTCGGGTGAGCGCGCCTCCCCCGTACCCCCGCACCGGTCGCCGTCGGGCGGCGCTGGCGGCGTCCTGCGCGGCGCTGCTGCTGGGCACCGCCGGCTGCGCCTTCGGCGAGCCGGATCCCGACCCGGCCGGCCAGCCGCCCAACCTGCCGACACCGTCGGCGACCGCCAGCCCGGGCGGCGCCGGCCAGCAGGTGGTCACGACGGTGCTGGCCAAGGGCCTGGCGGTGCCGTGGGCGATCGCGTTCCTGCCCGACGGTGGCGCCCTGGTGACCGAGCGGGACAGCGGCCGGATCCTCCAGGTCGGCCCGGAGTCCGGGCCGGAGGGGATGAACGTCACCGTGGTGCAGAGCGTGCCGGACGTCGCGCCCGGCGGCGAGGGCGGGCTGCTCGGCATCGCCGTCTCCCCGTCGTACGCGAAGGACCGCACGGTATTCGTCTACTACACCGCCGCGCAGGACAACCGGATCGCGAAGCTGGAGCTCGGCGGGCGGCCCACCCCGATCCTCACCGGCATCCCCAAGGCCGGCAACCACAACGGCGGCGGCCTCGGCTTCGGCCCCGACGGCTACCTCTACGTCAGCACGGGCGACGCCGGGAACACGGCCAACGCGCAGGACCCGAAGAGCCTCGGCGGCAAGATCCTGCGGATCACGCCCGACGGCAAGCCGGCTCCGGGTAACCCCACCGCCGGCTCCCCGGTGTGGTCGCTCGGGCACCGCAACGTCCAGGGCTTCGCCTTCACGCCGGACAAGCGGATGTACGCCGTCGAGTTCGGCCAGAACACCTGGGACGAGATCAACCAGATCAACAAGGGCGGCAACTACGGCTGGCCGCAGGTGGAGGGGCGCGGCGACGACAAGCGCTACGTCAACCCGGTCGTGCAGTGGCGGACCGGCGAGGCCTCCTGCTCCGGGCTGGCCGCGGCGGAGCGCCTGCTGGTCACCGCGTGCCTGCGCGGGCAGCGGCTCTGGCTGGTCGAGCTGGCCCCGGCCGGGACCGTCCTCGGCCAGCCCCGCGAGCTGCTGACCGGCAAGTACGGCCGGCTCCGGGCCGCCGCGGTCGCCCCGGACGGCTCGGTCTGGGTGACCACCTCCAACCGGGACGGCCGGGGCAAGCCGGTCCCGGAGGACGACCGGATACTGCGGCTGGTCTTCGCCGACGGCGGGGCCGGACGCAGCTGACCGGTCACGCCGGCCGGCACCGACCGACAGGTGAGAATGTCCGGGCATGGCCCGGGTTTACCAAGATCCAGCATTGGGCAGGTCAGAATCTGAGCATGGACGGCCAGGAGAACGAGCAGCGCAGGACCGGGGACGAGACGGCCCCGGCGATCGGGCGCGCCCGCCGCTGGGCGTCCCGACGGTGGTGGCCGGGACGGCCGAGTGTCCGACTGCGCCAACTCGGCGCGGTGCTGGCCCTGCTCGTGGTCACCCTCACCGGGATCATCGCCGGCACGTACGCCGGTGGGCACGTGGGCACCGACATCGGGCCGTTCCGCGCGCACCTGAGCCTCAGCCCGTCGCTGAGCGGTGGCACCACCATCGACATCCCGCCGCTGGGCGCGTTGAAGCTGGACAGCCACAACGGACCGACCTACCTGACCGTGGAGCTGGGCGCGCTGGACCAGCGGCGGACCGAGGCGCTGATCGACGACCCGGCGAGCATCAGCCGGGCCAGCCAGTCCGCCGTGGAGGACGTCCGCACCGGCGTGATGCGCCTCGGGCTGAAGACGCTCGCCTCGGCGGTGCTGGCCACCCTGCTGCTGGCCGGGCTGGTCTTCCGGGACGTACGCCGGATGGCCTGGGCCGGCGGCCTGGCGCTGGTGGTCACCGCCGGGAGTCTCGGGCTGGCCGCCGCCACCGTCCGCCCGCAGTCGATCGAGGAGCCGCGCTACGAGGGGCTGCTGGTCAACGCGCCAGCGATCGTCGGTGATGCGCGGCGGATCGCCAACGACTACACCAAGTACGCCGAGCAGCTCCAGCGGCTGGTCGGCAACGTCAGCAAGCTCTACACCACCGTCTCGGCGCTGCCGGTGTACGAGCCGGCCCCCGGCACCACCCGGGTCCTGCACGTGTCCGACATGCACCTCAACCCGACCGGCTGGTCGCTGATCCGGACCATCGTCGAGCAGTTCGGCATCGACGTGGTGATCGACACCGGCGACATCACCGACTGGGGCAGCGAACCGGAGGCGTCCTACGTCGGCTCGATCGGCCTGCTCAAGAAGCCGTACGTCTACATCCGCGGCAACCACGACTCGGCGCGGACCGCCGCGGCCGTGGCCAATCAGCCGAACGCGATCGTGCTCGACAACTCCACGACCACCGTGTCCGGGCTGACCATCGCCGGCATCGGCGACCCGCGGTTCACCCCAGACAAGGAGACCTCACCGGCCGGCAGCGGGCTCACCGCGCAGGTCGCCGACCAGGTGATCGGGGTCGGCGAGCAGCTGGCCACCACGGTGCAGAACTCGCCGACCAAGGTGAACATCGCCCTCGTGCACGACCCGGCCTCGGCCGGGCCGCTCTCCGGCACCTGCCCGCTGGTACTGGCCGGGCACCTGCACGAACGGCAGGTGCTGAAGCTGCCGCAGTCGCCGGGCAAGGAGCCGACCACGCTGATGGTGGAGGGCTCCACCGGCGGCGCCGGGCTGCGCGGCCTGGAGGGCGAGAAGCCCACCCCGCTGACCATGACGGTGCTCTACTTCGACCAGCAGAAGCTGCTCCAGGCGTACGACGAGATCACCGTGGGCGGCACCGGCCAGTCGCAGGTCAACCTGGCACGGCACGTGATCAGCGACCCGGCGAAGGGCGACCAGGTGCCGGTCACCCCGACTCCCACCCGGGGCGCCCCGGTGCCGTCCGGTCCGACCCCGGGCAGCCCGACCGCGAGCCCGACCCGCTGAGGCGTCAGCGCAGCGAGAGCGCGGCCAGGGCGGCGTTGACGATGCTGCCCGGCAGCAGGTCGTGCAGCTCGTACAGCTCGTGGACGCTGCCCGACTGGCCGAACTCGTCCACCCCGAGCGGCACCGCCGGGGCGCCGAGCGCCGAGCCGAGCCAGGCCATCGCGTGCGAGGCGGCATCGTGCACGGTCACCACCGGCACCCGGTCGGCGAAGGCCGACCGCAGCGCGCCGGGCACGCTCGGCACGGTCGCCGTCCGGACGCCCTGACGCAGGGTCCGCTGCCAGGCCCGGTAGAGCCGGTCCAGCGAGGTGACGTCCACGACGTGCGCGGCCACCCCCTCCTCCGCCAGCTCCGCGGCGGCCGCCAGCACCTCGGGCAACACCGCGCCGGAGGCGGCGAGCTGCACGACCGGGGCGTCGACCAGCTGGGGGTACGCCTCGTGCGCGTCCACCAGCCGGTAGGCCCCGGCGACCACCTGCCGGCGCAGGACCGCGTCGCCGATCCGGGCCCGGGCCGCCTCGAAGGGCGCCTGGTCGACGGGGCGGGTGCTGAGCCGGAAGTAGTACGCCCCGTCCTCGGTGGGCGCGGCGGTGGCGGCGGGTGCGGCTCCCCCGGCGATCTGGCCGAGCGCGTCGCAGAGCAGCCAGTCGAGGCTGCCGGCGTACGCGGGCTCGATGAAGGTGACGCCGGGCAGCTCCAACCCCACCGAGGCGGTGATGGTGGACTGGTGGGCGCCGCCCTCCGGGGCGAGGGTGATGCCGGACGGGGTGCCGGCGACCACGAACCGGGAACCCGAGTAGGTGCCGTAGAGGAAGGCGTCCAGGCCGCGCAGCACGAACGGGTCGTAGACCGTGCCGACCGGCAGCAGCGGCTGGCCGGACAGGTCCCAGGACAGGCCGAGCTGGCCGAGCAGCAGGAACAGGTTCATCTCCGAGATGCCCAGCTCGATGTGCTGGCCCGCCGGGCTCTCCGTCCAGCGCAGCATCCGGTCCTCGGTCCAGGAGCGCTGCGCGGTGGGGGCGAAGACGCCGGTCTTGTTGATGAACCCGGCCAGGTTCGTCGAGGTGGCCACGTCGGGCGCGGTGGTGACCAGGTAGGGCGCGACGTCGGCGTCCCGGGCCAGGTCGACCAGCACCCGGCCGAAGACCTCCTGGGTGGAGACGGGCTTGTTGGCGCGTACCTTGGTGGTCTCCGGGACGGTGACCCCCAGCGCCCGCTCGCGCGGCGCGCGGGACAGCGCCTCCCGGCGCTCGCCGGCCCGGATGCCGGCCGGGGAGGCCGGGTCGAGGCGGTCCCACTCGGTCTCGCGGGTCAGGCCGTGCGCGGCGCGCAGCGCGTCGACCTGCTCGGTGCTGAGCAGCGCCGAGTGGTTGCGCGGGTTGCCGGCGATCGGCAGCCCCCACCCCTTGACCGTGTACGCGAAGACCACGCTGGGCCGGTCGGTGACCGCGTCGCACTGGGTGTACGCGTCGAGCATCGCCTCGAGGTCGTGCCCGCCGAGGTCGGTGACGAGCGGGCCCAACTCGTCGTCGGGGATGTCGGCCACGAAGGCGGACACCTCGGCCGGCGCGCCGTCGAGGAACTGCTTGCGCAGGGCCGGCCCGGCCAGTCCGAACAGCGACTGGTACTGCTCGTTCGGCATCAGGTCGATCCAGTCGCGCAGCGCCTCGCCGCCCGGCCGGGCGTACGCCTCGGCGAGCTTGCGGCCGTACTTGACCTCGACGACGTGCCAGCCGGCGGCCTCGAACTGGCCGCGCCACTGGTTGATCCGGATGCCCGGGACGACCCGGTCCAGCGACTGGCGGTTGAAGTCGACCAGCCACATCACGTTGCCCAGCCCGGTGGTGGCCGGGTCGGCGACGGCCTCCCAGATGTTTCCCTCGTCCAGTTCGGCGTCCCCGATCAGCGCGATGAACCGGGAGTGCGGACGGGCGCCGAAGTGCGCGTCGACGTAGCGGCGGGTGACCGCGGCGAACAGCGGCGCGGCGGCGCCCAGGCCGACCGAGCCGGTGGAGAAGTCCACCCCGTCCGGATCCTTGGTCCGCGACGGGTAGGACTGCAGGCCGCCGCGCGCCCGCAGCTTCGGCAGGTACGACCGGTCCAGGTTGCCGAGCAGGTACTGGATGGCGTGGAACACCGGCGAGGCGTGCGGCTTGACCGAGACCCGGTCCTCGCCGTCCAGGTGGGCGAACCAGAGCGCGGTCATCGCGGTGACCAGGGAGGCGCTGGACGCCTGGTGGCCGCCGACCTTCACCCCGTCACCGGTGTTCCGGTCGTGGTTGGCGGCGTCCACGATGCGGGTGGCGAGCCAGAGCACCCGCCGCTGGATCTCGTCGAGGACGTCGAGGTCGTGCTGGTTCACGGTGACTCCATCCGGGCGTCGCCGTTGACGCCCTTCGCGGGGGGTGCGCGGGTCGGCGCGCTAGCCGGGGGGATACGGGAAGGGCCGCCGCCGGATCGCGACGGCGGCCTTCACGGGGGTGTCAGGCGGGGATCCCTGCTGAGCACCAGGCGTCAACAGGGCCCTTCGCCTCAGCCCTGGACGCCGAGGCGCGCCAGGATCAGCTCGCGGACGGTCCGGGCGTCCGCCTGGCCGCGGGTGGTCTTCATGACCGCGCCGACCAGGGCGCCGGCCGCGGCGACCTTGCCGCTGCGGACCTTGTCGGCGACCTCCGGGTTGGCGGCGATCGCCTCGTCCACCGCGGCGGTGAGCGCGCCGGTGTCGGAGACGACCTCCAGGTTCCGGTTGGCCATGATCTGGGTCGGCGAGCCCTCGCCGGCCACCACGCCCTCCAGGACGGTACGGGCCAGCTTGTCGGTGAGCTTGCCGGCGTCGACCAGGCCCTGCAGCTCGGCGACCTGCGCCGGGGTGGCCCCGGCGTCGGCCAACTCGACACCGGTCTCGTTGGCCCGCCGGGACAGCTCACCGAGCCACCACTTGCGGGCGGCGGCCGGGGTGGTGCCGGCGGCCACGGTCTGCTCGATCAGCTCGACCGCGCCGGCGTTGAGCACCGACTGCATGTCCAGGTCGGACAGACCCCACTGCTCCTGCAGCCGGCGGCGGTGCAGCCGGGGCAGCTCCGGCAGGGCGGCCTTCAGCTCGGCCACCCAGGCCGGGTCCGGCGCGAGCGGGACCAGGTCGGGCTCCGGGAAGTACCGGTAGTCGGTGGCGGTCTCCTTGGACCGGCCCGGCGTGGTGTCGCCGGTGTCCTCGTGGAAGTGCCGGGTCTCCTGGGTGATGCTGCCGCCGGCGTCGAGCACCGTGGCCTGGCGCAGCATCTCCGAGCGGACCGCCCGCTCGACCGAGCGCAGCGAGTTGACGTTCTTGGTCTCGGTGCGGGTGCCCCACTCCTCGCCCGGCTTGTTCAGCGAGGTGTTGACGTCGCAGCGCAGCGAGCCCTCCTCCATCCGGACGTCGGAGACGCCCAGCGAGCGGATCACGTCGCGCAGTTCGGCGACGTACGCCCGGGCCACCTCCGGCGCGAGCGCGCCGGTGCCGGGGATCGGCTTGGTGACGATCTCCACGAGGGGGATGCCGGCCCGGTTGTAGTCGACCAGCGACTCGGTCGCACCGTGGATCCGGCCGGTGGCGCCGCCGACGTGCAGCGTCTTGCCGGTGTCCTCCTCCAGGTGCACCCGCTCGATGCCGATCCGCACGGTCTCGCCGTTGACCTCGACGTCCAGGTAGCCGTCGACGCAGAGCGGCTCGTCGTACTGGCTGATCTGGAAGTTCTTCGGCATGTCCGGGTAGAAGTAGTTCTTCCGGGCGAACCGGCACCACTCGGCGATCGAGCAGTTCAGCGCGAGGCCGATCCGGATCGTCGCCTCGATGGCGGCCTTGTTGGCCACCGGCAGCGAACCCGGCAGGCCCAGGCAGACCGGGCAGACCCGGGTGTTCGGCTCGCCACCGAAGTCGGTCGGGCAGCCGCAGAACATCTTGGTGTTCGTGCCCAGCTCGACGTGGGTCTCCAGGCCGATCACCGGTTCGTAGCGCGCGACGACCTCGTCGTACGCGGGCAGTGTCGTCGTCATCTGAGCTCCAGGCGCGATCCGGACGGAACCGGTCCAGCCTAGTCGGGCCGGCGGCGGTCACCTCGCCCGGGTTTCCACCCGGGCCGGTGCGTGTCCGGTCCGGCCGGGCGCCCGCCCGAGGTGTGGTCCCCGGGCGGGCCCCGAGGTCAGCGCTCCTCGACCAACCCGAGGTACATCACCTGCGGGTCGACCGGATTGAAGGCGAGACCGGCGATGCCGTCGTGGGAGTTGTGCTGCGAGGTCAACCGGCCGGTCGACGCGTCGTACCGGTAGAGATCGGTGCCGTAGCCACCGAACCACGTGCCGTAGGCGAAGTACAGCACGTCCGGGTCCACCGGGCTGGGCCACAACGGGGTGCCGTTGATCAGGGTCGCCTGCGCGCCGTCGAGCGCCGACACGAAGCTGCGGCCCCCGTCGGTCGAACGCCAGATGTGCCGCGCGGAGTTGTCGTTCTGGCTGAGGTCGTAGCCCTCCAGCCACACCGTCCGCGGATCCGCCGGCGAGAAGGCGACGGAGAAGCCGTTCGCCTGGGGGGTGGCGCCGACCCCGGCCGACCGGGTCCAGCTGCGGCCGCCGTCGAACGTGACGTAGCTGCCGTGGCCCATGGTGCCCACGATGAGGTGATCCCGGTCGGCGGGATCGACGGCCGCCTGGTAGACGAACTCGTCCTGGCCGGCCGGCACCCCGACGGCGGCCCAGGTGGCACCGCCGTCCTGGGAGTCGTAGACCTGCCCGGCCTTGCTAACGGCCCGCAGGTCCCGCGCGTCGGTCCGGTCCACCGCCAGTCCGACCACGCCGTCGCCTGGGACCGGGCCGGCCACCTCGGCGACCTGGTCGCCCTGCACCCGGTAGATCGGCTGATCGTTCACGCCGTACGCGTAGGCGTTCCCGTCCGGCCCGGCGGCGAGGAAGTACGCCGCCAGGCTCAGCCCGGTGTCGGCGATCTGCTGCCAGGTGCAGCCGGCGTCGGTGGACCGCTGGATCGCCGTCTTCGAGATGGCCACCAGCGTGTTCGCCGTGCTCAGGGCGACGAGCCTCGGGTAGGCGACCGGGGTGAGGGGGGTCGTGGTGCGGGCCAGGACGCCACCGTCGTTACGCGTGAAGGTGACCGAGCCGTCGCCCTGCACCATGCCGCACTGCGGGCGGTGCCACCCGTCGGCAGCGGCCGCGGGCGCCACGGTGGCGAGGTTGACGGCACCGGCGGCCGTGACGGCCAGCGCGAGTACACCGCTGAGTCGGGAGAAGATCATGAAGCATGTCTAGACGTGGACATGCACCGATCGCCACAGTTTCGGGTGTCCGAGCCCGGCCATGGCCTGTGTCGGACACCCGCGAGGCGGGAAGGGGCTCGGATGTTCGAGTCGTTGGGTCTGACCCCGGTGGAGGAATCGGTCTACCTGGCCCTCCTGCACCGACGGCAGTCGAGCGTGCCGGAGTTGGCCCGGCAGGTCGGGGAGAGTGTCCGGGTGGTCCGCGCGGCGACCGAACGCCTGGCGGAACTCGGCTTCGTCAGCCGGCTGGTCGGTGCCGGCACCCGGCTGCTGCCGACCCGCCCGGACGTCGCGGTGAACGCCCTGGTCGTGCGGCGCACCGAGGAGTTCACCCAGGTACGCCGAGCCGCCGAACGGATGGCGGAGGAGTTTCCGCAGGAGCTGCCGACCAGGCCGGACGAGCTGCTGGAGATCGTCACCGGCCGGGCTGCCGTCGAGGCCCAGTTCGTCCAGCTCACCTACGGCGCGACGAAGGAGCTGCTGGTCCTGGATCGCCCGCCGTACGCCCAGGAGGTGGCGTCGGCGAACGTGTCCGAGAACGAGCTGCTCGGCCGGGACGCCAGCGTGCGGGGCATCTACGCCCCCGAGGCCTTCGAGCTGCCCGGCGCCTACGAGCAGGCGATGGCGGCCGTCGCGGCCGGGGAACAGGCGCGGGTGCACACGGACGTGCCGCTGAAGCTGGCGATCGGCGACCGCTCGGTGGCGCTGCTGCCGCTGGCCAGCGAGCGGGCCATGGACGCCGCGCTGGTGATCCGCGCGCCCATGGTCGTGTCGGCGCTGGTGAAGCTCTTCGAACTGCTCTGGGCGCAGGCCACGCCGCTGCCCGCCTGGGACCCGGAGCAGCCCGCGACGGGGGCCGACGAGCCGGATCTGCGGCTGCTGGGCCTGCTCGCCACCGGGCTCAAGGACGAAGCCATCGCCCGCGAACTCGGCGTGAGCGTACGCACCCTGGGACGCCGCTCGTCCGCCCTGCTGGCCGCGCTCGGCGCCCGTACCCGCTTTCAGGCCGGGCTGCAGGCCGGGCGGCGGGGCCTGGCCTGACCGGGCGTCACCCGCGGGTCAGGGATCGCCGGCGGCGCTCGTAGGCCAGGAGGAGGAGCATCCCACCGACGGCGATCACCGCGACACCCAGCAACAGCATGGTTCGCGTGTCGGATCCGGTGACCGGGAGCCCGGGCCCGGCCGTCGCCGACGGCGACGCCGATGACGGGGACGGCGATGCCGATGACGTGGGCGTCGGGGACGGCGAGGACGGCGCTGCGTCGATGACGAGAGTGACCTCGTCGGTGGCGCTCGACGCGGTGCCGGTCGCCTTCACCGTGAAGGTGAAGCTGCCCTCGGCCTCGGGGGTGCCGCTGAGCACGCCGTCCGGGCCGAGGTCGAGCCCGTCGGGCAGGTCACCGGCGTCCAGCTTGAAGGTGATGTTGGAGTCGCCGGTGGCGGTGAACCGGAACGAGTAGGCCTCGCCGACCGCGCCCTTGGGCGGCGCTCCGGACGTGATGGTGGTGGCCGGCTTGGCGATGACGACCGTGACGTCCTGCTCGGCGTAGAAGCCGTGGTCGTCACTCATCCGGATCTCGAACGAGTAGCTGCCCGTCGCCGTCGGCGTTCCCGAGAGCGTCCCCGCCGACGCCAACGCCATCCCCGGCGGCAACGCACCCGCCCGCAACGACAGCGTGTACGGCCCGGTGCCGCCGGAGGCCTTGAAGGTGTGCGTGGGGTACGGCTGCGCGGTGTACCAGGGCGAGGTGGGCACGCCCGAGGTGATGGTGATCGTGGGCGGCACCACCTCGACGGTCACGTCCTGCTCGGCGTAGAAGCCGTGGTCGTCACTCATCCGGATCTCGAACTGGTAGCTGCCCGGCGTGGTCGGCGTACCCGAGAGCGTCCCCGCCGACGCCAACGCCATCCCCGGCGGCAACGCACCCGCCCGCAACGACAGCGTGTACGGTGCCGTGCCACCCGACGCCGTGAACGTGTGCGTCGGATACGTCTCGTAGGCGGTGACCCGGGAGGCGGGGGTGCCTGAGGTGATGGTGATGGTCGGTGCCACCACCTTGACGGTCACGGTTTGCTCGGCGAAGTCGCTGTTCGCGTCCGTCATCCGGATCTCGAACGTGTACTCGCCCGGGGTGGTCGGCGTACCCGAGAGCGTCCCCGCCGACGCCAACGCCAGGCCCGGCGGCAACGCACCCGCCCGCAACGACAGCGTGTACGGCGCCGTGCCACCCGACGCCGTGAACGTGTGCGTCGGGTATTCCTCGTAGGCGGTGACCGGGGACGCCGGCGGACCGGAGGTGATGGTGATCGTCGCGGCAGCCGCTGGCTGTGCCGTGCCGAGCAGCACCAGCAGGAGTGCCGATACGATCATTATCGGTCGCAGCGTCTTCATCGCCCGTCCAGGATTCGATCAAGGTAAGCCGGGGATTCGCGTTCACCAGCGCGAAGCGACCTTATCCAATCAGGACAGCCAGGAAGGCGTAATGGACCGAACGGTGACCGCGTGTTGCCGATCGGTGTTGGCTTCGGCTGCCGCGGCGCCCGTTCCCGGACGTGACCGCGCCCCTCGCGGGGCGGCCGGTCGGCCGCCCCGCGGGCGGGTCACAGGGCCGGCGGGGCGAACGTGCCGACCGTGGACTCCAGCGCGGCGGCCACCCGGTACATCCGGTCGTCCGCCATCGTCGGGGCCATGATCTGCAGACCCACCGGAAGCCCCTCGGAGAGGCCGCACGGGACCGAGATGGCCGGCCCGCCGTACAGGTTGGTCGGGATGGTGAACAGGTCCGCCAGGTACATCTGGTACGGGTCGGCGGTACGCGCCCCGATCGGGAAGGCCACGAACGGGGTGGTCGGCGAGATCAGCGCGTCCACCTGCTCGAACGCTGCGGTGAAGTCCCGGGTGATCAGGGTGCGGACCTTCTGCGCCTGCCCGTAGTAGGCGTCGTAGTAGCCCGACGAGAGCGCGTACGTGCCGATCATGATGCGCCGCTTGACCTCCGGGCCGAAGCCGGTCTCGCGGGTCAGCGACATGACCTCCTCCAGCGACCGGTTGCCGTCGTCGCCGACCCGCAGGCCGAACCGGACGCCGTCGAACCGGGCCAGGTTGGAGGAGCACTCGCTCGGCGCGATCAGGTAGTAGGCCGGCAGGGCGTACTTGAAGTGCGGGCAGGAGACCTCGACGATCTCGGCGCCCAGCTTCGCCAGCGCCTCCACCGACTCGCGGAACGCGGCCATCACGCCCGGTTCGGCACCCTCGCCGGTGAACTCGGTGACCACACCGAGCTTCACGCCGGTCAGGTCGCCGGTCGCGCCGAGCTTCGCCGCACCCACCACGTCCGGCACGGCGACCGGGATGGAGGTGGAGTCGCGCGGGTCGTGCCCGCCGATCACCTGGTGCAGCAGCGCGGCGTCCAGCACCGTACGGGCGCACGGACCAGGCGTGTCCAGAGACGAGGAGAACGCGACCAGGCCGTACCGGGAGGTGCCGCCGTAGGTGGGCTTGGCGCCGACCGTGCCGGTGACCGCACCGGGCTGGCGGATCGAGCCGCCGGTGTCCGAGCCGATCGCCAGCGGCGCCTCGAACGCGGCCAGCGCGGCGGCGCTGCCGCCACCCGAGCCGCCCGGGATCCGGGTCAGGTCCCAGGGGTTGTGGGTCGGACCGTAGGCCGAGTATTCGGTGGAGGAGCCCATGGCGAACTCGTCCATGTTGGTCTTGCCGAGCATCACCGTGCCCGCGTCGCGCAGCCGCTGCACGATCGTCGAGTCGTACGGCGGGCGCCAGCCCTCCAGGATCTTCGACCCGACCGTGGTCGGCACACCCTTGGTGGTGAGCACGTCCTTCACGGCGACCGGCACGCCGGCCAGCGGGCCCAGTTCCGCGCCGGCGGCCCGGCGCTCGTCGACGGTGCGGGCGGCCGCCAGCGCGCCCTCGGTGTCGACATGCAGGAAGGCGTGGACCTGGTCCTCCACGGCGGCGATCCGGTCCAGGTGGGCCTGGGTCACCTCGACGGCGGAGGTCTCCCCGCTCGCCACGAGCCCCGCGATCTCGCTCGCGCTCAGCTTGATCAGGTCGCTCATGCCGACACTCCGCTTCGCTCCGTGCCGCCATGAGGCACCACCACGCTGATCCTGATGATTCGCTCGCTGCGCTCGCTCATGAAGCCACATCCTCATCCAGGATCCGCGGGACGCGGAACCGCTGCTCCTCGGCGTCGGGCGCACCCGACAGCGCCTCCTGCGGGGTCAGGCACGGCGCCACCACGTCCTCGCGTAGGACGTTGGTCAGCGGCACCGAGTGGGAGGTCGGCGGGATGTCCGCCGCGGCGACCTCGCCGACCTGGGCGACCGACTGGAGGATCACGTCCAGCTGACCGGCGAAGGTGTCCAGCTCCTCCTCGGTGACGGCGAGCCGCGACAGTCGCGCGAGGTGCGCGACCTCCTCGCGGGAGATGGCGGCCATCGGGTGCCCCCTTCGTGGCTGTCCTGCTGCGTCTTCGGTGTGCCGGCCGCGCGTTCGTCGGTGGCGATGACGCGCGGTGACCGCAGCGAGTCTATTGTCCTGCGGTCGGGTCGGCGCCTCCGACTCCCCCTCCCGGCCCCGTCACCGGGCCGGTCGGCGCGGCCCCTCCGCTTCCGCGGCCGACACCGGGTGGACCGGACGGTAGCGGGACAGCCAGGTGACCAGCTCCTCGGCCGGCATCGGGCGGGCGTAGAACCAGCCCTGGGCCACGTCGCAGCCGGCGGCGTGCAGCAGCCGCCAGGTGCGCTCGTCCTCCACGCCCTCGGCCACCACGCGCAGCCCGAGCGCCCCGGCCAGCTCGATCATCGACCGGACGATCGCCGCGTCGTCCGGGTCCTCCGCCATCCCGAGGACGAACGACCGGTCCACCTTCACCTCGGACAGCGGCAGCCGGCGCAGGTGCTGCAACGACGAGTACCCGGTGCCGAAGTCGTCCAACGCGATGCCGACGCCAATGCGATGCAGCTGGGAGATGCTGGCCAGCACCCGCCGCGGGTCGGCCATCAGGGCGCCCTCGGTGATCTCCACCTGGAGCCGGTCCGGCGGCACGCCGTACCGGGCCAGCCGGTCGGCGATCTGCTCGGCGATCTCGCCGGTGTGCAGGTCACGGACGCTGACGTTGAGCGCGGCGCGCAGCGTGAGGCCGGCCGCCGACCACTTCGCCAGCTGCTCCGTCACGTCGTCCACCACCCGGCGGGTGAGCAGCCGCATCACCGCGCTCTGCTCGGCGACCTGGATCAGCTCCCCCGGGTCGACCATGCCGCGGCGCGGGTGTCGCCAGCGCAGCAACGCCTCGACCCCGACGACCTCGCCGGTCGCGATGGCGATCTGCGGCTGGTAGTACATGGTGATCTCGCCCGGATCCCCGGCCGGGTCGTCCCCGCCGCCGACGTTGCGGACCGGGCCCTCGCCGAGCGCCTCCGGGAACCGGTCACCCGCGGCGCCCACCGACGCGTTGGCGCCGACCGTGCGGGCGGCCCGGCGGCGGATCGGATCGGCGTTCGTGACGATCCGGTTGATCAGCTCGTCGTCGTGCCGCAGGTCGACCCGGGCCGGTCGGCGACGCAGCCGCCACCGCCCCGACCCCTGGCCCGGCCGGGCAGCGACGCCGCGCCGGCCGCCGTTGCGGGCTACGCCGTCGGCCCGAGCCGGGGCGGGCAGGCCGGGCGCGGCGGCGAGGGCGGCGCCGTCGCCCCCGCGTACGCCGGGCGGCGCCGCGACGGGCGGGGTCGGCGTGCACTCCAGCACCCGGCGCAGGTCGGCCAGGAGGCCGAGCCGTTCCGCCGAGTTGTGGTCGGACTCGGCCGCGTAGACGGCGACGGTGTCGTTGCGGTGCTTGGCGTCGTACATGGCCACGTCGGCGTGGCGCATCAGCGTGGCGAAGTCCTCGCCGTGCTCCGGGAACATCGCGACACCGATCGAGCCGCCCACGTCCAGCGGCAGCCCGTCCAGCGGGACCGGCTCGGCGAGCGCGGCGACCACCCGGTCGGCCAGTTCCCGGGCCTGGTCGGCACCGGTGAGCCGGGGTACGACGATGGCGAACTCGTCGCCGCCGAGGCGGGCCACCAGGTGATCCTCGTCCACCACGTCGGTCAGCCGGGCGCTCACCTCGACCAGCAGCCGGTCCCCCACCGCGTGCCCGAGGGCGTCGTTGACGTGCTTGAACCGGTCCAGGTCGAGCAGCAGCAGGGCGAGGTGGGCGTCCGGCTCGCTCCGGGCGGCGCGCTCGGCGTGCAGGTGCACCTGCTCGGCCACTTCGGCCAGCAGCGCCTTGCGGTTGGGCAGCCCGGTGAGCGGGTCGAGGGCGGCCAGTTGCTCCTGCTCAGCGGAGAGTCGGGCCATCCGGTAGACGGCGAAGAGCGGCACCAGCACCAGCGGGATCAACGCGGCGCTGGCCCGGGCGGCGGCGACCAGCACCGGGGCGAGCAGCAGCAGCGAACCGGTGGAGAGCAGCTCGTAGGCCAGGCCGAGGCGGACCCGGGGCCACCAGCGGGCGCCGAAACGCAGCCGGATCGCGAAGGTGACCAGGCCGTAGTTGACCGTGAACCAGGCTGCGGCGGCACCGCCCACCGCCGCGACGTCGGCCCAGTGCAGCCGCCCGCCGTCGAAGAGGTCGCCGGCACCGAGCCGGGTGACCAGGTACGCGGCACCGAGCGCGCAGGCGTACTGGGCGGCGTTGAAGCCGGTCCGCCAGAGGGCGTATCCGAGCCGCCAGCCGGAGACGGCCACCGCCACGGCCTGCACGGCGACGGCCGGGCCGAGCCCCCAGCCGAGCAGGATCGCGAAGGTGAAGCAGGTCGACGGGAAGACCGCCGAGGTCCGGCGCCGGCCGGGCGGGACGAACGGGCGGGCGTCACAGGCGACGGCGAGCGCCGCCATGGTCCAGAAGGCCGGCGGCATGTCCGACAGCCGTTCCGGCAGCCCGGCCAGCGGACCGGCCGAGACGAGCACGGCCAGCACCCCGACCACGGCGACGAAACCGAAGAACGGCGTACCCCGCCCAGGCGGCACGGAGTTACGCGGGTCGCCGGTCTCCATCGCACCTCCCGGGAGCGGCCCTCCGGCGTGCGCCGTCACACGCCGTACGCCAATGAAACGCCCTCAGGGCCCGATTCCCGCCACGACAGTCACGAATCGGTCGTAGTCGTAATTAACTTGGTATCCGCGCCTCGACCCCGCGGAGATCCACTTCGAGCCCGCCCTCACTCCTCGACGCGGGCCACCGCCCGGGCCGCGTCCGGGCCGGACTCCAGCAGCACCCGGAAGCCCTCCTCGTCGAGGACGGGCAGCTTGAGGCTGGCCGCCTTGTCGGCCTTGGACCCGGGGTTCTCCCCCACCACGACGAAGCCGGTCTTCTTGGAGACCGAGCCGGTGACCTTGCCGCCCCGGCTCTGGATCGCCTCGGACGCCTGGTCGCGGCTGAACCCGGCCAGGGTGCCGGTCACCACCACGGTCACCCCTTCGAGGGGGCGCGGCCCCTCCTCGCCGGCCTCCTCGGCCATCCGCACGCCGGCCTCGGCCCACTTGCGCACCACCTCGCGGTGCCAGTCGACGGCGAACCACTCCTTGATGCTGGCGGCGATGGTCGGGCCGACCCCGTCCACCGAGGACAGCTCCTCCTCGCTGGCCGCCTCGATCGCCGGGACGGACCGGAAGTGCCGCGCGAGGGCCTGCGCGGCGGTCGGGCCGACGTGCCGGATGGAGAGCGCGACCAGCACCCGCCACAGGTCCCGCTCCTTGGTCACGGCCAGGCTCTCCAGCAGCTTGGTGGCGTTGCTGCCCAGGGTGCCGTCCTTGTTGACGAAGAACGGAGAGCGGGCCAGCTGCTCGGCGTCCAGCTGGAACAGGTCGCCCTCGTTGGTGATGATCTGCGCGTCGAGCAGCGCGGCGGCGCTCTTCTCGCCGAGCACCTCGATGTCGAGCACCTTGCGGTCGGCCAGGTAGACGACCCGTCCGCGAATCTGGCCCGGGCAGGTACGCGCGTTGGGGCAGCGGATGTCGACGTCACCCTCCTTGGCCGGCGCGAGCGGGGTGTCGCAGGCCGGGCACGTGGTGGGCATGACGAACGGGTGGGCGTCGGCGGGGCGCAGGTCGACCACCGGGCCGAGCACCTCGGGGATGACGTCGCCGGCCTTGCGGAGCACCACGGTGTCGCCGATCAGCACACCCTTGCGCTCTACCTCGCGGGCGTTGTGCAGGGTGGCGTACGCGACGGTGGAGCCGGCCACCTTGACCGGCTGGAGGACGGCCCGCGGCGTCACCCGGCCGGTCCGCCCGACCTCGACGTCGATGTCGAGCAGCTTTGTGTTGACCTCCTCCGGCGGATACTTGAAGGCGATCGCCCAGCGTGGCGCGCGGCTGGTCGAGCCGAGCCGCCCCTGGATGGAAACCGGGTCGACCTTGACCACGACGCCGTCGATCTCGTGCTCGACGTCGTGCCGGTGCTCGGCGTAATAGGCGATGTACTCGGCCACCCCGGCGAGGTCGGGCACCACCCGCCAGCGGTCGCTGGTGGGCAGCCCCCATGCCTTGAGCGCCGCGTACGACTCGGACTGCGCCGTCGGCTGGAAGCCGTCCCGGGCGCCGATGCCGTGCACCACCAGGCGCAGCGGGCGGGAGGCGGTGATCCGGGGATCCTTCTGGCGCAGGCTGCCTGCGGCGGCGTTGCGCGGGTTGGCGAACGGCGCCTTGCCCTGCTCGACCAGGCCGGCGTTGAGGTCGGCGAACGCGGCGACCGGGAAGTAGATCTCGCCGCGCACCTCCAGGAGGTCGGGCACGTCCGGGAAGTCGTCGGACGGGGTCAGCCGGGCCGGCACGTCCCGGATGCTGCGCACGTTGGCGGTGACGTCCTCGCCGGTGCGACCGTCGCCCCGGGTGGCGGCCCGGACCAGTCGGCCCTTCTCGTAGGTCAGGTTGATGGCCAGGCCGTCGACCTTGAGCTCACAGAGGTAGGGCGCCGGGCCGCCGGCGTCCCGCTCGACCCGCTCGGCCCAGGCGGCCAACTCCTCGTCGGCGAAGGCGTTGTCCAGCGAGAGCATCCGCTGGGCGTGGGTGACCGGGGTGAAGTCGGTGGAGAAGGTCCCGCCCACCCGCTGGGTCGGCGAGTCGGGGGTGCGTAGCGCCGGGTACTCCTCCTCCAGCGCCTCGAGCTCGCGCAGCAGCTTGTCGAAGTCCGCGTCCGGGATGGTCGGCGCGTCGAGCACGTAGTAGCGGTACTGGTGCTCGGTGAGCTCCTGGCTCAGCGTGGCGTGCCGCTCCCGGGCCTCCGGGGTCGGCTCGGCGCCCGCCGCCGCCTCCTGGGCGGGGCTGACCGTCTGGGGAACCGCGTCCTCGGACCCGCTGCCGCTCTCGGACACCCTAGTCGACCTCCCGTGATCGTGTGACCTCCGCACCGTAGCGGGCAGGGCTGACAACCGTCCTCCCACCCGCCCTGACCAGGCACGCGACACCAGCATGCGCCGAGCCCCCGGCCCCCGACCACCCGCCGGTTCACCGGCCGGGGGCGGGCCGGTCAGTCGTGGGGGGTGGCGAGGGTGGTGAGCTGGTCGGCGTACTCGATGCGGGTGGACCAGTCGGCGGGCCACGCGGACATGCCACGGGCGGCGCCGAGGAAGGCCCCGGCGAGCGCGGCGATGGAGTCGGAGTCGCCGGCGGTGGTGGCCGCCCGGGCCAGCGCGCCGACCGGGTCGTCGGCGTGCCGCAGCGCGCAGAGCAGCGCGGTCGCCAGGGCCTCCTCGGCGATCCAACCCTCCCCGGTGAGCCGGCACGGGTCGCCGCCGTCGTCCGGCCGGGCCAGCGCCGTGTCGAGCCGGCCGAGTACCCGCAGGCACTCGTCCCACCCCCGGGCGATGAACTCCTCGGGCGTCGCCTCGCCGGGGCGCTGC
This sequence comes from Micromonospora sp. NPDC047738, assembly GCF_040642675.1. NCBI lineage: Bacteria > Bacillati > Actinomycetota > Actinomycetes > Micromonosporales > Micromonosporaceae > Micromonospora > Micromonospora sp. NPDC047738. The sequence goes on from NZ_JBEYSO010000001.1 coordinate 504,342, forward strand.
CACAGGTCGCCGAGCCAGTCGGCGCGGTAGACCGTCCGCTGCTCCCGGGCCCGGGTGGCGAGCAGGTCGGGCAGGTCGGTGAGCGCGGCGCCGTCGCGCAGCAGCCGGACCGCGTACGCGGTCAGCTCGCTGGCCGCCAGGCCGGTCGGGTGCCCGTGGGTCAGGCCGGCCTGGAGCTGGGCCAGCCCGGCGAGCGTGTCGAGGTCGACGTCGAGCAGCCCGACCGGGGTGACCCGCATGTTCGCCCCGCAGCCCTTCGAGCCGGCGACCGTCGCCTGCTGCCAGCGGACGCCCCGGTCCAGCTCGGCGCAGGCCCGCAGGCAGGTCATCCCCGGCGCGCGGTTGTTGTCCGGGCTGACCGCCCAGGCGAGGAACCGCTGCCGCAGCAGCGGCTCCACCACCCCCGGCGTGTACGCGGGCGCGTCGTGCAGCGCCCAGGCCACCGCGAGCGCCATCTGGGTGTCGTCGGTGACCAGCGCCGGGTCGCCGGTCAACTCCCGCGGGCCGGCCGGGCCGTAGCGGCGGACGATCTCGGCGACGGTCAGGAACTCGGTGGGCCGGCCCAGGGCGTCGCCGTAGGCGAGACCGAACAGCGAACCGGAGGAGCGGCGCGGCGAAGAGTCGATCACGGTGGCGATCATGCACCGCCGCCGCAAGCCGCGCCGCTCGCGGTCAGTCCCAGCAGAGGCAGAACGGATGCCCGGCCGGGTCGGCGTAGACCCGGAAACCCTCACCCTCGCCGGGCAGCCGCCGCGCCCCCAGGGCCAGCGCTGCCTTCTCCGCGGTCTCGATGTCGTCCACCGTCACGTCGAGGTGGAACTGCTGCGGCCGGTCCGGGTCGGGCCAGTCCGGCGCGCGCAGGCCGGGCGCCTGCTGGAAGGCGATCCGCGGCTGGTGCCCCGGCGGACCGCCGAGCACCACCCATTCGTCGCCGTCGGAGTTGTCCTCGATCAGCGGGAGGCCGAGCAGCTCCGCGTAGAAGCCGGCCAGCGCGCGCGGATCGGGGCAGTCGATCACCACGGAACGCAGCTGTCCAATCATGCCGGTCATCCTGCCCGGTAGGTGCGACAGGAAACCTCAGTCCTCGGCCAGCCGTCGGCCGGCGTCCCGGCACGCCGCGAGGACCGCCCGGGCGTACGCCGGGGCGGCCCCGGCCAGGCCGCAGGCGGGGGTGACCACCACCTGCTCGGCGAGCCGGCGGCGGGGGAAGCCTAGTTGGTCCCAGACCCGGCGTACCCGGTCGGCGACCTGGGCCGAGGTGGGGGCGCGACCGCCGGGCGGCGGCAGCGCGGGCGCGGCGCCGGCCAGCAGCCCGAGCCCGGCGTCGATCGCCTCGCCGAGCGGGTCCAGGTCGGTGACCAGTCCGAGGTCGAGGGCGACGCCGGCGGCCCCGGCGGTCCGGATCAGCTCCAGCGGCACCTCGGGCGCGCAGCAGTGCAGCAGGGTCGGCACGCCGGTCGCCTCGATCACGTCGCGCAGCAGCGCCCTGGCGACCTCCGGTTCCACCGCAGGGTAGGTGCCGAAGCCACTCTCGGTGGGCACCCGGCCGGCCAGTACCGCCGGCAGGGACGGCTCGTCGAGCTGGAGCAGCACCGACGCCCGGGGCAGCCGCCGGGCCACCGCCTCGACGTGCCCGCGCAGCCCCTCGGCGAGCGAGCCGGCGAGGTCCCGCACCGCGCCCGGGTCACGGATCATCCGGCCGCCGATCGGCAGCTCCACCGACGCGGCCAGGGTGAACGGGCCGGCCGCCTGGACCTTGACCGGGCCGGCGTACTCCTCGGCCTGCTCGGCGAGCTGGTCGAGGTCGCGCTCCATCAGGTCGCGGGCGCGACGCAGGTCCTTGCCGGGGCGCGGCGCGACCCGCCAGCGGGCCGCGAACAGCTCGACCGGCAGCTCGACGAGCAGCCCGGCGGTCCGGCCGATCAGGTCGGCACCGGGACCCCGGGCGGGCAGCTCCGGCAGGTGCGGCAGGGCGGGCAGCTCGCCGAGCACGATGCGCTGCGCCTCGGCGATGTCGGTGCCGGGCAGCGAACCGATGCCGGTCGCCGCCCCAGCGGGCCAGGGCCAGGGCTGATCACTCACCGCCGCAGACTATCCGCTGCCCGGCCCGCTTCCGGCGGGGACGCCGCCCCGGGCGAAGAACGGCACGCCAGCGGTGTCCACGTGGCCGGCACGCAGCCCGAATTAGGGCGTGTCTCCCGGATCTCGTCGAGCCGAGACGAGGCCCAGGCGGCGATCCGACAACGCCGCCGGGCGCCGCCTGGGCTCGTCGCAGGCCGGCGAAGATCCGGGAGACGCGCCCTAGTCCCCGCAGCCGCTTTCGAGCTGACATCACGAACGACTCAGCGCCACCGCCGCACGACCCGACCAGGCCTCCAACCCTGACACCCGCACCCGCACCCGCCGGCACCCGCACCCGGCAGCGGCAGCGGCAGCGGCAGGCTGAATCGTTTATGACATCAGCTCGAAAGGACGCGCAGGCACAGTCGCCGGCGCGAGGAGGGCTTCGGGGCGCGACGGCCGGCGGCACCGAAAAGACCAGGGCCAGAGCTATGGTCACCGCCGACCGACCACGCCGGACGCCCAGTGCCCATCGCGGAATGCCGAAACGCGCACCGACCGCGAGAGCTTGAGCGGGAGCAGCGGGGGCTCAGCCGGTGATGGTGGCGGAGCCGAGCACCACGTCCCCGGCCGGGTCCGGCCGGTATGCCACCACGGCCTGCCCGGCGGCGACCCCGCGTACCGGGCGCCGCAGCTCGGCGTGCAGCCCGTCGGCGTCCAGCGACACGGTCGCCGGCACCACGTCGCCGTGCGCCCGCAACTGCACCTCGCACTCGACCGGGCCGGCAGGCCGCTCGCCACCGGTCCACACCGGGCGGGTGGCCCGCACCTGGGAGACCTCCAGCGCCTCGGCCGGCCCGACCGTCACGGTGTTGGTCTTCGGGGTGATGGAGAGCACGTAGCGGGGGCGGCCGTCCGGGGCGGGCCGGTCCAGGTGCAGGCCGCGCCGCTGCCCGACGGTGTACTGGTAGGCGCCGGTGTGGCTGCCCACCACCGCGCCGGTGAGCGCGTCGACCACCTCGCCGGGGGCCTCGCCGAGCCGCTCGGCCAGGAAGCCCCGGGTGTCGCCGTCGGCGATGAAGCAGATGTCGTGCGAGTCCGGCTTGTCGGCCACCGCGAGGCCGCGCCGGGCGGCCTCCGCGCGTACCTCGGCCTTGGTGGAGTCGCCGAGCGGGAAGATCGACCGGTCGAGCTGCGCGCGGGTCAGCACCGCGAGGACGTACGACTGGTCCTTGGCCAGGTCGACGCTGCGCCGCAGCAGACCGTCCGGGCCGAGCCGGGCGTGGTGGCCGGTCACCACCGCGTCGAAGCCGAGCGCCACCGCCCGGTCCAGCACCGCGGCGAACTTGATCTTCTCGTTGCAGCGCAGGCACGGGTTCGGGGTACGTCCGGCCGCGTACTCGGCGACGAAGTCGTCCACCACGTCCTCGTGGAAGCGGTCGGCCAGGTCCCAGACGTAGAACGGGATGCCGAGCACGTCGGCGGCCCGACGGGCGTCCCGGGAGTCCTCAAGGGTGCAGCAGCCCCGGGCACCGGTGCGGTAGGTCTGCGGGTTGCGGGCCAGCGCCAGGTGCACCCCGGTCACGTCGTGCCCGGCCTCCACCGCGCGCGCCGCCGCCACCGCGGAGTCCACCCCGCCCGACATCGCCGCCAGAACCCTCACCGGCTCACTCCCCTCGTCCTCACCGAGGGTATCCGGGTCAGCGGGGGGTGCGGAGAGCGGCCGCGCGGCGGGCTCGCTCCACGGCGGCCGGCAGCGCGGCGATCAGCGCGTCGACCTCCGCCCGGGTGCTGGTGTGGCCGAGGGTGAACCGCAGTGACGAACGGGCCCGGTCGTCGTCGGCGCCCATGGCCAGCAGCACGTGCGAGGGCTGGGCCACCCCGGCCGAGCAGGCCGAGCCGGTCGAGCAGGCGATGCCCTGGGCGTCGAGGAGGAGCAGCAGCGCGTCCCCCTCGCAGCCGGGGAAGGAGAAGTGCGCGTTGCCGGGGAGCCGCTCGACCGGGTCGCCGTTGAAGATCACCTCGGGGACCGCCTGCCGGACCCGTTCCACCAGCTCGTCGCGGAGGGCGGCGATCCGGGCCGCGTACTCCTGCTGGCCCTTCACGGCGGACTCGACGGCGACCGCGAAGGCCACGATGCCGGCGGTGTCGAGGGTGCCGGAGCGGACGTCGCGCTCCTGGCCGCCGCCGTGCAGCACCGGGGTGGCGGCGACGTCCCGGGCCAGCAGCAGGGCGCCGACACCGGTCGGACCGCCGAGCTTGTGCCCGGTGACGGTGAGGGCGGACACTCCGCTCGCGGCGAAGTCGACCGGCACCTGCCCGACCGCCTGGATCGCGTCGGTGTGGAACGGCACCCCGTGCTCGGCGGCGACCGCGGCCAGTTCGGCGACCGGCTGCACGGTGCCCACCTCGTTGTTGGCCCACATGGTGGTGACCAGGGCCACCCGCTCGCCGTGCGCGGCCAGCTCGGCGCGGAGCCGCTCCGGGTCGAGCCGGCCGGCGGCGTCGACGGGCAGCCAGCCGACCTCGGCGCCCTCGTGGCCGGCGAGCCAGTCCACCGCGTCCAGCACGGCGTGGTGCTCGACGGCGCTGGAGACCACCCGGGTCCGCTCGGCGTGGGCGGTGCGGCGGGCCCAGAAGATGCCCTTCACCGCGAGGTTGTCACTCTCGGTGCCACCCCCGGTGAAGATCACCTCGGAGGGGCGGGCACCGAGGACGGCGGCCACCCGCTCACGGGACTCCTCCACCCGCCGCCGGGCGCGCCGGCCCGTCGCGTGCAGCGACGACGCATTGCCCACCTCGCGGGCCGTGGCGAGGTACGCCTCGAGTGCCTCATCGAGCATCGGGGTCGTCGCCGCGTGATCCAGGTATGCCATCCCGCTCAGCCTAACGGCCCAGCGCCGTGCCGCCGGACGCCGGACCGCCCGTCGATCCCGGGCCACGCCGGATGTTCCCAGTCGGTACGCTGAACGGGCCCACGTCGCCGACAACTCGCCGAGGGCAACCCTGACGGGCTGATCGGCGGGCCGGCTCAGCTCCCCGGCCCGCCGATCAGCTCCCTTCGGTCACTTCCGCTTGCGGATCTCCTCCGCGGCCTGCGGGACGACCTTGAACAGGTCGCCGACCACGCCGAAGTCGGCCAGCTCGAAGATCGGCGCCTCGGCGTCCTTGTTCACCGCGACGATGGTCTTCGAGGTCTGCATGCCGGCCCGGTGCTGGATCGCGCCGGAGATGCCCAGCGCGATGTAGAGCTGCGGGGAGACGGTCTTGCCGGTCTGGCCCACCTGGAACTGGTGCGGGTAGAAGCCGGAGTCGACCGCCGCGCGGGACGCGCCGACGGCGCCGCCGAGCAGGTCGGCCAGCTCCTCGACCAGCTTGAAGTTGTCCGCGTTGCCGACACCGCGACCGCCGGAGACGACGACCGAGGCCTCGGTGAGCTCCGGGCGGGAGCCCTTCTGCTCGGCGACCCGCTCCACGACCTTGGCGAGCTTGTCGGCGTCGGTGACCGACACGGTGAGCTGCTCCACCGCCGGGCTGGCCGGGGCCGGGGCCGGGGTGAGCGAGTTCGGCCGGACGGTGACCAGCGGCAGCCCCTTGGTGACCTTGGACTTGACGATGGTGGAGCCGGCGAACGCGACCTGGGTCGCGGTGCCGTCGGCGGCGAGGGCGACCACGTCGGTCAGGATGCCGTTGTCCAGCTTGACCGCCAGGCGGGCGGCGATCTCCTTGCCCTCCTGCGACGAGGCGAGCAGCACGGCGGCCGGCTGCACCCGCTCGACCAGCTCGGCCACCACGGTGGCCTTCGGGGCCACCAGGTAGCCGTCGATCTCCGCACCCTCGGCGGCGTAGATCTTCTCCGCGCCGTACTCGCCCAGCTTGGCGCTCAGCGCCTCGGCGGCACCGGCGCCACCGAGCACGACCGCGCTCGGGGTGCCCAGCTCGCGGGCGAGGGTGAGCATCTCCAGGGTGACCTTCTTGACGCCGAACTCCCGGGTGGCTTCGACGACGACGAGAACCTCAGACATGTCCAGACCTCTCACACGAACTTCTCGGTGGCGAGGAACTCGACCAGCTTCACGCCGCCCTCGCCCTCATCGGTGATCTTCTCGCCGCCGGAGCGCGGCGGGCGCTTGGTGTGCTCGAGCACGGCGCTGGTCGCGCCGTCGAAGCCCACCTCGGCGGGGGCGACGCCGAGGTCAGCCAGGGAGAGCGTCTGCACCGGCTTCTTCTTGGCGGCCATGATGCCCTTGAAGGAGGGGTAGCGCGGCTCGTTGATGGTGTCCCAGACGGAGACCACGGCCGGGGTGGCGGCGGTGACCACCTCGTAGCCCTCCTCGGTCTGCCGCTCGACGGTCAAGGTGGAGCCGTCGACGGTGAGCTTGCGCGCGCCGGTCAGGGCGGCGACCCCCAGCCGCTCGGCGATCATGTGCGGGAGGACCTGGACCCGGCCGTCGGTCGACTCGGCACCGCAGATCACCAGGTCTGCGCCGAGCTGACCGAGGGCGGCGGCGAGCACCTTGGAGGTGGCCACGGCGCAGGACCCGTGCAGGGCGTCGTCCACCACGTGCACGGCCTTGTCCGGGCCCATGGAGAGCGCCTTGCGGATCGACTCGGTCGCCCGGTCCGGACCCATGGTCAGGATGGTGACCTCGCCGCCGTGCGCCTCCTTGATCTTCAACGCCTCCTCGATGGCGTACTCGTCCATCTCGTTGATGACGTTGTTCGCCGAACCGCGGTCGACGGTGTTGTCGTCAGGACGCAGGTTGCGGTCCGCGCCCGAATCGGGCACCTGCTTGACGAGTACGACGATGTTCATCGCGCTTCGACGACCCTCCTGTTTGGTGTAGCGATCACTCGCCCGGTCACGGGCGCAGCCTCCCGCGTGACTTAACGATCGGTCAACTGCGGGCTGCTGTGCGGTTGCCCACGGGACCTATGTTACCCACAAGTAGCATCGCCCCTCCGGGCGCTCAGAGTGACACAGGTCACCGGGCGCCCGAGTGCCGGGTAGGCTCACAAACCGGGAGGTGAGGCATATGTCCGAAAACGGCGTATCACCGGGTCGGCGCGACCCGGCGGGAGGCCTGCGCACCTCCCGCCGGCCCTGCCGCCGGATGATCCCGGACACCTACCGGTGCGCCTGCGGCCGCGTCCGCGACCGCTGTGTCCGGGCCAGCGTCCGCGCGCTCTGGTCCGCCGAGCCGGTCAGGCGGGCCCGGCCAGCGCACCCCTGATCTTGTCGATCACCGCCGCCTCACTGGTCGACTTCCCCCGGTGGGCCTGCGCCACCCGCTCCGCCGCGGCCAGCACCACCGACCGGTACGTCTCGACGTCCGCCGGCGACTTCGCCCGCAGGATCTCCACCGCGCGGCGCAACGCGGGCAGCACCGTCGCCTCGATCTCCAGCGCGGAGTCCCGGGGCAGTTGCGGCAGCCGGCCCGCGGTGAGTGCCTCCTTCACCACCCCGCTGGCGCCGCCGAGCGCCCCGGACGCCGCGAAGCTCTCCCGCACCAGGGACAGCATTCCCGGCTCGGCGTTGGAGACCAGGAAGACCGCGCCGAAGGCTCCGGTCCTGAGGGTCAGCCGCTCGTCCTCCGTCAACGGTTCCATGATCACGGAGTGTAGACGTACGGAGTGGTCGTGGTGACCGCGACAAGCCCCAGCCGCTCCAGGATCGGGCGGCTGTCCGGCGAGCAGTCGACCTGCACCAGCGTCTTGCCGCGCTGCTCGGCCAGCCGCGCCCGGTACGCCACCAGCGCCCGGTAGATGCCCTTGCCCCGCCACTCGGGCAGGGTCGAGCCGCCCCAGAGCGTGGCGAAGCTGGTGTCGGGCAGATAGCGCACCCAGCCGGCGCTGACCACCACGCCGCCCGCCTCGGCCACCACCACCGTGATCGACTGCGGGTCGGCCTCGATCTCCTTCGCCAACCCGGTGACCAGGTGGCTCCGGTCGTCGTTCCAGACCGCCTCCTCCATCGCGGCGATCCGCTCCAGGTCCTCCCGGTCGGTCACCTCACGCAGGCGTACCCCCTCGGGCAGAACCGGGACGGCGGCGGCCAGGGCCGCGACCGGACCGACCACGACGGTCTCCAGATCCTCCGGCACGAAGCCGGCAGCGCTCAGCCGGTCGCCCAGGTCGGCCGGCTCGTCGTGGCCGTTCAGCTTCCACTCGACCGCCTCGCCCCGGCCGCGGAAGAACTCGACCTGCCGGGCGATCAGCGCGTCCAGCTCCGCGCCGGCCAACCCGTCGAGGGTCCGGTACGTGATGAACCCGCGATGGTCCAGGCCGACGATGCGGACCAGCGGGCCGTCCCGCTCGACGGTCACACCGGCCCGCGGCGGGTTCGGGATCTCCGGGCGGATCTGTGCGTCATAGGCATCGCGCAGGCTGCGCGCGTCAAGATCAGTCATCCCCCCAGGCTAGGCACCGGGTAAAGCGGATAATCGACGACATGTGGGAGGCGATCAGGCGCTGGTTCGACCCGCGCGAGCTCCGATCGGTCGGCACCACGCCCGACTACCGCTTCTCCCTGGCCAACGAGCGGACCTTCCTGGCCTGGCTGCGTACCGGCCTGGCGCTGATCGCCGGCGGGCTGGCCGCCGCGCAGTTCCTGCCCCCGCTCCCCCTGGCCCACCTGCGCGAGGCGATCGCCATCGCACTGCTGCTGCTCGGCGGCACAGTCGCGGTCCGCGCGGTCGACCACTGGGCGCGTACCGAGCGGGCGATCCGGCTGGGCGAGGAACTGCCCGCGTCCCGCTTCCCGGCGATCCTGGCCCTCGCCGTCGCCGTCGGCGCGCTGCTGCTGGTGGTCGCGGTCCTCGCCCGGGCGATCCGGTGACCGGCGACCCCGGACTCCAGCCGGAACGGACCCGGCTGGCCTGGCGGCGTACCCTGCTGACCCTCACCGGGGTCACCGTGCTGCTGGTCCGGCTGGCGCTCACCGGCGGCGCCACGGGCGCTGCGCTGGCCGGGCTCGCCGTGCTGGCGTGGCTGGGCGCGCTCGCGGTGAGCTGGCGGCGGGCCACCGGCACCGGGGCATGGCGGCCGCCGCGCTGGTCGTTCCCGCTGACCGCGCTGACCGCTGCCGGTCTCGCGCTGCTCGGCGTCGTGCTGGTGGTGGCCGGGCTGCGCTGAACGGCGTCAGTGGTCCATGATGTCCGGCATGTATCGCCTGTACGGGCTCCTCTTCCTGGCCCAGATCGTGCTCGCCGTCTGCGCACTGATCAGCTGTCTCTCCGCCGAGGAGGGTGAGATCCGGGCGCTGCCCCGCATCGCCTGGGTGCTCATCATCCTGTTCTTCCCGCTGATCGGTTCGGTCGCCTGGTTCGCCGCCGGGCGGGAGCAGGCCGGTCGCCGGCCCCGCACCGCCTGGCCGATGGGGAACGGCTTCTCGGAACAGGACCGCCGCCGGCCGGTGGCGCCGGACGACGACCCGGCGTTCCTGTCCTCCCTGGCCGAGCGGTCTCGCCGCGACGACCAGGAACTCCTCCGGCGCTGGGAGGACGACCTGCGCCGGCGCGAGGAGGAGCTGCGCCGCCGGGAGGGCGACCGGGACCGGCCGGAGGTCTGAGCCCCGCTGGTAGTCCGCTCACCCGACGACCCGACCGCCGTCGCCGGTCACTCCGGCGACGGCGGTCGCCGGCCGTGGGTCAGGCCAGGTTGGACGAGCGGGGGTACGCGTCGGACGGGTCGGTCAGCACGTTGACCAGGTACGGCACGCCGGCGTCGAAGGCGCGGGTCAGGGCCGGGCCGAGGTCGGCGGCCTTCTCCACCGTCTCGCCCGCGCCACCGAGTGCCTCGACCACCTTGTCGTAGCGCAGCCCGGGCTGGAGGTCGGCGGCCACGTCGTAGCCGTACATGGCTCGCATCGGGTGCTTCTCCAGCCCCCAGATGCCGTTGTTGCCGACCACGATGACCACCGGGAGCCGCTGCCGGACCAGGGACTCCACGTCCATCAGCGAGAAGCCGGCGGCGCCGTCGCCCATCAGCACGCAGATCTGTCGGTCGGGGTGGCTGACCCGGGCTCCCATGGCGTAGCCCATGCCGGTGCCGAGGCAGCCGTACGGGCCGGGGTCGAGCCAGGTGCCGGGCTGCGCCGGCTCCAGATACTTCCCGGCGTACGACACGAAGTCGCCGCCGTCGCCGATGGTGATCGCGTCGGCGGCGAGCACCCGGCGCAGCTCGCCGTAGACCCGGGCCGGGCGGATCGGGTCCGTCTCGGCGGCCATCTCCTCGGCGTCGCGGGCCTTCGCGGCGTCCTCCGCGGTGCGCAGCTGGGCGATCCAGTCGGCGTGGTCGGCCCGGTCGCCGGAGTGCTCGGCGAGCGCGGTGAGGATGAGCCGCAGGTCGCCGGCGGGGCTGACGGCCGGCTGGACGTGCCCGGCGCGCTGGCTGGGCGCGTCCACGATGTGGACGACCGGGGCGTCGCCGAAGTCGCCGAAGCTCAGCCGGAAGTCCAGCGGGGTGCCGACGACCACGACCACGTCGGCGCCCTTGAGGGCGACCCGGCGAGCCTTGGCGAAGGCCAGCGGGTGCTCCGGCGGCAGCGCGCCCCGGCCCATGCCGTTGGTGAAGACCGGCACCTGGAGGGACTCGGCGGCGGCGCGCAGGGCCTCGGTGGCGTCGCCCGCGTACACGTCGGAACCGGCGATGATCACCGGGCGGGCGGCGCCGGCGATCAGGCCGGCGGCCCTGGCGACCTCGTCCGGATCCGCCTCCAGCGGGGCGACCGGGGTGACGGCCGGCAGGTCGGCCTCGCCGACCGAGAAGACCGCTTCGAGGGGGAAGTCGAGAAACACCGGGCCGCGGTGCGGGGTGAGCGCCGCGGTGAGGGCGGCGGTGACCGCGCGCGGGATGTCGTCGGCGCTGAACACCGTCTCGGCGTGCTTGGTCACCGGGGCGACCAGGGGCAGGTGATCCATCTCCTGCAGGCTGCCGGAGCCCCAGCGGAACTGCGGGGCCCGCCCGCCCAGCACCAGCACCGGCGAGGCGTTGAAGAAGGCGCTGGTCAGCCCGGAGACACCGTTGGTCACGCCGGGGCCCGCGGTGAGCACGGCCAGGCCGGGGCGGCGCTGGAGCTTCGCCACCGCCTCGGCGGCGAAGACGGCGGACTGCTCGTGCCGGACGTCGTAGATCGGGAATCCGGTCCGGTGCGCGGCGTCGTAGAGCGGGAAGACGTGCCCGCCGGAGAGGGTGAACATCTCCCGTACGCCGTGCGCGCGCAGCGCCGCCAGCGCCAGTTCCCCGCCGTGCCCCTCGACCCGTTCCGTCATCGCCACTCCCCTTCGTCCCAGGACCGGAGTCACACGTTACTGACCGGTAGGCGGAATGTGAACCGGCCTCGGGCCGGCGACGGAGGTGCGCCGCCGACCCGGGGGCAGGCGGCTCAGCGGCCGGTGAAGTCAGGCTTGCGCTTCTCGACGAACGCGGCCATGCCCTCGCGCCGGTCGTCGGTGGCGAAGAGCGCCGCGAAGAGCTGGCTCTCCCAGGCCAGGCCCGAGTTGAGGTCCATGTCCAGGCCACCGTCGACGGCCAGCTTGGCGGCCCGCAGGGCCTGCACCGGGCCGGTCAGGAACGGCTTCACGTAGGCGACGGCGGCGTCGTAGACCTCGGCGGCCGGGACCACCCGGTCGGCCAGGCCGATCCGCAGCGCCTCCTGCGCGTCGACCATCCGGCCCGTCATGATCAGGTCCTTGGCCCGCGCCGGGCCGACCAGCCGGGCCAGCCGCTGGGTGCCGCCGGCGCCCGGGATGATGCCGAGCTTGATCTCCGGCTGGCCGAGCTTCGCATCCTCGGCCACCACCCGCCAGTCACAGGCCAGGGCCAGCTCGCAGCCACCGCCGAGGGCGTACCCGGTGATCGCGGCGACCACCGGCTTCGGGATCCGGGCGATGGCGCCCAGCGCGCTGGAGAGGTCGGCGGCGCGGGCGGCCATGTCCACGTAGGACATGTCGGCCATCTCCTTGATGTCCGCGCCGGCGGCGAAGACCTTCTCCCCGCCGTACACGATGACGGCGCGGACCTCGGCGTCCGCGGTGGCCTCGGTCGCGGCGGCGCGCAACTCCTCCTGCACCTGGGTGTTGAGCGCGTTCATCGGCGGCCGCTCCAGCCGGATGGTGCCGATGCCGTCCTTCACTTCCAGCCTGACGAGCTCGCCCACGCTGCCCTCACTTCCTCGTCGAAGTCGCGTGCCAACCTTACGGCCCGGGTCGTTGGGGCAAGTAGTCTGGTAGCTGCCCTGCCACCGGGAGTAAGGCCATGATCACGTATTACGACGACAGGTCCGTGCAGGTCACCTCGACCGCCGTGCGCGTCGACGGCCGGGCGTTCCCGCTCGCCGAGATCAGCGTGGTGTGGCACCGCCGAGGCAGCCGCTCCTGGCGGGTACTGGCCGGCCGGGGCGCCATCGGAGCGGCCCTCGCCGGCCCCGTGGCGGCCGCCGTGCTCGGGGTCGCGCTGGCCATCTGGCTGCGGCCCGCGCCGGTGGTGACGATCGCCATCGTGGGCGCCTCCGTGCTCGTCGGCCTCGGGGTCGGGCCGCTCGCCGACGTCCTCTTCGAACACCTCGACCGCTCCTACGACCGGGGCAGCCGGGAGCTGGAGATGTGGGCGCGCTGGCGGGGCCAGCCGGTGCGGCTGCTGCGCAGCGGCGACGCACTTCGCTTCGGCCAGATCTACCGGGCGGTGCAGCGCGCCATGGAGAGCGGGCAGGTGCCCCGCCGTCAGAAGGCGATCGGCTCGTCCGGCAGCAGCCCCAGGCCGCGCAGCAGGCCGTAGGTGTCCTGCTCGCCCCAGAACTGGACGATCCGCCCGCCGGCCAGCCGGTACATCTTGCAGGCGCTCTGCACGGTCGTCGCCCCCGTGGCGTCCCGCCGGTACGTCTGCGCCAGCGAGACGACCACCCGGTCCTCCGCCGCGAAGAGCTCCAGGATCTCCTGGCTGATGACGGTCAACCCGGGCGAGGAGACGGCGGCCTCGGGGTAGTGCCGGCCGCGCACCGCCGTGCCCGAGCCGTAGATCTCCACGTCCTCCGCGACCACCTCGGCCAACTCGGCCAGGTCCTTGGTGACGAACGTCCGCAGGTACCGACGGACCACCTCGACGTTGCGCTCCTGCTCGTTGAGGCCCGCCGGGGCGCCGGCGTCGTTCCGGTCCGTCATGCGCTCGGACGCTACCCGGCCGATCGTGTTTCCGTTGTCCCCGCGGCCGGTCGGGGTTTGGAGCCGGAACCCCGAGCCCGGACCGCAGGCACTCCTGTTCGCCCCCCTTTGGAGCTGATGTCGCAGACGATTCGGGCCCGCAGCCGCGCTCGGGCGTGACATCGCAAGCGATTCAGCTCCAAAGGGGGTGCGCAGCCATCGGGCCGCCGCCGCCCCGCCGACGCGGCTCTCGCCAGCACCGGGACTTGAAACCGGGTGGTTAGGCTGAGTGATGACTTTCTATTACCGGGACGACGCGGTACAGGTCACCTCCGAGGCCATCCACGCGGGCGGGCACGTCGTCATCCTCGCCGACGTCACGTACGTCTGGCACGCGCGCGGACCAACCACCCTGGCCGTCCGGTCCCGGGTCCTCGGCCGCGGCGTCCTGGTCCTGCTCCTGTCGCTGCCGCCGCTGGTGGCCGTGGTCTGCGTACTGTCCCTCGCCTGGGCCGCGCAGGACCGGGGCAACTGGCAGCTGGCCCTGGTCGTCCTGGCCGGCTGCGCGATCGCCGCGCTCGCGCTCACCCCCTTTCTGGAGGTGCCGCTCGGCTGGCTGGACCGCTCCTACGACCGCGGCAACCGGGTGCACGAGCTGTGGGTGCAGCACCACGGGCGGGAGGTGATGCTGCTGCGGACACCGGACGCGCTGCGGTTCGGGCAGATCTACCGGGCGGTGCAGCGCGCCGTCGAGCAGCAGGGGGAGCGCCGCTGACCGCTCCACCCGGCGATGCTGGTCGGGGCAACGCACACTGGTGGGCATGGCGATTTCCCTCCCCCGCCCCGGCGCCGTCGTCGGGCTCACCCGTTCCGCCCTGGACCAGGCGCTCGGCTCGGCCGCCGCGTTCGCCGCCGTGCCGTCCCGTGCCTTCGCGGTGCTCGACGACGTGGAGGTGCTGCTGCGCCGGATCAACGGGGTGGTCGACCGGATCGAGGGCACGCTCGACCGCACCGACCGGGTGCTCACCGACGCGGAGGCCGCGGTCCGGGAGGTCGGGGTGATCAGCGCCGCCGCCACCGGGGCCATCGAGACGGCCACCGAGGTCGCCACGGCCGCCGCCGCGGTGGTCGGCGAAGCCGAGCGGGTCTCCGCCGCCGCCGGCGTGGTGGTCGGCGAGGCCGACCGGGTGGCCCGGACGGCGGGCGCGGTGGTGGCCGAGGCCGAAGCGGCGTCCGGCACCGCCACTGAGCTGCTGGCGGCGTACGAGCCGGCGCTGCGGCGGGCCGCGCCGATGGCGGCCCGGTTCGTCGAGCAACTCACCCCGGAGGAGGTGACCGCCGCGATCCGGCTGGTCGACGAACTGCCGAAGCTGAAGGAGCACCTGACCTCGGACGTGCTGCCGATCCTGGCCACTTTGGACCGGGTCGGCCCCGACCTGCACGACCTGCTCGCCGTCACCCGCGACCTCAAGCTCGCCGTCGCCGGCATCCCAGGCCTCGGCATGCTCCGCCGCCGCGGCGAGCGCCTGGTCGACGACCCGACCGACCGGGACGCCGCAGCCAACTGACCGGGCCGACCGGGAGCTGCGGCCGAACGCACCGGGGCTCAGCAGTCGCAGGTCACGGCGGCGCGGGGCGCGGTCAGCTCGTCCACCCGGCGGCGGACGGTCCCCTCCGGGGTTACCACCGGCAGGCCCTCCCGTGCCCAGTACTCGAAGCCGCCGATCATCTCCTTCACCCGCCAGCCGAGCCGGGCGAACTCCAGCGCCGCCCGGGTGGCCCCGTTGCAGCCCGGCCCCCAGCAGTACGTCACCACCGTCGACCCGGCCGGCACCACCTCGGCGGCGCGGGCGGCGATCTCGGCCGTGGGCAGGTGCACCGCATCCGGCAGGTGCCCCTGCCGCCAGGCCGCGGCCCCGCGCGAGTCGACCACCACCAGGTCGGGCGTGCCTGCCGTCAGGGCGGCGTGCACGTCGCTGACGTCGGTCTCGAAGCTGAGTCGGGCGAGGAAGTGGGCGGCAGCGGTCGCCGGGGCGGCCGGCGGTACGGAGAACGTCATGCCCCGATCCTGCGGCTCCGGCCGGCAGCGGCGGGAGTGGCGTGATCGTCGTCCTTCGCTAAGATCCCGCCATGGCTCCCGTGGACCGTACCGTGGCGGTGCTGGCGTACCCGGGGATGTCGGTCTTCGAGACCGGCATCGTGACCGAGGTGTTCGGGCTGCCCCGCCCCGAACTGGAGGTCGACTGGTACCGGCTCACCGTCTGCGCGGAACGCCCCGGGCCGGTGCCGGTCGTCGGCGGGGCCGCCCTGCACACGCCGCATGGCCTGGCGACCCTCGCCGAGGCCGGCACGGTGATCCTGCCCGGGGTGCCGGACGTCACCGCCGACCCTTCGCCGGAGCTGGTGGCCGCGTTGCGTCGGGCGCACCGGCGAGGCGCCCGGCTGATGTCGATCTGCTCCGGCGCGTTCGCCCTCGCCGGGGCGGGTCTGCTCGACGGCCGGCGGGCCACCACCCACTGGCGGTACGCGGACCTGCTGGCCCGCCGTCACCCGGCGGTCACCGTCGACCCGGACGTGCTCTACCTGGACGATGGCGACATCCTCACCAGCGCGGGCAGCGCCGCCGGGCTGGACCTCTGCGTGCACGTGGTCCGCCGCGACTTCGGGGCGGCGGTCGCCAACGCGGTGGCCCGTCGGCTGGTGATCCCGCCGCACCGGGAGGGTGGGCAGGCCCAGTTCATCGAGGCGCCGGTGAGCGTCGACCCGGACGACGACCGGATCGCCGCCAGCATGGCCTGGGCGGTCCGCCACCTGGCCGAGCCGCTGACCGTGGCGGCGCTGGCCCGGCAGGCGCACATGTCGACCCGCAGCTACCTACGGCACTTCGCCCGGGCCGCCGGCGCCAGCCCGATCCGCTGGCTGATCGACCAGCGGGTGCGGGCCAGCCTCGCCCTGCTGGAGACGACCGATGCACCGGTGGCGGAGATCGCCGCGGCGGTGGGCTTCGACAGTCCGGTCACCTACCGGCACCACTTCGGGCGGGCGATGCGCACGTCGCCGTCGGCGTACCGGCGGGCGTTCCGGGCCGGCGTGGCGTAGCCGGTCAGGCCGGCGGGGTGTACAGCTCGTCGATCTCCACCCGACGGGGCATCGCCACCGACGCGCCGAGCCGGCGTGCGCAGGCCGCGCCGGCCGCCGCCGCCCAGTGCACCGCGTCGACGAGGTCCCGGCTCTCGCCCCAGCCGACGGCGAGCGCGGCGGTGAAGGCGTCCCCGGCGGCGGTCTCGTCGACCACGTCGACCTTCACGGCCGGGACGTGCACGGACGTGCCGTCCCGGTCGCCGTACCAGGCGCCGTCGGCGCCGAGGGTCAGCACCGCCCGGGGCACCAGGTCGAGCAGTGCGTCCGGCTCGTCCCGGCGCCGTCCGGTGAGGGCGTGCGCCTCGGTCTCGTTGACCACCAGCAGGTCCACCGCGGCGAGCAGCTCCGCCGGCACCGGTCGGGCCGGCGCCGCGTTGAGCACCACCCGGGTGCCCGCCGCCCGGGCCGCAACGGCCGCCTCGGTCACCGTCTCGACCGGCACCTCCAGCTGCGCGACCAGCACGTCCGCTGCGCGTACGGCGTCCAGCTCGCCCTGGGTGAGGCCGGTGAACGCACCGTTGGCGCCGGGCGTGACCAGGATGGCGTTCTCCCCCGCACCACCCACCATGACCAGGGCGACGCCCGAGGCCCCGTACACCACCCGGAGCTGGCTGGTGTCGACGCCGGCCGCGGTGATGCGGGCCTTGAGGGTGACCCCGAAGGCGTCCGAGCCGATGGCGCCGAGAAAGAGGCAGGAGGCGCCGGCGCGCACGGCGGCGATGGCCTGGTTGGCGCCTTTGCCGCCGGGCAGCATCACGAAGTCGCTGCCGAGCACGGTCTCGCCGGGGCGGGGCAGCGCGGCGGCGGTGCCGACCAGGTCCATGTTGGCGCTGCCCACCACGGCGACCCGGGTCTGCGGCACGGTGGCCCCTCCTCCAGTCACGCGGCCCGGGCGGTCCACCGGTCGCCGGTGCGCTGCACGACCAGCGGCAGGCCGAAGGTCTTCGACAGGTTGTCGGCGGTGAGCGTGTCGGCGAGCAGACCCTGGGCCACCACGCCGCCCTCGCGCAGCAGCAGGGCGTGGGTGAAGCCGGGGGGGATCTCCTCGACGTGGTGGGTCACCAGCACCAGCGCCGGGGCGTCCGGGTCGTACGCCAGCTCGGCGAGCCGGGCGACCAGGTCCTCGCGCCCACCCAGGTCGAGCCCGGCGGCCGGCTCGTCGAGGAGCAGCAGCTCCGGGTCGGTCATCAGGGCGCGGGCGATCTGCACCCGCTTGCGCTCCCCCTCCGACAGCGTGCCGTACGCCCGCTCGCCGAGGTGGCCGACGCCGAGCTGGCGCAGCAGCGACTGGGCGCGCAGCTCGTCGGTGCGGTCGTAGTTCTCCCGCCAGCGGCCCACCACCGACCAGGCCGCGGTGACCACGACGTCGGCGACCCGTTCGTCGCCGGGAATCCGCTCGGCCAGCGTGGCGGTGGAGAGGCCGATGCGGGTCCGCAGCTCGTTGACGTCGGTGCGGCCGATCCGCTCGCCGAGGACGTGCGCGGTGCCGGTGGTCGGGTGCAGCCGGCCGGCGGCCAGGTTGAGCAGGGTGGTCTTGCCGGCGCCGTTCCCGCCGAGCACCACCCAGCGTTCGTCCAGCTCGACCCGCCAGTCGAGGTCGTGCAGCAGCGCGGTGCCGGAGCGTTTGACGCCGACCCCGTCGAGGCTGACCACCACATCCAGGTCATGAGTCACCGGTCCATCCAACCACGCAGCCCGTGCGCTGCCCCCCACGGGCGGGGTCACCGCCATAGGGTGGGGCACCGTGTCGTTGGTCACCACACCCGGAGGATGGTTCATGCCCGACGCCTGCCAGGAGCCGCAGGGATGAGCGCGGTCATCGAGATCGCCGGTCTCCGCAAGACGTTCCACACCCTGCGCCAGGGGCGCCGGGTCGCCGCCGACGGTTTCGACCTGCTGGTCGAGTCGGGGCAGATCCACGGTTTCCTCGGGCCGAACGGCTCGGGCAAGACCACCACGCTGCGCGCCCTGCTCGGGCTGGTGCGGGCC
Organism: Micromonospora sp. NPDC047738; assembly: GCF_040642675.1. Classification (NCBI taxonomy): domain Bacteria; kingdom Bacillati; phylum Actinomycetota; class Actinomycetes; order Micromonosporales; family Micromonosporaceae; genus Micromonospora; species Micromonospora sp. NPDC047738. Next base: position 522,671 of record NZ_JBEYSO010000001.1, read on the forward strand.
GACGCCGGCCGGATGAGCGTGCTCGGGGCCAGTTCCCCGCAGCGGCTGCCGGAGGTGGCCGGGCGGGTCGGCGCGATCGTCGAGAGTCCGCAGTTCTTCGGCAACTTCACCGCCCGCCGTACGCTGCGGCTGCTCGCGGTGGCCGGGGGCGTGCCCACCGGCCGGGTGGACGAGGTGCTGGAGCAGGTCGGCCTGCGGGATCGGAGCGAGGAGCGGGTCAAGGGCTACTCGCTGGGCATGAAACAGCGGCTGGCCGTCGCGTCGGCGCTGCTCAAGAGCCCGGAGCTGCTGATCCTCGACGAGCCGGCCAACGGGCTGGACCCGGCCGGTATCCGGGAGATGCGGGACCTGATGCGCACCCTCGCGGCGTCCGGGGTGACCGTGCTGCTGTCCAGCCACATCCTGGCCGAGATCCAGCTGATCTGCGACCACGTGACGATCATCAGCCGGGGCCGGCGGGTGGCGTACGGGCGGGTGGAGGAGGTGCTGGACGGCTTCGACCAGCACGAGTGGCAGGTCCGGGTGGCCGAGCCGGAGCGCGCCGTGGAGTTGCTGGCCCAGGCCGGCATGTCGGTCACCGCCCATCCCGAGCACCTGTTGGTCGCCGGGGTCGACGACCCGGAGCTGATCAGCCGCACGCTGGGCGAGCAGGGTCTCTGGGTGCGGGAGCTGATCCCGCTCCGCCCGGACCTGGAGAGCGTCTTCCTGGAGCTGACCGGCACGACCCCGCACCCCACGGTGCCCCGGCAGGTGGACGGGTCACTACGCCCACCGGCCGGATCGGACGACGTGGTGATCGACCTCGACGCGCGCGAGAGCCAGGAGGTGGACGCGTGAACCTGGTCCGTGCCGAGTTGGAGCGGCTGACCGCCCGCCGCTTCGTGCAACTGATGGTGGTGCTGCTGCTGGTCGCCTTCGCGGTGACCGCGGGGACCACGCTGGCCGGCTCACACCAGCCCTCCGCCGAGGAGTTGAGCCGGGCCCGGGCGCAGGCCGCGGAGCAGATCGCGCAGCTGGAGGCGGCGCACGATCGCTGCCTCGCCATCAAGGCCGGGACCGTGGAGCCGCAGGAGCACGACTACGTGCCCAAGGACTGCGCCGAGGTGGACCCGGGGCGGATGGAGCGGTTGCCGACCACCTCGGACTACCTCAGTGGAGTGTTCGTCTTCGCCACCGAGGCCAAGCCGCTGCTCTACTTCCTGATCGCGTTCCTGGTGCTGTTCGGCTTCCTGGTCGGGGCCTCCTACATCGGCGCCGATCTGAACTCGGGCGGCGTGGTCAACCTGCTGCTGTGGCGACCCCGCCGGTGGGCGGTACTCGGCGCCAAGCTCGGCACGCTGCTCGCCGGGCTGCTGGTGTTCTCCGCAGTGGCGTCGGCGGCGTATCTGACGGTGTTCTGGCTGATCGGCCAGACGGTCGGTTACCCCGGCCCGATGGACGGGTCGTTCTGGGCGTCGCTGGGCGCCCAGCACGGGCGGGGGATGGCGCTGGTGCTGATCGCCGCGGCGGTCGGCTTCGCCATCGCGACGCTGGGCCGGCACACCGCCGCGGCGCTCGGCACGGTGGCCGCGTACCTGGTGGTGTGGGAGCTAGGGGCGCGGCTGGTGCTGCAGATCCTCGACGCGGCCCGTCCGGACCAGTGGATGCTCTCCAGCTACCTGGGCGCCTGGCTCAGCGGTGAGGTCGAGTTCTGGGACCGCAGCGCCTGCCACGGCGACATCTCCGGCTTCTGCGAGGGCCTGTACACCCTGACCTGGCGGCCCGGGCTGGCGGTGCTGCTCGGGTTGGCCGTGGTGCTGGTCGGGGCCGCGTTCGCCGCGTTCCGCCGCCGTGACCTGATCTGAGCCGGGCCGGTGCGGCCCGCGGCGACGGGGGCCGCACCGGCAACTCCTTGCAGACGATCGCCAGCTCGTGAAGAATTCCTTCACATGGCGGCGTGGGCGACGACGGGCGGACGGTCAACCGACCGTCGAGCCGAACACCTCGTCGCGCACCGCGTCGAGCGCGGTGCGCAGCGCCCCGCGCAGGATCGGCTCCTCGGTGAGCCCGGTGGTGACCACCCGCGGCCGGACCAGGGTGATCGCCGCCACCTCGTGCTGCACCCGCTCGGCCAGCGCCGCCCCGCCCGCCTGCCCCACGTCGCCGGCGAGCACCACCAACGGCGGGTCGAGCACCACGCAGGTGCTGGCCACCCCGAGGGCCAGCCGCCGGGCCAACTCGTCCAGCATCGGCCCGCCGGCCGTGCCGGCGGCGATGGCGGCACGCACCGCGTCGGCCGCACTCTCCGCGGCGAAGCCCTGCTCGGCGGCCACCGCACGGACCGCGTCGGCGCCCGCGAGCTGCTGGAACGCCGGCTTGGCCCGCTTCGAGACGTCCCGCGGAATGGGTACGCCGGGCACCGGCAGGTAGCCGATCTCGCCGGCCGCGCCGCTGCTGCCGTGGTGCAGCCGGCCACCGAGCACGATCGCCAGGCCGACGCCGGCGCCCACCCAGACCAGGACGAAGTCCGAGACGCCCTGCGCCGCGCCGGACTGGGCCTCGGCGACGGCGGCCAGGTTGACGTCGTTCTCGAAGACCACCGGGGTGTGCAGGTCCTCGCGGAGCGCGGCGAGCAGGCCGCGGTGCCAGCGCGGCAGGTTGAACGCGAAGGTGATGTCGCCGGTGCCCGGGTCCACCAGGCCGGGGGTGCCGAGCACGATCCGCCGTACGCTCGACAGCTCCGCGCCGGCGCTGCTCGCCGCCTCGACCACCGCGTTGTGCACCACGCCCACCGGGTCGTCGGTGTCCTTCGTCGACTGCTCGACCCGGCCGATCACCGCCCCGGTGATGTCGGCGCAGGCCGCCACCACCCGCTCGGCGTCGACGTCCACGCCGACCACGTACGCGCTGCCGGGCCGGACCGCGTAGAGCTGGGCGTTCGGGCCCCGCCCGCCGGCCTGCTCGCCGACCCGGGTGACCAGGCCGCGCTCTTCCAGCCGCTCGACGAGCTGGGACGCGGTCACCTTGGAGAGCCCGGTCAGCTCGCCGAGCCGGGCCCGGGTGAGCGGCCCGCGTTCGAGGAGCAGTTCCAGCGCCGCGCGGTCGTTGAGCGCCCGCAACAGGCGGGGGGTGCCGGGCAGCCGGGTCGCACTCATGCCAGGTCCTCTATTTTCAGTAAAGTTTGCTAACCACAAAAAGTCCTGCCGAGGGGTGTCCGCTAGCGTATCGGCCGCTCCGATCCGGAGTCGTCGGACGACCCGGCAGGGAAAGGGGAAACTCGTGGGCCTGGATCCAGGACTCCGTCGGCTGGCGCTGGGCACGTTGCTGGCCGCGTACCCCGGCCCGGTCCCGCCCGACTGGGCGGTGGACCTGCTCGCCGAAGGGCTCGCCGGGCACACCCTGTTCGGCACCAACATCCACGACCCGGCCCAGGTGGCGGCGACCACCGCCGAGCTGCGCGCCGGCCGCCCGGACGCGATCATCGCGATCGACGAGGAGGGCGGCGACGTCACCCGGCTGGCCCACGCCACCGGCAGCCCGTACCCGGGCAACGCGGCGCTCGGCGCGGTCGACGACGTGACGCTGACCCGCCAGGTGTACGCGGCGATCGGCGCCGAACTGGCCGCGCTCGGCATCACCCTCGACCTGGCGCCGACGGTCGATGTGAACACCGCCGACGAGAACCCGGTGATCGGCACCCGCTCCTTCGGGGCCGACCCACTCCGGGTGGCCGCCCACTCGGCCGCCGCAGTGGCCGGCCTCCAGTCCGCCGGCGTCGCCGCCTGCGCCAAGCACTTCCCCGGCCACGGCGCGACCGTCGCCGACTCGCACTACGAACTGCCCACCGTCGACGTGCCCCCGGCGGTGCTGCGCGCGCGGGACCTGCCGCCCTTCGCCGCGGTGGTCGACGCCGGGGTACGCGCCGTCATGACCGCGCACATCCGGGTGCCGGCGCTGACCGACGACGGTCCGGCCACGTTCAGCCGGGCCGTCCTGGTCGACCTGCTGCGCGGCGAGTACGGCTTCACCGGCGCCGTGATCACCGACGCGCTGGAGATGAAGGGGGCCGCGCTGGCCGCGGGCGGGGTCGGTCCGGCCGCCGTACGCGCGCTGGCCGCCGGCGCGGACCTGCTCTGCATCGGCGCCAAGGTGGACGCCGACCTGGTGGAGTTGGTGGTCGAGGAGATCGTCGGCGCGCTCGGCGACGGTCGGCTGGACCGGGCCCGGGTCGAGGAGGCGGCGGGCCGTGCCGCCGAACTGGCCGCCTGGACCGGGACGGCCGGCACGCCGACCAGCGGCCCGGACGGCCTCGGCTACGCCGCCGCCCTGCGCGCGGTACGCGTCGAGGGCGACGTCACCGGCCTGACCGCGCCGCTGGTGGTGCAGGTGCACGCCGCCTCGACCATCGCCGAGGGCCGGGTGCCGTGGGGGCTCGGGCCGCACCTGGCCCGGGCCGAGGAGGTCCGCGCCGTCGCGGGCGAGACCGACCCGGACGAGCTGCGCCGGCGGGCCGGGGACCGACCCATCGTGCTGGTCGGCCGCCACCTGCACCGGCTGCCCGGGGCGCGGGAACTGGTCGAGGCGCTGGCTGCCGCGCACCCGGTGACCGTGGTGGAGATGGGCTGGCCGGGTGCCTGGCGGCCCGCCGGCGCCCGCGCCTTCGTCACCACGTACGGCGCCAGCCACGCCAACGGCCGGGCCGCGGCGGAGGTGCTCGGCCTGACCGGCTGAGCCGCCCCACCGCGGCGATCGCCCGCCGAGCGCGGGCCGGGCCCTCCGCTCGGCGTCGTTGTGTCGGACGCCCCCGCCGGGCGCTGCCCACACGGGCGCCCGCCCGGTGAGCGTTCGTGGGCGACGGACTGGTGACTGTGCGGCCCTACAGAGCTGATGGCGCAAACGATTCAGCCCGGTCGCCCGGGCCGAGTCGTTCACGCCATCAGCTCGAAAGGGCCCGACGAGGACCACCTCCGCCGGACCGATCCGTTCACGTCATCAAGTTCGTAGCGCCGGGCAGGCAGCTCCGACGGCATGCTTTCCGACTTCGCCGACCGCCGGCTCCCCTTCGCAGCGTCGCGGCGGGGCCCTTCGACGGGATCGGTTGCGCCTTCCCGACCGCCGCCTCCCCGGCGCGGCCGGTGGTTCGGCCGCGCGGTCTCGCGTCGACGCCGCCCCTCTCTTGAACACGTTCAAATCCTGTCGTACGCTGAGCGCGACCTCGATTTGAACGCGTTCAAGAAGGGCGACGAGATGGACGTGAAGGTCTGGATGTACCTGGCCTACCTCGCGGTCAGCATTGGTCTGACCGTCTGGGTGGCCCGGGCGCTGTCCCGCAACGGGTTGGTCTTCCTGGAGGACGTCTTCGCCGACAAGCGGCTGGCGGACGCGGTCAACAGCCTGCTGGTGGTCGGCTTCTACCTGCTCAACCTCGGCTACGTGACGGTGGCGATGAAGGAGGCCGACGCGGTGGGCACCACCAGCCAGGCGCTGGAGGAACTGTCCATGAAGGTGGGGTGGGTGCTGCTGGTCCTCGGCGCGCTGCACTTCTTCAACGTGTTCGCGCTCGGCCGGTACCGGCGCGGTCGGCTCCGCCAGCAGGCGGCCGCCGCCCACCCACCGCTCGCCCCGGTGGGCTACCTGCCCGCGCAGCCCGGCGCCCGGCCGGTCAACCCCGCGGGCTTGGCGCCCCAGGCCGGCCCGACACCATCCAGCGGGCCCACGCCACCGGCCGGCCCGACGCCACCGGTGCGATGACGCTCGTACCAGGCGGACCGGCGGATCCCACCGGGCACGGGGCCGGTGGGATCCGCTGGTTCACCGTCCTCTACGACGCGCACTGCCCGCTGTGCCGGGCCGCCCGGCAGTGGCTCGCGTCGCGCGCTCAGCTCGTACCCCTGGAGTTCGTGCCGGCCGGCTCGGCGGAGGCCCGGCGGCGCTTCCCCGGGCTGGACCACGACGCGACCCTGCGGGACCTGACCGTGGTGGCCGACACCGGCGCGGTGTACGCGGGCGACGGTGCCTGGTTCGCCTGCCTCTGGGCGCTGGCCGACCACCGCCGGACCGCGGACCGGCTGGCCCGCCGCGACCTGCTGCCGCTGGCGCGGCGGGTGGTGGCGACCGCCTCCTCGGTACGCGAACTGGTCCGCCAGCCCTGGCCGGACCCGGGATACGGTGACCACGATGACCGAGCAGACTGCGTCGACGACCGGTGCGGATGGCCCGACCACCGGGGCGACGGCCCGGGGTGAGCAGACCCGGCAGCTGATCCTGGACACCGCGATGCGGCTGTTCCGCGAGCGGGGCTATGCCCGCACCACCATGCGGGCGATCGCCCAGGAGGCTGGCGTGGCGGTGGGCAACGCCTACTACTACTTCGGCTCGAAGGAACACCTGATCCAGGAGTTCTACGCGGGCACCCAGCACGAGCACCGGGCGGCGGCCGCGCCGACGCTGGCCCGGGAGCGGGAGTTCGCCGCCCGGCTGGCCGGGGTGCTGCACGCCGGGGTGGACGTGCTGACGCCGTACCACTCGTTCGCGGCCACCTTCTTCAAGACGGCGGCGGAGCCGACCTCGCCGCTCAGCCCGTTCTCGTCGGAGTCGTCCGAGCCACGGGAGGCGTCGATCGCGCTCTTCCGCGAGGTGCTGGAGGGCTCCACCGCCCGGGTGGACGCCGAACTGCGGCCGGCGCTGCCGGAGCTGCTCTGGCTGGCGTACATGGGCGTGGTGCTCTACTGGGTGCACGACCGCTCGCCGGGGCAGGTGAAGACGCGGCAGTTGATCGACGGTGCGGTGCCGCTGGTCGATCGGCTGGTGGGGCTGTCCCGGCTCCGGGTGCTGCGCCCCGTGACCCGCCAGGTGCTCACCCTCATCCACACGCTGCGTCACTGACCAGCGAAGGCCGCCAGCTCCGACTAAACCGCAGGTCAAGTCCATTACCGGACAGCACCCAACCGCCGATCACCCCTTGCTACGGCAGCAGGCCAACACTTAGCGTTACCCGTGACGGGGCCTGGGAGGAGAGGCTGCGGACCGTGGATCCGGCCCGGGATTCACGGTCCGCGCCCACCCGTATCCGCGCCCACCGGTGGTCAGCGGGGGAAGACGCCGTACGAGGTCCAGCCCCGGTCCGGGAAGCCGGCCGCCTCGGCCACCCGGGCTGAGGCGTGGTTGTCGAAGTTGTGCAGATAGGTGGGCACCGCTCCCTCGTCGAGCACCCGCCGGGCCGCCTGCGCGACCAGCCGCCGGGCCAGCCCTCGTCCCCGGGCGCCCGGCACCGTGCCGACGGCCAGCTCGTGCCCGTACGTGTCGTGCCGCTTGATCCCCGCGCCGGCCAGGTACCGCCCGTCGGCGTCGCGTACCACCAGCACCTCCCCGTCGAAGAGCCGCAGCCAGGGCGGCAGACCGGGCGCGGTCGGCGGGATCCACTCGCCGGCGTCGGGCAGCGGTGCCGGGGCGGTGCTCCACCGGAACCTGCCGGCGTGGGTGGTGAACTCCGGCAGCCCGACCGCCGCCGGCAGGGCGGGCAGCAGCTCGTCGAGCGGCCGCGCGGACCCGAGGGCCCGGACCGCGGGCACCCGGTCGGGTGGCACCGAGAGGATCGCGCAGTCGGGCGACGCGACAGCGAGGGCGGGCCGCAGCCGGCCGTCCCAGGCCGGCCGGGCCCGGCGGTGCGAGCGGACCACGTGCAGCCCGGGCCCGGCCGGCCACTGCCCCAGCCAGGTCGCCAGGTGCAGGAACAACCGCCGGTCCAGCACGCGGCACACCTCCTCGCCTGGCCGCCACGCTTGTCGTGATCACGGTACGCCCGCCCCGGCCGTAAGTAACTCGCAATAGATCCACTAACCGGTCCGTCGATACGCTGACCCCCACGACGGGAGGTACGCGGTGGCGCAGCGGGTACTGGTGGTCGACGACGACCGGACGGTCGCCGACGTGGTCTGCCGCTACCTGGAGCACGCGGGCTACGAGGTGAGCCACGTCGGGGACGGGGCCGCCGCGCTCGCCGCCGTGGCCCGGCACCCGCCCCAGCTGGTGGTGCTCGACCTGATGCTGCCGGTGCTGGACGGGCTGGAGGTGTGCCGACGGCTGCGCGAGCGGCCGGACAGCTTACCCATCGTCATGTTGACCGCGCGCGGCGACGAGGCCGACCGGATCCTCGGCCTGCAACTGGGCGCGGACGACTACCTGAGCAAGCCGTTCTCCCCCCGGGAACTGGTGCTGCGGGTCCGCTCCGTGCTGCGCCGGGTCGGCGGCGAGCCGCCCGGCGTACCCGCCGAGGTGCTGACCGACGACGGCCTGGCGGTGGAGACCGGGCCCCGGGTGGCCCGGCTGCACGGCCGGGAGCTGACCCTGACGCTGCGCGAGTTCGACCTGCTGGCGCACCTGATGCGGCACCCGGCGCGGGCGTTCCGAAGGGCCGAACTGCTGGAGCGGGTGTGGGGCTGGAGCTTCGGCGACCAGTCCACCGTGACGGTCCACGTGCGACGACTGCGGGAGAAGATCGAGGCGGACCCGGCGAACCCGCGCCGGATCGTCACCGTCTGGGGCATCGGCTACCGCTATGAGCCGGGCGATGCGTGACCTGGCGCTGATCTTCGGGGTGGCGCTGGTCGCGGCGCTCGGCGTCGGGCTGGTCGGCGCGATCGCCCTGCGGCTGTTGCGTGGGCGGTCGATCATCGGACACATCGTCGTGCTGCTGACCGTCACGGTGAGCGCGGTGGTGGCCGGGGTGGCGGTGGTCGCCGAGGCGATGTTCCTCTCCCCGCACGACCTGGAGGTGGTGCTGATCACCGTCTCGGCCGCCGCGGTGGTGAGCCTCGCGGTCGGCTGGCTCTTCGGCCGCCGGCTGGCCGCCGCCGCGGTCTGGGCGGACCAGGCGCGGGAGCGGGAGCGGCGGATCGAAAAGGGCCGCCGGGACCTGGTCGCCTGGGTCTCGCACGACCTGCGTACCCCGCTCGCCGGCCTGCGGGCGATGGCCGAGGCGCTGGAGGACGCGGTGGTCCACGACCCGGGGACGGTGGCCGAATACCACCGCCGGATCCGGTTGGAGACCGACCGGATGACCCGGCTGGTGGACGACCTGTTCGAGCTCTCCCGGATCAACGCGGGCGCGCTGCGGCTGTCGCTGTCCGCGGTGCCGCTCGGCGACGTGGTCTCGGACGCCCTGGCCAGCACCGCGCCGCTGGCCGCCGCCCGGCGGATCCGGCTGGTGGCCGCCGAGTCGGGCTGGCCGACGGTGGCCGCGAGCGAGCCGGAGCTGGCTCGGGTGGTGGGCAACCTGCTGCTCAACGCGGTCCGCTACACCCCGGAGGACGGCACCGTACGGGTGGATGCCGGCCGCGACTCCGACATCGCGTGGCTGGCCGTGACGGACACCTGCGGTGGCATCCCCGAGGGGGACCTGCCCCGCCTGTTCGACGTGGCGTTCCGGGGTGAGCCGGCGCGGACCCCGAGCGCCGGCAACGGCGGCGTCGAGGGATCGGGCGGGCTGGGGCTGGCCATCGTCCACGGTCTGATTGACGCGCACGGCGGGCGGGTAGACGTACAGAACGTCGCCGGCGGCTGCCGATTCGTCGTCCGGTTACCGGCGACGGGAACCTGACGCATCGACGCTGCGTCATATCCATTTCCATACATGGACAAATTTCTTTGGGACGGTAAGGGTCATGCCGAATCAGCCGAATGACCGGTACCAGCAGGAAATTGAGCGCAGCTGGCCGGCTGCCGGGCCGGCCGAAGGGTTTCCGGCGCAGCCGGCCCACCGGGAGGCCCGGAGCGCCGGCCAGCTCTCCTGGGCGGAGCTGAACGCGCTGCCGGCCGGCACCTCGACCCGGCACGGCCTCAACAGCCGCTGACGTCCGGCCCGCCGGACGGGGCGGCGGCGACACACCCGGGCGCTCCACCCGGGATCTTCGCACATGTGTGCGGTAGCGTCTTGTGGTCCGAATCCCGGTCTACGACAGGAGAAGCTCCGCGCATGGGCAAGAAGACGATCCACGTCTCCGACTTCAGTGGCACGGTGCTGCGCGCCGACGACGAGGTGGTCAAGGTCGTCGTGCTGGAGCACCCTGACCTGGTCGCCGGGCCCGTGCAACTGGACGCCACTCCCGTCGAGGTGGAGAGCATCGACGACGCGGCGCTCGACGTGGCGGTGGTCGAGATCCACGACAAGCACGGCGGCGGCGAGCCGCGCCGGGTGGTGCTGACCGCCAGCGAGTTCGACGCGATGGCGACCGACGTGCCGATGGCGCAGCTCCTGCGTACCGCCGAGCGGGTCAAGCCGCCGAAGGCACGGCGGAGCGCGGAGAAGGTCGACTACGGCACCATCGAGCACGCCGGGAAGCCGCATCGCGGCCGGGTCACCGAGGAAGAGGCCCGGCTGGTGCGCGAGCGCCTCGACGAGGTCAACAAGCGACTCGCCGACGCCGGCATCCGCCAGATCGACCCGGCCGACCCGGAGCACGCCGAGCGGTACGGCTTCCCCATCGCCGACTGACAGCCCCGCCACGCCGGGTACGCGCCCCGAGCCGCGTACCCGGCCGGCGGTACCCGTGCCGTCGGTGCCCGCCATGGGCACCGTCGTGCCAGCTCCGACTCTGCCGGCCGGGAATCGTCCGGGGCTCCCCCCAGGCGGGGGAGCCGGATCCCCCGCGGGCGGATCAGCGCCGCCGCGCGATCTCGGCGAGGGCGCCGCTGACCGCTGCCTCCATGGTGGTTTTCTCCAGCCCCAGGCCGGTCAGCACCCCGTCGCCGCCCTCCTCCTCGATGAGAGCGAGCAGGAGGTGCTCGGTACCGATGTAGTTGTGGCCGAGCCGCAGCGCCTCCCGGAAGGTGAGCTCCAGGACCTTCTTGCCGCGCGCGTCGTAGGGAATCAGATCCGGGAGCTGGTCGGCCTTGGCCGGCAGAGCCGCGGTGAGCACCTCCCGCAGCCGCTCCTGGGGTACGCCCTGCGCCTCGATCAGCCGGGCGGCGAGCCCGTCCGGCTCGGCGAGCAGGCCGAGGGCGAGATGTTCCGGACCGATCTCGGCGTTGCCGGCGGTACGCGCCTCCTCCTGCGAGGCCAGCACCACGTTGCGCGCCCGCGTGGTGAAGCGGCCGAACCCGGCGTTCGGGTCGAGCGCAGCGGCCGTCTCGGCCTTCGCCGCGGACCGCTTCTGGGCGGCCTGCTTGCTGACCCCCATGCTGCGGCCGATCTCCGTCCAGGAGGCGCCCGAGCGCCGGGCCTGGTCGACGAAGTGGCCGATCAGGTGGTCGGCGATGTCGCCCAGGTGGTCGGCCACCAGCACGGCGTCGGCGAGCTGGTCCAGCGCGTCGGCGTGCGCCTTTTTGATGCCTTCGATCAGGTCGTCGAGGCGTACGGGATGGGTCATCTTCAAGGGCTCCGTCATGCGTCAACCATAAGTTGACGCCCGCCCAGCGTCAACCACTGGTTGACGGGGTGGGAGCGCAGCGGGCCCCCCGGCTTTTCAGCCGGTCGGGTCAACGGCGGTTACGACCACACCGCAAGTTCGTTCAGCTCGGCTATCTCATAACCGCGCTGCTGGGACAGCCGGACGTATCTGGCGTTGACTCCGGCCGGCAGGGCGACCTTGAGGAAACGCGACCAGCTGGCCTCGGCCCGTTGCGACCAGGCGCTTCCGTCGTCGCTCGTTTCGATCACGACCGGGCTGGAAGCGGACAGGCCATGCGCGAAAACCGCCGCGACCGGACGGCGGGCACCGAGGTCGATCTGCAGGAAGGTGTTGGCTTGGCAGGCTTTTGCCGGGCTGGTCGGCTGAGGGGTTGACGGGACCTCGGAGCCGTTCATTGGCTGGCACCCCTGGTGCCGATAGGACGGTCCGTACGCGCCGTCGGTCAGGGAACACGGTACGAGGGGTTTCGGCTGGCCCCGCTGGTCGGCGACCGCGCACTCCTGGTCACGTGACCGGGGTGGCCCGAGAGCCCCGACCAACCCGACGCGTTGACTGTCCTGGAGCGTGGTGAAGGTCGTGCCGTTGTCCCTGACCTGGGCGGTGGCAGTGAGGTAGAGGTAGCCCCGCAGATCCCCGACGGCCCGCGCGTCCAACGCCTCGCCCGGCCGCACGTCCTCGGCCTCCCACACCACGTCGTTGGCTTCGTTGTCGGCGACTGCGGTGGCCTTGTACCGCGGGGATGCTCGATCCGTCAGGGCTGGACGGCCGGACCACTTCACGCTGACCTCTCTGGGGTCTGGCCGTACGGCCAGGTCCGCCGGCTCCCAGAAGGCAAGCGTCGGTACGTCGAGCTGGGTGCGCTGGATCTTGAATCGGGCATGCAGCGCCGGCCCGCTCGCCGTATCGCCAGGAAGTTGGGCGCTGAGCCCCATGGTCGACGCGGTATTGAACGTGCCCTGGGTATCCCGACCGGTGAGCCGGAACGTGTATGTGCCGGCACTGTCGGTCTTCGCCTTGCGGACGCCCTTGCATACGTCCACGGCGCGAGCCAGACACAGCAGCCCAAGACTCGTGACCGTGGCCAAGATGCCGCCGACGACCTCTGCGGCGTCCGGTTCCTTGTAGAGCACGACGCTCACCCCGGCCGCCGGTGCACCGTCGGCCCGAGTCAGCCGCCCGGAAACAGTCACCTCGGCGTCGTCAGGAACCTTGCTGGCCGTACAACCCGCGACGAGCAGGGCAACCAGGGTGAAAGAAGCGACCAGCCGGCGGCGAAGAATGGGACCGGAGGCTCGCATGACGGAATCGTATAGTGAAATGCGTTTCCACCGCTCTCACCCCGCGATGGATGCTCAGCGGAAAGCGGTCAGGCCCGGTCCACGTGGTCCGGGCCTGACTGTGTTACTGCTGGTGCGCCGCCAGGGACTCGAACCCCGAACCCGCGGATTAAGAGTCCGCTGCTCTGCCAGTTGAGCTAGCGGCGCTCGCTGGCAACGGGGAGAAACGGTAACACGGCCCCCGACCGGAACCGGCGGGAGTACCCGCACCCGCTACGGGCGGATCACCCGTGGGTGCAAAGCCAGGAAACCGACCTTGCGGCGTTCCTATGCTGGTCCCGGCCGGCGCATGCGGGTCAGGCGACCGAGGCTGGGGAAGGACGATGTCATGGCCATGCTGAGCCGCCGGGACATGCTCAAGCTCGGCGTCCTGGGGACCGCCGCGGCGACGTTACCGTTCGAACGCGGCGCCACGGCGGCCAACGGCGTGAGCCGCATCGCGGGGAGCAGGCTGCCCGCGCCCTTCACCGTTCCGTTCGCGTCGCCGCCGGTGGCGAGGCCGGTCTGGCGGGCCACCGACGACGGCTACGACTTCTACGAGATCAAGCAGCAGGCCACCCAGGCGGAGGTCCTGCCCGGGTACAAGAGCGACCTCTGGGCCTACAACGGGGTCCCGGCCGGCCCGACGATAAAGGTGCGGCGCGGGCGGCCCGCGGTGGTCCGCCAGATCAACAACCTGCCCGGCCGGCACCCGACGCTCGGCTACCAGGTGATGACGTCGACCCACCTGCACGGCTCGGGCTCGTTGCCGCAGTACGACGGATATGCCAACGACGTCACCGGGCCGGGCCAGTGGAAGGACTACCACTACCCGAACCACCAGGATGCTCGGACGCTGTGGTATCACGACCACGGCCTCCACCACACCGCGGAGAACGCCTACATGGGCCTCGCGGCGATGTACATCATGACCGACGAGTTGGAGCAGGGCCTGCCGATCCCGCACGGCGACTACGACGTGCCGCTGATCATCCAGGACGCGATGTTCGACGAGCGCGGCAACATGATCTACGACGACCACGGCCACTCCGGGCTCTACGGCGACGTGATCCTGGTCAACGGCAGGCCCTGGCCCGTGATGAAGGTGGAGCGCCGCAAGTACCGCTTCCGTTTCTTGAACGCCTCGCTGTCCCGCGGGTACACCTTCCGGCTCAGCACCGGTGACCCGTTCTGGATCATCGGCACGGACGGCGGCCTGATGCAGTTCCCTCAGCGGACCACGACGTTCCGGCAGAGCATGGCCGAGCGGTACGAGGTCGTCATCGACTTCGCCACGTACCGCACTGGTGAGCGGATCGTCCTGGAGAACCTCGGGGTGCAGAACGCCGTCGACTACGACGGCACCCGGAACGTGATGGCCTTCGACGTGGTCGGCGATGCGACCGATCTGCGCGGCAACGCGATCCCGGACCTGCTCAACCCGAAGCCGCCGGCGATGGACCTGGTCGAGACGCCGAACCTGAGGACCCGCCGGTTCGAGTTCGTGCGGGCCGACGGCCAGTGGGCGATCAACGGCAAGACCTGGCACGACGCGGCGGACTCCGGGTACGAGTACGTGTGGGCGGACCCGGGCCTGAACGACACCGAGATCTGGGAGTTCGTCAACACCTCGGGCGGCTGGTTCCACCCGGTGCACGTCCATCTGATCGACTTCAAGATCCTGGATCGCAACGGCAAGCCGCCGTTCGACTACGAGCTCGGTCCCAAGGACACCGTGTACGTGGGCGAGAACGAGACGGTACGGGTCATCGCAAGGTTCGGGCCGCACCAGGGCAAGTACATGATCCACTGCCACAACCTGGTGCACGAGGATCACGACATGATGGCCCAGTTCCGGGTGGGGCCTCCCGGCGGGGGCGATGACCCGGTCAAGGCCGCCCCCTGCCGTGACCTGCCCGCCCCGCAGTTGTGACGGCCGAAACCTTCACGTCCCCAGAAATGACGTCTGGGCACCCATCCGTTGAGGATGAATGCCCAGATGTTTGCTGGTGCGCCGCCAGGGACTCGAACCCCGAACCCGCGGATTAAGAGTCCGCTGCTCTGCCAGTTGAGCTAGCGGCGCTCGCTGGCAACGGGGAGAACATTAGCACGGCCCCCGACCCGGGTTCCAATCCGATCCCGGGCTCCCCCCTTCGGCCGAGCTTAACGGGCAGAACCGTACAAAATCTCCCGCCCGCAGGCGCAAGGGGCCCAACGCCATGGCAGCGATACGGCACGATGTGCGCCAGGCACGCGAGAACAGAGGTGGGGATGGGCAGGTTCGGGCGGGCCGGGGCGATGCTGGGCGCTCTGGTTCTCACGGCGTCGCTGGCACTGACCGGCTGCGGGGGCGACGAGAAGAAGCCGGCAGCCGGGGCTGACGGGCAGCAGCAGGTCGTACCGGGCGCCATAGCGGGCAGCCCGACCAGCGAACCGGCGGGCACAGCTGCGGCACCGTTGAAGGTGAACCCGACCGACGGGTCGGACAAGCGCCCGGTCAGCACCGAGATCAGCGCGACCGTTCCCGGCGGCGGGAAGGTGTCGGAGGTGGTGCTCACCGCGGCGAACGGCACCACCGTGGCGGGCCGGCTGCGGCGCGACGGCTCTTCCTGGGTGCCCTCCGCCCCGCTGAAGTACGCCACCCGGTACACCGCCACGGTCACCGGCACCGGCACCGACGGCCAGACCCACCAGGGCACCAGCACCTTCACCACGATGGCCAAGCCGAAGTCGATGATCGGCTCCGGGCTCTACCTGTTCACCGGCAAGACGTACGGCGTGGCGATGCCGGTGGTCGCCGAGTTCTCGCCGGGCATCCCGAAGAAGGACCGGGCCGCGGTGCAGAAGCGGATGTTCGTGCAGACCGATCCGCCGCAGCCGGGCGCGTGGCACTGGGTCGACAACGGCACGCAGGCGTACTACCGGGCGCCGGAGTACTGGAAGCCGGGCACCACGATCACCGTACGGCTGGCGCTGGCCGGGATCCCGCTGAGCAACGGCCGCTACGGCAACGTCGACCGGAGCGCGACCGCGAAGATCGGGCGCGCCTTCGAGATGAAGGTCGACAACGCGACCAAGAAGATGAGCGTGTACGAGAACGGCGCCCTGGTCCGCACCCTGCCGGTGAGCCTCGGCAAGAAGAGCACCCCCTCCTCCAGCGGCACCATGGTGGTGATGGAGAAGAAGGAGTCGACGGTCTTCGACACCCGGGACGACCCGGACCCGCAGAACCGGTACGTCACGAAGATCGACTTCGCTCAGCGGATCACCTGGGGCGGCGAGTACATCCACGCCGCGCCCTGGTCCGAGGGCGTGCAGGGGCGTCGGAACGTGTCGCACGGCTGCGTGAACGTCTCGATGGCGAGCGGACGGTGGCTGTTCGGCCAGACCCTGGTCGGCGACCCGATCACCGTCCGGGGCACCGAGCGGAAGCTGGCGCCGGGCAACGGCTGGACGGCGTGGAGCATGAACTGGTCGCAGTTCGTCGCGGGCAGCGCGCTGCCGGTGCCCGACGGGGGTGCGGGACCGGCCTTCTGAATGATCGGCGGCGGCGCGGTGGCACCCGCCGGGCCACCGCCGGCGGCCGTCAGGCCGCGCCGGACCGAGGCAGAGACGAGCCCGGTTCATGAAGCGCCGTAACATACCCGAATCGTTACGTCGCGCCCGGCGTGTTTCGGTTCACTTCCGGCAACGGGTATGGGTACCCGCGCGTCTGTAGAGGACGATGGGACCGGGGATGACGACTGTGGGGGAACCATGCGAGCTAGCCAGGATGAGTTGATCCGGCGCGGCACCGCCCGGCGCGGCACGGGGCGCCGGATGTTCGCTGCCGCGGTGCTCGCCGCCGCGATGGCGCTGACCTCCGCCTGCACCGGCGGCGGTGGCGGCGGCGACAAGCCGTCGAGCTGGCATGGCGGGGAGGAGGGCCCGAAGGCGGCCGCCACCATCAGCGAGCCCGTGGCCGACGCCAAGGACGTGCCCGCCTCGACCGCCATCACCTTCACCACGAAGGAGGCGAAGGAGACCGCCGTCGAGCTCAAGGACTCCGCCGGCACGGTCGTCGAGGGCGCGCTCGCGGAGGACGGGAAGAGCTGGCTCCCCGCCGGTGCCCTGAAGTACGGCGAGACGTACACCGCGACGGTGACCGCGACCGGCGACGACGGCAAGCCGGCGACGGCGACCAGCACCTTCACCACCATGGCCAAGCCGGGCAAGCAGGTCCGGGTCAGCAGTTTCCTCGCCGACAACCAGGTGGTCGGCGTGGGCATGCCGCTGATCGTCAGGTTCAGCCGGGCCATCCCGCAGGACTACCGGGACGACGTGCAACGCCGGATGACGGTCACCGCGAAGCCGGCCCAGGAGGGCATCTGGCACTGGGCGAGCCCCACCGAGGTGCGCTACCGGCCGAAGACGTTCTGGCGGGCCAACAGCACGGTGTCGTACCGGGTGCAGGCGGGCGGGCTCCCGCTCGGCGACGGCTGGTACGGCCGAGCCGACCTGACCGTCGACATCAAGATCGGCCCGTCGTTCGTCATGACCGTCGAGAACCGCACCAAGCGGATGACGGTCACCAAGGACGGCAAGGTGATCCGGACGATCCCGGTGAGTCTCGGCAAGAAGACCACCCCGTCGTCCAGCGGCACCATGGTGGTGATCGAGAAGCTCCGCAAGACGGTCTTCGACACCCGCGAGGAGCTGGGCCCGGAGGAGGGCTACCGCACCGACATCGACTTCGCCCAGCGGCTCACCTGGGGCGGCGAGTTCATCCACGCCGCGCCCTGGTCGGAGGGGGTGCAGGGCCGGGTCAACGTCTCGCACGGCTGCGTGAACGTCTCGATGAAGGAGGGCGCCTGGCTCTTCGCCAACACCCGGATCGGCGATCCGATTACGGTGAAGGGCACCGAGCGCAAGCTCCAGAACGGCAACGGCTGGACCGACTGGAACATGAGCTGGGACGAGTACGTCAAGGGCAGCGCTCTGCCGTACGAGCCGCCGGCGCAGCCCGGTGACGACACCAGCCCGAGCGCGGACCCGAGCGCCACGCCGAACGCCTGACCAACGCGTACCCGGAGCCCCTTCCCGACGGAGGGGGCTCCGGCGCTTCTCGGCCCTGAAACGGCTGAGGCCCCCTCCCGGAAGAGGGGGCCTCAGTTGCTGGGGTGACTGATGGGAATTGAACCCACGACAACCGGGACCACAACCCGGTGCTCTGCCAACTGAGCTACAGCCACCATGCTCTCCGCGCCGGTCGACCCGGGCGGGGCGCGGACTAATAATAGCCACACCCCTGCCGTCCCCGTCCACCGGGTTCCGGCCGGCCGCCGGGCGAAGGCTCAGAGCTGGGCGGCGATCGCCTTGGCGCTCTCCACGTCCGGGCCGGGCAGCGGGACGAAGATGGTCCGCCGGTAGTACTCCAGCTCCCGGATGCTCTCCCGGATGTCCGCCAGGGCCCGGTGGGCCAGCCCCTTCTGCGGCTGGCCGAAGTACACCCGTGGGTACCAGCGCCGGCAGAGCTCCTTGATCGAGGAGACGTCGATCATCCGGTAGTGCAGGTGCGCGTCGAGGCGGGGCATGTCCCGGGCGATGAACCCGCGGTCGGTGGCGATCGAGTTGCCGCACAGCGGCGCGCTGCCGGAGTCCTTGACGTACGTGGTGATGTAGTCGAGCACCATGTCCTCGGCCTCGGCGAGGGTGACCGTGGAGCGGCGGGCGGCCTCGGTGAGCCCGGACTTGGCGTGCATGGTCTGGACGATCTCCGGCATCCCGTCCAGCGCCGCGTCGTCGGCGTGGATGACCACGTCCACGCCCTCCCCGAGCACGTTCAGGTCGGGGTCGGTGACGAGCGCGGCGACCTCGATCAGCGCGTCCCGGCCGAGGTCCAACCCGGTCATCTCACAGTCGATCCAGACGAGAAGATCAGCCACCGGATCAGACTACGCGCCACCGATCCGCCCGCGCCTCGGCACCATGGCAGAGATGGACCAGTAGGGTTTGCCCCGTGCCAGCCGAACCTGTCGCACCACCCGCCGTCACCGAGGACGATCCGGGCGGCCGTACGGCCCGTCGGCTCGTCACGGTGGTGGCGCTCGCGGCGGTGCTGCCGGCGCTCTACCTGCCCGGCACGGTCCACGACTTCTTCGACCTGAAGATCTACATGCGGGCGATGGACTGGTGGGCGGCCGGCCACCCGCTCTACGACTACGTCCAGCCGGACCGGGTGCAGGGGGCGCTCTACTTCACCTACCCCCCGTTCGCCGCGCTGCTGCTGCGGCCGTTCGCGCTGTTACCGCTCGGCGCCACCGTGACCATCTTCACGGTGCTGACCGTGCTGGGCGTGGTGGTGACGACCCGCTGGCTGGTGGTCCCGGTCATCAAGCGGCACGACCTGCCCCGGCTGTTCACCCTCACGGTGGCCGTGCTGCTGGTGTTCGCGGTGGAGAGCACCCGGGAGACACTCACCTTCGGGCAGATCAACATGCTGCTGGTGGTGCTGATCCTGGCCGACCTGCTCTTCGCCGTACCCGGGGGGCGGTCCTGGGCCGGGGTGGGCGTGGGGTTGGCGGCGGCGCTCAAGCTCTTTCCCGGCATCTTCGTGCTCTACCTGCTGGCCACCCGGCGCTGGCGAGCGGCGGTGGTCGCCTCGGCGACCGCGGCGCTGGCCACCCTGCTGGCCGCGGCGGTGGCGCCGAGCGACTCGTGGCGGTTCTGGACCCACGAGCTGTGGGCGACCGACCGGGTGGGTCGCACCGACTACACCGGGAACCAGTCGCTGTTCGGCCTGCTCAGCCGGATCACCGCCCCGGAGAAGCCGGCTCAGCTGCCCTGGCTGCTGCTGGTCGTCGTGGTCGCCGGGTACGGGCTGTGGCGGGCCGCCCGCGCCGCCCGGGCCGGGGACGCGTTGGTCGGGGTCACCCTGACCGGCCTGGTCGGCGGCCTGGTCAGCCCGATCACCTGGACGCACCACCTGTACTGGTTCATCCCGGCGGTGGTGGTGCTGGTCGACTCGGCGCTGGACACCGACCGGGGCACGGTGGCGGGTGCCCGGCGGCGCCGCTGGCAGCTCAGCGTCGCGATCGGCGGCGCCTTCGTGATCATCTACGGGGTGGTCACCTTCCTGGACTGGGGGGTTGCGCCGGCGCGTACCGACAGCTTCGGCGAGTTCGTCGCGCGCAACGCGTACGTGCTGCTCAGCCTGGTGCTGCTGGCGGCGCTGCCAACCCGGCGGCCGGGTGGACGGGACCGCACCGGGGCAAGCTGAAACTTGCACCAAATGGACAGACATCGCGACCAGCGGCGTTCGGCGCTAATCTGGTCACAACTACCTCAAGTTTCTCCCAGGTAGCACCGATTCCCCCGGTGACGGTGGCCCTCCGCGTCGGCAGCGCGGAGGGCCACCCGCCGTTGTCGGCCTGACACAGGGCAGGTTTCCCGAAACCACGCCCCAGGCAGCCGGCCCGAGGGGGTGGCGACACCACGCCGCAGGAAGCCGGCGCTATCCGTCGGCGGGCTCCGGCGCGTCCGGCCCGGCGTCCAGCGGCGACGCCGCCCGTGGCGGGACCTCCACCGGACGGGGGGTCGCCGGCATGGCGGCCGGGGGCCAGGACCACGCCGGATCGGCGGGCAGGTCCGCCAGGTTCTCCGGGCGCCCGCTCGGCACCGGGCCGATCGCGGCCCGGGACCGCGCGGTGGGCGCCGAGCCGACGGCGACCAGCTGCCGCTCCGGCCAGGCCGGCCGCTCCCCCACCCCGTCGGGCGTACCCAGCCCGCTGAGCGAGCTGACCCCGAGCCGTCCGGCGAGCACCGGGACCTGGTCAGGCTCGACGACGAAGACCACCTCGCGCGGGCGGACCGGGCGCAGCAGGAGCAGCACGGCGAGCACCACCAGCAGCACCCCACCGGCGAGCAGCGCCCACGCCATCCCGGGGAACCAGCCGGCGCGCAGCTCGGCACGCAGGTCCAGGGCGAGGTCGGCCCGCGCGTCCGGCCGCATCACCACCAGGCTCAGCGACCGGCCGGCCAGCTCGGCGGGGCTCCACTCCAGCGCGCCGATCCCCTCGCGTACCCAGAAGCCCTGCTCGGCGGGGACGGTGGCGGCGGTGCCGGCGGTGGCCGGGCCGGCGGGCTCCAGGCGGACCGGCAGCGGGCCGCGGGCCAGCGCGACCCGGCTGACGGTGGCGTGCGGGGCGGCCGCCAGCCAGCGGGCCACCTGGTCGGCCGGGGCCAGGCCGAGGAAGGCCGGCCCGTCGTCGGTCCGCGCGATCAGCCGTAGACGGGCCTGTGCAGTTCGGGCGAAGGGCGCCTCGGCGCGGAGCAGGTCGTCCACGTCGGTGACCACGACGGCCTGCCCTGGCGTGCGGATCGTCTCGAAGCGGGCGCCGAAGCCGCCGTCCGGGTTCGCGTGCCGGGCCGCGGTCCAGAGCCCGGCCCCCACGAGGAGCGCCGGGATTCCCACAGCCAACAGCAGCATGCCGGCGATCGTTCGCACGAACCGCATTCGGGTCCTCTCCCTCGGTAGCCAACCACCCGGCCGACCTTACCGACGCGAACCGCACAATCGCCGGATATCCACGGCAAGCACCCCAAGGACCGCAGAAAGCACGCCGGCCCGTCGGAAGATCCGACGGGCCGGCGGCACCTGCGCAGGTCAGGACTTCGGCGTGGGCTCCCGACGGGTACGCAGGAAGGCGAGCCCACCGAGGACCAGACCGGCGAGGCCGGCGACCAGACCGGCCACGCCGAGGGCCGTGCCGGCGCTCCCGTCGGAGTCGTCGTCACCGCCGGACGCGGCCGGCGAGGCGTTCGCGGCCACGTTCGCCGCCGGCGAGGCGGACGGCGACGCGGCGGTCAGCTTGAGGACCGGGGCCGGGTGCTCCGGCTCCTCCTTGCCCGGCGTCGGTACCTCGATCCAGCGGGACACATTGCCGTCCGAGTAGGTCTGGATCACCTTGAACACCATCTGGTCGACCTGCGGCAGCGGCCCCATCGACACCGGGAACTCCTGGAACTCGCCCGGCTTGACCCCGCCGCCCGACGCCGCGGTGAAGGTCAGCTTGGCCACCGCCTCGGTGAGCTGGCTGCCGTGCACGTCGATCGGCGGGTCGACCTTGCGCTTCTCCGCCTGCACCGTCCACCCCGGCACCGGCATGGTGGAGACCGAGCCGACCGGTGCGTCCTCCGGCAGGAAGACCTCCACCTTGGTGGTCGAGGCCGTGTCGCTCTCGTTCGGCACCCGGAAGGCGAAGCGGCCGTAGCCACCCTGGGTCGCCTCCTTCGGGTTGACCGTGACGTGCGCCGAGGCCGGCCCGGCGAGGCCGAGCACGGCGGTGGCGACGGCGGCGAGGGCGAGCGCGGCCGCGGTGGCGGGACGCCGAAGACGGAACATGGGCGGAAGCCTCTCCTACTTGATCGGCACGGTGGCGGTCACCGTGGCCTGGTCGATGTCGGACGTGCGGACGGTGAATCGGAACACCCACTGCCCCGCCGCCGGCAGGTTGATCTCACCGGTGGCGTGGTTGTCGGTCAGCGGCAGCAGCGGGATCTCGATCGGCTCGATCCCAGCCGACGGCAGCGCGGCGGTGGCCTTCCACTCCTGCACCGGCTGCGGTCGGTTGTCGGTGGTATACGCGTACAGGTGCATCGAGTTGTTGCCGCGCTGGGCCGGGTCCAGCTCCACCTGCAGCGAGTAGAGCGGGCTGGTCAGCGTGGTGGAGAAGTAGCCGGTGGGCGTACCGGCCACGTTGGCGGCCTCGGTGCGGGCCGGCGTGGTCTGCACCAGGTTGGCCGTGACGCCGAGCACCACCGCGGTGATCGCCAGCTCGGCCACCACCGCCCGGCGCATCGAACCGGGCCGGCCCGCCGCGGTGCGCCGCCGCACCAGCGACCGGGAGTACGCGGCCACCCCGATCACCAGCACGAACAGAGCGATCTTGGCGAGCAGCAACTGCCCGTACGTGGTGTCGAAAAGCGCCTGCGGGGTGGCCACCTCGATCAGCCCCTGCACGGTGCCGGCGAGCAGCAGCGCCGCGACCGCCAGGGCCGCCCAGCGGGACCAGATCGGCAGGATCGCGTCCAGCTCCCGCTCGTCGGCCCGGCGCAGCAGGAAGACCGCGAGCATCACCAGGCCGCCCAGCCAGACGGCCATGCTGCCCAGGTGCACCGCGTCCACCACGACCGAGACCGCCGGCACCGGCGAGGCGGCCGGGTGGCCGGCCAGCGGCCAGGTGAACAGCGCCGCCCCGCCGAGGATGGCCAGGATGATCCCGTCGGTCCGGCCGACCGGCCCGGCAAAGAGCGGCCGCAGCAGGAACGCCGCCGCGGCGAGCAGACCGAGCCGGATCAGGTGCGCGGTGCCGTACGCGCTGCCCAGCACGTCGCCGAAACCGGACCCGGTGACGGCGAACAGGCCACCACCGGCCGTGTACGGCACCTGCAACCACAGCTCGGCCACGGTCGCGACGGCCAGCAGGCCCAGGCCCGACCAGGCCAGCCGGGCCGGCCCGCGTCGGGACAGCCGGCGCGGCCAGAGCAGGGCCAGCACCAGGGCCGGGCCGACCAGCAGCAGCAGACCCAGGTAGCCGACGTACTTCGCCACCTTCACCGCGTTCTCCACCACCGGATTCGCGCGGCTGTCCGTACCGGTGTCGGTCGGTGGCGTCGACGGGGCGCCCACCGAGTAGGTGAAGGCGCCGGAGACCGGGTGGCTGTCGGCGGAGATCACCCGGTAGCTGACCAGGTAGGTGCCACGCGCGCCGGACGGGTCGACCGGGATGGTCACCACCGTGTCCTTGAACGTCGGCTCGCCCCGGTCGGCCCGGGAGCCGTCGGGGGCGATCACCCGGATCTTGCCCGGGACCTTGCGGACCCCCTCGCTGAAGGTCAGCACCACCTCGGCCGGCGCGCCGGGCACCACGGCGGAGGCGGTCGGGCTGGTGCTCACCAGCACCGCGTGGGCGCTGGCCGGGGTGGCCGGGGCGACCAGCAGGGCGACCAGGACGACCAGCAGGCCGGCGACGGTCCCCAGCCGGGCGGCCCAGTGGCGGTCGGCGGCGGCCCGTCGGTCGGCCCGGCGGCGGTCGGCGGCGGGCACGGGCCGGCGGCGTACGGCAGCAGTCATGACCAACATGCTTCCCGACGCGACCGGCGATCGGCGACCCCTGATCATCCGCGTCCGGCGGCGAGCGCGGTGGAGCGGGGCCGGTCCGGCTCGCCGCTGACCCGGCCCAGCGCCCAGAGCAGGCCGGCCTGCACCACGGCGGCCAGGTGGCCCAGCTCGTGCACGGCGGCGGTGGTCGACGCGGCGATGTCCACCAGGCTGGTGCCGGCCAGGCAGACCGCCAGCACCAGGGCCACCGGCAGGAACGCCCGGGCCCGCTCCGGCCGCCAGGCGGCGAGCGCGAAGCCGACCGCGAGGGCCGCGTCGAAGGAGGCCATCTCCCGGCTGGTGTGCGGGTCCGCGTCGACGCCCAGCCCGGCCAGCAGGATCGGCAGCGCGATGGCGAACTGCGCCGCCGCGGCCACCGCCACGGCCACCCGGAGCACCTGGCGCCGGGCCCGCCCGGCGGCCGCGGCACCGGCCCGCGCCGCCGCCCGGTCCGCGGCGACGGCGGCCAGCACCGGGGCGGTCAGATCGGGTACGTCCACCGCCTGCAACCGGGTGAGCCGGGTCACCCGCTCGGCGTGGGCCAGCCAGGAGCGGCAGCCCGGGCAGGACCCGGTGTGCGCCTCCAGGGCCGCCGCCGGGGCCTGCGGGTCCTCCCCGTCCAGCCGGGCCGAGAGCGCCACGCGCACGTCGTCGCACGTCATGAGCGGGTAGTCGGAGAGCCGAGGGGAAAAGTTCCCGACGTGGGCGGGACCACGGAAAGGGCCGAAGGACCCTGCCCGACCCCGGTACGCCGCGTAACCTCGTCAGTCGTGATCCCCGCCCCGCGCGACAGCTCCGCCGGCCACCGTGCGGCGGGGCTCGACGCTGCGCCGGATCCGGCGACGCACTGGGCGCTGGCCGCCCGCGACGGCGATCCGGTGGCCCAGGCCGCCTTCGTCCGGGCCACCCAGGCCGAGGTGTGGCGCTTCGCCGCCGCCCTGGTCGACCCGGACAGTGCCGACGACCTGACCCAGGAGACGTACCTGCGGGCGTTCCGGGCGCTGCCCGCCTTCGAGGGACGGTCCACCGCGCGTACTTGGCTGCTCGGCATCGCCCGGCGGGCCTGCGCCGACCACCTGCGCACCGTGGTCCGCCGGCGGCGGCTCGACGAGCGGCTCGCCGCGCACGCGGCCACCGAGCGGCCGTACCCCGACCCCGCCGGGCAGCTCGGCGCCACCGACCTGATCCGCCGGCTGCCCGCCGAACGGCGCGGCGCGTTCGTGCTCACCCAGCTGCTCGGCCTGTCCTACGCCGAGGCCGCCGCCGTGGAGGGGGTGCCGGTGGGCACCATCAGGTCCCGCGTCGCCCGGGCCCGCAGCGAGCTGATCGACGCCGTCGGCGACGCCCTCGCCGGATGATGGCGGAACTTTTCTCGGATCCGGGGCGACCAATGACCGTGACCGCACCGAGCACCCGGGCCATCCGCTGGCCCGCCGTCCGACCCTGGCTCGGCATCGCCGTCCGGCTCGGGCTGGCCGCCGTCTGGTTGTTCGCCGGCGCCACCAAGGTCGGCGACCTGGCCGCCTCCGGTCGCGCCGTCAACGCGTACCAGGTCATGCCGTACGAGGTGGCCACCGTGATCGGCGCCGCGCTGCCCTTCGTGGAGCTGGCGCTCGGCGTACTCCTGCTCGTCGGGCTGGCCAGCCGCCTGGTCGCCGGCGTCTCCACGGCGCTGCTGGTGGTCTTCATCACCGGCATCGCCTCGGCCTGGGCGCGCGGCCTGGCCATCGACTGCGGGTGCTTCGGCAGCGGCGGCCAACTCGCCGCCGGGCAGGCCCCGAGCTACCTCCCGGAGATCCTCCGGGACCTGGGATTCCTGGTCATGGCCGGATTCCTGCTGATCTGGCCCCGCACTCCGTTCTCGGTGGACGGCTGGCTGGCGGGCGCGGCACCCGAGGAGGGCGAGGATGAGTAGTCGGAAGGGCCAGAAGAAGGCGGCCCAGGTGGTCCGCGCGCAGATCGCCCGGGAGAAGCGGCGCACCCGCACGATCATCACGTCGATCGCCGCGGTGGTGGTGCTGGTGATCGCCGGGCTGATCGGCTGGGCCGTCTACTCCAGCCAGCAGTCGAAGACCTTCACCGCCCCGCCCGGCGCCAACGCCGGCGGCACCGGCATCCTCGACGGGAACGGCCCCGTCACCATCGACCTGTACGAGGACTACCTCTGCCCGGTCTGCAAGCAGTTCCAGCAGGTCAACGGGGCGACCATCGACGAGTTGGTCAGGGACCACAAGGTGCGGGTGATCTTCCACCCGGTGGCCTTCCTGAACCGCTTCTCCACCACCCAGTACTCCACCCGCGCCTCGGCCGCCGCCGGCTGCGCCGCCAAGGGCTCGAGGTTCAAGGAGTTCACCAACGAGCTCTTCGCCAAGCAGCCGCCGGAGGGCAGCGCCGGGCTGAGCGACGCCGAGCTGATCGACATCGGCGCCGGCGTCGGGCTGAACCGGGACGACTTCGGCGCGTGCGTCAACAACGGCACGTTCAAGGCGTGGACCGCACACGTCACGGACGACGCCAGCAAGTCGGGCGTCACCGGCACCCCGACCATCAAGGTCAACGGCAAGGAGCTCACGGACAAGAGCCCCGAGGGGATCAAGGCAGCGGTGGCGGCGGCCGGCAAGTGAGCCTCCGACCGCTGCGCCGGGCGGCGGTGGTGCTCACCGCCGCTCTCACCGCACTCCTCGCCCTCGCCGCCCCGGCCGCCGCGCACGGGGCGGACGCCCCCGACGGCACCAACTACCGGGCCGCGGTGATCGAGCTCAGCCCCGCCCCGCCCGGACTCACCGCCCGGATGGTCGAGGCGGGCGCCCGGCTCGAGCTGACCAACCACACCGGGCGGGACGTCGAGGTGATCGGCTACTCCGGCGAGCCGTACCTGCGGATCGGGCCGGGCGGGGTATATGAGAACACCCGCTCCCCCGCCACCTACCTGAACCGGACCATCGCCGCCGACACCCAGCTCCCCCCGCAGGCCGACCCGGCGGCGACGCCGACCTGGCAGCGGATCTCCGCCGGGCCGACGGCCCGCTGGCACGACCAGCGCACGCTCTGGCTGGAGTCGGCGCCGCCGCCGCAGGTCACCGCCGACCCGGCCCGGGAGCAGCAGGTCCGCGCCTGGGTGGTGCCGCTGCGCACCGGCGACCAGCCCATCGAGGTACGCGGCACGCTGGACTGGGTGCCGCCGCCGGACGCCTACCCGTGGTGGGTGGCCGCCACGCTCGGCTTCCTGCTGATCGGCGCGGCGGGGCTGGTCCCCGCCGGCTCGACGGCCGGTACGCGCTCGTTGCGGGCGGCGGGCGCGCTGCTCGCCGCCGGCGGGCTGGCCACGGTGGCGCTCACCGTCGGCCGGGCGCTGGACGCCGGGGCCGCCGGCGCCGGTGGGGTGCTGCTCGAGCTGGTCAGCGGGCAGGTGTGGACGCTGCTCACCGGGCTCGGCGCGCTCGCCGCCGGCGGATACGCGCTGGCTCGCCGGGAGGCCGCCGACTTCGCGCTCGCCCTGGCCGGGGCCTGCCTGGCCCTCTTCGCCGGGGTGGCGAACCTGGCCGTGCTGTCCCGCTCGGTGGTGCCGGTGCTGTGGCCGGCGGGCCTGGCCCGGGTGCTGGTGACGGTGATCCTGGCCACCGGGGCGGGTGCGGTCGCCGCCGGCGTCCTGCGCCTGCACGCCGCCTCCCGCGCCGCGCGGCACACACCGGGCGACCCACGCCCCACCGCAACGCTGGCCCGGTGAGGTGGGTCAGGCGGGGCGGGCGGCGGTGCGGGGGTCGAAGCCGTAGGGAAGCTCGAGGCGGTGGGCCGCCAGCAGGGCGTCGTCGGTGAGGATCTCGGGCGTGGGGGCGTCGGCGACGATCCGGCCGGCGTCCAGGATCACCGAACGGTCGCAGAGTTCCGCCGCGTACGGCAGGTCGTGGGTGACCATCAGCAGGGTCACCGGCAGCGCACGCAGGATCTCCGCCAGCTCCCGCCGGGCGGCCGGGTCGAGGTTGGACGACGGCTCGTCGAGGACCAGGATCTCCGGGTGCATGGCGAGCACGGTGGCCACCGCCACCCGGCGGCGCTGCCCGAACGAGAGGTGGTGCGGCGCCCGGTCCCGGTGCTCGCTCATCCCCACGGCGGCCAGGGCCTCGTCGACCCGGGCTGCCAGCTCCGCCCCGCGCAGCCCCAGGTTGGCCGGCCCGAACGCGACGTCCTCGGCGACGGTGGGCAGGAACAGTTGATCGTCCGGGTCCTGGAAGACGATGCCCACCCGGCGGCGGATCTCGGCGAGGGTGTCCCGGTCCCGGCCCACCGTCAGGCCGCCGACGCTGACCGTCCCCTCCGTCGCGGTGAGGATGCCGTTGAGATGCAGCACCAGCGTGGTCTTGCCGGCGCCGTTCGGCCCGAGCAGCGCCACCCGCTCCCCGCGCGGCACGGTCAGATCCACCCCGTGCAGGGCGACGTGGCCGTCTGGGTACGCGTACCGGACGCCGCGTACGTCCAGCGAGGGAGGTGTCTGCACGTGCCCGATCATCTCAGGACGACCGCGACGGCGGCGATGGTGGCCGCGGCCAACGGCACCGTCGCGGCGGCCACCCACTGCCCGGCGGTGGCCGCGCCCGCGCCCTGCCACACCGCCGGCATCCGCCCGGTGTAGCCACGGGAGACCATCGCCAGGTAGACCCGCTCGCCGCGTTCGAAGGCGCGCAGGAAGAGCGCGCCCACCCCGGCGGCGAAACCGCGGAGCTGCCAGAGGAACCGCGGATCGTCGCCCCGGGACACCCGGGCCACCCGCATCCGCCGGGCCTCGCCCACCAGCACGTCCAGGTAGCGCAGCATGAACGTGGCGATCTGGGTGAGGATCTGCGGGCAGCGCAGCCGGTCCAGGCCGACGATCAGGTCACGCGTCGTCGTGGTCGCCGCCAGCAGCAGCGACGCGAGTACGCCGAGCGTGCCCTTGGCCAGGATGTTCCACGCGCCGTGCAGCCCGTCGACGGACAGGCTCAGCCCGGCCACCTCGACCCGCTCCCCGGTGCCGAGGAACGGCAGCGCGAAGGCGAAGAGCACGAACGGCAGCTCGATCAGCGCCCGGCTGAGCAGCCAGCGCGGCCCGACCCGTGCCAACGCCGCCACGGCGGCGACCAGCAGGGCGTAGGCGCCGAAAGCCCAGTACGCCTCCCGGGGCGTGGCGACCACCGCGACGGTGAAGAGCACCATCGCGGCGATCTTCACCTCCGGCGCGAGGCGGTGCACCGGTGAGGCGGACTCGCGATAGAGCACGTGCACGTGCCCGGCACCCATGACGGCGGGTCCCTCAGCGGGTGCCGGCGGGGCGCGCGCCGGCGTCCCGTGCAGCCGACCCGGTCGGGGCGCCACCGGCCGGATCGGTCGGGATGCCGTTGGCCGGATCGGTGAGGGCGCCGTTGGCCGGGCCGGTCGGGGCACCGTTGGCCGGATCGGTGAGGGCGCCGTTGGCCGGGCCCCGGCGGCGGGCCAGCCAGAACAGGCCGCCGCCCAGGGCGAAGGTGAGCAGCACGCCGATCACGCCGGAGATGCCGGTCGAGAGGAACCCGTTGCCGACGCCCCGGACGCCGTAGTCGGCCAACGGGCTGTCGGCCAACTCGTGGTCCTTGGCCTGCTGGGCCGGGCAGCTCCCGCCGGTGATCTCGTCCTCGGCGTTCACCGTGCACCCCTTCAGCAGCGACGAGTCGAGCCCGTCCGGGTGCGACGAGGCGTAGTTGCTCACCACGCCGGCGAGCAGCAGGGCGACCAGCAGGCCGCCGAGGATGAAGGGCCAGGGACGCTTGCTCATCGGACACCTCCGGCGGCCGGGACGGCGGGAGCCGGCACAGCCGGCTTACGGGCGCGCAGCGCGTACACCAGATCGGGACGGACCTTCGCGACGGTGACCACCGTGGTCGCGGTGATCAGGCCCTCGCCGATGCCGATCAGCAGGTGGACGCCGGCCATCGTGCCGGCCAGGCCGGCGAGGTTGCCGCCCAGGTCGGCGGTGCCGCCCAGCCAGTACTGCAGGACGAAGCCCTGGCTGGCGACCACCACGCTGACCAGCGCGGCGACGAAGCCGGTGACGCCGAGACCGGCCGTGGTGCGCGGCAGCACCCGCAGCAGCAGCGCGATCAGCAGGTACGCGGCGGCGGTGCCGAGGATCGCCATGTTGGTGATGTTGAGGCCGAGCATGGCCACCCCGCCGTCGCCGAAGACCAGCGCCTGCACGACAAGGACCACGGCCACGCAGAGCGCCCCGACCCACGGCCCGACCAGCAGCGCGGCGAGGGCGCCACCGAGCAGGTGGCCACTGACGCCGGCGGTGAAGATCGGGAAGTTGAGCATCTGCACGGCGAAGATGAACGCGGCCACCAGGCCCGCCATGGGGGCCAGCCGGTCGTCGAGGTCGCGGCGCCCGCGCAGCACGCAGAAGGCGAGCACGGCGAGCGCGAACGCGGCGAAGATCGCGGCGACGGGACCGTCGATGATCCCGTTCGAGATGTGCATCGCCAGTGTGTCCACTCGACCTCCCCCGACGCGGCGGGACGATCCACGCCGACACGGGCAGCTTATTTGCGACGACCTGTTGTTGCCAATCCCTTGCAACAAGCCATGGTGACCATCACGCCACCGCGCGTCGCCACCGTCCCGGTCCGGCCATGCGGCGGTATCGTCTGCGCCATGACCGACCGCCTCAGCCCCGGCGACCCCGCCCCCGAATTCACCCTCCCCACCGACAGCGGCGGGAGCCTCTCCCTGGCCGACCTGCGTGGCCGCAAGGTCATCCTGTACGCGTACCCCGCCGCCATGACGCCCGGCTGCACCAAGCAGGCGTGCGACTTCCGCGACTCGCTCGCCTCGCTCCAGGCCGCCGGCTTCGAGGTGGTGGGCATCTCGCCGGACAAGCCCGAGAAGCTGGCGAAGTTCCGCGACCGGGACGCCATCACCTTCCCGCTGGTCGCCGACACCGACAAGGCCGTGCTGACCGCGTACGGCGCGTACGGCGAGAAGCAGTTGTACGGCAAGACGGTGACCGGGGTGATCCGCTCGACCTTCGTCATCGACGAGGACGGGAAGATCGAGCGGGCGCTCTACAACGTCAAGGCCACCGGGCACGTCGCCAAGCTCCGCCGGGACCTCGGCCTGGACTGAACCTGTTGTAGGCCGCCGCTACCGTGCGCACATGCCTCGGTACAAGTACAGCCCGGAGATGCTGGCGGCAGCGGCGGCACAGGCCCGGAGCATCGCGGAGGTGCTGCGGCTGCTCGGTGTACGGATGAGCGGCGGGTCGCACGCGCACATCAGCCGGCAGCTCAAGCGCTTCGGCATCGACACGTCGCACTTCACAGGGCAGGTGCACAACAAGGGGCAACGCGGCGCACGGCGCACCACCTCGTCCCAGTTGCTGCTACGGCTGCCGGCCGGCTCCCGCCGCACACCGGGCACCCGGTTGAAGTGGGCGCTGCGGGACATCGGCGTCCCCGAGGAGTGTGAGGGCTGCGGCGTCGGCCCACGCTGGCGGGGCCGGCCGCTGACGCTGCACGTGGACCACATGAACGGCGACTTCCTGGACAACCGGCCACCGAACCTGCGGATTCTCTGTCCGAACTGTCACAGCCAGACCGACACCTACGCTGGCCGGAACAAGGGCGGTCCGTCGCCAGAGGCCCCGTCCCCCACCGCCGCACCCACGCCGGCAGTTCGTCCGCAGTTACCGCTGGACCAGGTGGAAGACCTGATCAGGCAAGTGGCAGACGGCATCCTCGGTCCGAGCGAGGCCGCGCGGCGAATCGGCTGTCACCGCAACCACGTCGCCCGGCTCCGACAACGTCTCGCCGACCGAGGCGGCCTCGCCGCCGCGCCCGCACGCCGGGCAACCCGGGATCTCGCACTCGAAGCTGTCGTCGTTCGCCACGCGCTGGCACACCCCGATCTCGGCCCGCGGAGGCTGGCCGACCTCATCAAGTCGTCGTCGGCCGGCACCTGGGTGGTCAGCCATGGAACGGTGTCGAACATTCTGCGGCGGGCGGGACTGCACACCGTCTCGGCGCGACGCACTAGACTCATCGGGTCGGCGGGAGTGGCGTAACAGGCAGGCGCGCGGGCCTTAGGAGCCCGTGTCCGAAAGGACGTGGGGGTTCGACTCCCCTCTCCCGCACCAGCAGCGGTGTCGTGAAGGTCACGAAGGTG
The DNA here is from genome assembly GCF_040642675.1 of Micromonospora sp. NPDC047738. NCBI lineage: Bacteria > Bacillati > Actinomycetota > Actinomycetes > Micromonosporales > Micromonosporaceae > Micromonospora > Micromonospora sp. NPDC047738. Next base: position 554,683 of record NZ_JBEYSO010000001.1, read on the forward strand.
GGTTCACGCCGCGCCATTCCCGCAGGATGGCGGGCGTGAACCTGCGCTTCGTCCTCGACCCCGAACTCACCCCCGAGCTGCGCGAGCAGATCGTCGCGCTCTGGGTGGACGTCACCAACGCCGGCGGCGCGGTCGGCTTCGTCGCCCCGGTGACGGCGGCCGAGGTCCGGCCCCTCGCCGAGGAGACCTTCGCGGGTCTGGCCGACGGGCCGGACCGGCTGCTGGTGGGCTACGCGGGGGACCGTCTCGTCGGCATCCTGATCATCTCCGACAACCGGTTCCACCTGAAGACGCACTGGCGGGTGCTCAAGCGGGTGATGGTCCATCCCGACACCCAGGGCCGGGGGTACGGCGCGGCGCTGATGCGCGAGGCCGAGCGGATCGGCCGGGAGTTGGGCCTGGCGGCGCTGCACGTGACGGTGCGGGACGGCCTGGGCCTGGGCGCGTTCTACGGCCGGCTCGGCTACCGGGAGGTGGGCCGGCTCCCCGCCGCGCTGCGCCTCGTCCCCGGCGACGAGCGGGACGAGGTCTTGATGTGGCTCGACCTGGGCACCGCAGCGGCCTGACCATTCCGGCAATGTCGGCAGCCGCAGCCGGGCGGTCGATGCTGCCGGAGCTCTGGCGGCCCGGACAAGCGGCCTGACCGAGAGTTAAGGCGCGACCATCACCAGGCGACGCCGATCCCGTCGCCGGGGTACCAGTGCCGGGCCGGGGTCTCCCGGTATGCGAGGAACCGGCGACCGGTGCGTTCGGCGTGCTGGGCGAGGACGTTGGTGATCGTGGCGTTGTCGGTGAGCAGCATCGCCGCGGGGGCGAGTTGCGGCTCGATCGCGGCGAACTCGCGCTGCTCGTGCCCCCGGCTGTGGTCGCTGTCGTGCAGGAAGAGGTCGACCGGCCGGTCCAGTGCGTTGATGGAGGCGATGGAGTCGCCGATGACGAGGTCGACCACGTCGGCCCACGGGGTGGTTTTAGCGAGGTAGCCGGCCTCGGGGTTGATGTCGAGCGAGGTGAGGCGGCCGGGGTGCCCTTCGGCGGTGTTGCGCAGCAGGGCGGCGGCCAGGACGCAGCTGCCGAGGCCCTTGTCCACGCCGGTCTCGACGACGTGGGCGGGTTTGCGGGCGCGGACGATGGCGTACCAGCCGATCCGGCGGGCGTAGCGGACCTGCCGGTCGGCCAGGCCGCGCCGGGACGCGGTGGCGGTGGCGGTCTCGATGTGCCCGCGCAACTTGTCGTCGCCTTCGAGTTCGGCGAACCAGCCGCGCACCTGCCCGACGGGGACGTCGCAGACGACGCTGACGAACCAGGCGAGGTGGTGCTGGCTCAGGCTGGTCAGGTCGTACGTGTAGTTGTGATGCTCGCGAGAGGTGAGCAGCCAGCGGGCGGAGGCGCGCAGCACCTTGCCGTCGTGCCGGGCGACCTTGGCCAGGCGGGTCGGGAAGGCGGCGACCGGGGCCAGCCGGGTGCGGGCGATGGCCCGACGGAGCTTCGTTGCGTCCACCTGTGCGGTTTTATCAGGTTGGGGTGGCGACTGGCGAGGAAAGTTTTGTCGCCAACCGGGTGGCCGGCAGGTGGCCGGTCGGACGAGGGTCCGCGCGGCAGAGCGTGAGTAAGTAGCATCGCCCGCATGTTTCCTGGCCAGCAGCACGCCGATCAGCCGGCGTACGTGGATCCAACCGGCCCGACCCAGGTTCCGTCCGAGGTGGAGCCTGCCGCGCAGAAGCGTCCCCGGCGTCGCTGGCGGCGCGTCCTGCTCATCACCTTCCTGGTGGTGGTGCTTTTGGGTGGTGGCGGCCTGATCGCCGGTGGCATCTACCTGAAGTCGGTGGAGTCCGGCATCGACCGGGTCGACGCCTTCACCGGGGTGCCCGAGGCGGAGCGGCCGGCGGCCGGCGCCCAGGGGGCCCAGAACCTGCTGATTCTCGGCAGCGACTCGCGTGACCCGGAGAAGACCGAGGGGTCGCGTACGGACTCGATCATCGTGGCGCACCTTCCGGCCGACCGGTCGAGCGCCCAGCTGATCTCCATTCCGCGGGACACGTGGGTGTCGGTGCCGCGATCGGCGGATGGCCAGCACGGCGGTCGGGAGGCGAAGATCAACGCCGCTTTCGCGTGGGGCGGTGTGCCGCTGATGGTGCAGACGGTGGAGAAGTTCACCGGGGTCCGGATCGACCACGTGGCGATCATCGACTTCGCCGGCTTCAAGGAGATCATCGACGCGCTCGGCGGTGTGACCGTCGACGTGGAGAAGTCGTTCAAGTCGATCCACCCGCCGTACCGCTCCTTCCAGGCCGGGCCGCAGCAGCTTGACGGCGAGGCGGCGCTGGACTACTCCCGCCAGCGCAAGCAATTCGCGGACGGTGACTTCGCCCGCATCCGCCACCAGCAGCAGGTCATCAAGGCCATCCTGGACAAGGCCGCCTCCGGTGGCATCCTCACCAACCCCGCCAAGTTGAACTCGTTCGTCAAGGCGACGTCGAGTTCGGTGTCGGTGGACAAGGGCATGTCGTTGCTCGACATGGGGACGCAGATGCGCGGGGTGCGGGGCAGCAACCTGTCGTTCCTCACCAGCCCGACCAAGGGCACCGGCCGGAAGGGCACCGAGAGCGTGGTGCTCGCCGACACCGCCCGGGCGAAGGCCTGCTACGACGCGGTGCGCCGGGACGCGGTGGAGGAGATCAAGCAGTACGCCCGGAAGTGACCGCCCCGGTGGGCGGGACGATGACGTGATCGGGGCGGCAGGGTCGGGTGACCCTGCCGCCCCGTTTGGCGTCAGTAGGCGCCGCGCCGAGCCAGGACCACGCTCACGGTCCGCCACAGGATTCCGAGGTCGTACGCCAGTGACCAGTTGTCCACGTAGTGCAGGTCCAGGCGTACCGCGTCGTCCCAGGTCAGGTCCGACCGGCCGGAGATTTGCCAGAGCCCGGTGATGCCGGGCCGCACGAGCAGGCGTCGACGCACATCGCCCTGGTAGTCGTCATCCTCGGTGGGCAGCGGCCGCGGACCGACCAGCGACATCTGGCCCATCAGCACGTTGATGAGCTGGGGTAGCTCGTCCAGCGACAGCGCGCGGAGGTGGCGGCCGATCGGCGTGACCCGGGGGTCGTCCTTCATCTTGAACAGCAGCCCGTCGCTCTCGTTCTGGTCCTGCAGGGCCTCGAGCCGCTGTTCCGCATCGGTGTACATGGTCCGGAACTTCCAGACCTTGAATGCCTTGCCCTTGTGCCCGATGCGGGTCTGGCGGAACATCACCGGCCCCGGGTCGGTCAGCTTGATGGCCAGCGCGATGCCGAGCAGCACCGGGCTCAGCAGAATCAGGCCGACCAGGGCGGTGAACCGGTCGAGGGTCGCCTTGGCCACCAGCGACAGGCCCGACAGCGTCGGCTCCTCCACGTTGAGCAGGGGCAGGCCCTCCACCGGACGCACGTGGATGCGCGGGCCGGTGACGTCGGTGACCTGAGGCACCACCACGAGGTCCAGCCCGGTGCCCTCGATCTGCCAGGCCAGCTTGCGCAGCTCGTACGACTCCAGGCTGGCTGGACCGCAGACGGCGATGGTGTCTGCGCCGATTTCCTGCACGAGCGGCACCAGTTCCCAGCCGACGTAGACCGGCACCGGTGCGGTCACCGTCTCCCCGGGGCGCGGGTGGTGCGGCAAATGGATGGCGATCGGGTGCAGCCCAGCGGCGGGATTGCGGATCGCCACGTCGTAGAGCGCCATCGCGTCGGAGAGCTTCCCGACGAGGAGGATCTTCTGCGACGCGTGCGATCCGTGTCGGCGCAGGAAATGCAGCACGGTGCGGGCCACGAAGCGGCCGATCAGCGTGTAGCCCAAGGCTGCCAGCACGACCAGGAGCACCGTCAACCGGGACAGGTCCTTCTTGAAGCCGAGCGCAAGCAGGGACACGGTCGCGGCCATCGCGATGTCGGCCCGCACCACCCGCTTGAGTTCCTCGGTGCCGATGCCGAGCGCACGGCGGTCGTACGCGCCGCAGGCGGCGAGCAGCAGGACCCATCCCACCGGGATACCGAGGTTGGCCACCAACACGAAGACCCCGTCGACCCCGCCGGGCGCCGCCGGGTTCCGGAAGCCGGCGTCGGCCTCTTCAAGCAGGTCTATCGCGGTCCGGCTGGCCGCCAGCGCGGCGAGCAGGTCGAGCAGCAGCAGCCAGAGCACGTACGGCCGGTGCCAGCTCACACGTGGGGTGGCCGGGCGCCCAAAGGCCGACCGGGCAAAGCCGTTCGACGGTGTTATCACGCCGGCACCGTGGTTCGCCGCCGTATTCGACGGCACGGACGGTGCGGGCGATCGGGTATCCAGGGACACGATCTTCCTTCCTACGTCAGCCCCCGTCGGCAGATCGCGACGTGCACCTTATGCCTGGCCAGTTTCGCTGACCATTGGCGGTTCGGTGGATTGTGTGTGGTGGAGCGGCCCACTCGGTGGGCGAGCGCGACTGCGGATCACTGCGATCCGGACACCTGGCGGCCGGCAAGCGCCGCGGGTCAGCCCGGCGAGGCCGACTCTCGCTCGCGCAGCTCCGCCACCAGCGCCCCGTGAGCCGGCTTCGGCCGCATGCCCATGTCGAACACACAGGCGGCGCCGTACCCCTGGTAGCGGTGCGGGATCCAGCTGCCGGCGTCGGTGAAGCCCCAGACGGTGAACGACTCGCAGGTGGGCACGGCGAGGCAGGCGGCCAGCACACGCTGGTACAGCGACGCCTGGCTGACCAGCTTCTCCGGAGTCGCCGGCAGCTTCAGCCGGACGTCCAGCTCCGTGACAGCCACCACCACGCCGAGGGCGGCGAAGCGGCGCAAGTTGCCCAGGATGTCGGTCGGGGGCTGGTCCGCCCGGAGGTGGCTCTGGAAGCCCACTCCCTGGATCGGCACGCCCTGGGCGCGTAGGTCACGGACCAATCGCCACAGGGCGTCCGACTTCTTGGTCCGGCCCTCAGTGCCGTACTCGTTGATAAACAGTCGGGCGTCCGGGTCGGCCTCGCGCGCCCAGCGGAACGCGTCGGCGATGTATCCGGGCCCGAGTTTGCGCAGCCAGATGGTGTCGCGCAACGAGCCGTCCTCGGCCAGTACCTCGTTCACCACGTCCCAGGCCCAGACCCGGCCCCGGTATCGGGATGCCACGGTGGTGACGTGCTTGCGCAGCACCGCGCGCACCTGGGACGGCGACCACGACTCGTCAATCCACGACGGGAGGCTGCCGTACCACACCAGCGTGTGGCCGTACACGGCCTGTCCGTTGGCCTCGGCGAACTCGACCAGACGGTCGGCGGCGCCCCAGTCGTAGTGGTCCCGCGCAGGCTCCAGCACCGACCACTTCATGGCGTTCTCGGGTGTGATCGCGTTGAACTGCGAGGCCAGCGTGGTGCGGTACCGCTCGTCCTCGGCCAGCAGGCGGTCGTCAACGGCCGTGCCCATCCGGACGTTCGGCAGTGCGAGGCCGCGCAGGGTGGGCTCCGAGGCCGAGGGCGCTCGCCATGCGGGGGCATTCACGTGCGGCTCGTCAGTATCGGCGGAACGGCCTCGGACACAGGACACCGCGACACCGAGCAGGAGCGTCACCACCGCCGCCAACGCCATCCAGCGGCGAGCCCGACGGACCCGGCCGGCGGGTGACGGTGGCCCGGCCACCGCAGTCGCCGATGATCGCGCCTTCGGGCCGGCGGTCTCGCTCGGCACGGTGGCGGGCACGGCACCGCCATGGGCGCTTTCGGCCATTACCATCCTCAGGTGATGCAGCGACTACGGCATGACGGATTAATCCGGTCGGCGACCCCATCCTAGGGCCGGGCCCGGATCGGCGTCCGCGCTGGCTTGCCGCGTCGGCGCTTCTCCCATCGCGGACGGCCCCCGCATCTCCGTTCGTGGCCCGGGCGGGCCGGCGGTCTGGCGTCGCCGACGGCGTACCGCCCCAGAGGGTGCGCCGCCCGGAGAATACGCCGCCGCGCCGGACGCGCTGCCGGCTGGCGGCACCCCGGGGCACCGGGGCCGGCCTCAGCGGTCGAACGACGTGACCAGTGCCTTGCCGACTTCGCTCACGCCCCGCAGCGCCACCACCGCCAGCGCCAGGCCCGGTATCCGGGGCCGCGTGTAGGTGGTGATGAGCCGGTGCCACACCGAGAGGCCGGCGAGCCGCTTGCGGCTGATGTTGTCGCCGTGCCGGTGGAAGCGCACGACCGGGTACGCGAGATGTACGAGCCGCACGTCACTCGCCAGCGCCCGCAACACCAGCTCGACGTCCACCTTGATGGGCGTGTTCTCGTCGTACCCGCCGAGACGAACGAGCAGTTCCCGGTCGATCGACATGCCGGAGTGCTTGAACGGCAGGCGGGGCCGGGTCAGGACGGACCAGAGCATCCGCCGCGCGGAAGGGTAGGCGGGCAACCGGATGATCCGGCCCGCGGTGCCGACGAGTTCCTCGTAGTCGGTGTAGATCCACTGCGCACCCGTCCGGCTGAGGAACTCGTGAATCCGGTGCAGACCATCCGGCGCGAGTTCGTCGTCGGAGTCGAGGACGGTGATGTAGCGACCCCGGGCAACCTTCAGCGCGGTGTTGCGGGCGGCGCTGATGCCCGACGGGGGCTGCCGCACCAGCCGGATGCGGTCGTCGGCGAGAAGGCCCGCCTCCGCCAGCCCTTCCTGGACCGGCACGGCGGAGCCGTCGTCGACGATGACCACCTCGAAGTCGTCAAACCCGTTGTCGAGGATGCTGCGCACCGACTTCACCAGCAGAGCCGGTCGGTTGCGCACCGCGATGCAGACCGAGATGCTCGGTGGAGCGGGATTTGCCGGGCTGGCGGCGTCGGCGGCGATCGGCGCCGGAATGCCCGGAGGTCGGGGCCCGTACGACGGAGCAGGCTCCAGGATCTTGTTGGGCGGCTCCGTCGGGATAGTGGGCGGGGACGCCATCATGGACGCTCGGCACCCACCGCGACCGGGCCCAGCACCCCCTTGGCGCCCCGGGACAGCGCCTCGTCTACTGCCTTCATACTCTCCGCCACCCCCGTGTGCGTTTGTCGTCTCGACGTGATCCAACCCGGTGATCGGTGGTCACACCGATGTGCCGCCCGGCCAGCCAACTGCAATCGTGCGACATCACGGAGTTTAAGCAGCGGAAGGCTGATCCGAATACCATCCGAAAGGGCCGTTCTACGTGCGTGTCTGGCCACTGCCGTCCCGGGGGGCGGCGCCGCCACTGCGCCGGATCTGCCGGGCGAAAGCCAGGATCTCGTCAGCGGTGAGGAACTCCGTGTCCAGGTCCCCGACGTCCGGCGCGCCGCCGTCGGCACCCCGCTGGGCGCGGATCCGCCGGGCGAGCGCGAGGATTTCGTCGGTATCCAGGATCCGGGTGTCGATTTCTCGGACATCCGACGGGTCGCGAACGACCGGCAACATCGCGGTGGGCGCGTTGTAGAGCGAGGCCTGTTCCTCCCGCGACCGGCGGCACGTCCACCACGCGAGGCCGAGAACGGTCCACAGCAGGGCCGGGAAAATGGGATCCTCGAAGGCTGGCGAGCGGAACGCCACGAGCCCGGCGAAGAGCATCGCTCCGATGCCCCACAGCAGGGCCGCCGCCGGCGGCGACTGCCGCGAGCCCCGCCGGCCCCCTCGCGTCGCGTGCACGAGTGGCTGCACGATGAAGAAGAGCCAGACGAGGAACGCGATCAGCCCGAAGGCGCCGGCCTCCATGACCAGGTGCAGCCAGAACGATTCGATCTGGACCGACTGCGCGCCGTACCCGTCGAAGCCGTCCGGCCCGAACTTCGGGTTCTTGTGCCAGTCGGGATCGTTCTTCTCGGCGACGACCCCGCCGAACTGGCCGATACCGAAGCCGAGCAGCGGCTGCCGGGGCAGGATGTCGGCGGCCGGCTCAAGGTGGCGCACCTGGATCTCGCGCACAGTGGTGGGCGATGAGGCCGAGGACGGCGTGCCGGCGGCGACCGCGGGAGCGCCGGTTTTCGACGGGAGCGGGGACGCCGCGGACGGCCGGGAGGCGGGTGCCGGGGAGACCGCGGGATCGGGTGACGTCGGTGTGGTCGGCCGCTCTTCGCTGCCAGCCGGCTGTTGGTGGCCCGTGAAGGGGTTGCCCAGGTGCCGCGCCCACTCGTCGGGCCGGAGCGCGACCTGCACCACGGTGCAGAGCACTACGACGAGGCAGACGGCGAGCACCCGGCGGGCGCTGACCCGCACCAGGACGGCGATCAGCACCCCGGCCACCAGGACGCCGAGCAGCGAGGCCACGGACTGGGTGGCCGACAGGGCCAGGGCGATCATCGCGGCCACCGCCCACCAGGCGCGGCGGACCCGCTGCTGCACCGCTGCCCAGGCCATGAAGCCCAGCATGGTGAGGCCGAGCAGATGCGCGAGGTGGTCCGGGTGCGATTGCAGGCCGTGGGCCCGGCTCTGGTCGGCCGAGGTGAGATCCACCCACCCCAACGCGCGGTAGGCCGGCGGGCCGACCACCGTCTGCACCAGCGCAAGCAAGACGTTCAACCCGACCACTGCGGCCACCACCAGCAGCAGTCTGCGGACCACGGCGGGTCGTAGGTCGGCCGCCCGCAGGGCGTAGAAGACCAGAACGCCCCGGAAGTAGACGAAGAGTGCCTCGCTCATCAGGCTCGGCGAGGAGTCGTTGACCAGCCCGGCGAGGACCATGACCAGGCCGAGCACGAGCAGCGCCAGGTCGGCGGCGGTCCGGAACCGGTCCCACAGCCGGTCAACCACCACCTTGACCACGCTGAGCGCGGCCAGCCCCAGGTAGAGCAAGGTCTGGAGCTGATCGGGCCATCGAGGCGCGCTGTCGAGGGCGCGGGCCTCGTCGTCGGTGGGCCCGCTCAGGACCTCGGCCCATGTCTCGAAGAGCACGTGCACCAGCAGGATCCCGACGACCAGCACGATCGCGGTGGAGAGCAGGTGCGACAGCGGGCGCGGCGACTCGACGGGACGACGGCGGCCGGTCGACGAGGTGGCGGTGCTCACGCACGCCGCCGGAGCAGCGCCGCGACGAGCAGCACGAGCACGACCAGCAGCGCGGTCCCGGCACCGGCGAGCAGCCACCGAGCCCAAGCCGGCACGCCGGCCGGGTCCCCCTCCAACTGCTGCCGGATGGCAGCGTTCTGCCGGTACCCGTCGGCCAGTCTGTTGTCCGGCGCCTGTTGGACGACCCTGGCGAGGTCGTCAGCCGCAGCGCCGAAGCGGCCGGTGAAGTAGGCGTCGAGAGCAGTACGGTAGAGCCGGTCCGGCTCTCCGAGGGCGGGTCGCACGCCGCCCTCGGTCAGCAACCCGTCGAACGCCGATGCCGGCAGCACCAACCGGTTCGCCCGATCGGGGCTGGCCAGATCCTGGTCGATCATGCCCACGACGCGTCCGGACGGGTCGATTGCCACACCCCCCTGCGAGGTGGCGCCGAGGTCGTCACCCATCCGCTGCATCGTCAGGGCGCCTCGCCGGCTGGTGCCGGCGACCTTCACCACCTTGGCCTGCGGACGGTACGTGGCAGCGCGGAGGTCGGTGTCGCTGGTGGCGAAGGCGACCACCAGCAGCGTCCCGCTCTCCGTCGCGGCCGCCGTCGGCACGAGTTCCACCGTCGGCAGACTGCCCTTGGCGAGTTTGACAAGCGCGAGGTTGCCGCTGTCGACGGCCTGTCCCTTGACCACTTGGACGGGGACGGCCGGTTCAGCCTTGGTGTTTCCCTTGGCCTCGTTCAGCTGGGCGTAGATCCTGGCGCTGGCCGCGGTGCCCGGCCCGGTGCCGGTGAAAACAGTCTTCTCCAGGTTGGTGGTGATGTAGCTGGCCATCTGCCCCGCGGCGAGCTTGCCCTCGCGGACCATCGTCCTCGCCAGGGCGTCGAGCGCGCTTCGCCGCACGGTCTCCTCCCCAGGCTGCACACACGAACTGCTGGTGAGGGCGTGGCCGTCCGCGTTCACCACGAAACCGGTGCAGCGGCGGTTGACGAACAGCGGAGTGGCGCTCAGCGGCGCGTTGGTGTCCCGATCGCGCAGGAGGCCGGTGAAGATCGCCTCGATGAAGACCAGCGACGGCCCGGCGACGGCGAGCGCCCGCTCCTGCGGGCTGGACGGCGGGAACTGCGCCCACGGACGCAATCCGGGTTCGGCCGGGGACTCGGCCGGAAAGTTCTCGACCAACGCCGGGGCCGTCCGGTCCTCACCACCGGAGATCCCGACCCCGACCCCACCGACCGCCGCGACCATCGCGAGCAGCAGGGCAGCGACCGCGAGCCAGGTAACGGCGCCGCGTCGAGCCGCCGCGGCGGTCGAAGGCTGGATGCGGGGCGGCGACACGGCGAACGGATCGGCCGGCGCCGGGTGGGCGGGGGCCGGTCCGGGCGGGGCGGGCGAAGTCGGCACGGCCTGCGGTTCGGGCTGCGGCTGCTGCGGAACGGTGGCGTGCATCGCCCACGGCAGCTGCGGCGGGCCGGAGACCGGGGCGGGAGCGCCGGACACCGGGGCGCCGGACACCGGCCGCGGGGGCGTGGCGACCGTGCCGGTGGCCGGGATCAGGACGTCGGATCGCGACTCGGCGGAGTGCAACTCCATGCCGAGGGACTGGAACAGGCGCTGCGCACCCATCCCCTCCTGGGCCGGGTACGCCACCCAGGGCTGGGCCGCGGCGAGGTCCGCTTTGACGTACCGCTGACCGCCCGGCGCCTGCGCCATGGCGTTCGCCGCGTTGGCGAAGGCCTCCCGCCAGGGCTGATCGGTCGCCGCCGCGCCCTCGAGCAGGGCCAACGTCACCAGCCGATCCTGCCCGTCGACGGCCCACCACGCCGTGCCGACCTGACAGACGCCCAGCGCCTCGGTGAACCTGTACGGCCCGACCGACTGCATTGCCCACTCCTCTGTTCACCCCGCCGTGCGGATAGTACAGAGAAGCCGCCGACCATTCCGTCCGCCGGTCACCCGTTCGACAGCAGGCCAACGCGGCGCGACTGCCACACTGCGCCGGAGAGTGGCCGGAGCGTGACACTGCGGTCAGGAAGGAGGCTTCGGTCCTCCATGGACACCCGGGTCAGGCAGGTCGGAGACAGCCGTAGGGTGGGGCCGCCGTTGCTTCTGAAAGTTTTTATGCATAGAGTCGCGCCATGAATGAAAGCGGTGCGGCACCCACCGACCGCCTGCTCGACCTGTTCCACGGCGTACGGCTCACCCCCACCCAGCGCCGAATCGCGCACTGCCTGGTGCAGCACGCGGGCGCGGCGGCGTACCTGTCCGCGGCGGAGGTCGCCGAGCTGGCCGGGGTCAGCCAGCCGTCGGTGACCCGGTTCGCCATGGCGCTCGGGCACGACGGCTACCCCGCGCTGCGCCGCCGGCTGCGGGAGCTGACCACCGGCGCCGCCGACCCGGCCGACGCCGGCAACGCCCTCCAGCGGGCGGTCCGCGCCGAGCTGGGCAACCTCGACCGGCTCGCCACCCAGCTCGCCGACGCCGGCCGGATCGCCGAAGTGGGGAAGCTGCTCGCGGCCAGCCGGCCGCTGCCGGTGCTCGGGCTGCGTGCCGCCGCGCCGCTGGCCGCGTACTTCGCGTACTTCGCCGCGAAGGTGCACCCGGACGTGCGGGTCCTCGACGACGGTGGCAGCCTCCTCGCCGACCGGCTCGAACAGGCCGCCGCCGCCGGGGCGACCGCGCTGCTCGCGTTCGTGCTGCCCCGCTACCCCCGGGAGACCCTGGACGCGCTGCGCGAGGCCCGGGACGCCGGGCTGACCGTCGTGGCGATCACCGACTCCCCGGTGAGTCCGGCCACCGACCACGCCGAGGTGGTGCTCCCCGCCGCCGTCGGCACCGACCTGGTCTTCGACCTGCACACCGCGCCGATGACCCTGGCCATGGTGGTGCTCCAGGCGATCTGCGACGCCGCCCCGGCCGAGACCCAGGCCCGACTCGAGGCGTTCGAGTCGTCCGCCGCCCGCCGTCAGTTGTTCCTCGGCTGAGAGGAGTAGGAAATGCACCAGCCCGTCCGCGCCGCCCGCGGCACCGCACGCACCGCGAAGGGGTGGCCGCAGGAGGCCGCGCTGCGGATGCTGATGAACAACCTCGACCCGGACGTTGCCGAGCGCCCCGAGGACCTGGTGGTCTACGGCGGGACCGGCAAGGCCGCGCGGGACTGGCCGTCGTACCACGCCCTGGTCCGGACGCTCACCGAGCTGCGCGACGACGAGACGATGCTGGTGCAGTCCGGCCGTCCGGTCGGCGTCATGCGCACCCACGAGTGGGCGCCCCGGGTGCTGCTGGCCAACTCGAACCTGGTCGGCGACTGGGCCACCTGGCCGGAGTTCCGCCGGCTGGAGCAGCTCGGCCTGACCATGTACGGGCAGATGACGGCCGGCTCCTGGATCTACATCGGCACCCAGGGCATCCTCCAGGGCACCTACGAAACGTTCGCCGCCGTCGCCGCCAAGCGCTTCAACGGAAGCCTCGCCGGCACGCTGACGCTGACCGCCGGCTGCGGCGGGATGGGCGGCGCGCAGCCCCTCGCGGTCACCATGAACGGTGGCGCCTGCCTGATCGTGGACGTGGACCGCAGCCGGCTGGAGCGCCGGGCGCACGACCGCTACCTGGACGAGATCGCCGACTCGCTCGACGACGCGGTCGAGCGGGTGCTCGCCGCGAAGCGGGACCGCCGGGCAATCAGCGTCGGTGTGGTGGGCAACGCGGCCGCCGCCTTCCCGGAGCTGCTGCGCCGGGGCGTCGCCATCGACATCGTCACCGACCAGACCAGCGCGCACGACCCGCTGTCGTACCTGCCGGAGGGGGTGGAGCTGGCCGACGCCCGCGACTACGCGAAGGCGAAGCCGGCCGAGTTCACCGACCGGGCCCGGGCGTCGATGGCGAAGCACGTCGAGGCGATGGTGGGCTTCCTCGACGCGGGTGCGGAGGTCTTCGACTACGGCAACTCGATCCGTGGCGAGGCGAAGCTCGGCGGCTACGAGCGGGCGTTCGACTTCCCCGGCTTCGTGCCGGCGTACATCCGGCCGCTGTTCTGCGAGGGCAAGGGCCCGTTCCGCTGGGCGGCGCTCTCCGGCGACCCGGCCGACATCGCGGCCACCGACCGGGCCATCCTCGACCTGTTCCCGGAGAACGAGTCCCTCGCCCGGTGGATCCGGATGGCCGGCGAGCGGGTCGCCTTCCAGGGCCTGCCGGCACGGATCTGCTGGCTCGGCTACGGCGAGCGGGACAAGGCCGGGGTGCGGTTCAACGAGATGGTCGCCGCCGGCGAGCTGAGCGCGCCGGTGGTGATCGGCCGGGACCACCTGGACTGCGGCAGCGTCGCGAGCCCCTACCGGGAGACCGAGGCGATGGCCGACGGGTCCGACGCGATCGCCGACTGGCCGCTGCTCAACGCGCTGGTCAACACGGCCAGCGGGGCGTCCTGGGTGTCGATCCACCACGGCGGCGGGGTGGGCATCGGCCGGTCCATCCACGCCGGCCAGGTCTGCGTCGCCGACGGCAGCGCGCTGGCCGGGCAGAAGATCGAACGGGTGCTCACCAACGACCCGGCCATGGGCGTCATCCGGCACGTCGACGCCGGCTACGACGACGCCCGCGAGGTCGCCGTCCGCACCGGCGTCCGGGTGCCGATGGCGGAGGGAACGGCGTGAGCGCGAGGAGTGCAGCGCAGCGGAGCCCCGCAGTCGCGAACAACCGGGGGTACGGCGTGAGCGCGAGGAGTGCAGCGCAGCGGAGCCCCGCAGTCGCGAACAACCGGGGTGCGGCGTGACGGACCTGGTGGCCCGGTTCCGGAAGCTGTGGGACGAGTTGGCCCCGGTCGGGCGGGACGCGGGCAGCGGCGGCTACCTGCGGTACGCGCTGACCGCGCCGGAGCTGCGGCTGCGGGCGTGGTTCCGCGAGCAGGCCGAGCAGCGGGGCATGCCGGTGCAGGAGGACGGCAACGGCAACCTCTTCGCCTGGTGGGGTGACCCGGTGGCGGGCGGGGCGGTGCTCACCGGCAGCCACTTCGACTCGGTGCCGCACGGCGGCGCGTACGACGGGCCGCTCGGCATCGTCAGCGCGTTCCTCGCCGTGGACGAGCTGCGGGCGGCCGGCGTCGCCCCGGTCCGCCCGGTGGCGGTGGCCGCGTTCGTGGAGGAGGAGGGGGGCCGGTTCGGCGTACCCTGCCTGGGGTCGCGGCTGCTCACCGGCGAGATCGCGGTGGACCGCGCGGCCGGGCTGCGCGACACCGACGGGGTGAGCTTCGCCGAGGCGCTGGGCGACCGGCCGGCGGGTGCCGACCCGGCGCTGCTCGGCCGCTTCGCGGCCTTCGTGGAGCTGCACGTCGAGCAGGGCCGCGCGCTGGTCGACCAGGCCGCGCCGGTCGCCGTGGCCAGCGCCATCTGGCCGCACGGGCGCTGGCGCTTCGACTTCCACGGCGAGGGAAACCACGCGGGTACGACCCGGATGGCCGACCGCCGCGACCCGATGCTCACCTACGCGTTCACCGTGCTGGCGGCGAACAAGGAGGCCCGGCTGCGCGACGCGCACGCCACGGTCGGCCGGGTGGCCGTCGAGCCGAACGCCACCAACGCGATCCCGTCCCGGGTGACCGGTTGGCTGGACGCCCGGGCGGCCGAGCCGGAGACGCTGCACGGCCTCGTCGCGGCGGTGCGGGACAAGGCCGCCGAGCGGGCGCGGCGGGACGGCACCGAGCTGACCTGCACCGAGGAGTCGGCGACCCCGCTGGTGGCGTTCGACGGCGGGTTGGCCGACCGGCTGGCCCGGCTGCTCGACGCGCCGGTGCTGCCCACCGGGGCGGGGCACGACGCGGGCGTGCTCGCCGCGCACCTGCCCACCGCGATGCTCTTCGTCCGCAACCCGACCGGGGTGTCACACTCCCCCGCCGAGTCCGCCACCGACGCCGACTGCGCCGCCGGGGTGACCGCCCTGGCCCGGGTGCTGGAGGAGCTGGCATGCCGCTGACCCGCTGGCTGGCCGAGTACGCCTGGCTGCCCGACCACGCCGAACCCACGCCCGACGTGCTGATCGAGGCCGAGGGCGGCCGGATCACCGCGGTCACCCCGCTGGTCGGCGGCGGCACGCCGACCGCCGGGGTGGAGGTGCTGCACGACGCGGTACGGCTGCCCGGGCTCACCCTGCCCGGCCTGGCCAACGCCCACTCGCACGCGTTCCACCGGGCACTGCGCGGGCGTACCCACGGCGGGCGGGGCGACTTCTGGAGCTGGCGGGAGGTCATGTACGACGTGGCCGCCCGGCTCGACCCGGAGTCCTACCTGGCCCTGGCCCGGGCCGCGTACGCGGAGATGGCGCTCGCCGGGATCACCTGCGTCGGCGAGTTCCACTACCTGCACCACGCGCCGGACGGGACGGCGTACGACGACCCGAACGCGATGTCGGCGGCGCTGGTCGAGGCGGCCGCGCACGCGGGCATCCGGATCACCCTGCTGGACACCGCGTACCTGACCGCGGGGGTGGACGGCGCGCCGCTGGCCGGGCCGCAGCGGCGGTTCGGCGATGGAGACGCGCTGCGCTGGGCGGAGCGGGTCAGCGGGTTCACCCCGGGCAACGACCACGCCCGGGTCGGTGCGGCGATCCACTCGGTGCGCGCGGTGCCGGCGGAGCAGCTCGCCACGGTGGCCGGCTGGGCGGACCGCCAGGGCCGGCCGCTGCACGTGCACCTGTCCGAACAGCCGGCCGAGAACGACGCCTGCCGGGCCGTGCACGGCTGCACCCCGACCCGGCTGCTGGCCGACCACGGGGTGCTCGGCCGGCACACCACCGCCGTGCACGCCACCCACCCGACCAGCGCCGACATCACGTTGCTCGCGGAGAGCCGGACCGGGATCTGCCTCTGCCCCACCACCGAGCGGGACCTCGCCGACGGGATCGGGCCGGCCCGGCGGATGGCCGAGGCGGGCAGCCCGCTCAGCCTCGGCAGCGACAGCCACGCCGTGGTCGACCTGTTCGAGGAGGCCCGCGCCGTGGAGCTGGACGAGCGGCTGCGGACCCGCAGACGGGGGCACTTCACCGCCGCCGAGCTGCTCACCGCCGCCACCGTCGGCGGGCACGCCGCGCTGGGCTGGGGTGACGCCGGCCGGCTGTCGGTCGGCGACCGGGCCGACCTGGTCACCGTACGGCTGGACAGCGCCCGGACCGCCGGGGTGCCGCCGGTCGGGGCGTTCTTCGCGGCCACCGCGGCGGACGTCACGCACGTGGTGGTCGACGGGCGGACGGTGGTCGCCGACGGCCGGCACCGCACGGTCGACGTGCCCACCGAGCTGCGCGCCGCCATCGAGGGGGTGACCGTATGACCGGCTTCCCGGAGCGGCCGGTGCGACCGGGCGACCGGCTGCGGCCGGCGGTGCGGAACTCGGGCAGCCTGCTGGTGGACAACATCGGGGAGTTGGTCACCAACTCCTTCGGGGCGGGCGAGGGCGGCCCGCTGGGCATCCGGCGCAACGCCGCCCTGCTGGTCGAGGACGGCGTGGTGGCCTGGGTCGGGTCGGCCCGCGACACCCCGGCCGCCGACCGGCGGATCGACGCCGAGGGAGCGGCGGTGCTGCCCGGCTTCGTGGACAGCCACGCCCACCTGGTCTTCGCCGGGGACCGGGCCGTCGAGTTCGCCGCCCGGATGGCCGGCGAGCCGTACACCGGGGGTGGCATCCGCACCACCGTCGGCGCCACCCGCGCAGCCGCCGACGACGAGCTGCGGGCCACCGTGCAGCGGCTGCGCACCGAGGCCATGCGGCAGGGCACCACCACCATCGAGATCAAGAGCGGGTACGGGCTCACCGTTGCCGACGAGGCCCGCTCGCTGCGGATCGCCGCCGAGTTCAGCGAGGACACCACGTTCCTCGGCGCGCACGTGGTCCCCGCCGAGTACGCCGACCGCCCCGACGACTACGTGGGCATGGTGTGCGGACCGATGCTGGCCGCCGCCGCCCCGTACGCCCGCTGGATCGACGTGTTCTGCGAGCGGGGCGCCTTCGACGTGGACCACGCCCGGGCGATCCTCGCCTGCGGGCAGGCGGTCGGGCTGGGGGTGCGGGTGCACGCCAACCAGCTCGGCCCCGGTCCGGGCGTGCAGCTCGGGGTAGAACTCGGCGCGGCCAGCGTGGACCACTGCACCCACGTGTCCGACGCCGACGTCGAGGCGCTCGCCACGCAGCGGATCGACTGCATGTGCGCCGAGGGCGGGCACACCGCCACCGTCGCCACCCTGCTGCCCGGCGCGGAGTTCTCCACCCGGTCGCCGTACCCGGACGCCCGGCGGCTGCTCGACGCGGGGGTGACCGTGGCGCTGGCCACCGACTGCAACCCCGGGTCGTCGTACACGTCGTCGATGCCGTTCTGCATCGCCCTCGCCGTACGCGAGATGCGGATGACCCCGGCGGAGGCGGTCTGGGCCGCGACCGCCGGCGGAGCGGCGGCGCTGCGCCGCACCGACGTCGGGCGGCTGACCCGGGGCGCTCGGGCCGACCTGATGATCCTCGACGCCCCCTCCCACCTGCACCTGGCCTACCGGCCTGGTGTCCCCTTGATCCGCCAGGTTCTGCACGATGGAGTGCCGCAATGTCGACCGTAAGCATTCAGCCCACCGGGGTCTCCCCCGCCGACGTGCTCGCCGTGGCCCGCGGCACCGCCAAGGTAGTGCTCGACCCGGCCACCGTGGACGCGATGGCGGCCAGCCGGGCCATCGTGGACGGCATCGAGGCGGCCGGCCGGCCCGTCTACGGCGTCTCCACTGGCTTCGGGGCGCTCGCCAACACCTTCGTGGCGCCCGAGCGGCGGGCCGAGCTGCAGCACGCGCTGATCCGCTCGCACGCCGCCGGGGTGGGCGCGCCGATGCCCCGCGAGGTGGTCCGGGCGATGATGCTGCTGCGGGT
Organism: Micromonospora sp. NPDC047738; assembly: GCF_040642675.1. Lineage (NCBI taxonomy): Bacteria > Bacillati > Actinomycetota > Actinomycetes > Micromonosporales > Micromonosporaceae > Micromonospora > Micromonospora sp. NPDC047738. The sequence goes on from NZ_JBEYSO010000001.1 coordinate 572,548, forward strand.
ACGCTCGCTCGCCCTCGGCCGCTCCGGGGTCCGGCCGCTGGTCGCCGAGGCCCTGGTGGACCTGCTCAACCACGAGGTCACCCCGTGGGTGCCCGAGCACGGCTCGCTCGGCGCCTCCGGTGACCTGGCCCCGCTGGCGCACTGCGCGCTGGTGCTGCTCGGCGAGGGCTGGGTGCTCGGCCCGGCCGGGGAGCGGATCCCCGGCGGTGAGGCGCTGCGCCGGGTCGGCCTCGCCCCGATCGAGCTGGCCGCCAAGGAGGGGCTGGCGCTGATCAACGGCACCGACGGCATGCTCGGCATGCTGCTGCTGGCCATCCACGACGCCCGGCACCTGTTCACCATGGCCGACGTCACCGCCGCGCTGGCGATCGAGGCGATGCTCGGTTCGGAGCGGCCGTTCCTGCCCGAGCTGCACGCCATCCGACCGCATCCGGGCCAGGCGGAGTCGGCGGCGAACATCCATCGGCTGCTGCAGCAGTCGGCGGTGATGGACTCGCACCGGGACGACCTGGCGCACGCGGTGCAGGACGCGTACTCGATGCGGTGCGCTCCGCAGGTGGCCGGGGCAGCCCGGGACACCCTGGACTTCGTCGCGGCCGTCGCCGGCCGGGAGCTGCTGTCGGTGGTGGACAACCCGGTGGTGCTGCCGGACGGGCGGGTCGAGTCGACCGGCAACTTCCACGGCGCGCCGCTCGGCTTCGCCGCCGACTACCTGGCCATCGCCGCGGCCGAGGTGGGCGCGATCGCCGAACGCCGGGTGGACCGGCTGCTCGACGTCACCCGCTCCCGGGAGCTGCCCGCGTTCCTCTCCCCCGACGCCGGGGTCAACTCCGGGCTGATGATCGCCCAGTACACGGCGGCCGGGATCGTCGCCGAGAACCGGCGGCTGGCCGCGCCCGCGTCGGTGGACTCGCTGCCCACCAGCGGCATGCAGGAGGACCACGTCTCGATGGGCTGGGCGGCGGCCAAGAAGCTGCGGACCGTGCTGGACAACCTGACCAGCCTGCTCGCCGTGGAGCTGCTGGCCGCCGTACGCGGGCTCCAGCTCCGGACGCCGCTGGAGCCGTCGCCAGCGGGCCGGGCGGCGCTGGCCGCGCTGCGCGAGGTGGTGGGCGAGCCGGGACCGGACGTGTTCCTGGCCCCGCTCATGGAGGCCGCCCGCGAGGTGGTGCGCGGTCCCGAGCTGCGCGCGGCGATCGAGCGGGAGGTCGGCCCGCTCGGCTGACCGGATCCCGGCCGGGCGAGTCCACCCTGGAAGGATGGAGCAAAGCACCCAGGCTCGCTGGCGCCGCACCGGTGGCGCCGGCTGGTCTGGCCGGCCGTCATCGGGTGCGCCCTGGTCGCGGCGGCCGCCCGCCCGCTCACCGGGCCGGCGGCCGCCGCCGTCCTGCTGCCCGACGCCTGGCTGGTGACCCGGTGACCGCCACGGACGCAGATCATCGCCGGTTTCGTGGCGATCTGGTACGGCTGAAGATCAGCTTCTGGCGAAGGTCCGCCGGATCTCTGCCCAGGACGGGAGCTCGGCGTCCGCAACGACCTTCCGCTTCGCCTTTGCCCAGAACAGGGTGAGCAGTATCGCCTCGGACAACACCGTCGCCCAAGCGGCGCCGGCGGCGCCGAACAGCGGGATCGCGGTGGCCAGCGCGGCCAGGAAGGCGAGCGATCCCAGCCCCTGATACAGCACCTTCTGCCGCACCAGCCCGTTGCTGGTCAGCAGCGATTCGACACTGGCTGCGCCGAAGCGGAGTGGGATCGCAATCGCGAGGACGGCCATCACCGGGACGGACGCACGGTACTGCGAACCGAAGATCAGCGGAATGGCAAACCGGCCCGCGACCGCAACCACCACGCCGAGCAGCACCCCGAGACCGATCATCCCGATCGTGCCGGCCCGGTATGCGATGAGGACCGCGTTGCGGTTGGAGCGGGACCACCGGTGCAGTTTCGCCAGGAAGTACTGCTGATACACGATGCGTGGCAGGAGATAGATCGCGGTCAACAGGGTCATCGGCACCGCGAGCACCGCGGCGTCCTCCGGGCTCAGAAACTCGGCGGAGGTGACGACGCCCAGGTTCATGCCCAGCTGATAGAACAGGCTGCCGAGCAGGAACAGGCCGGTACCGGCGACGAGGTGATCCACCCGGGGTCGGCGGGTGGAAGGACGGGGTGCCGGTGGGTGGCCCTCCAGCGTCGCTCGCCCGTGCCAGAACGGCGCGATCACCAGGACGCTCATGACCACCGTGACGACAGCCACGAGAGCGTAGCCCAGCGCCACCATGAGCGCCGACAGTCCGAGGATCCCGGTCAGTAGCGCCACGAGGAGTCGACCCACCTGCGGCGCAAGTTGCAGCGCCGCGAGCTGCCCGTAGGCACCCCGCAGTTGGAGGGCCGCCCCGGAGAGCGCCATGGCGACGAGCGACAGGATGATCGGGGCGAGCGCGATGCGTAGCCCGGCGTCGGCAGGTTCATCCAGTTCGACCAGGCCCCAGCCGACCAGCGCCGCGACCAGCAGGCCGGAACTGACGGCGACCAGCACGATGGACGGCCGCACCCAACGGAACGCCCTTGGCCCTTCCCGGCCGAAGCGCTGCAACCAGAAGTCAGCGACCCCGAAGGTGGCCAGTGGCGCGGCCAGCGTCACCAGCGACATGACCGACATGAAGGCACCGAACTGCGCCTGCGGCAGGCTACGGGCGAGCAGCACCTGGGTGACGAACGCGGTCAGCGTGACGCCGGCTTGACTGACCCCGAGCATGCCCAACTGCCGGAGGCGGCGTGCCATGCCGCTTCCAGACCGGCGCGGTGTCGCCGTGCTGCTCCGCAGGTCAGTTTCGATCATCGCGAGCCACCCGGGCGTTCATTTGCGTTCACCGCTGGCCTCCGTCGCCATGGCGCCCGGCACCGTCACGCGGGGGAAGGACGCGACTATCAGCATGAGGCAGAGGAAGAACAACCACATGAAGTACGAGTAGGAGGTCGGCTTCTGGGTCAGGGCGTTGACGGCCACCAGCGCGAAAAGGACCGTCAGCATCCACCTCGCCTCGACCCCGACAAGACGTCTCGTCAGCCGCCAGAGGTTGACGAAGACCACCGCCATGAGAACGATCCCGAGGAATCCCCAGACCACGAAGACCCGCAACGGGTCCAGGTGCGTGTTCCACGGTTCGTAGCCCAGTCCGATGAGCCAGATGTCCGGGGTCGCGTCCTGCCACACCTCCGCTACCCGGAACCAGATCTGCCCGCGGCCGTGCAGGAACTCGTCGTTTGCCGGGTTGAGCGAGCCGACCCGGGTGAGGACGAACAGCGCGCGGTCGAGCAGGTACGCCCCCCAGCGGATCGCCGACACGATCACCAGCGCGACGAGAACGACGGCCCCCCAGACGGCGGTACGGAACGGCAGATTGGATATCTGTCGAGTGAGCTCAGGGAGCCGGCGCATCTCGAACGCCACTATCACGAACAGCACGCAGACAATGGTTATCCGGTGGGTGCTGACGACCGAGGTGGCTACCAGCAGGGCGAGCACGGCGTAACGGGCCAGCGGGCTGAGCCGGAGCCGGTCACCGGCGGCGTAGAGAATGAACACCGCGAAGATCAAAAGGCGACCGAGCGACGCCGGATGGAAGTAGCCGCCGGATGCACGCCCGACTCTTCCGGTCGGCTCGTTGAAGAAGTAGGTGTAGTCCACGACGCCGGCGACCTGCAGCCAGGCGATCACACAATGCACGACGGTGCCGATGACCACGAGGAGAAGGACCCAACGAAGCCGATCGAGGGAGAACCATTCCGGCTTGACGAGCATGACCGCCAACAACGCGACCGGAGCGAACCCGACCGCCAGCTGAGCAGCCGCCGTGATGATCCCACCTTCTGGCCGAATGTACGGCCCGAAGATTTCGCGTACGTGGGTCGTGGTGAAGATCTGAAGGAAGTCGTCCCGGGCCGAGACGGCCAGCAGGTCGATTACCGAGAACAGGCCGATGAGCAGCAGCGCGGCGAGTGCGGGTGTCAGACCTCTCGGCAGCCGCTTGGACATCACCGCCACGGCGACAAAGGCGCCTGCCATGAGAAGGGCACCGATCACCGTCGCCACCATGCCGGCGTCCACGGTATCCTCGGGGACCTTCGCGCCGAATACGTCGATGAATGGCTTTACGCCAATCACCGCCATGGCGAGCACGACCATGATCTGGGTGGCCGTAGACCAAGAAGAACGCCCGGCCGGGACACCATCCGAAGAACGGTGCCCGGCGGTGGCGGAGAACGCGGTGTTACCCATCAGACGCCAGCCACTTCCCATCGTCCGGATGGCCACCACATTTCGAGGCATATGTCCATCTTGCGATCTCCTCCGCGCTACATTCTCGGGCACTATACGGGAAGGACACGACCATCAGAGATCGCCTCCGTCGGCTGCGAACCAACGGCGATCAACCCGACTGGTGGCAATTTCTCCCCCTTTCACGCAAGCTGGCCGGGCGGCCAGTCAGACGGTCCGGGGCAGCCGATGGACTGACCCAGCCGGGCGCGCGGGAGCCGCGCGCCTCAAGCACTACCGCCAGAACTCGGCAGCGCCGAGGAGGGCGAGCCCGCCAGCCATCGTCACGGTGCCACCTCCGCCGGCAGGGCCGACGCCAGCTCCGCCAGTTCGGCCGCCGTTCGGGCCGTCCAGGCGGTCTGGGCCGCCGCGATCCGCGCCGCCCTGGTCGGATCCTCATCCAGCGCCTCACGGATACCAGCAGCCAGCGCCACCGACTCGTTCGGCACCAGCGTGGCGAAGCTGCCGAACAGCTCCTCGGTGGTGCTGGTCCGGGACAGGACCAGCGGCCGACCTGCGCTGAGCGCCTCGCAGGCCCCGCTCGGCTGACACCCCTCCCGGTCGGTGAGGACGACGACGGCGCGGGATCCGGCCAACGCCGCCTCGTAGTCCGGGAGGTCGAGGAAGCCCAGCGTCCGCAGGTTGGGCAGCCGCGCCGCCCGCTCGCGCAACGGCTCGGGAAGCTTGTGCAGGGGAGCGGTGGTGGCGAAGCCGACGTCCGGCAGCGCCTCGATGGCGTCGATGAGGACGTCCATCGGCTCGTCCGGCGCGGCCGTCGCGACGATGAAGACCCAGTCACGGGGCGACGCCGGGGGGATCTCCCGGAGCGGATCATGCACCACCAGCGTCCGCAGCCCCGGGAAGGCGGCGCGAGCGATCCGATCCGCCTCCCGGTTGTGGGTCAGCACCAGGCGCGCCCCGCGAAGCACCTGCTCGGTGCCGGGAACCCGCCGCCACCAGGACTGGAACTGACCGTTGTGCGCGTCGACGACGTACGGCACGCCGGCCAGGTGAGGCGCGAGCGCGGTGAAGTGGGGCTGGGTCTGAGCGATGACGTACCGCGGTCGCTCGGCCCGGATCCGGGCCAGGTCCTGCCGGGCGTGCGCGAGGTAGTCACCGGGCCGCAACAGCTTGCCCTTCGCCCGGTGCGGCCGCCACACCATCTCCGCACCGAGCGCCTCGGCGAGCACGTCCGAGCGCCGCTGATAGCGCTTCCACGAGATGAACAGGGGCGGGGTCATCGGTGATCACCATTCCTTACGGCGCCGGGTCCCAGCAGGGACGGCAGTGAGGGGTTACGACGCGAGGGCACCGGTGATCCGCTCGACCAGGTGCGGGCCCAGGGTACGCGCATAGGTCGCGGTGATGTGGTGACTGTCCCGGTAGACGATGACGTTACCGATCACCAACGGGCACTCGGTCTCGGTGCAGAACAGGTCGGTGAGGTCGACGACGCGGACCTTGCCGTCGGTCCGCCGCGCGGCGTCCGCAAGAGCGTCGCGGGTGCCGAGCCCGGCCTTGCGGTCGACGGCGCACCGGGTCGGATCCCCGCCGTTCGCCGCGTCGTCGACGAGACAGCTCATGTCGTCCTCGCCGAGCCCCGGATTGTCCGCCACCACGACGATCCTGGTCCCCCGCTCCAGCACCGGCTGCCACGCGTCGAGGTACCCGCGGATCTGCCCGTCCGCGGTCGGTCGATCGCCGCTGGCGCTCCGCCTCCCGGTGATGATGACAAGGTCGTACTTCGGGCCGGTCCCCAGCCGCTGCGCCATGGCGTGCCGCCGCGCGTAGCACGGGTCGGCCTGGTCGGCGGCGTCCACCTTCGCCCAGATGCACCCACGGGCGACATAGGTGTCGACAGTCCAGTTGTGGGCTTCGAGGTGACCCTCGATCGCCGGGATGAGCATCGCGGCGTGCGAGTCGCCGACGAGGGCGACCTTGGTCGCGTCCGGCCGCTGGGAGCCGATGCGACACGACGAGAGGTCGGCCGCCGGCTTCTGGTCGTAGCACCGGTACGCGGAGCCGGTGTCCTTGGTGAGCGTCGACATCTCGGGATACAGCTGCGAGCCGAGGGGGCCGTCGGCACAACGTTCAGCCGCGAGCATGGCCTCCGCCCCCAGGCAGGGTGTCCCGCCGGCCAGGAGCTGATCGAGGCGCGAGTTGTTGGCCCGGCTGCTCTGCTCGAGCAGCTGGTTGCCGACGAAGACGACGGACAGGACCATCACCATCGAGACCGCGGCGGCGCCGTACTGCGGCCAGAGTCGGCGCCCGCTGGCGAACGCGCGGAACCGTACCGGGTCTTCGACGAAGCGCTTGGTCAGCGCGGCCAGCGCCACGACACCGGCGATGGCGACGAACTTCACCGGCCAGGTCATCTTGTCGCCGGTTGCCAGCGCGAAGATCACAATAGGCGGCCAGTGCCAGAGGTAGACGGAGTAGGACCAGTCGCCGAGCTTCTGCACCGGCGCTGACTTCATCAACCCCAGCGGCGACCACCGCAGTGCGGGAGCGCCCGCCCAGATGGCGCAGAGTGTGCCGACGACCGGCAGCGCCGCCGCGTAGCCCGGGAACGGGGTGGTGGCGGCGTCGAGGGCGAACGCCGCCACGCCGATCATGAGCAGTCCCAGCCAGGAGACGGCCGCCCGGGTGCGGTCGCCGGACAACCCGCCGAACGCCGGCAGCGTCGCCAACAGCGCTCCGGCCCCGAACTCCCAGGCCCGGGTGGGCGTGACGAAGTACGCGGCGGCGCCGTTCGCCGACGTCTCGTAGACGGAGTAGGCGAAGGATGCCAGGACGATCACGGCGAGCGTGACCCGGATCGCGCCGATCGGGTCCGCCTGCCGGATCCGGCGGGCGACCATGATCGCGATCACGATCAACAGGGGCCAGACCAGATAGAACTGCTCCTCCACGGAGAGCGACCAGTAGTGCTGCACCGGTGACTGGACGTTCTCCGCGGCGAGGTAGTCCACCGCGTCGTGCGCCAGCTGCCAGTTTTCGGCATAGACGGTCGCTGCCGCGATCTCGCGGAGGATCTGCGGCCAGTAGAGCTGTGGCACCCAGATGAACACGGCTGCTGCGGTGGCGACGAGCACGAGCAGGGAAGCCGGCAGCAGACGCCGGATGCGGCGGGCCCAGAAAGCACCAAGTCGGACCGAGCCCGATTTCTGCACCTCCCGCACCAGGTGTGCGGTGATGAGGAAACCACTGATGACGAAGAAGACGTCGACACCGACGTAGCCGCCCGGAATCCGGTGCGGCCAGAAATGGAACAGCAGCACCAGCAGCACGGCGAGCGCCCGGAGCGCCTGGATCTCCGGCCGCAGCACTCCGCGGGGTGTGTCCCTGGAGACGTTCACTGATCCTCACAACGACCGTACGGGCAGGGGTTCAAGCCACTGCTGGCCGCAGCGGTATGGCGGCGGTGAGCGTATCGGGTCGCGCCTGCCAGCACTGCCCCGGACCGAACTGTCGGGCGTGCGGCCCGGATTGCCGTCCCGACCGACCGGCCTCCCGCGAGGCACCCGGGTCAGGTGGCCAGCACCGCCACGCCGATCAGCACGGGCAGCGCCGCCACGGTCGACAGCAGGACCGAGTCCCGGGCCAGGACCGTGCCGCGCCCGTAGTGGGCCGCGTAGACGAAGACGTTCTGCGCGGTGGGCAGCGCGGCGGTGATCGTGCAGGCCAGCACGAGCACGTGCGGCAGGCCCAGCGCGAACCGGGCGACCAGGTAGGCCACCACCGGCTGGGCCACTGCCTTGAGCGCCACCGCGAGCCGGACCTCCGGCCCGGTGTCGCCGGAGCCGGGCACCGGGGCGCCGTGCAGCGACAGGCCGTACGCGAGCAGGGTGGCCGGCACGGCCATCGCGGCGACCAGTTCGACGGGCCGCATGAGCGGCTCCGGCGGCATCCAGTCGGTGAGGCTGACCACCAGGCCCAGGACGCAGGCGATGGTGATCGGGTTGGCGAGCGGCTGGGTGACTGTCGCGAGCAGCGAGCGTCGCCGTGGCCCGGTCGCGTTATCCAGGACCACGAAAGCCAGCGGCGCCATCACCACGAGCTGGAACATCAGCACCGGCGCCACGTAGGAGGCGTCACCCAGCACGTACACGGCGATCGGGATGCCGATGTTGGCCGCGTTGACGTACGACGAGGCGAGCGCGCCGATCGTCGTCTCGGCCACCGGCCGGCGCCACCACAGCTTCGCGATCAGCACGAACAGGGTCGCCACGGCGGTCGCGCTGACCACCGTGACGACCAGTACGGACGAGATGACCGCGTGGATGTCGGCCCGGGCCACCGTGGTGAAGAGCAGCGCCGGGGTGGCGACGAGGAACGCGACCCGGGACAGCACGCCGCCCGCCTCCGGGCCGAGCACCCCGCCGCGCCCGAGCAGGTAGCCGATGGCGATCACGGCCACGATGACGGCGAAGCCGTTCAGCACACCCTGCACGTGGGCCTTCCTCCGCCTGCCGGGCCGGTCAGGGCCGCGCGCCGGTCTCCGTCCGGGCGACCGTCCAGGCCTCGGCCTGCTCGCTGAGCGTGACGCCGAGGCCGGGCCGGTCGGGGACGACCATCCGGCCGTCCCGCAGCTCCAGCCGCTCGTTGAAGAGCGGCTCCAGCCAGTCGAAGTGTTCCACCCAGGTCTCCCCCGGGTACGCGGCGGACAGGTGCAGGTGGATCTCCATGGCGAAGTGCGGGGCCATCGACAGTCCCTTGTGGTCGGCCAGGGTGGTGATCCGCAGGAACTGGGTGATGCCGCCGACCCGGGGCGCGTCCGGCTGGATGAAGTCCACCGCGTCGGCCTCGATCAGCCGCCAGTGCTCGGCCGGGCTGGTCAGCATCTCCCCGGTGGCGATGGGGGTGTCCAGGGTGGCGGCCAGCCGGGCGTGCCCCTCGACGTCGTACGCGTCCAGCGGCTCCTCGATCCAGACCAGGTTCAGCGGTTCCATGGCCCGGCCGAACCGCTGGGCGGTGCGCCGGTCCCACTGCTGGTTGGCGTCGATCATGAGGGGGAACCGGTCGCCGAGCGTCTCCCGGACCGCGGTAACCCGCTTGAGGTCGGCCGCGGTGTCCGGCTGCCCCACCTTGATCTTGATGCCGCCGATGCCGCCGGCGACCAGCGCCCGGGCGTTGTCCAGCACCTCCTCCAGCGGGCTGGACAGGAAGCCGCCGGAGGTGTTGTAGCAGGGCACCGAGTCGCGGTGGGCGCCGAGCAGCTTGGCCAGCGGCAGGCCGGCCCGCTTCGCCTTGAGGTCCCACAGGGCGATGTCGAGCGCGGCGATCGCCTGGGTGGCCAGGCCGCTGCGGCCGACCGAGGCGCCGGCCCAGACCAGCTTCTGCCACAGCCGGGCGATGTCGTTGGGGTCCTCGCCGACAAGCTCCGGTGCCACCTCGGCGGCGTGGGCGAACAGGCCCCGGCCGCCGGCCCGCTTCGAGTAGCTGAAGCCCAGGCCGTGGTGGCCGTCGGCGGTGACCACGTCGGCGAAGAGGAACGCCACCTCGGTCAGCGGCTTCTGCCGGCCGGTGAGCACCTTGGCGTCGCTGATCGGGGTGCGCAGCGGCAGGTACACCAGGCGCAGGCCGACCCAGGCGATGCGGTCGCCGGAGGCGGCAGGGGACGAAGCGGCGGCCGGGTGCGCCGCGGCGGGAGAGGTCACCATCACTCCTCGGTTCGGGTGGCGGCGACGGCGAGGCCGCCGTCGGGGGTCGGGGTGGTCACCTGGTGCTCGACCTGGGCGGCCTGCCGGCCGCGGACGGCCCGCAGCGCCGGTACGACGACCACGGTCAGCACCAGCAGGGCGACCAGCGCCGCCGAGACGGGACGCTGGACGAAGCCGGTGAAGTCGCCCTCGAAGAGGCGCATCGATCGGCGGAACGACGACTCGAGCAGCTCGCCGAGGACGAACGCCAGCACGAACGGGCCGGGCTCGAAACCGAGCTTCTTCATCCCGTAGCCGACCAGGCCGAGCGCGACCACGAGGAACATGTCGAAGACGTTGTTCCGGATGCTGTAGACACCGACCATGGTGATCAGCACGGTGAGCGGGGCCAGGATACCGGCCCGTACCCGCAGCAGGCGGACGAAGACGCCGATCAGCGGGATGCTCAGCAGCAGCAGGAAGATGTTCCCCACGTACATGGAGTTGACCACGCCCCAGAACACGTCCGGGTGCTCGGTGATGAGCTGCGGCCCGGGCGGGATGCCCTGCAGCAGCAGCGCGCCGAAGAGCACCGCCATGGTCGCGTTCGCCGGTACGCCGAGGGTCAGCAGCGGGATGAAGGACGAGGTCGCGGCGGCGTTGTTGGCGCTCTCCGGGCCGGCGACGCCCTCGATGGCGCCCTTGCCGAACCGGGACGGGTCCTTCGCCGCCCGCTTCTCCACGGCGTATGCGACCAGCGAGGACATGGTGGCGCCCCCGCCGGGGAGCACCCCGAGGACGAAGCCGACCACGGAGCCGCGCAGCACGGCCAGCCGGGACCGCAGCCACTCCGGCCGGGTCGGGATCGCTCGCCCGAAGGACAGCACGGCCGGTTGGGGTCGCAGCCGGTGTTCCAGGTTGTAGAGGATCTCCCCCACCCCGAACAGCCCCATGGCGACGATGACGAAGTCGATGCCGTCGGCGAGCTGGTCGCTGCCGAAGGTGAAGCGGGGGGTGCCCACCATCGGGTCCAGGCCCACGGTGGCCAGCAGCAGGCCGACGCCGGCGGCGGCCACGCTCTTGACCAGGGAGCCGCTGCCGAGGGTGGCGACCATGAAGATGCCGATCAGCGCCAGCAGGGTGTACTCGGCCGGTCCGAACTGCAGGGCGAAGTCGGCGACCAGCGGCGCGATGAGGGTGAGCAGGATGATCGAGGCGGTGCCGCCGATGAACGAGCCGATCGCGGCGATGCCCAGCGCCGAACCGGCCCGGCCCTTGCGGGCCATCTGGTAGCCGTCGAGCGCGGAGACCACGGTCGACGCCTCGCCGGGCAGCCGGAGCAGCACCGAGGTGATGGTGCCGCCGTACTGGGCGCCGTAGAAGATGCCGGCCAGGAGGATGACCGCCGCGGCGGGCTCGATGCCGTACGTGACCGGCAGCAGGATGGCGATGGTGGCCGCGGGTCCCAGCCCGGGCAGCACCCCCACCAGCATGCCCAGCGTCACGCCGAGCAGGCAGTAGAGCAGGTTCTGCGGTTCGAACACCACCGCGAACCCGGACAGCACGGGGGTCAGGTCCATGGTGGATCTCCTCTCTGGCGGAGGGTCAGATGACGATCAGGTGGGGCAGCGGCACCCCGAGCGCGGTGATGAAGAGCCCGTACAGGGCGGCCGTCGTGAGCACCGACACCAGCGCGGTGGTGCGCCATCCCTCGCGCCCGAAGAACCGCAGCCAGAGCACCAGCACCAGCACGGTGGGGATCTCGAAGCCGACGAGCTCGAACAGGAACGCGTAGAGGGCGAGACTGGCGGCGCCGACGAGCACCACGCCGGTGCCCCGGGTGAAGGCCTCGGTGTCCGTCGTCCCGCGGGCGCGCAGCACCAGGGCCACCCCGCTGACCAGCAGCAGCACCGCGACGATCGTCGGCCACAGGCCTGGGCCGGGCTCGGTCAGCGTGCCGAGCCCCAGCCCGTGGGCCAGCCAGAGGGTGGCCAGCCCGAGCAGCACTGGCACCGCGCCCGCCACGGTGGCGAGGACCGGGCCGCCCGGGGAGATCTCCTCCCCGGGCGGCGCGGTCGCGGGCTCCGCGGCCTCCTGCGGCACGGCGGCCGACCCGCCCGGCGTCTCGGGCGGTACGGCGTCGGCCCGGGCGGCCGGTCGGGTGTCGCTCACCGTCATTTCCCGGATCCGAAGGTGAGGCCGAACTTCTTGCTCAGGTCGGCGTACTCCTTGGCGGCGTCGGTCAGGTGCTGGCGCGCCTCCTGGTCGGAAACCTCCCAGCGCTCCATGTAGTTGTCCTTGAGGAACTTGTCGTACGCGGCGTCCTTGCGTGCCTCGGCGAAGGAGTCGGTCAGCTTCTTGGCGACCGCGTCCGGCAGGCCGGTGGGCGCGACGATGAAGCGGCGCTGGTCGACCACCACGTCGAAGCCCTTCTCCGGGGCGGTCGGCACGTCGGGCAGGTAGCTGCTGCGCTTCTCGGAGAAGATCGCGAGCGGGCGGAACTTGCCGGCCTTGATCTGCGGCATGGTCTCGGCGAGGGAGCCGGAGAGAACGTCCACCTGCTTGCCGAGCAGGGCGGTCGCGGCCGGCGCGCCCCCGTCGAAGGGCACGTCGGTGGCCTTGACGTTGGCCGCCTTGAACAGCAGGGCCTGGGAGAGCTGGGCGCCGGTGCCCACGCCGGTGGTGGCGTACCGGAGGGACGGGGCCTTGAGCAGGTCCTCCAGCGTCTGGTACGGCGAGGCCGCGTTGACCACGAGGACGTAGTCCTCCTGGGTGAGCGTGGTGAGGATGGTCATCTTGTCCGGCTGGATGGCGGTGGGGTCCTGCACGGCCAGCGGGGTAATCGCGAAGAGCGACTTCACCAGCAGGGCGATGTTGTAGCCGTCCGGCGCGGACGCCAGCACCTCCTTGCCGCCGACGGCGCCGTTGGCGCCCGGCTTGTTGGTGACGACGACCGACTGTCCGAGCGGCTTCTCGGCGGCCTTGCCGATGGCCCGGCTGATCAGGTCGCCGCTGCCGCCCGGGGCGAACGGCACGGTGAACTGGACCGCGCGGGTCGGGTAGTTGCCGCCCGCGGCGTCCTTGCCGCCCTGCACGCCGGAGCAGGCGGCGACCGGCAGCACGGCGAGCGCGGCGAGGCCGGCCAGCAGCCGGCGGCGGGACGGGGACGGGAGGGGGGATCTCATGACGACTCCTCGTGCGTGTGTGGGGGTGGTGGGGGTCAGCCCCGGACCAGGCACGGACGTTTGGGGTGGAACGTCCAGTCGGGGATGAGGTAGCGCATCGCCTCGGCGTCGTCGCGGGCGCCGAGGCCGTGTTCCAGGTAGAGCTGGTGGGCCGCCTCGACCCGGTCCAGGTCGAGCTCGACGCCGAGGCCCGGCGCGGTGGGGACCGCGATGGCGCCGTCGGCGATGGTCAGCGGGTTCTTCGTGAGCCGCTGGCCGTCCTGCCAGATCCAGTGGGTGTCGATGGCGGTGATCTCGCCGGGCGCGGCGGCCGCGACGTGGGTGAACATCGCCAGCGACACGTCGAAGTGGTTGTTGGAGTGCGAGCCCCAGGTCAGCCCCCAGGCGTCGCACAGCTGGGCGACGCGCACCGAGCCGGCCATGGTCCAGAAGTGCGGGTCGGCCAGCGGGATGTCGACCGCGTCGGCGCGGATCGCGTGGCCCAGCTCCCGCCAGTCGGTGGCGACCATGTTGGTGGCCGTACGCAGGCCGGTGGCCCGGCGGAACTCGGCCAGCACCTCGCGGGCCGAGAAGACCCCCTCGGCGCCGCACGGGTCCTCGGCGTACGCGAGCACGTCGCGCAGCTCGCGGCAGAGCGCGACGGCGTCCCGGAGCAGCCAGCCGCCGTTGGGGTCGAGCGTGATCCGGGCGTCCGGGAATCGCCCGGCCAGCGCCCGCACCGCCTCGGCCTCGACCGGGCCGGGCAGCACCCCGCCCTTGAGTTTGAAGTCGCGGAAGCCGTAGCGGGCCCGGGCCGCCTCGGCCAGGGCGACGACGGCCTCCGGAGTCAGCGCCTCCTCGTGCCGCAGCCGCAGCCAGTCGTCGGCCGCGTCCGGCTCGCTCCGGTACGGCAGGTCGGTCCGGTTGCGGTCGCCGACGAAGAACAGGTACCCGAGGGTGGGCACGCTGCTGCGCTGCTGGCCGTCGCCGAGCAGGGCGGCCACCGGCACCTCCAGGTGCTGGCCGAGCAGGTCCAGCAGCGCCGCCTCCAGCGCGGTCACCACGTGCACGGTGGTTCGCAGGTCGTACGTCTGCGCGCCCCGGCCGCCGGCGTCGCGGTCGGCGAAGCGTGCCCGGACGGCGGCCAGCACGCCGTGGTGCTGGCCGACGGGCCGGCCGAGCACCAGGTCCCGGGCGTCGGAGAGGGTCTGCGTGATGGCCGGGCCGCCGGGCACCTCGCCGACGCCGAGCCGTCCCTCGCTGTCGGTGAGGAGCACCAGGTTGCGGGTGAAGAAGGGGGCGTGCGCGCCGCTGAGGTTCAGCAGCATGGAGTCGTGCCCGGCGACCGGCACGACCCGCATCCCGGTCACCACGGGGGTGCGGGGCGGGGTCACGGTGGGCGCCTCGGCAAGTTGACTGGTCATGGCTCAGTCCCGTCCCGGATGGCCGTCGACGCGTCGCCACAGCCCCAGCGGATTGTCGTCGGCGAGTTCGGCGGGCAGCAGGTCGGCCGGCACGTTCTGGTAGCTCACCGGACGCAGGAAACGGTCGATCGCCAGGGTGCCGACCGAGGTGCTCCGCGGGTCGGAGGTGGCCGGGAAGGGGCCGCCGTGGACCACGGCGTGCCCCACCTCGACCCCGGTGGGCCAGCCGTTGATCAGCACCCGGCCGGCTTTGAGCTCCAGCTCGGCGAGCAGCCGGCGGGCCTGCGGGTGGTCGGCGGGGGCCGCGTGCACGGTGGCGGTGAGCTGCCCGTCGAGCCGGTCGACGATCTCCCGCAGCTGGTCGTCGCCGGTCACCCGGACCACCACGGTCACCGCGCCGAAGACCTCCTCGCGCAGCGCCGGCTCGGCCAGGAACGTCGCGCCGTCGGTGACCAGCAGTCCGGGCCGGCCGGCGCAGGCGATGCCCGCGTCCGCGGCGCCCCGGGCCACGGCGCGTACCCCGTCGAGCGCGGCCAGCCGGTCCACGCCCCGGTCGTACGCGGCGTGGATGCCGGCGGTCAGCATCGGCGCCGCCGGGACGCCCCGGACCGCCTCGGCGGCGGCCGCCACGAACTCGTCGAACCCGTCGCCGTCGGGCAGGAAGACCAGGCCGGGGCTGGTGCAGAGCTGGCCGACGCCGACGGTCACCGAGCCGATCAGGGCGGCGCCCAGCTCGGCGCCGCGCTCGGCCAACGCGCCGGGCAGCACGAACACCGGGTTGACGCTGGACATCTCGGCGTACACCGGGATGGGTTCCGGGCGGGCGGCGGCTGCGGCGACCAGGGCCAGCCCGGCGGCGCGGGAGCCGGTGAACCCGACCGCCCGGATCCGGGGGTGACGGACCAGGGCGGCGCCCAGCCCCGGGCCGTCGCCGTACAGCAGGGAGAAGGTGCCCTCGGGCAGACCGTGCTCGCGTACCGCGGCCTGGACGGCCCGGCCGGCCAGCTCGGACGTGCCGGGGTGGGCCTCGTGCGCCTTCACCACCACGGGGGCGCCGGCGGCCAGCGCCGAGGCGGTGTCGCCGCCGGCGACGGAGAAGGCCAGCGGGAAGTTGCTCGCGCCGAAGACCGCGACCGGGCCGAGCGGGACGCGACGCTGCCGCAGGTCCGGTCGGGGCAGCGGGACCCGGTCGGGCTGGGCGGGATCGATCCGGACGTTGAGCCAGTCGCCGTCGCGGACGACCGAGGCGAAGAGCCGGAGCTGGTTGCAGGTACGGGCTCGTTCGGCGAGCACCCGGGCCGCCGGGATGCCGGTCTCGGCCACCACCCGCTCGATCAGGGTGTCGCCGAGCGCCTCGAGGTTGGCGGCGATGCTCTCCAGGAACGCGGCCCGGGTCGCCAGGTCGGCGTGCCGGTAGCCGTCGAACGCGGTCCAGGCGAGTTCGGCGGCGCGGTCGACCTCGGCGGCGCCGCCCAGGCCGTACGCCGGTTCCAGCGTCCGCCCGCTACGCGGGTCGACGGCCCGGACCTCGCCCTCGTTGCCGTGGACCTCGGCGGAACCGATCAGCATAGCGCCGGTGAGCGGCGTGGTCTCGGTGGTGGTCATGGCGGTCAGCCCAGCTTCTCGATGAGGGTGGCCAGCGCGCCCTGCTCGTCGGCGGTGAGGTCGGTCAGCGGTGGCCGGACCGGGCCGGCGGGGCGGCCGACGATCCGCATCCCGGCCTTGATGATCGAGACCGCGTAGCCGGCCTTGCGGTTCCTGATCTCCAGGTACGGCAGCACGAACTCGTTGAGCCGGGTGTAGACGCCGGCCCGGTCCTGGGCCCGCACGGCGGCGTAGAACTCCAGCGCGAAGGTGGGGGCGAAGTTGAAGATCGCGGACGAGTAGGTGGTGACGCCCAGCTCCAGGTAGGGCAGGGCGAACGTCTCCGCGGTGGGCAGGCCGCCGATGTAGAGCAGCCGGTCGCCGATCGTGGCGTACAGCCGGGTCATCAGCTCGATGTCGCCGACGCCGTCCTTGAAGCCGATCAGGTTGGGGCAGGTCGCCACCAGCTGCTCCATCGTCGGCACGGTGAACCGGCCGTTGGCCCGGTGGTAGACCACCACGCCCAGCGAGGTGGCCGCACAGACCGCCCGGACGTGGGCGGCGAGGCCGTCCTGGCTCGACTCGGTCAGGTACGGCGGGAAGAGCAGGATGCCGTCGGCGCCGGCCCGCTCGGCGTCGCGGGCCAGGTCGACCGCCTGGGCGGTGCCGAAGCCGGCCGGCGCGATGATCGGCGTCGTGCCGCCGCTTGCCGCCACCGCCGCCCGCACCACCCGGGCGATCTCGTCCGGGGTCAGGGAGAAGAACTCCCCGGTGCCGCCCGCGGCGAACAGCCCCGCCGCCGGGTACGAGGCGAGCCAGCTCAGGTTCTCCCGGTACGCGGCCTCGTCGAACTCCAGCTCGGGGGTGAAGTGGGTGACGGGGAAGGACAGCAATCCGCTCCCCAGCACGCGCTGAAGCTCTTCCGGCGTGTGTCGCGTCATCTCGCTGGACTCCTGTTTCGGGTAGGTGACCAGGAGGTTAAGCACCTCGGGTGATACCGGTCCAACACGAGTTGGGCATTGGCTGATACCTTCCCGGCATCATCGCTGGAGGTGCCATGTTCACCCTCGATCAGCTCCGGGGCTTCGTGGCGGTCGCCGAGGAAGGCCACGTCGGGCGGGCGGCCGCCCGGCTGCGGATGACCCAGCCGCCGCTGAGCCGCCAGATCCAGCGGCTGGAGCGCGCCACCGGGCTGCTGCTGTTCGAGCGGACGTCCACCGGCGTCACCCTCACCCCCGCTGGCCGGGTCTTCCTCGACGAGGCCCGGCGGCTGCTCACCCTGGCCGCCACCGCGCCGCTGACCGCGCGCCGGGTCGCCGACGGCACCGCCGGGTCGATCCGGATCGGCTTCACCGCCGTGTCGGCGCTGACCGTGCTCGGGCGCTGGATCGCCACCGCGGCCGAACACCTGCCCGGCGTGGACCTGGTGCTCTCCGAGATGGTCACCCGGGTCCAGCTCGACGCGATCCTCGCCGGCGAGCTGGAGGTGGGGCTGGTCCGCGAGGTGCCGCGCAGCGAGCTGCTCGCCTCCCGGCTGGTTCACACCGAGTCGCTGGTGCTGGCGGCGCCCCGCGACCACCCGCTGACCCGGCTCGGCCGCCCGCCCCGGCTCGCCGACGTCGCCGAACACGACGTGGTCACCTACTCGCCCTCGGAGGCGTGGTACTTCTACGAGCTGGTGGTCGCCGCGTTCCACCAGGCCGGCGTCGCCCCCCGGTACGTCCAGCACATCAGCCAGGTGCACACCCTGCTGTCGGTGGTCAACGCCGGCCTGGGGGTGGCCCTGGTGCCGCGCTCGGCGTCCGCGCTGCGACTGGAGAACCTGGCCTTCCTCGACGTGACCGACATCGAGGAGGGCACGGTGAAGCTGCACTGCGTGTGGCGCACCGGCCACCAGAACCCGGCCCTGGCGGCGCTGCTGGCGCGGGTGACCGGCTGACCAGGCACCCGCGCCGACGCTCGGTCAGGCCGCCGGCAGGAGCACCTTGGCGGCCAGCTTGGCCAGCTCGCGCAGCGCCTTGCCACGGTGGCTGACCGCGTCCTTCTCCTCCGGGGTCAGCTCCGCGTTGGTCCGCTCCTGACCGTCGCCCAGGAAGATCGGGTCGTACCCGAAGCCGCCGTCGCCGCGCGGGGCCCGCAGCAGCCGGCCCGGCTGCCGGCCGTCGACCAGGTGTTCCTTGCCGCTCGGCAGCACCAGCGCCACCGTGCAGACGAAGGCGGCGCCCCGGTGCTCGTCCGCCAGGTCGGCGATCTGGTCCAGCACCAGCTGGAAGTTGGCCCGGTCGTCGCCGTGCCGGCCGGCCCAGCGGGCGCTGAACACGCCCGGCATGCCGTTGAGCGCGTCCACGGCGAGCCCGGAGTCGTCGGCGATGGTCGGCAGGCCGGTACGCCGGCAGCCCTCCCGCGCCTTGATCAGCGCGTTCTCGCCGAAGGTCAGGCCGGTCTCCGGCAGCTCCGGATACTCCTCGACGTCGTCCAGCCCGAGCAGGGCGATCCGGTGCGCGCCGAGCGCGCCGTCGAGGATCCGCTGGAGCTCGACGAGCTTCTTCCGGTTCCGGGTGGCGAGCAGGACCGTGTTCATGAGAGATCACCTTCGTTCGCGACTGCGGGGCTCACAAGCTCGCTCCTCGCGCTCACTGGAGCGCCTTCCGCTGCGCGTCGGCCAGTTCCAGGCAGCCCACCATGCCCAGGTCCAGCAGGGCGTCGAGCTGCTCCCGGGCGAAGACGCCGGCCTCGCCCGTCCCCTGCACCTCGACGAAGTCGCCGGTCCCGGTGCAGACCACGTTCATGTCGACCTCGGCGGCCACGTCCTCCTCGTAGCAGAGGTCCAGGCGCGGCTCGCCGGCGATGATGCCGACGCTGACCGCGGCCACCGAACGGTGCATCACCTTCTCCACCTTGCCGGCCAGGGCCTTGCGCTCGGCCAGCCAGGTCACCGCGTCGTGCAGCGCCACGTACGCGCCGGTGATCGCCGCGGTCCGGGTGCCGCCGTCGGCCTGGAGCACGTCGCAGTCGAGCACGATCGAGTTCTCGCCGAGCGCCTTCAGGTCGATGGAGGCGCGCAGGCTGCGGCCGATCAGCCGGGAGATCTCGTGGGTACGCCCGCCGATCTTCCCGCGCACGCTCTCCCGGTCGGAGCGGGTGTTGGTGGCCCGGGGCAGCATCGCGTACTCGGCGGTGACCCAGCCGAGCCCGGAGCCTTTACGCCAGCGGGGCACCCCCTCGGTCACGCTCGCCGTGCAGAGCACCCGGGTCGCGCCGAACTCGACGAGGACCGAGCCCTCCGGGTGGGTACTCCAGCCCCGGGTCAGGGTCACCGGTCGGAGTTGGTCGGGCCGCCGCCCGTCAGGTCGCGCCATGCCTGCACCTTATGCGGTGTCGTGATCGAAGCGCGCCGCGGTGTGCCCTCTGCCTGGGCGGGTCGGTGGCCCGCGCCTGAAGCGCGGGCCGGTCGGTTCCGTCCGACCCGGCAGTGGCGGGGGCCCTGCTCGCCGCCGGAACGAGCGGAGCGGCACGGGTCAGGGCGGGCCGGGTGCCTCCGTGGCGGGCTCGGCGGGGACCGGTGCAACGCCGTGCGCGCGGAGGAAACCGGCGACTGCGGCGGGCCAGCCGAACTCCTCGGCCCGGCGCCGGGCGGCCGACCGCCGCGCCGCCTCGGGGCGCTGAAGCAGCCGGACGACCGCGGCGGCGATTGCCGACGGGGTGCCGTAGGCGGCCAGCCCGCCCGGCCCGATCACCTCCGGCAGCGCACTGGCCGCGTTGGCCACCACCGGGGTGCCGCTGGCCAGCGCCTCCAGCCCGGCCAGGCCGAAGGTCTCCACCGGACCGGGTGCGAGCACCACGTCCGCGCTGGCCAGCAGCGCGGCGATGGCGGCCCGGTCGGGCAGGAAGCCGGCGAAGTGCACCGGCAGTCCGGCCGCGCGCCGGGCCAGCGTCGCCCGCAGCGGCCCGTCGCCGACCATCACCAGCACCGCGGGTACGCCGGCGCGGCGCAGCCGGGCGAGGGCGGCCACCGCCAGCTCGGGGCGCTTCTCCACCGACAGCCGGGCGCAGTGCACCAGCAGCACCTCGGTGTGGTCGGCGTACCGCTCGCGCAGCACCGGGTCGGCGCGGTCGGGGTGGAACGTGGTCAGGTCGACCCCGAGCGGCACCAGGTCGACGGGCGGGCCGGCGAGCCGGTCGAACTCCTCCGCCGCCCAGCGGGTGGTGCAGACCACCCGGTCGTAGTGGCGCAGGGTCTCCCGGTTGAGCCGGTCGGCGACCCGCCGGGCCGCGGCGCCCGGCAGCCGCCACTGCCCGAGCAGCCCGGTCAGGCTCTCGTGCGAGACCATCACCGACGGCACGCCGTGCGCCCGGGCCCACCGGCCGGTCCAGCGCAGGGTGCTCCGGTCGGAGACCTCCAGCCGGTCGGGCGCCAGGTCGGCGAGCACCCCGGCCAGCCGGCGCCGGTCGGTCAGCAGCCGGTACCCGCCGCTGCCCGGCAGCACCGGTCCCGGCAGCGTGACCACGCGGCCCCACGGCTGCCGGGTGTCGCCGTACCGCTCGCCGGGGATCACCAGCACCGGTTCGTGGCCGGCGGCCAGGTAGCCCTCGCCGAGGTGCCGCAGGGCGGTACGCAGCCCGCCGGAGCGGCCGGTCACGAAGTTGGCCACCCGGACAATGCGGACCCCGCTCACCCGGGGGCCCGGAGGCCGGCGAGCGACGTGCCGGCGACGGCGGCCTGGTAGTGCCCGACCAGTTCGTCCCCGACGGCGCTCCAGCTGCGGCGGCTGACCGCCGCCCGGGCGGCGGTGCCGTACCGGGTCCGGCGGTCGGGGTCGGCGACCAGCTCGGCCACGGCGGCGGCGAGCGCGTCCCCGTCGTCGGGCGGGACCAGCAGCCCGGTCACGCCGGACTCGACCAGGTCGACCGGTCCACCGCTGGCCGGCGCCACCACCGGCACCCCGCTGGCGGCGGCCTCCTGCAGCGTCTGCCCGAACGTCTCGTGCGGGCCGGTGTGGACGAACACGTCGAGGCTGGCGTAGAGGCGGGCCAGCGCCTCCCCGTGCTGCACGCCGAGGAACCGCACCCCGGGCAGGGCGCGTTCGAGTTGCCGGCGGGCCGGGCCGTCGCCGGCCACCACGACCCGTACGCCGGGCAGCCGGGCCGTCGCCGCGAGCAGTTCCACCCGCTTCTCGGGGGCGAGGCGGCCCACGTAGCCGACGAGGAGTTCGCCGCCGGGCGCCAAGGTCCGGCGCAGCGGGTCGCTGCGCCGGGTCGGGTGGAACAGGTCGGCGTCCACGCCCCGCCGCCAGAGCCAGATCCGCTGGATTCCGTTGGCGATCAGGTCGGCGGCGGCACGGGTCGAGGGCGCGAGGTTGCGCTGCGCGCAGTTGTGGATCTCGCGGAGCCGGCGCCAGGCCGCGGCCTCACCCCAGCCGACCCGGTACGCGCGGGCGTAGGAGGCCACGTCGGTCTGGTAGACGGCGACGACGGGCAGGTCGTGCCGGACGGCCAGGGTCGCCCCCGCCGCGCCGAGGACGAACGGGCTGGCGAGGTGGACGACGTCCGGCCGGTGGCCGAGCAGGGCGGCGGCCAGCCCGGCGGTCGGTACGCCGAGCCGGAAGCCCTGGTAGCGCGGCAGCGGCAGGCTGGGGATCCGCACCACGGGGTAGGGGTGCGGTTCGGTGGGTCGGTGCCGGCCCCGGGCCGGCGCGGGCGCGATGACGAGCGGCTCGTGTCCCCGCGCCACGAGGTGTTCGGCGGTCCGGACGACGGAGTTCGCCACGCCGTTCACGTCCGGCGGGAACGACTCGGTCACGATGGCGATCCGCATGGCCCGAGGGTGCGGGCCGGACGGGTGCGTCAGGCGACCAGCCGCTGACGGATCGGCGAACACTACGGCAACGCGGCGCGCCGCCGTCGTGGTCAGACGTCGTAGCAGGCGCCGGGGCGGACCACGTCCAGCGGCCCGACGTACGCCCCGGCCGCCGACTCGACGGTGTGCGCCTCGCTGCCCCAGGCCGCCACCAGATGGGTGAGCAGCAGCCGACCCACCCCCGCCTTGGTGGCCGCCTCGCCGGCCTCCCGGCCGGTCAGGTGCAGGTCCGGCGGATTCTCCACGCCGTCGAGGTAGCTGGCCTCGCAGAGGAATAGGTCGGCGCCCTGGGCGAGGCGCAGCAGCGCGTCGCAGGGCGCGGTGTCCGCCGAGTAGCAGAAAACCCGGCCGTTGTGTTCCAGCCGCACGCCGTACGTCTCGACCGGGTGGTTCATCCGGTCGACGGTGACGGTGAACGGGCCGATCGGGAAGGTGCCGGGCTGGAGCCCGTAGAACTGGTAGACGTCCTCGACCGTGCTGTCCTCCTGCCCGTACGCGCCGGCGATCCGGTCCGGCGCGCCGGAGGGGGCGTAGACCGGCAGGGGCGGGTATGGGCCGTCCGGGGCGTAGCGGCGCACCACCACGTAGGACGCCGCGTCGAGCATGTGGTCGCAGTGCAGGTGGGTGAGGAGGATGGCGTCGGGGGCGTGCAGCCCGACGTAGCGCTGGAGGGTGGAGAGCGCCCCCGGGCCGAAATCGATCAGGAGGCGGAAGCCCTCCGCCTCCACCAGGTAGGCGGAGCAGGGGGACTCGGGGCCGGGGAAGCTGCCCGCGCAGCCGAGGACGGTCAGTCGCATCCGGTCGCCCCGATGTCACGCTTCGTAGTCGAAACGCCGGCAGTCGCTCCGCCGATGATCACAACCGACGCGTACGCCACGCTGCGCAGCCTACGCGTCGGTCCGGGCGGGCAAGAATGATCCAACGGAAGTTGTCATCAACGTGACACCCGTACACGTCCGATGCCGACACGGCGGGGGCGGGCCGGCCGGCGGATGACGCCGACCGGCCCGAACCGCCAACGGTCAGGCCCAGAGCTGCCCCTCGAGAGCGTCCTCGGCGTCCGCCAGGGTGCCCCCGTACGCCCCGGTCGACAGGTATTTCCAGCCGCCGTCGGCGACCACGAACGCGACGTCGGCCGGGCGGCCCGCCCGGACCGCCTCGTGCGCCACCGCCAGGGCGGCGTGCAGGATCGCGCCGGTGGAGAAGCCGGCGAAGATCCCCTCCACCTCGACAAGCTGCCGGGTACGCAGCACCGCGTCCCGGGTGCCCACCGAGAACCGCCGGGAGAGCACCCCCGCGTCGTAGAGCTCGGGGACGTAGCCCTCGTCGATGTTGCGCAGGCCGTAGACCAGCTCGCCGTAACGGGGCTCGGCGGCGACGATCTGGATGCCGTCGACCTTCTCCCGCAGGAAGCGTCCGGTGCCCATCAGGGTGCCGGTGGTGCCCAGACCGGCCACGAAGTGGGTGATCGTGGGCAGGTCGTGCAGCAGCTCCGGCCCGGTCGTCTCGTAGTGCGCCCGGGCGTTCGCCTCGTTGCCGTACTGATAGAGCATCACCCAGTCGGGGTGCTCGGCGGCGATCTGCTTCGCGGTGGCGACGGCCTGGTTCGAGCCGCCGGCGGCCGGCGAGAAGATGATCTCCGCGCCGTACATCCGGAGCAGCTGGACGCGCTCAGTGGAGACGTTCTCCGGCATCACGCAGACCAGCCGGTATCCGCGCAGCTTGGCCACCATGGCCAGGGAGATTCCGGTGTTGCCGCTGGTCGGTTCCAGGATGGTGTCACCCGGCCGGAGCTGCCCCGCCGCCTCGGCCGCGCGGACCATGAACAGGGCGGCCCGGTCCTTGATGCTGCCGGTCGGGTTCCGGTCCTCCAACTTGGCCCAGAGCCGCACCGGCGGCGCCCCGTCGGGCACCGTCGGCGAGAGCCGGGGCAACCCGATCAGGGGCGTACCGCCGCAGGCATCGAGCAGGCTGTCGTACCGCGCCATGACGGCCGCCGTCAGCGGCGCGCTGCGCGCACGCCAGCCGCCGCGGCGGCACTGTGCTGCGCGATCGCGGCTGCCGCCGCGAAGCCGAACGCGCCGCCCGCCACGGCCGGCAGGATGGTGACGCTGTCACCGTCGTTGAGCTTGGCGTCGAGCGCGCCGAGGAAACGGACGTCCTCGTCGTTGACGTAGACGTTGACGAACCGGTGCAGCGCTCCGGCGTCGGTGACCAGCCGGGCCTTCAGGCCGGCGTGCCGGGCGTCCAGGTCGGTGAGCAGGTCGGCGAGCGTGTCGCCGGTGCCCTCGACGACCTTCACGCCGCCGGTGTAGCTGCGCAGGATGGTGGGGATGCGAACCTCGATGGCCATGATGTCTCGTGCTCCTTGAACGGGTAGTGCCAGGTGACGGGGGAAAGAAGGAGGTGCCGGCGCTGAAAAGGTCAGCGGCCGGAACACTCGTAGTCGACCGTCGCCGGGCTCTGCCCGAACATGTAGGACTGGACGGCGTGCGGGTCCACGGCGGCATCCACGATCCGGACCGGCTCCTCGGTCACCACCCCGTCGACGATGCGGAAGGAGCGGATCTCCTCCGTGTCGGGTTCGCGGGTCGAGACGAGCAGGTAGTGCGCTCGCGGCTCACCGGCGAAGGAGATGTCCGTCCGGGACGGATACGCCTCCGTCGCGGTGTGCGAGTGGTAGATGACGACCGCCTCCTCGTCGCGGTCGTCCATCTCCCGCCACAACCGCAGCTGCTCCATCGAGTCGAACTCGTAGAAGGTCATGGAGCGGGCGGCGTTCTCCATCGGGATGTGCCGGGTCGGGGTGTCGCTGCCGGCGGGACCGGCGACCACGCCGCACGCCTCGTCCGGGTGGTCCCGACGCGCGTGGGCCACGATCGCGTCGATGATCGACCGGTCGATGCTCAGCACGCCGACCAGCGTAGCGCCTGGGCGTCACGGGCGGCGAGGTGGTGACCGTCACGAATCAGTCGATCAGGGCGTTGAGCAGGGATTCCTGCAGATACCCGAGGTACGCGTAGACCGACAGTTGGAACACCCGGGAGGAGGTCGGGTCCGCGGCGACCGCGTCGTCGAGCTCCTCCCCGAGGTCCATGCCGTCCTTGATCTCCAGCCGGACCCCCATGGCCAGCCGGGCGTCGTTGAGCGCCCGCAGCCACGCCTCGGCCGCCTCCGCGTCGAGGCGCACCTCGCCGCCGGCCTCACCGTCGGGCAGCGCGGCGAGGATGGCGCCGGCCTGGTCGATCTTGGCGGTCTTGAGGTCACCCTCGGTGTAGCGGCGGAACTCCGCGGCGCTCGCCGCGTCCTCCGGGTAGACCGCGGGGAACAGCCGGCCGACCACCGGGTCGCCGTGGTCGAAGCCGTCGGTGAGCAGGCCGACCACCTCGGAGGCGACCTTGCGCAGCACCCGGACCTCGTCCACCGCGAAGGTGGCCACGTAGCGGTCGCCCTGGCGACGGAACATGCTCACGACCGGTCCACCGTCGCCCACAGGCCGTACGCGTGCAGCTGCGACGCGTCGTGCTCCATCCGCTCCCGGGCGCCACTGGAGACGACCGCCTTGCCCTTGTGGTGCACATCCAGCATGAGCTGCTCGGCCTTCTCTCGGCTGTACCCGAAGAGCTTCTGGAACACCCAGGTCACGTACGTCATGAGGTTGACCGGATCGTCCCAGACGATGGTCACCCAGGGCCGGTCGGAAGCCGGCACCTCTTCAGTGTCCGGCGTCTCGACCGGCGCAACCTGTGGAGCCGCCATGCCCCCCATCGTGCCACCGGATCCGGGGAACCGATGAACCGGAACGTCACCCCGGCCCGGATCACCCGCCCGGGCCGCCCACGGCGACCCGGCCGGCCGGCCGGCGAGCCCGACCTCAGGCGAGCAGGATGCCGTGGTCGACAGCATCGGTGAGCACCGCCCCCAGCGAGAGCCGGATCACCTCGAAGCGACGGGACACCTCGCGGGACAGTTCCAGCTCGACCTCCCGCAGTGCCCGCTGCGACCAGGAGCGGGCGCTGTTCGGGTCGTCGTTGCCGGGAACGCGCCAGTGCTGCCAGCAGCCGCCGGAGAGCGCCACCCCGATGGGCGGCAGCACCTCGTCGCGGGCCGCACCGGGGAAGCCGGCCAGGGCGTCCGTCGCCCCGGTGCCGCTCAGCCCGGCCACCCCGGCCGTGCTGGTGACCAGGAGCACCCGGTCCAGCTCCCCGCCGACCGGCTGGTCGGCGAGGCCCCACCGGACGGCGTGGGTGATCCGGCGCCGCACCCCCTCCGCCAGGGGCGCGCCGAAGACCCGGGCCGCCAGGTCATCGACGATGCTCCGGACCGCCTCGTCGCACTGGGCGGTGGCGAGCAGCGACAACGCCTCCATCTCCCGGTCGAGCAGCTGCGGCAGGCCCGCGCAGCCGACCCCGAAGACGATCTCCTGCACCACCCGGAGGTGGATGTTGGCCAGTTCCAGGGCGAGGTGCTGGCGGATCCGCTGGGCGCACGAGCGGGCCTGACGGTCGAGGCGATCGGTGAGGTCGCCCGGGTCGAGCCCGGGCAGGACGGCCACCCGGTGGTGCACGCCGGGCGGCTCCGGCGGGTGGGCGCTGGCCCGCCGCAGTCCCTCGTCCGCCGCCCAGCCCACCAGGGCGCGGCGCAGGGCCGAGTGGTCCGCCTGCCGCACCGGGTACCAGCGGGCCGAGGCGAGGCCGGGCACCGCGGACAGCAGGGCCGCCCGGTGCGCCGCCAGGGAGACCTCCGCCGGGTCGACCCGGCGGTCCGCCGCACGCGGCCCGGGCGGCCGGGCACGACCGGCCGACGCGACGGACGCCCCCGGGTCCTCCGTCGTCGTCGGGCCGGCCGCCGGGGCCGCCCAGCCGGCCGCCCCGGGGGTGACCGCGAAGAACACCTCGACCCGGGCCCGGGCCACCTCCGCCAGCAGGTGCAGCTCGGCGGCGGTGAACGCCTGGTCGGCGGAGATCACGAAGAGCAGGGCGCCGGCCCGGCCGACCGCGTCGAGCAGCACCTGGTCACCGGCGACGCCGAGGGAGCCGGTGTCCGGCGTGTCGAGCACCGAAAAATGGCGCAGCAGCGGGTCGGGCAGGCTCAGCTCCACCCGGCGCGGCGGACGGGCCAGTGCGGGGCCGGCCGCGAGCGGATCCGCGCCGTACGAGTGCGGCTGGCGGTAGCCCGGCACGTACGCGGCGCGGGTCGGCACCTTGGCGTGGTTGACGAGCAGGCAACTGCCGGCGGGCACGGCCAGCATGCCGGGCGCCACCTCGAGCAGGCCGGCGAGCAGCTCGCGCCGACCGGCGCCGGCCGGACCCGCGACGACGACGGCCAGCGGCTCCTCGGGGCAGGGCTCGGTCACCCCGAGCCGGGTTGGCAGCGGGGCGCAGCGGGTTCGCTCGGCCGGCGCGCCCGGTTCGGACACGTCGACCGAGGGCAGCGGACGCCGCTTCATGAGATGGCCTCCCAACCAGGCGACCGGGTTGCGGACCGCGTCGCGTGGGAAATCCTGCGGTTAATCTGGGCTGCCGGAAGAGTACTTCTGTCGCAAGTCCGACAGCGAACACTCCCGATACTCAGGGCTGATCGGCCAGTTACTCAACTTCGGTGCGTGACGCTCTGCGCGCGGACGGATTACCGTCGATATGCTGCTGGGATGAGTCGGTGGGAGTTCGTCGGCCGGACGGAAGAGCTCAACCGTCTGTTGTCAACGGTCGGCGACCCCGAGGGGCGCGGGTTGTTCTTCAGCGGCAGCGCCGGGGTCGGCAAGAGCCGACTGCTGCGCGAAGGGGTGGCCGCCCTCCCCACCGACCGGTACGCGATCTGGTCCGTCGCGGCCAGCGCCACCACCGCCACGCTGCCCTTCGGCGGCCTGGTGCAGGTGCTCCCGGCCGAGCAGCCGCAGGGGCTCTCCCCCGCCGGTGTCCTCCGCTGGGCCGTGGACATGCTCCAGCAGCAGGCTGCCGGCCGACCGATCGTGCTCGCGATCGACGACGCGCACCTGCTCGACCCGCCCTCGGCCGCGCTGGTGCATCTGCTCGCCCGGGCGGAGAACGCGACCGTGATCGGCACCCTGCGCAACGGCGAGCAGATCCCGCTGCCGATCCGCGCCCTGTGGACCGACGATCTGGTCGACCTGGTCGAGCTGGCCCCGCTCGGCCCGGCCGAGACCGGCGGCCTGCTCGCCGCGATCCTGGGCGGCCCGGTCGACGACAAGTCGTCCGAGCGGCTGTTCCAGCTCTCCGCGGGCAACCCGCTGCTGCTGCGCGAGCTGGTGCTGGCCGCCTCCGGCGGCGACGAGCTGAGCCGGACGTACGGGATGTGGAAGTGGACCGGCCGGCTGGAGCTGGCCCCCAACCTCACCGACCTGATCGACATCCGGATCGGCCAGCTCACCCCCGGCGTGCGGTCGGTGGTCGAGCTGGTCGCGTTCGGCGAGCCGCTCGGCCTGCAACTGCTGCAGAAGGCGGTCGACCCGGCCGACGTGGAGGCCGCCGAGGAACGCGGCCTGATCACCATGGTCCACGACGACCGCCGGTTGGACGTCCGGCTCGCCCACCCCCTTTACGGCGAGGTGATGCGGCGGCAGTGCCCGGTCAGCCGGACCCGCCGGCTCCAGGCCACCCTGGCCGAGCTGCTGGAACAGGTCGGCAAGCGCCGCCGGGACGACCTGCTCCGGGTCGCGGTGTGGCGGCTCGACTCGGGTACGGCGCAGGACGCGGCCCTGCTGCTCGACGCGGCCGCCCAGGCCTTCGGCCGGTACGACGTGCCGCTGGCGACCCGGCTGGCCCGGGCCGCGCTGGACGCCGACGGCGGCTTCGACGCCGCGGAACTGCTCGCCACCATCCTGATGTTCGGCGACCGGCCGGACGAGGCCATCCAGGTGCTCGACTCGGTCGCCGGGGAGATCGGCTGCGACCGGCGGCGCAGCCGCTGGCTGACGGTCCGTGGCATGGTCAGCTACTGGGGGCTCAGCCGCGAGTCCACGGTGGAGGAGATCGCGGCCCGCGGCGACGAGATGACCGACTCGGCCGACCGGGCCCGGGTCCGCGCCTTCGAGGCGATCATGCGACTGCACCGGTTGGACACCGACGCCGCGCTGCGGCTCGCCCAGGCCGTGCTGGACCGCCCGGCCTCACCCATGGCGGCCCGGGAGCTGGTCCGCTGCACCATCGCCCACCTCCAGGCCGCGCAGGGGCAATACCAGCGCAGCGCCACCGCCATCGCCCTGGTGCAGGCGGAGGCGGCCCGCTGGCGGGGCGACATGCCATACCTTCAGCTCGCCATGGAGCTGGCCCGGGGCACCCGGCTGGCGCTCTCCGGCGACCTGGCCGGCATCGACGCGATCGTCGCCGACGAGTTCGCCGACCTGGCCGGCGCGGGTGACTTCCGGCTCGGCACCGGCTACCTGGCCATCCTCCAGGCGTACGCGGCGCGGCTGCGCGGCCGCAGCGACGAGGCGCTCAAGACCAGCCTCGGCGCCTGCGCGGTGCTCGCCACCAGCCGGGTGTACGCCGGGCTGGCGCACGCCGAGCGTGCCCAGGCGGCGGCCCTGCGCGGCGACGCCACGCACGCGGCCGAGGCGATGGCCGAGGCGGACCGGACCCACGCCCCGGGCATGGCGGTGCTGTATCCGTGGCTGGAACAGGCCCGAGCCGCCGTGCACGCGGCCACCGGTGACCTGCCGACCGCCGCCAAGCACCTGTGCGCGCTGGCCGACCGGCTCCGCGAGGACACCCTCGCCGGCCACGAGCTGCTCGTCCTGCTCGACCTGGTCCGGCTGGACCAGGCCGCCGCCCCGGTCGGGCCGATGTGCACCGACGGCGGCCGCCGTACCGTGGCGCAACGCCTGGCCGAGCTCTCCGAGCGGGTCGACGGGGCGCTGCCGCCGCTGGTCGCCCGGTACGCCCGCGCCACGGTCGAGGACTCCGTCCCCGAGCTGCTGGCCGTCGCCGACGACTTCGCCGCCCGGGACCTGACCGTGTACGCCGCCGAGGCGACCGCGATGGCCCTGCACCGGCTCGGCCGGAGCCGGGCCGCCGCGACCGCGCCGGTCCGGGAACGACTCGCCGCACTGCTCAGCCGCGGCGACCAGATCTCCACCCCGGCCCTGCGGCGGCTGCGGCCCGCACTCACCGACCGCGAGTGGGAGGTCGCGACGCTCGCGGCCGAGGGAGCCACCAGCCGGGCCATCGCGGAGCGGCTCTACCTCTCCACCCGCACTGTGGAGAACCACCTCCAGCGGGTCTACAGCAAGCTCGGGGTGACCGGCCGGGCCGAGCTGCGGGCCGCACTGTGGTCGATGCCGGGGCACGACGGCGGGGATCCGGCCTGAACTTTAGGCTGGAGCCGTGAGCACCCTTCGCCCCGCGCTGCTGACCGACCACTACGAGCTGACCATGGTCAGCGCCGCGCTCCGCGACGGCACGGCCGATCGCCGCTGCGTCTTCGAGGTGTTCACCCGGCGGCTGCCGGCGGGCCGCCGCTACGGAGTGGTCGCCGGGACCGGGCGGCTGATCGAGCTGATCCGGGATTTCCGGTTCGACGCCGAGGAGGTCGAGTTCCTCCGCCGCAGCCGGGTGGTGGACGACCGGGCCGCCGAGTGGCTGACCAACTACCGCTTCACCGGTGACATCGACGGGTACGCCGAGGGTGACCTCTTCTTCCCCAGCTCGCCGATCCTCACCGTCTCCGGCGGGTTCGCCGAGTGCGTGGTGCTGGAGACGCTGGTGCTGTCGGTGCTCAACCACGACTGCGCGGTCGCCGCTGCGGCCGCCCGGATGGTCACCGCCGCCCGCGGCCGGACGCTGATCGAGATGGGCTCCCGCCGGGCGCACGAGGGGGCGGCGGTGGCCGCCGCACGGGCCGCGTACCTGGCTGGGTTCCGGTTCACCTCCAACCTCGCCGCGGGCCACAAGTACGGCATCCCCACGGCCGGCACCGCCGCGCACGCCTTCACCCTGCTGCACGACGACGAGCGGGCGGCGTTCGCCTCGCAGGTCACCACGCTGGGCAAGGACACCACGCTGCTGGTCGACACGTACGACATCAGCGAGGGCATCCGCAACGCCATCGCGGTGGCCGGGCCGGAGCTGCGGGCCATCCGGATCGACTCGGGCGACCTCGCGGTGATCGCCCAGCAGTCCCGGGAGCTGCTCGACTCGCTCGGAGCCACCGAGACGAAGATCATCGTCAGCGGCGACCTGGACGAGTACGCCATCGCCGCGCTCGCGGCCGAGCCGGTCGACATGTACGGCGCCGGCACCGCCGTGGTGACCGGCTCGGGCGCGCCCACCGCCGGCCTGGTCTACAAGCTGGTCGAGGTCGACGGCCGCCCGGTGGTCAAGCGCTCCGAGCGCAAGGCCACCATCGGCGGCCGGAAAGTGGCGGTACGCCGGCACAAGCCGACCGGCACCGCGACCGAGGAGATCATCGTGCCGCAGGGTGTGCCGGACCGGCAGCCGAACGACCGGCTGCTCCAGCACTCCTTCATCGTGCACGGAGAGCCGGTGGCGCTGCCCACCCTCGACGAGTCGCGGGAGCACCTACGGCAGTGCCTGATCTCCATTCCGTGGGAAGGCCTGAAGCTCTCCGGCGGCGACCCGGCCGTTCCGGTCACCGTCGTACCCGCGACCTGAGGAGGACCGCCAGCGTGAGCAACGCGTTGATCATCGTGGACGTGCAGAACGACTTCTGCGAGGGCGGCTCGCTGGCCGTGGCCGGCGGGGCGGGCGTGGCGGCCGGCATCTCCCGGCTGCTCGCCGCCGAGCCGGACCGGTGGGACCACGTGGTGGCGACGAAGGACTACCACATCGACCCGGGCGCGCACTTCGGCGAGCCGCCGAACTACGTCGAATCCTGGCCGCGGCACTGCGTGGTCGGCACTCCCGGGTCGGAGTTCCACCCCGACCTGGAGACCGGCCGGGTGGAGGCGATCTTCCACAAGGGCGAGTACGCGGCCGCGTACTCCGGGTTCGAGGGGCACGCCGAGGACGGCGAGTGCCTGGCCGACTGGCTGCGCCAGCACGGCGTCGACCGGGTCGACGTGGTGGGCATCGCGACCGACCACTGCGTCCGGGCGACCGCCCTGGACGCCGCCCGGGAGGGGTTCGGCACCACCGTGCTGCTGGACCTCACCGCCGCCGTGGCACCCGAGACGCTGGACGTGGCCCTGCGGGCCATGGGCGGCGCCGGGGTCACCATGGTCGGCGCGCCTGTGATCAGGACCGCTTGACCAGGTAATCGGTTGCTGATTGTCGTACCCCCGGTCGAGGATGTGCGCCGGAGGTACGGACCGTCGTGAACTTGAAGCCTTACCGGGAGGCGCTCGCCCTGCCCGGTCTCCGGTCGCTGCTGCTGGTGTCGGTGCTGGCCCGCATCCCGCTCACCGCGACCGGCGTGACGCTCACCTTTCACGTCGTGCTCGACCTCGGCCGGGGATACGGCGCCGCGGGCCTGGTCGGCGCCGCGTCGACCGTCGGCGCCGCGCTCGGCTCTCCGCTGCTCGGGCGGCTGGTCGACCGGCGCGGGCTACGCCCGGTGCTCCTGCTGACCACGATCGCCGAGGGGATCTTCTGGGCCAGTGCCCCGGCGCTGTCGTACCCGGTGCTGCTGCCGGCCTCGTTCCTGGCCGGACTGCTCGCCCTGCCGGTCTTCTCGGTGGTCCGCCAGTCGGTCGCCGCGCTGGTGCCGGCCGAGCGGCGCCGCCCGGCGTACGCGCTGGACTCGATGTCGGTGGAGCTGTCGTTCATGGTCGGCCCGGCGCTGGCCGTGGCCGTGGCGACCGCCGTCTCCCCGCGGCTCACCATGTGGGCGGTCGGGATCGGCATCGTCGCCTCCGGGATCGGGTTCTGGCTGCTCGACCCGCCGACCCGCAGCGCCGACGAGCCGGCCGGCCCGCACCGGAAGGTGCCCCGCCGCGAATGGTTGACGCCCCGGCTGCTCGCCGTGCTGGCGGTGAGCCTGGCCGCCACCCTGGTGCTCGGCGGCACGGACGTCGCCGTGGTCGCCGTGCTGCGTGCCGGCGGCGAGGTCGGGTGGACCGGGGCCGTGCTGACCATGTGGGCGGTGGCGTCACTGGTGGGCGGCTTCGCGTACGGGGCGGTCACCCGCTCGTTCTCCCCGCTGGTCCTGATGGCGGTGCTCAGCCTCACCACGATCCCGGTCGGGTTGGGCGGGGCGCACTGGTGGCTGCTCTGCCTGGCGCTCATCCCGACCGGTGCGCTCTGCGCGCCCACCATCGCGTCGACCGCCGACGCGGTCAGCCGGCTCGCCCCGGCCGGCGTACGCGGTGAGGCGATGGGCCTGCACGGCTCCGCCGTCACCGTCGGCATCGCGCTCGGGGCGCCGCTCGCCGGCGCGGTGATCGACGCCTCGTCCCCGCCGTGGGGCTTCGCGGTCACCGGCGCGATCGGCGTGCTGGTCGCCCTGGCGGTGCTCCCGATCGAGCTGCGCCACCGCCGCCAGGCCGCCGCCGAGCCGGCCGCCCCGGAACTGGCCCCCGCCACCGTCTGATCCCCGGCTCCTCCCCACCCCGGCCACCCGACTCCCGGCACCCGGGCACCCGGGCACCGGGGCACCGGGGCACCGGGCACCGGGGCACCGGGCACCGGGGCACCGGGCACCGGGCACCGGGCACCGGGCACCGGGCACCGGGCACCGGGCACCGGGCACCGGGCGGACGTTGCCTGCTACCCCGTTCCCAGCCGGGCGGACGTTGCCTGAAGAGGGCGGCCGCCGTCGGGTGGCGGGGCGCCGGATCACTTGGCGACATCGGCTCCCAAGGGCGTCATCACACCAGCGCGCCCAGGTGCCGGGCCGACTGGCCCGGGTGGCGCGGGTACCGGGCCGACTGGCCCAGCTGCCGGCCCGACTAGCTCTCGTGCGCCTACGAACCTGATGACGTGGAGATCACCAGGGCGGCCCGATTGAGGTGAATCGTTTGCGTCATCAAGTTCGTAGCGGCTGAGGAGTCACCTCTCGGCGCGCGGTGCCAGCGACGCCGGCCGTGCGGAGCGCAAGATCCGCACAACATCGCGGAAGTTGGCCCCTCCGCAGCCGCAGAGACAGCAACGTCCCCGAAGTTGCGGCCAGCGCCCGCGGCCAGCGCCCGCCCGCGGCCACCGCCCACGCGCGGCCACCGCCCACGCGCGGCCACCGCCCACGCGCGGCCAGCGCCCATGCGGCACCGGACGGCCGGTTCGGCCGGAACGGCGACGGGCGCCGCACCCGGTGGGGTGCGGCGCCCGTGGCGCGGTGCCGGCAGCGGGTCAGCGCCGGTCGAGGTTGCTGGCGACGTCCTCCTGGTAGCTGGCGCCACCGTTGGATTCGCTCGTCAGCGGCTTGGCGCCACCCTCCGGCGGGCCGGCCAGGCTCTGCTGCCCGGCGGCCAGCTCCGGGAACTTGAGGTCGAACGCCGGGCGCTCGGAGCGGATCCGCGGCATCCGGTCGAAGTTCCGCAGCGGCGGCGGGGACGTGGTGGCCCACTCGAGCGAGTTGCCGTAGCCCCACGGGTCGTCGACCTCGACCACCGGACCAGCCTTGTACGACTTCCAGCAGTTGTAGATGAACGGCAGGGTCGAGATACCGGTGATGAAGGCGCCGATCGTGGAGACCGTGTTCAGGAAGGTGAAGCCGTCGTCGGGCAGGTAGTCGGCGTACCGCCGGGGCATGCCCTCGTTGCCCAGCCAGTGCTGCACCAGGAAGGTGGTGTGGAAGCCGATCATGGTCAGCCAGAAGTGGATCTTGCCCAGGCGCTCGTCGAGCATCCGGCCGAACATCTTCGGGAACCAGAAGTAGATGCCGGCGAACACGGCGAACACGATGGTGCCGAAGAGCACGTAGTGGAAGTGCGCCACCACGAAGTACGAGTCCTGGAGGTGGAAGTCCAGCGGCGGGCTGGCCAGCAGCACACCGGTCAGGCCACCGAAGAGGAAGGTCACCAGGAAGCCGACGGAGAACAGCATCGGCGTCTCGAAGGTGATCTGGCCCCGCCACATGGTGCCGATCCAGTTGAAGAACTTCATACCGGTCGGCACGGCGATCAGGTAGCTGAGGAAGCTGAAGAACGGCAGCAGCACCTGGCCGGTGGCGAACATGTGGTGCGCCCAGACGCTCATCGACAGGGCGGCGATGGCGATGGTCGCGGCGACCAGGCCCTTGTAACCGAAGATCGGCTTCCGGGAGAAGACCGGGATGATCTCGGAGATGATGCCGAAGAACGGCAGCGCGATGATGTAGACCTCGGGGTGACCGAAGAACCAGAACAGGTGCTGCCACAGCATCGGGCCGCCGGTGGCCGGGTCGTACACGTGCGCGCCGATCAGCCGGTCCGCGGCGAGCGCGAAGAGCGCGGCGGCCAGCAGCGGGAAGACCAGGATCACCAGCAGGCTGGTGACCAGCATGTTCCAGGTGAAGATCGGCATCCGGAACATGGTCATGCCAGGGGCGCGCAGGGTCAGGATCGTGGTGATCAGGTTGACCGCGCCGAGGATGGTGCCCAGACCGGAGATCGCCAGGCCGACCACCCACATGTTCCCGCCGACGCCCGGCGAGTGCTCACCGTTGCTCAGCGGCGTGTACGCCGTCCAGCCGAAGTCGGCCGCGCCACCGGGGGCGATGAAGCCGGCGGTTGCGATGGTGCCGCCGAACAGGTACAGCCAGTAGGCGAAAGAGTTCAGCCGGGGGAACGACACGTCGGGCGCGCCGATCTGCAGCGGCACCACGTAGTTCGCGAAGGCGAACACGATCGGCGTCGCGAAGAACAGCAGCATGATCGTGCCGTGCATGGTGAAGAGCTGGTTGTACTGCTCGGGCGACAGGAACTGCAGGCCCGGTCGCGCCAGCTCGGCGCGCATGATCAGGGCCATCAGGCCGCCGATCATGAAGAACGCGAACGCGGTGACCATGTACATGATCCCGATCTGCTTCGCGTCCGTGGTGCGCAGCAGCCGCGCGATGGCCGACCCCTTGACCGGCTCGCGGACCGGCCAGGGCCGGGTCACGACCGGCTTGGGTGCGACGGTGGTCACGAGTGGCCTCCGGTTCTGGGTTGTCCCGCTCGGCAAACGCTGGTCATCTGCGCAGCCGTCATCCGCAAGGAGGATAGTCCCCGGCAGGTGGCACCGCCTCCGGGGGTGGGCCGCTACGATCACCGCCGCCCGGCGCAGCGCCTCAGAGCGGGTCCACGAGAAGCCGGTAGTGCTCCTGGAAGATGCGCCCGCCGCGGCCGCGCAGCAACGGGTCGCGCAGCGCCGGCGGCACGTCGCGGGTCCGGTTGCGGTCCCGGGTGCGGTCCCGCACCCAGCGGGTACGCGGCCGGCGGCGGCTCTCGTACGCGACCAGGGCGGCCTCCACGCTGCCGGCGGCCTTCAGCGACTCGGCGAGCACCACGGCGTCCTCGAGTGCCATGGCGGCACCCTGGGACAGGGTCGGCGCGGTGGCGTGGGCCGCGTCACCGACGAGCAGCACCCGGCCCTGGTACCAGCGCCCCAGCTCGACCTCCTCGGTGATCTCGACGTGCACGTCGTCCAGCGCGGCGAGTATCTCGGGGACCGGGCCGCCGTAGGAGCCGAACAGCTCGTGCAGGCGGGCGAGAGGGTCGGCCGGGAGGATGGTGCCCGCCTCGTCGGCGTAGCAGTGCAGCCGCCCGGCGCCGATGGGCACCACCAGGAAGCCGGCGCGCTGGCCGAGCAGGGCGGTCCAGTCGGCGACCCGAGGGCCGCCGCGGACGATCCCCCGGTAGACCACCTGGCCGGCGGGGCGGGGCGGGCCGCCGAGCGCGCCCAGGGTACGCACCGCGGAGTGCGGCCCGTCGGCGCCGATGACCAGGTCGTAGTCCCCGCAGGTCCCGTCGGTGAAGCCGACGGTGACGCCACCGGGGCGCGGCTCGACGGCGCTGACCTCGGCGCCGTGCCGGACCGCCCCGCCCGCGCCGGTGAGCAGCACCCGGTGCAGCTCGGCGCGGGGCAGCGCCCGGCACTCCCCCACCCCGGCCCACAGGGCGTCGAGGTCCACCTCGCACAGCAGCGCGCCGGACGCGTCGAGGAACCGCTGGCGGTGGATGACCTGGCCGAGCGGGCGGAGCGGGCCGTCCAGGTCGAGCCGGCGCAGCGCCCGGGCCGCGTTTCCGGGGAGGTAGAGACCGGTGTCGGCCCGCTCGGTGGGGGGCAGCCGCTCCGTGACGTCGGGCCGGAACCCCGCCAGCCGCAGCGCTCGGGCCACGGCGAGACCGGCGATGCCTGCGCCGACGACGAGGATGCGCAGGGGTGGACCACCCATGGTGGGGTACGCCTCCGGAGGGGATCGGCACGCGTTGGAGGCACGACACTACTCCCCGCAACCGAAAGGCGGAAGGGCCCATCGGCCCTGGCGGCACCGCCCGTCGGCGCGGCTCGGCGATCCCACCAGCAGGAGTCCCACGTCGACCGGGGGACGTCGCGCCGTGCCGCCCGGCGCGGGAGCGAGTGGGCAGTCACCCGGCGTCGCCATCCGGGACAGATCCGACCGGGTGGTTGCGGAAGGCTTTCAGACATGTAAATGTGTTGCAATGGAATTTGGGAGCGCTCCCGGCCTTGCTCCCCGGACCGAACCAGCCATCCTCCCGCCACCCAAGGAGCACCATGAAGCGTCCACTGAGAGCCCTCGCGGCCGCCGCCCTGCTGGCCGCCGGTTCGCTCGTCGCCGTCGTCCTCGCCGGCGGCAACGCCTCCGCCGACACCCAGATCTGCGAGCAGTACGGCTCGACCGTCATCGGCAGCCGGTACGTCGTGCAGAACAACCGGTGGGGCACCAGCGCGCAACAGTGCATCAACGTGACCTCGACCGGTTTCTCGATCAGCCGGCAGGACGGGGTGGGGAACACCAGCGGCGCGCCGGTCTCCTACCCGTCGATCTTCGTGGGGTGCCACTACACGAACTGCTCGCCCGGCACCAACCTGCCGGTCCAGGTGAAGAACATCAGCAGCGCGCCGAGCAGCATCAGCTACAACTACGTCAGCGGCGCGATCTATGACGCGGCGTACGACATCTGGCTCGACCCCACGCCGAAGCGGGACGGGGTCAACCAGATGGAGATCATGATCTGGTTCAACCGGCAGGGCCCGATCCAGCCGATCGGCTCGCCGGTGGGCAACACCACCGTGGCCGGGCGGACCTGGGAGGTCTGGCGGGGCAGCAACGGGTCGAACAACGTCATCTCGTACCTGGCGCCGTCGCCGATCACCAGCATGAGCTTCGACGTCATGGCGTTCATCAACGACACCCGCAGCCGCGGCGCGATCACCGCCGACTGGTACCTGACCAGCATCCAGGCCGGGTTCGAGCCGTGGCAGGGCGGCGTCGGCCTGGCGGTGAACTCGTTCTCGCAGAGCGTCGACACCGGCGGCGGCACCACCCCGCCCACCACGACGCCGCCGACCACCACCCCGCCGTCCGGCACCGGGTGCGCGGTGAAGTACACCCCGAACGCCTGGAACAACGGCTTCACCGCCGACGTGCAGATCACCAACACCGGCTCGTCGACGGTCAACGGCTGGACGCTCAGCTACAACCTGCCAGCCGGACAGCAGATCACCAGCGCCTGGAACGCCACGGTGAGCCAGAGCGGATCCGCGGTTACCGCGCGGAACCTCGGCTACAACGGGACGCTGGCGCCGGGCGCCTCGACCAGCTTCGGCTACCAGGGCACGCTGAGCGGGGCGTACTCCTCGCCGACCAGCTTCACCCTCAACGGCGTCACCTGCGCGCGGGCCTGAGCGGAGAAGGGGCGCGGCCCGTGCGGACCGCGCCCCCGGCGCCCAGCACCCGGCTCAGGACACCGGGTCGGCTTACCGGACGCGGTCCAGGTCACCTCGCCCGCCGTCCCTTTCCCGCCGCAGTCAGCCGCCGAGGGCGTCGATGTCGCGCATCTCCTCGGCGGTGAGCGAGAAGTGGAAGACGTCGGCGTTGGCCTGGATCCGCTCCGGGTGGACCGACTTGGGGATCACCACGATCTCGTGGTCGATGTGCCAGCGGAGCACCACCTGCGCCGGGGAGACGCCGTGGGCCTGGGCGATGCGCACCAGCACCGGGTCGGAGAGGTCGCTGGTCTTGAACGGGCTGTAGCCCTCCAGCACCACGCCCCGGTCCCGGTGGGCGGCGTGCGTCTGCCGGTCGTACAGCGTCGGGCTCCACCGGACCTGATTGACCGCCGGATTCTCCTCGGTGGCCTGGATCAGCTCGTCGATCTGGCTGATGCTGTAGTTGCTCACCCCCACCGTGCGGACAAGGCCCTCGTCCCGGGCGGCCAGGAACTCCCGCCACACGGGGATGCTGTCCCCGGGCGCGGACGGCGGCCAGTGGATCAGCCACAGGTCGACGTAGTCGGTGTCGAGGGCCCGCAGGCTCGCCTCGATGGCCTCCCGCTCCCGGCCGACCTGGTCCGGCAGCATCTTGGTGGTGAGAAAGACATCCTCCCGGCGCAGCCCGCTCTCCTTGACCGCCCGGCCCACCTCCTCCTCGTTGCCGTACATGGTGGCGGTGTCGATCATCCGGTAGCCCGCGTCGAGGGCGGCGAGCACGGCGTCGTAACCGGCCCGGCCGGTGGCCTGCCAGGTGCCGAACCCGAGCAACGGGATCCGGACGTCGCCGGAGAGCGGGACGGTGGGTTGCTGCTCAACACCAGTCATGGCGGCTGTTCTACCCCTGATCGGGCCCACCATGCCGGCGACCCGCCGGCGGACGGGCCCGGCGCCGACGGCGGAAACGGGACGATCCGCCCCACGACACCCCTGCGGAGCGCCGCCGCGTACCGGACAATGCGGGAGTGGCTGACCGGCTGGAGGAGTACCGGCGGAAGCGGGACGCGGCGCGTACCCCCGAGCCGGTGCCGGAACCGGCCCCGGAGCGGAAGCGGACCTCCCGGCGCAAGCCCCGCTTCGTCATCCAGCAGCACCACGCCCGCAGCCTGCACTGGGACCTGCGGCTGGAGCACGACGGCGTGCTGGCCTCCTGGGCGGTGCCGCGCGGCCTGCCCCGCGACCCGGGTCGCAACCACCTCGCCGTGCACACCGAGGACCACCCGATGGAGTACCTCACCTTCCACGGCGAGATCCCGGCCGGCGAGTACGGCGGCGGGAAGATGACCATCCACGACACCGGGACGTACCGCGCCGAGAAGTGGCGCGACGACGAGGTGATCGTGGTGCTCGACGGGAAGCGGACGAAGGGCCGGTACGTGCTCTTCGCCACCGGGGGCCGGGGGCGGGACTGGATGGTCCGCCGCACCGACCCCGCCCCCGAGGGCTGGGCCCCGATGCCCGAGCTGGTCCGCCCGATGCACGCCGCCCCGGGGAAGGGCCTGCCGAAGGACGAGACCGCCTGGGGGTACGAGCTGCGCTGGGCCGGGCTGCGGGCGGTCGCGTACGTCTCGGGCGGCCGGCTGCGGCTGCTCGACGAGTCGGACGCGGACGTCACCGGGGACTACCCCTGGCTGCGGGCGATGGCCGAGGAGTTGGCCCCCACCGAGGCGGTGCTGGACGGCGTGCTGGTCCGCATCGATCCGGCCGGGCGGGTCAAGCCGCCCACCAAGCGGGACGGCCAGTTCCTGGGCATCGACCTGCTCTGGCTGGAGGGCGTGACCACCCTCGACGTGCCGTACGCCCAGCGCCGCGAACTGCTCGACGGTCTGGCGCTGGCCGGGAAGCACTGGCAGACTCCGCCGTGGTTCCCGGGTGTCGGCGCGGACGCCCTGCGGACCGCCCGCGAACAGGGGCTCCCGGGAGTCGTGGCCAAGCGGCTCGACTCCCCGTACGAGCCGGGTCGGCGCAGCCGGCTCTGGCTGAGCATCGACCCGAGCTGAGGACCACCGTGCACCTGACGCACCTGGAGTGCCCGCGCTGCGGCCGGGAGCATCCGGCCGACAAGCTGCAGAACCTGTGCGCGTGCGGATCCCCGTTGCTGGCCCGCTACGACCTGGCCGCGGTGGGCGCTTCGGTGACCCCGGAGCAGTTCGGTCTCCGCCCGGCCGACCTGTGGCGCTACCGGGAGCTGCTGCCGGTGGCCGACCAACGCTTCGTGACCACGCTGGGCGAGGGCTGGACTCCGCTGCTGCGCGTCCCCCGGTACGGCCAGGAGATCGGCATCCCGGACCTGATCGTGAAGGACGAGGGGCTCACCCCGACCGGGTCGTTCAAGGCCCGGGGCGCGGCGGTGGGGGTGAGCCGGGCCCGGGAGCTGGGCGTCGAGCGGATCGCCATGCCCACCAACGGCAACGCCGGCGCGGCCTGGGCGACGTACGCGACCCGGGCCGGGATGGGCGCGACCATCGCCATGCCGCTGGACGCCCCGACCATCTGCCGGCGGGAGTGCCTGGCGGCCGGGGCCGACCTGCGGCTGGTCGACGGCCTGATCAGCGACGCCGGCCGGTGGGTGGCCCGGCTGGTCGCCGAGTCGGGCGGACGGATCTTCGACGCCGGCACGCTGCGCGAGCCGTACCGCCTGGAAGGCAAGAAGACCATGGGGTACGAGATCGTCGAGCAGCTCGGCTGGCAGGTGCCCGATGTGATCATCTATCCGACCGGCGGCGGGGTGGGGCTGATCGGCATCCACAAGGCGCTGCACGAGCTGCGCGAGCTGGGCTGGGTGGAGGACCGGCTGCCCCGGCTGGTGGCGGTGCAGTCCACCGGCTGCGCCCCGATCGTCCGGGCGTTCGCCGCCGGCGAGCCGCGCGCCACCGCCTGGGCCGACGCGCGGACCGTGGCGTTCGGCATCACCGTGCCGGCCCCGCTCGGCGACGAGCTGATCCTCACCGCGCTGCGGGAGAGCGGCGGGACGGCGATCGCGGTGGACGACGCCGAGATCCTCGCCGACCTGCGTGACTTCGCCGCCCGGGAGGGGCTGCTGCTCTGCCCGGAGGGGGCCGCCTGCCTGACCGCCGCCCGGCAGCTGCGGGCCGGGGGCTGGATCCGGGCCGGCGAGCGGGTGGTGGTGTTGAACACCGGCGCCGGGCTGAAGTACCCGGAGACGGTGGACGTCTCCGGGGTACCGCTGGTGGCGGTCTGATCCGCACCTCGATCCCTGGCCGGTCACCCGGTGGGCGGCTCGTCCTGGCCGGCGGCCTCGGCCGCGTCGGCCTCCTCCTTGGTCCGGTGCACCGCGCCGTCGGCGTGATCGGGCGGGCCGTAGACGGTGTAGAGGACGAGCGGGTTGGGGCCGGTGTTGACGAAGTTGTGCCTGGTGCCGGCGGGTACGACCACCAGGTCGCCGGCGACGACCTCCTTCTTCTCTCCAGCCACCCGGGCCTCCCCGGTGCCGCTGACGAAGGTCAGGATCTGGTCGATGCCCTCGTGCACCTCCTCGCCGATCTCCCCACCCGGCGGGATCGTCATGATCACCAGTTGGGTGTGCTGCCCGGTCCAGAGCACCCGCCGGAAGTCCGGGCTCCTCTCGGCGACGGTCGCGATCGTGAAATGCTCCATGGCGGGCACATACCCGATCGCCCGCACCAGTCACGCCGAAACTTGCGGATGGTGGAATTTGCCACCCGCCCTGGTTTGGATCCCCTCTGGACGGGCATCCGCTGCGCCAGGACCGGTGCACCCTGGCCGGTCGAGCCAAGTCCCCGCTGTCGTACCGCCGTACGGCTGCGGTGGTGGGAGACGGCCAGAGCGCGGCGACGTTACGACCCCGGTCGAGCGGCGCCGTGCGCTCGTCTGCGCACCCGTTCCGGCAGCCGGCCGGCTCAGTCGTGGGGGTCGGCCACCGGCTGCCCGCCGACGCAGCGCACCCTCAGCTCGTACTCGCCCCCGGGGCCGACGAACCGGACCTTGACGTGATCGTCCGGTCCTGGTTCGGCTTCCTTCTCCCGGTAGCCCTGGGCGGGCGACCAGGTGACCAGGCGGGCTCCAGCCGGCCCGCACTCCGCCACCGCCGTGCCACCCGGGGTGGCGAAGCTGCTCCGGGCTCCGGTCGGACGGCCGGTGGGCGTCGGGCTCGCCGAGGCGGTCGCGCCAACGGCTGGCGAGCCGGTCGGGCTTCGGGTCGGCCGCGGGGGTGCCGGCTCGGGGGACGCGAGCGCCCGCTCGACCTCCTGCTGGTCGCGTACGCCGCCGGGGGTGCCGGCGATGCCCTTGCCGACCAACTGGATCGCGGCCATCCCGACGAGCGTGGCGGCGACGGTGGTGGCCAACCACCCGACGGCGGCGAGGATCTGACGACGGCCCATGCGCCGAGTGTCCCCGAGGGAAGGTTAAGGCCGGCACTGGGGAACGTTAAATGAGTCAGCGGGGCTTCGACGACGGCCGCAGCCGTTCGGCCGAGTTAGTCATCCGGCGGCGGTGGCGGTCGGCATCCCGCCTGGGGTCGGGGCAGGGGTCGGTGTCGCGCTCCCGATGGCCTTGACGACCGCAACGGCCACCGCCGTGGTCAGCGGGATCGCGAGCACCAAACCGATGGAGGCGACCAGCGTCCGGACGATCTCCTCGGCGATCTGGGCGGTGGTGAGCACGTTGAGCAGCGGGCGGTCGTAAGCGTTGATCAGCAGCAGGACGGGTAGGGCCGCCCCGGCGTACGCGAAAGCCATGGTGTAGACGGTCGAGGCGATGTGGTCGCGGCCGATCCGCATGGCACTGCCGAACAGTTGTCGGGCGGAGCTGTTCGAGCCCAGTTCGTGCAGCTCCCACACGGCCGAGGACTGGGTGATGGTGACGTCGTTGAGCACGCCGAGTCCGGCGACGATGACGCCACAGAGCACGATCTCCGGCAAGTTGATCCGGGTGTCGAAGAGGGCGAGCGCACCGCTGTCGTGGTCACCGAGGCCCGTCAGGTGGGCGGCGCTGGTGGCCCAGAGCCCGATACCGGCCGTGGCCAGCAGGCCGAACAGCGTACCGATCAGCGCGGAGGTGGTGCGCACCGAGAATCCGTGGGCCAGGTAGAGGACGACGAACATGATCGCCGACGAGCCGACCACGCCGACCAGTAGGCCGGATTCACCGGTCAGCAGCGCGGGCAGCATGAACTTGACGATGATCAGATAAGCGAAGCCGAGCCCGATCAGGGCCTTCAGCCCGCGCATCCGGGCCACTGCGATGACGACCACGGCGAAGGCCGCCGCGAGCAGTGAGATGGGCAGGGTCCGGGAGTAGTCGTAGAAGGCGTACATGGCCGGGCCGCTCTGGTGGTTGAAGACGCGGACCAGCTTGATCCGATCACCGGGTTCGAGGCCGGCGCGGTAGACCTCCGCCGGCACGTCGACGGCCACGCTGCCACCACTTTCCGGCCCGGTCTCCAACCGGGCCTGCACCGACGCGCAGGTCACCATCTGTTGCCGGCCGTCTGGTCC
This sequence comes from Micromonospora sp. NPDC047738, assembly GCF_040642675.1. Lineage (NCBI taxonomy): Bacteria > Bacillati > Actinomycetota > Actinomycetes > Micromonosporales > Micromonosporaceae > Micromonospora > Micromonospora sp. NPDC047738. The sequence continues at coordinate 616,849 of NZ_JBEYSO010000001.1, forward strand.
GGGCTGTTGACTGCCGGCGGGGCAGTCGTACGTCGCGACGCTCTGCACCGTCGCCTCGGGATGGCTCCGGCTGCGCGCGCTCGCGGTGGCACTACCGCTCGCCGGCTTGCCGTCCGGCCAGAGCAGCACCATCCCGAGCAGCGTCGCCGCGGCCAACGGCGCCAGGATCAGAGTGAGCAGCAGCAGGGTCCGACGTCGGGTTGCGCTGTCGCGGGACGGGTCGACCGGCGGCCGGGAGGTCGGCCGGGTGTGGGTGTGCATCGGTTGCTCCGGTGGGTAGCGGAGATGGGCGTGATCGGGGTGGCTGCGGGGACGAAGCCGAGCCGGGCATGCCGGGACAACGGCGGTGGCCGCCGACCGGAGGTCGACGGCCACCGCTTCCCATCGATGTTGATTACTGGATGGCTACCGTCTGCTTGTTGTAGTTCTTGCCGTTGCCGTCCGGCTTGTAGTTGCTCTCCACGTTGCCGGCGATGTCGATCGAGAACCAGTTGACGGTGGTGTTGCCCTTGACCGTGAGGGTCTGGTTGCCCTCCCGCATGCCGGCCAGCGCTAGCTTGGGGGAGTCGAACGTCGGCCGGCTGCCGTCGAGCGTGTAGTAGACGTTCGCCGGCTCGCTGGTGGTGAAGGTAAAGGTCGTGGCACCAGGTTCCTGCTTGACGGTCTTCAGCTCGGATCGCGGCTGGAGCTTGTCCGTCGCGTAGGACCGGGCGACATCGAGGATGGCGATGTTGCCGTTGGCGAACTCCATCGCCTCCTCGTGACCCTCGGCGAAGGACGGCTGGAAGCCGACCGCGGTGAACCGCTTGGTCGTCGGGTTGTAGACGTCCGCGCCGACCTCGAAGTCCCAGCCGATGATGCCCCGGTTGTACCAGTGCTCGTCGGCGCTGTTACCGGCCGCCGAGTAGAGCACGTCGGTCACCGGCCCGGTGCGACCCGGCCAGATCCCGGTGCCTCGGTGCTCCTGCACGCGGGAGAGGATGTAGTCCGAGGAGGTCCAGAAGAAGGCCTCGGTGCCCTGGTCCACCCGCGGCAGCACCTCCCGCCCGGCGGTCTTGTACGCGCCTGGGGGCCACATGAAGTAACCACCGTAGGAGTGGTTGTTCATGGCGAACTTGATGTTCGGGAAGGTGTCGACCAACCACACCTCGTTGCGTGCTTCCGGCTCCGACAACTTGCTCGGACCGGCGTAGGTGTCACTGGTACAGCTCGTCGAGCCCCCGTTGTAGCCGTCGTAGACCGAACCGATCGAGAAGTTCCGGTTCAGGTCCACGCCCCAGGCGTTGCGGTTGGCCGGGTCCGCCGAGGTGGCCGGGCAGTAGTTGGTCATGTTCCGGCGCTGCATGTTGTAGTCGTACATGCTGTAGTGCGAGCCGTCCGGGTTGACCGTGGGCAGGATGAAGATGTCCAGGTCATCGACGAGCTTGCGGGTGTTCGGGTCCTTCGCGTAGTTGCGCAGCAGCCGCTCGGCCGTCTCCACGCAGACCAGCGGGGTCACCCACTCCCGGGCGTGCTCCTGGCAGTAGAGGAAGACGCCGACCTTCGAGCCGTCCCGCTGCTTGCCGATCCGCAGCGCCTTCATCTGGAACGGGTCGCGGGACACACTCGCCGGGGCCTTCAGGTTGTCGGTCAGCCTGGTGACCGCCGCCGCGGCCACCACACCGGCGCCGACGTTACCCCGGTAGGTGCTGGCGGTGAGCAGCTTCGCGGCGTCGGCGTTGCCGTTCACCGCGGCGACGACCTGCGCCGCGGTGCTGCTGATCGCGCCGGAGCCGTTGGTGGCCAGGTTCACCGTGACGGCCCTCCCGGACACGCCGACCGTCAGCGGGGCGTTCGCCACGCCCGGGTTGACCAGCGACATGGTGATGTCGTTGCCGCCCTCGGAGCCGTACGCCTTCGAGGTGACGTAGACGATGCTCGCCGAGGCGGTGCCGAACTGAGCCTGCGCCTGGCGCCGGTAGCCGTTCGTCTTGTACGGCAGGTCGATCAGCTGGGTCAGCTTCGGGAACTCGGCGGCCAGGCTGCTGATCCGCGCGGTGACCTCGGTCGCGTCCATGTAGTGGTCGACGAAGTCCGACACGTACGGGTGGTTGCCGGTGACCTTGCGCGGGCTGCCCAGCCACTTGCTCACGTCGACGGTGACCGAGCCGCCCTTGTTGCTGGTGATGGTTGCCTTGGCCGGTGCGGCGCTGATGGCCACCGGGTTGCTGAACCGGTGGTACATGTACTGGCCGGCGTCGGTGAACCGGGACATGGTGGCGGTGCCACCGGAGCCGATCTCGGTACCCGCTCCGCTGTCCCAGCTCGCCGTCAGCACGGTCGTCGAGTCGGTGCCGGCGCTCGACTTCACCTCAATGTTGAGGAAGAGCTGGTTTTCGAGGCTGGTGAACCACTCCGCGCGCAGCATGGTCAAGGTGTCCGTGCTGGCCGCCGCAGCCGTCAGGGCGCGCATCGTGGCGGCCCGTTCGGTCATGTTCTCCGCGTAGTCGTTCTGGTCGGAAATGGCGTCCTGGACGTCGAAGCCCATGTCCCGCAACGCCTGGCTCTCCTCCGGGCTGAGGATTGCGTGCACCTCGATGCCGTTGTCGACCGGCTTGACGTACTCGGCGAGGTCGACACCCAGCTCGTTGAGCTGATCGATGCCCGACTTGTCGGCGACCACGATGCGCATCAGCCCGACGCCGTTCTGCGCACCACTCGACACCCTGTCGGGGGCCACCTCGCCGTCCGACGTCATCGCGAGGCCGGGGGCGCTGAAGGCGAGCGCCAGCGGTAGCGCGAGCAGGGCCAACCAGCGGCCCGTTCTGACCGATTTTCTGCTACTCCTCATGAGAGTCCTTCCAGGCAAGGGGATTCCCGAGGGCCGCTTGGTGGGGGAGTGTCCGGCACGACCTCCGGCTGCCACAGTTGGGCGGAAGTGTGAGCCGCCTCTCAGCCAGTGTCAAGATCAGTGGCGACAGGGCGAACCTTGGTCCGACCGATCGGAACGATCATCCCGACCGGGCTGCCCGCACCGCCAAGCCCTCGACCCGAGCAGCTCGAACCGCATCATTAGCCCAGCTAACATTTCTGCGGACTCAATCGGGCGTTCGGTCGAAGACCGGACCGCCTCGACAACCCGGACGAGGACTGACCCGGACGGCTCCAGCGGGCTACCGTGCACCCTGTGCCCCGGCTGCTGCTCATCGAGGACGACCTGACCATCCGTACCCCGTTGATCCGGGCCCTGCGCGAGCGCGGGCACGCGGTGGCCGCCGCCTCGACCGCGATGACCGGGTTGCGCGACGCACTCGACGACCGGCCCGACCTGGTCGTGCTCGACCTGGGACTGCCCGACCTGGACGGTCGTGAGCTGCTCCGAATGCTGCGCGCGGTCAGCTCGGTGCCGGTGATCGTGGCCACCGCGCGGGACGACGAGAGCGAGATCGTCCGGCTGCTCGACGCCGGGGCCGACGACTATCTGGTGAAACCGTTCACCGCGGCGCAGCTGGACGCCCGGGTCCGGGCCGTGCTGCGCCGGTCGGCCGGCGACCCCGGGGCGGAGGACGCGGCGCTGGTGGTCGGCGGACTGCGGATCGACCCGCGCTCCCGGCAGGTGAGCCTGGACGGCGTCGCGGTCGAACTGACCCCGCGCGAGTTCGACCTGCTGCACCACCTCGCCGGTCGCCCCGGGCAGGTGGTCAGCAAGCGGGAGCTGCTCACCGACGTCTGGCAGATCCCGTACGGCGGCGCCGACAAGACCGTCGACGTGCACCTGTCCTGGCTCCGCCGCAAGCTGGGCGAGACCGCTCAGGAACCGCGCTACCTGCACACGATCCGGGGAGTCGGAGTGCGGCTGGAGGCTCCCGGGGCCAGCCGGTGAGGGGCCGGCTGGCGCTGCTCGTCGCCGCCGTCAGCGTGCTCGTCCTGACCGCCTTCCTGGTGCCGCTGGCGCTGCTGCTGCGCACCGTCGCCGCGGACCGGGCGACCGTCCAGGCCACCGCCGAGGCGCAGAGCCTGGTACCGGTGGTCGGCACGGCGGACCCGGACACCATCCGGCTCACCGTCGAGCAGCGTGCCGCCGACTCGGGTCGACCGATCAGCGTGTACCTGCCCGACGGCACGGTGCTCGGCACGCCGGTGCCACGGACGCCCGCGGTGGCGCTCGCCGCACGGGGGCAGAGCCTGACCATCGAGTCGGCCGACGGCCGGGAGGTGGTCATCGCGGTCCGGGGCCGCGACGCCGGGACCGGGGTGATCCGGACCGTGGTGCCCCGGTCGGAGCTCACCGCCGGGGTGACCCGGGCCTGGCTGGTGCTGGCCCTGCTCGGCGTGCTGCTGGTGCTGGTCGGGCTGGCGGTCGCCGATCGGCTGGCCCGCACGCTGGTCCGGCCGATCAGCGAACTCTCCGCGGTCTCCCACCGGCTCGCCAACGCCGAACTCGACGCCCGGGTCACCCCGGCCGGGCCGCCCGAGCTGCGGGAGGTCGCCGGCGCGCTGAACCACCTGGCCGGCCGGATCCAGGTGCTGCTACGCGAGGAGCGTGAGCAGGTCGCGGACCTGTCGCACCGGCTGCGTACCCCGCTGACCGCGCTGCGGCTGGAGGCCGAGTCGCTGCGCGACCCGGACGACGCGGCCCGGCTGACCACCGCGGTGGACGGCCTGGAACGGGCCGTCACCGGCCTGATCCGGCAGGCCCGGTGGCGCAGCGCGGCATCGGACGGCCGGCCCGGCTGCGACGCGGCAGCGGTCGTCCGCGAGCGGGTGGCCTTCTGGTCGGTGCTCGCCGAGGACACCGGCCGCACCGTCACCCTCGACCTGGCGCCCGGCCCGCTGCCGGTCGGGGTGCCCGAGGACGAGCTGGCCGCAGCCGTGGACGCGCTGCTGGGCAACGTCTTCGCGCACACGCCGGACGGCACCCCGTTCGCCGTCCGGCTCGCCCCCGAAGCGGGGCAGGTCGCGCTGACCGTCGCCGACTCCGGCCCGGGTCTGCCGTCCGGAACGGTCCGTCGGGGCGCCAGCCACGCGGGTTCGACCGGGCTGGGACTGGACATCGCCGACCGGGCCGCCCGGGCCAGCGGTGGCCGGCTGGAGCTGCAGACCGTCCCCGGCGGTGGGGCGCTCGTGCTGCTGCGGCTCGGGCCGCCCCGGCCTTAACCCGGGCTTATCCCGCGGGTAGCGCGCCGCTATCCACTCCGGACCGATCCTCGACGGCACAACCGAGGAAAGGTGGAGACGATGCGACGGACTTCTTTGGTCCTGGCGGCGGCTGGCGGGGCCGCGGTGCTGGCGGTGACCGGTGTGGCGCTGGGCGTGACAGCGGCCGACCGGCCGGCTCCCGGCCCCGCGCTCGCCGCAGCGACCGCAGACGACAACCCCAAGCCGGACGACGACGCGGCGTCCAGCGGGGCGCCGAGCGGCACCGCCGACGGTGCGGTGAGCGGCAAGCGGGCGGGCGAGATCGCGCTCGCCCGGCTCGGCGGCGGCCGGATCGTGGAGATCGAGGCCGAGCTGGAGCACGGCCGTCGGGTGTGGAGCGTCAAGGTCGCCAAGGGCGGCACCACGTACGAGGTAAAGGTCGACCGGGGTGACGGCACCGTGGTCGAGATCGAGCAGCGGCGGGCCGACGACGGTCGCCGCGGCGACGACCGCACCGCCGCCCGCAGCGGCAGCGACGACCGCAACCACGACATCGGCGACGACCACGGCGGAGACCGGCCCCGCACCGGCACCGACGACCGCGGTGACGACCACGGCGGGGACCGGCCCCGAAACCGCGACGACGACTGAGCAAGCCGCCGCACAGCTCCGGGGCCCGAGCGGACGTCTTCTGCCCGGACCCCGGAGTGCCAGCGCGCAAGCAGGCAGTCGGCTCAGGAGGTGGTCGGGGTGTCCTGCCCGACGACGCCAGCCCGTGCCAGCACCGCTGGTCAGCGGCCGTCAACGACGTCCCGATTCCGCCGAAAGTGTGGGCGAACGCGAATCGCCCGATACATTGAAGTATGGTGCCCGCCCACGGGGGTCGGGCGGCCGATGCGGTCTACCGTCCTGTACTCAATGGCCGCCGGGGTGAGCTGGAGGCGCTGGCCCATCTCGACGAGGTCACCGCTCCGCTGCTCGCTCCGGTCATCGACGTCCACGCGGTGGAGCCGTACACCGTGGACCTGGTCGGCCGGCTGCCGGCCGGGCTGCTTCCCTCGGTCGATGTCTCGGCGCTGCCAGACGGGCCGCGCAGCGAGCTGGTCCGCTGGGGCGTACCGCTGGTGCCGGTGATCGGGCTCGCGGAGAGCCACCGGCGGCTGGTGGCGCACGGTGCCGCCGCGCGGGCGTACGCCCAGCGGGCGGTGCTGCGGCTGCGGACCGGTCAGGGCCGGGCCGGGCCGGACGCAACGACCAGCGCGGTAGAGCGGGTGTGGCGGCTGGCCCGGCTGGTGCCGGAGCAGTGCGACCTGCTGATCGACGCCGGGGACGTCTGCTGCCCGGCGGACGTCCGGCTGGCCGAGTCTCGGGTCCGGCGGCTGGCGGAGTGGGCCCGGCGGCACGCGTGGCGTTCGGTGACCGTGGTGGCCGGCGGGATGCCGCCGACGCTGGCCCGGCTGCCCACCGACGAACCGGTCCGCCTGGACCGCTTCGACTGGCAGCTCTGGCAGCGGCTGGCCGACCTCGGCGTCGGCTACGGCGACTACGGAGTCTGCTGCGCGGAGCCGGACGCGGAGGGGCCGGGCGACCGGCTGCCGACGCTGCGCTACACCACGGACGGGGCGTGGTGGCTGTATCGCTGGTCGCGGCGGGGCGGCCGGGGTGACGAGCGCTTCGCCGACCTGTGCCGCACGCTCGTGGCGGCGCCGCACTGGCCGGTTGCCGGGGCCGGCTTCTCGTGGGGCGATCACGAGATCCTGCGCCGGGCCCGGCGGGGTGCGGGGGCCGGCTCGACGGCGAACTGGATCGCCTGGAGCACCTCGCACCACCTGGCGCACGTACTGGCGGCGCTGCTCCCCGCCGGGCCGGAGCAGCGCGACGACCCGTGGCACGCGGACGGGCCTGAGCGGGGCCGTTCCGGCCGGCCGCACCGCGGCGGTGAGACTCACCGCCGGGCCGGGTGACGGGTGGTCGTCACTCCTTTGTGGTGAAGCCGAACTGGACGATCCCCTCCTCGTCGACGACCGCGTCGACGGAGGTGTCGTTGAGCAGCTGGGCGGCGTCGGCGTCGAGGAAGATCCGGGCGCCCTCGGTGTCGACCACCTGGTCGCCCTGCACCGGCTGCGGCACCAGCTCGATCGAGAGCGAGCCGGCGTCGGTGTCGGCGGCGATGCGCAGCCCGCCACCATCGGCGACGTCCTGCTGTTCGGCGAGGTCGCGGATCACCAGGACGGCGTTGTCGGTCATGGTCAGCATGGCGGACTCCTCGTGGCAGGTTCGGGATCGAGGACGGGTCGACGCGGCCATACGCGGCCGGGCCCGGAACCGGAACGGCGAATCACTCTTCGCCGGGCAAATCTGGGCAGCTCGCACCGCCCTCATGGCCTACGGTGCCCCCTGCGGGGGCATCCGTCAAATAGAGCCGGATCAGTGGACACCGGGGCCACGGGTGTGGCACCCGATCGGGTAACCAGGGGGTTGAGCAGGGGTTTTGCGGTCCGTGAGGTGGGTATTCGGCGGAGTTTCAGCCGCGCCTCCGTCGGCGGCGACCATTACGGCAATAACTTTCGCTCCAGAGCCTTTTCCGGAAGAAAACGCCATGGCAGCATCGATACATGCATCGTCGTCTCTTTCCGCGGGCGCTCGCCGTGCTGGCAGTGGTCGCCACCGCGGCCACGGCCGGCGCCTCGACCGCCACCGCCGAGTCGCCCACCCCCGCGCAGACCCGGCTCAACGCGACCATCGACGCGGTCCTCGCCGACTCCCGGCTGGCCGGGGCGCAGGCGGGCGTGGTCGTGGTGGACACCGCCACCGGGCGGACCCTCTATCACCGCAACGGTGACCGCCGGCTGATCCCCGCCTCGAACACCAAGCTGCTCACCTCGACCGCGGCGATGAAACTGCTCGGCCCCAGCCACCGCTTCACCACCGACGTCGCCAACGACGGCGTACGTCGCGCCGGGGTGCTCACCGGCAACCTGTACCTGCGCGGCGGAGGCGACCCGACCATGCTCGCCGCGAACTACGACGAGCTGGCCGCGCGGGTCGCCGCCGCGGGCGTACGGGTGGTGACCGGGACCCTGGTCGCCGACGACACCCGCTACGACCGCACCCGGCTGGGCCCGGACTGGACCTGGGACGACGAGTCCTACTACTACGCCGCGCAGGTCTCGGCGCTGACCGTGGCCCCGGACACCGACTACGACGCCGGTACGGTGATCATGCACGCCGCCCCGGCCAGCGCGGCGGGCGCGCCGCCGGTGGTCACCATGACCCCGCCCAACGGCTGGCTGCGGATCGACAACCGGGCCGAGACGGTCGCCACCGGCGAGACGAGCATCTCCTTCGAGCGCGAGCACGGCGGCAACACCATCGTGGTGACCGGCCAGATCGCGGTCGGCGAGGACCCGGCGAGCGACTGGATGACGGTCTGGGAGCCGACCGGGTACGCCGCCGACATCTTCCGGTCGGCGCTGCTGCGCCACGGAGTGCGCGTCCTCGGCCGGACGGTGCTGGGCGAGGCCACCCCGCGCGACGCCACCACGATCGCCCGCCACGACTCGATGCCGCTGGCCGAGTTGATGGTGCCGTTCCTCAAACTCTCCAACAACGGCCACGCGGAGGTGCTCACCAAGGAACTGGGCCGGGTCCTGTCCGGCTCCGGCACCTGGTCCGCCGGGCTCGCCGCGATCGGGACGTACGCCGGGAACTCCGGAGTGGACACCGGCACGCTGCGCCAACGCGACGGCTCCGGCCTCTCCCGACGCAACATGATCCCGCCGTCCCAGTTCGTGGCGCTGCTCGCCGCCGTCCGGGCCGAACCCTGGTTCGACACCTGGTACGCGGCCCTGCCGGTGGCCGGCAACGCCGACCGCTTCGTCGGCGGCACGCTGCGCAGCCGGATGCGCGGCACGGCCGCCGCGAACAACGTGCACGCCAAGACCGGCAGCCTCACCGGGGCGTCCAGCCTCTCCGGCTACGTCACCGACGCGGACGGGCGCCTGCTGGCCTTCTCCATCGTGCTGAACAACTACCTGACCTCGTCGGTCAAGGGGCTGGAGGACCAGATCGCGGTCGCGCTGGCCGCGTACACCGAGAAGGGGACGAGCACGGCGCGGCTGACGGTGCCGACGGTGCCGACGGCGCCGGAGGCACCGCGGGTGCCCGAGGGCAGGGAGTGCTCCTGGGTGAAGCCGATCGTCTGCTGACTCCGGTGAAGCCCCGGCCCGCGGGATGGGCCGGGGCTTCACCGGTCAGGCGCCGGGCCGGTGCGGGCGCGGCTCGGCGTTCGGATCGCCGCGCTCGATCAGGGCGTCGATCTCGGCGGGCGGCAGCCCGTGCAGTGCCAGCACCCGCCGCCCCCAGCGGTGCAGCCGGCAGGGATGCGGGCTGGCGTCATTGCGGCAGATCGTCCCGCCCGACCAGCGCCGCGGTGCATGCACCACCACCGCCCGGGCCGCGAACTGGGCGTCCTCGCCGGTCACGTACGGCGGCAGCGGGATCTCCCGCAGCACCTCGCCGGACGGGTCACCCGGGCCGGACAGGCCGACGGGACGGACGACGGACGCACTGCTGCACATGAGGACAACCTCCACAGGGGACGGTCGAACCGGGACATCGGAAAGGTACGACGGCCCATGCCGCCCCTGACGGACAAACTGTCCCGCCGTCACCGGCCGCAGTGCCGGCACGTCCGACGGGTCCGCAGGTGATAACCGACTGCGGCGACGCCCAGCCCCCAGCCCCACAACCAGTAGCCGGACTCGGCGAACCAGAAGAAGCCCAGCGGGTAACGCCCGTCGCCCAGGTCGACGGTGCCCGTCACGGTCTCGACGGCGAGCTGGGCGAGACCGACACCGAAGTAGCAGATCAGCCCCACCGCGAAGACGACCGCCGGTGCCAGCGGCACCAGGCGGGGCACCCTATGGCCGGCGAGCAGCGGCACCCACCCCGGCCACACCCTCCCCCACCGGTACACCAGGGCCAGCGGCAGCAGCACCCCAGCGAGCAGGAACCCCACCTCGAACGCCACCACCGAGGCGCCCTGCGCCAGCGGCAGGTCCCCGAAACCCACCGCCACCTGGGCGGCGAGCCGCACCAGGCAGCCGGCGACCGCCGCCCACGCCGCGACCCGGGCCCAGCGCGGCGCCGGCCCACCGGACCTGCGAGCGCGACCGCACCGGCCGCAGTCCCCCCGGAATCGGCGAAGGTGCGCGAGCGCCGCTGCGTGCAGCAGCACGGCGCCGGTGAGCGCACCCGCCCGGCTGAGGAACCCGGCCAGGGTGAACGCCGGGCTGAGGTCGAGGATGAGGAAACCGACCAGGTCCAGCAGCAGCAGTGCGCCAGAGAGCAGGATGGCGGCGCAGACCGCCCAGGCCGCCGCGGCCAGCGCCGGCCGCCAGGCCTGGGCCTGGGCCAGCCCGACGCCGGCCGTCGCTGCGGCGGCCTGGAGCGCCACGGACCACCAGCCGGTGACCACCACCAGGTCGGTCCCGAGCGGCCCGAACGACGGGGTACCCGTCATCGCCCAGCCCGCGCGCAGCGTGCCGTAGCCGATCGCCCAGGCCACGGCGGCGTACGCCAGCCAGGCGGCACGGCGCCGGGTGACGGCGGCGGTCGGCGGCGGCACGGTGAGCGTCATGCGTCCACCCTGCCGCCGCCGCGCCCACGGTCCCTCCCGAGCGGGAGGGGACCGACTCCCCCGGGCGGGGGATCCGTCTCAGCCGGCGTCCTGGCGCAGCCGGGCGGCGGTGCGCGCGGCGCTGTAGTCCGGCCCGACGCCCTGGATGATGATCGCCGAGCCCTCGATGTGTCGCAGGCGCAGCGGCAGGATCTCCTGATACGCCGGGGAGGCGTACCAGGCGTGGGCCTGCTCGACGTCCGGGAACTCGATGACCACCACCGTGCCCGGCCACTCCCCCTCGATCACCTCCGGCGGAGCGCCGTGCACCCGGAACCGCCCCTGGTAGGGGTCGAGGGTCGCCTGGATCTTCTCCAGGTATTCCAGGACGTCCTCGTTGATCTGCGGCGTACGCAGGTGGGCGAGCGCGAACGCGGGCATTTGTCCCTCCCCGGTGACGTGCGCCGACTCGACGGCGCAGGGCCTGGCATCGATTCTGCGGCCGGCGGCTTCTCGTCGGGTGCCGCGGGCGTGGGCGGCTCGCCCGCGGGTCCGGCCCCTACCGGACGTACGCCAGCGCCAGCGCCAGCGCGGCCAGGGCCGCCACCCCGAACAACAGCCGGCGCCGGCGCCGCCGGGCCCGGGCCACGCCGACCCGGGTGACCGGCCCGTCGGGGATGATCCCGACGGCCGTGCCTACCTTGGCGGCCGCCGGACCGAGCAACTCGGCGAGGCGACCTCCGACGCTCAGCGACGAGTGCCGGGCCGGCGCCACGGCGCCGGGCCGCGGCCCGGTGACCGGCGGTGCGGCGGGCTCGGCCGGGGACCTGAACGGCTCGGGATCACCCTCCCCTGGCCGGTCGACCACGATCGCCGGTTGAGCGTGGTCGCGGACGAGCGACGGATCGGGGCGGTCGCGGACCGGCGCCGGATCGGACGCGGTCTCACCGTCGGCGGGCAGCCGCCGCGGCATGGTCAACGCCTGCTCCGGTGCCCGCGCCGGTTCGGCCGATACGGCGGGCAGCCACCCACCCACCCGGATACCGGTCTGCGTGAGTTCGTCCTCAGCCACCGATCCCTCCCTCGGCCACCGGCGCCGGCGGTCGCCCCCGTGGCCCGCCGCAGGGAGGATGACACACGCCTCGATCGTCGAGTAGCCGTCGAGCGGAGGCGTGTTCCCGACAGCTGGCCGGTCAGCGCCGCTCGCGCCGCCGCAGGCCACGGTCGGGATGCCAGCTCTCGATCAGCAGATGGTCCGGCGGGTCGCCGACCCGGGTCAGCACCACCTCGGTCAACTCGATCCGGAACCGGTGCGAACCGTCCTCGCCGGGCGGCTCCTCGTGCGCCCGGCCGGCGATCTTCGCGTCCCCGCCCCACGACGCCGGGTCGTCCTCCGGGGCGTCCTCGCTCGGGCAGTGCAGCGCCACGCGGGGATCGCGCCGCAGGTCGAGCGCCTTGATCGCGCCGGCCATGCTGCCCAGCCGGAGCTGACCGTCGTCGGAGAAGTCGAACTCGGTGCCGCTGATCCGCGGCGAGCCGTCCCGCCGCAGGGTCGCCATCGTGCCGTGCTTGCGGACGGTGAATCGGGCGCGGACGCGCGCCGCGAAGTCGGGTTCGGCTGCCACCAGGTCGGACCACCATGCCATGCGGGCCAGCCTGGCAGGGAAATCTGACACCCTGCGGCGTATTTTCCGGACTGCTCAGCGGATCTCGAAGCCCAGCGCCTGGGCCAGCACGATCGCCTGCTCGGCGTCGACGATCGCCCCGGCCCGCTCCACGGCGGTGGGGTCGAGCGCGGTCAGGTCGCTGCCACGCAGGTCGGCCCGGACCAGCCGGGCCGCGTGCAGCTGGGCGCCGGAGAGGTCGACGCCGGTGACGGTCGCGCCGGTCAGGTCGGCGCCGGTCAGGTCCACCTCGCGCATGCGTACGTCGGTGAGGTGCACCCCGCGCAGGTCGGCGCCGGGCAGGGCGACGAAGGACCAGTCCCCGCCGCTGACCCGCAGCGGGCGCAGGTCGCACTGCTCGAAGCTGCTGCCGACCAGCTTGCAGCCGGTGAACTCGGCCTCGAACAGGTTGCAGCGCTTGAAGGTGCAGCGGGTGAAGGCCGAGTCGGTGTGCCGGGAGGCGTTCAAGGCGACGTTGCCGAAGACGCACTCGGTGAAGACGGCGCCCTGGCTGACCGCCTCGGTGAGGTCGACGTGGAAGAAGGAGCAGCGGACGAAGTGCCGGTCGGCCAACTCCTCGGCATACCAGTCCTCGTGGCGGTAGGTGACGTCCTCTGTCGGCTCCGGCATGAGGCAAGGTTAGTGGTGGCCGCCGACACTTCCCGGTCGGCGTACCGGCCGGTAGGTTCGGCGGCGTGAGCGTCGCAGTGAGCACCGACCCGGCCCGTATCGGATTCGACCCCGCCCGGCTGGCGCGGATCGACGAGCACTTCGGCAGGTACGTCGACGACGGCCGGCTCGCCGGCTGGCAGATCGTGGTGACCCGCCGGGGCGAGATCGCCCACTCCTCGACCTACGGGCTGCGCGACCGGGAGGCCGGCACGCCGGTCGAGGCGGACACCCTCTGGCGCATCTACTCGATGACCAAGCCGATCACCTCCGTGGCCGCGATGATGCTCTGGGAGGAGGGCCGGTTCGAGCTGAACGACCCGATCAGCCGTTGGCTGCCGGAGTTCGCGGACGCCCGGGTCTATGACAAGGGGTCGGTGCTCAAGCCGTACACGGTGCCGGCGGTCGAGCCGATCCGGGTCTGGCACCTGCTCACCCACACCGCCGGCCTGACGTACGGCTTCGCCCAGAGCACGGTGGTCGACGGCCTGTACCGGGCGGCGGGCTTCGACCTGGGCGTGCCGCCGGGTGCGGACCTGGCGGCGGCCTCGGCCGGGCTGGCCCGGCTGCCGCTGCTCTTCCAGCCCGGCACGAGCTGGAACTACGGCGTTTCCACCGACGTGCTGGGCCGGCTCGTCGAGGTGGTCTCCGGGCAGAGCCTGGACGCGTTCTTCGCCGAGCGGATCCTGCGTCCGCTGGGCATGACCGACACCCGGTGGTGGGTCGCCGAGGGGGACGCGAAGCGGCTGGCCGCGCTGTACGCCCCGCACCCGGCCACCGGACAGGCGACGCGGCACGACGGCATCGGCCAGGCCGCGCTGACCGAGCCGAGCTGGTTCTCCGGCGGCGGCGGGCTGGTCTCCACAGCCGCCGACTACCACCGGTTCACCCAGTTCCTGCTACGCGGGGGCGAACTCGACGGGGTACGCCTGCTGGGGCCGCGGACGGTGCGCTTCATGACCCGCAACCACCTGCCCGACGGCCGGGACCTGGCCTCGTTCGAGCCGGAGGGCTTCGCCGAGACGGTGCTCGACGGCATCGGCTTCGGCCTCGGCTTCGCTGTGGTGCTGGACCCGGTGCCCGTCCGGGTGCCGAGCAGCGTGGGCGAGTACTACTGGGGTGGGCTGGCCAGCACCGCGTTCTGGGTGGATCCGGTGGAGGAGATCACCGCGTTGCTGTTCACCCAGCTCATGCCGTCGAGCACGTACCCGCTGCGTACGCAGCTGCGCCAGCTGGTCTACTCCGCGTTGATCGACTGACCCGGCTCGCCGCCCGGCCGGGATCGCCGTTACGGCACCGGCCGGGCGATCGGCTCCCTAGCCTGAGGGGCGAGGCACCTGGGGCGGGGAGGTGGTCAGCCATGAGCGAGCGCAGCGAGCGAATCATCGGGCGCAGTGCCGTGGAGCCTCATGCGGTCGCCGAGCGGAGCGAGGTGGCCGCATGAGCGAGCGCAGCGAGCGAATCATCGGGCGCAGTGCCGTGGAGCCTCATGCGGTCGCCGAGCGGAGCGAGGTGGCCGCATGAGCAACATCGTCGTGTTCGGCGCCGGTGGCACCGCGGGGTCGCGGATCACCGACGAGGCGATGAACCGGGGGCACCGGGTCACCGCGGCGGTGCGCCGCCCGGAGGCGACCAGCTACCTGGCGCCCGGCGTACGCACGGTCACCGGCGACGCCACCTCGGCGCGCAGCGTACGCGAGCTGGCCGAGGACGCGGACGTGTTCGTGGTGGCGATCGGCGGCGGTGAGCGGGAGCTGTGGCGGGAGGCGGCCCGGACACTGGTCGACACGCTCCGCGAGCTGCCGAACCCGCCCCGGGTGATCCACGTCGGTGGCGGGGCGACGCTGCTGACGTCGAAGGGCACCCCGTACCTGAACGAGCCGGACTTCCCCGCGGAATACCGGGACGCGGCGCTGGGCCAGGCCGAGGCGCTGGCCATCTACCGCTCCGCGGACGACGGGGTGACCTGGACGTACATCTCCCCGCCGCCACTGGAGTTCCACCCAGGCGAGCGGACCGGGCACTACCGCACGGGCACCGACCACCCGGTGACGGACGCGCAGGGCCGGTCGGTGCTCACCTACGAGGACCTGGCGGTGGTCATCGTCGACGAGATCGAGCACCCGCGGTTCACCAACACGCGGTTCACCGCGGCCTACTGAGCCGGTCAGTCGGCCAGCCGGGCGGGGAAGCCGCCGGTGGCGATCGGGCCCCAGTGCTCGATGGTGATCCGGATCAGCGACTTGCCCTGCCGGACCATGGCCTCGCGGTACTCGTCCCAGTCCGGGTGCTCGCCGGAGATGCTACGGAAGTACTCCACCAGCGGCTCCAGGGCCTCGGGCAGGTCGAGCACCTCGGCGGTGCCGTCCACCTGCACCCAGGGCCCGTTCCAGACGTCGGAGAGCACGCAGGCGGAGACCTGGGGGTCGCGGCGGATGTTGGCCACCTTCGCCCGTTCGGGGTAGGTGGAGATCACCAGCCGGCCCGCGGCGTCGATGCCGCAGGACACCGGGGAGGACTGCGGCCGGCCGTCGGCGCGGGTGGTCATCAGCAGGACCTTGTGCCGGGGGCGGAGGAACTCGATCAGGGCGTCCCGGTCGACCCGGGTATTGGTCGCGATGGTGCGTGCCATGCGTCGGTTCTACCAGTCCGCCGGGTCAGGGATTCGGCGCGGGCTCAGCGGGGGCGATGGGCAACCCGGCGTGGGGTGGCCTGGGCCGGCACCCGGGGCCGGGCGGTCGGCCGCCAGGCCCGGCCATTGGCGTAGATCACCCGGAAGCCGAGGTATGCGGCGAGGGGCGCCCAGTGTGCCGAGCCCATCCGCAGCTCGGCGGCGTTGTGTCGCTGCCCGTTGGCCAGCACGTCGAGCAGCACGGTCTCGAACGCGGCCGACTCGACCCAGTCCACCTCGCGGGTGAAGCCGCAGACCAGGGCCGCCCCGGTGACGTCGAGGAATTCCCGCAGCGCGGCGTCGGAGGCGCGCAGCACGGAGCAGCTGCCGAAATAGAGGCGCCGCCCGTCACAGCGGCCGGCCATCCGGTCGGCCACGTCGGCCAGTTCCACCGAGTCCCAGTCGGTGAGGCAGAGCCGGCTCGGTTCGCCGTGCATGGCGAAGAAGCCGACACGGTAGTCGGCGTACTGCTTGAGCAGCCAGCGGTCGATGAAGTAGAAGAGCTCGTCGCGGGTGGCGGCGTCCTTGTGGATGAAGCGGATCCGGCCCAGCCGTTCGAGCAGTTCGAGCGTGGGCAGGACGGAGCCGCGCTCGTTCAGGTCCCGGTGCCACTGCCCCTCAACGCAGAAGACGCCACCCCGCGCCAACGCCCACCTCCCCCGCCAGCGAAGGCCGCCCGGGAAGCCGTGCCCGCCTCCCGGCGCAGACGTTACCGGCCGCGGGCCGCCCGGCAACATCACCGTCGGCACGATTTGGCAACCGTTTCCGTGCCCGCTGGGCCGGAGCGCGCGTCGACCGCCGGAATGGGCGTTTCCGAGAATTGGTGCAATTTGCGCAAACAGCCTCTGACCTGCGGTTACGAGGCTAATTCGGGTAATTGCCTGCTGATGGGTCGAAACAGTGCCAGGGTGGATGAGCCAGGGACGTCCCGCCCGATGCCCTGATCGCTCCCCAGTCGCACTCCAATCAGGAGGAATCTGTGCGCGTCCATACCTTGAAACGGATCGCCGTCGCCTTCGCGCTGGCTCTGCCTGGGGCCGCGATCGCCACGGTGGTCGCCGCGCCGCCGGCCCACGCCGACGGCTGCTACACCTGGAACCGCACCCTCGCCCAAGGGCGCTCCGGCGAGGACGTCCGCCAGCTGCAGATCCGGGTGGCCGGCTGGGCCGCGTACCGGAACATCGTCCGCGTCGACGGCCGGTACGGTCCCGAGACGGCCGCCGCGGTCCGGCGGTTCCAGTCGGCGTACGGGCTGCGCGCCAACGGCATCGCCGGCCCGCAGACCTTCGCCAAGCTCTACGAGTTGCAGGACAACGACTGCACGCCGAAGCACTTCAGCTACACCGAGCTGGACAACGGCTGCGGCATCGGTGGCTGGACCGGCGGCCCGCTCTCCGCGAGCGCGACCCGGGCCAACGCGCTACGGCTGATGTGGAAGCTGGAGGCGCTGCGCCACAGTCTCGGCGACCAGCCCCTCCACGTGAACAGCGGCTTCCGCAGCTTCACCTGCAACCGGCGCGTCGGCGGCGCGTCGGACAGCCAGCACCTCTACGGGAACGCGGCCGACCTGACCTCGCGTACCTCGTCGCTGTGCCGGATCGCCCGGGAGGCCCGCAGCCACGGCTTCAGCGGCATCTTCGGCCCCGGCTACCCGGGCCACAGCAACCAGGTCCACGTGGACGCGCGCCGGGAGAACAACGCCGACAAGAGCGCGAACACGACCACCTGGTCCGCCGCACGCTGCGGGATCTGACCCGGGCGGAGTCGATGTCGACGGCGGCCCGACGCAGGGGTGGGGAGCCCTGCGGCCGGGCCGCCGCCGGCGTCGCCTCGGGCGCCATTCCGGCTCGGAGTGCGCGCAGAGGCGGTGAAGCAGAGGTACAACCAAGAATGATTGCAATCCGCCCGGCGAGCGGTCCGGCGCCGCTCAGACCAGGCCGGCGTCGTGGACGAGCAGCGCCACCTGCACCCGGTTGTTCAGCTCGAGCTTGGTCAGCAGGCGCGACACGTACGCCTTCACGGTCGCCACGCTCATGAACAGCTCCGCCGCGATTTCGGCGTTGGTCCGGCCCTGTCCGAGCGCGACCGCGACCTCCCGCTCCCGCTCACTGAGCCCGTCCAGCAGCCGCAGCGCCCGGTCCCGCCGGGGGTCCGCGCCCACCTCGGCCGGGGCGGCGGCGGTCACGTGCCGGATGAGCTGGCGGGTCACCGTCGGCGACAGGGTCGCCTCCCCCGCCGCCACCCGGCGGATCGCCTGGACGATCTCGGCGGGTGGCGTGTCCTTGAGCAGGAAACCGGCGGCGCCGGCGCGCAGGGCCCGCAGCACCTGGTCGTCGGCGTCGAAGGTGGTCAGCACCAGCACCTCGGGCGGCCGGGGCAGCGCCCGCAGTGCCTCCGTGGCGGTCAGCCCGTCCATCCGGGGCATCCGGATGTCCATCAGCACCACGTCCGGCGCGTACGCCTCCACGGCGGCCGGCACCTCGGCGCCGTCGGCCGCCTCCCCGACCACCCGGACGTCCGGCACCCCGCCGAGGATCATCGACAGGCCGGCCCGGACCAGCGCGTCGTCGTCGACGATCAGCACCCGGACCGGTTCCGGGCCGGCGTTCACGCCGGCCACGGCAGCCAGGCGGCGAGCCGGAAGTCGCCCGAGTCGTCGCGCCCGTACTCCAGGCGGCCGCCGGCCAGGCTGACCCGCTCGGCGATGCCGACCAGGCCGGTCCCGGCACCCGGCAGCTCCGGACTCCTGGACCCGCCGACCGGCCAGCGGTTACGGATCTCGACAGTGAGCCCCGCGCCGGGCCCGCCGGCCAGCTCCACCGTGACCGCGGCCCCGGCGGCGTGCTTGCGGGCGTTGGTCAGGCCCTCCTGCACGATCCGGTAGACACTGCGCCCGAGGGCCGCCGGCATTCGTTCCGCCGCGGTCACCCGATCGCGCAGATCGACCCGCATCCCGGCCGCCCGCGACTCCTCGACCAGAGCCGCGAGGTCCGCCAGCGTGGGCTGCGGACGTTCCGGAATCCGCTCCGCGCCGGTCTCCGCGCGGAGCACGCCGATCACCTCGCGCAGGTCCTGCAGGGCGGCGTGGGCGCTCCCCCGGATCACCCCGGCCGCCTTCGCCACCTCGTCCGGCGGTGCGTCCGGACGGAACTCCAGAGCGCCCGCGTGCAGGCTGAGCAGGGAGATCCGGTGGGCCAGCACATCGTGCATCTCGCGCGCGATCCGGGTGCGCTCCAGCTGTCGGGCCTGCGCCACCCGCAGCTGCTGCTCAGCCTCGGCCCGCTCGGCCCGCTCCCGCAACGACACGACCAGCTGCCGGCGGGCCCGCACGAACATCCCCCAGGCGAGCACGAGGAAGCTGAGCACCACGCCCCAGACGGTGGCCGCCCAGTACGGCATGGTGGGCTCGGGGCGCAGGTAGTTGAAGGCGAGGTTGGTGACCAGGCCGGCGGCGGTGACCCCCAGCGCGACGGCCGTCCGGCGGTGCACCACCACGGTGAAGTAGATGATCAACAGGGGACCCGCGGCCGCCAACGAGAACAGAGTCAACGGCAGGGTCGCGACGGCCAGGCCCAGCGGCCACCGGCGCCGCACCCAGAGCAGGACGCAGCAGGCCAGCCCGAGCAGCGCGTCGGCCGTGATCATCCACGGCTGCGCCAGCGGCTCGGCCATCTCCGGATCGGGCGAGGCCGCATCGGCCGTGGCGACCAGGACCCAGCCGAGGCCGAGCAGGAAGCACAGACTGTCGATGATCCAGTCCCGCATGGTGCGTCGCGGTCGCGCTCCCGCCGCCGGATTCAGCGTCAGCACCCCCGGCAGCAGCCAGGGGTGCTCGGGCACGGCGCTGCTGGTCACGCCCTCATGCTAGGCGGGCCCCGGCGAGTCGGACCAGCGACCAAAGTCGACACCTGAGCGTCGACCTCGGTCGAGGCGATGCCGACCGCCGGCCGCTGCGGGTGGCCGGGTGGCGCGGGCAGGCTCACCGGCATGATCGAGGTTGACCACCTGACCAAGCGCTACGGCCCGCACCCGGCCGTCGACGATGTCTCGTTCCGCTGCGAGCCGGGCACGGTGACCGGCTTCCTCGGCCCGAACGGCGCGGGCAAGTCCACCACCATGCGGATGATCTGCGGCCTGACCCCGCCGACCTCGGGCAGCGCCACCGTCGCCGGGCTGCCCTACCGGCAGTTGGGCAACCCCGGCCGGGAAGTGGGCGTCCTGCTCGACGCGTCCGCGCAGCACGTCGGGCGGACCGGTCGGGAGGCACTGACCGTCGCCGCGAGCACGATGGGCGTGGACCGGCGGGAGGTCGCCGCGAAGCTCGACCTGGTCGGACTGACCGGGCCCGCGACGAAGCGCCGGGTCCGGGCGTACTCCCTGGGGATGCGGCAGCGGCTCGGCCTGGCGCTGGCCCTGCTGGGTGACCCCCGGGTGCTGATCCTCGACGAGCCGGCCAACGGCCTCGACCCGGAGGGCATCTTCTGGATGCGCGGCCTGCTGCGCGACTTCGCCGACCGGGGCGGCACCGTGCTGCTCTCCTCGCACCTGCTCCGCGAGGTGGAGGCGGTCGCCGACCGGCTGGTCGTGATCGGCAACGGCCGGGTGGTGGCCCAGGGCGGCAAGGACGAACTGCTCGCCGGCGCCGGCACCCTGGTCCGGGCCCGCGACCAGGGCGCGTTGCGCGTCGCGTTGGACCGGGCCGGGCTCGACGCCGACCAGGTCACCGACGGCCTGCTGGTGCGGGCCGAGGCCGAGGCGGTCGGACAGGCCGCCGCCGACGCGGGCGTCGCCCTCAGCGAGTTGCGACCGGCCAGCAGCTCCGGCCTCGAACAGCTCTTCCTCTCCCTCACCTCCGACGCGCCGACCAGGGAGGACGCCCGATGACCACCACCACGCCCGCACCCGCCCCGACCACCGTCACCCGCCGGGCCGACCGGCACCAGCCGTCGCTGGCCCGGCTGACCGGGGTGGAGCTGCGTAAGCTCGCCGACACCCGGGCCGGATACTGGCTGCTGATCACCATCGGCCTGGTCGCCGCCGGCATCGTCACCGTGCAGCTCTTCGTCCTCGACGACGAGCAGCAGAACTTCGCCGACTTCTTCGTCCCGTCGCTGCTGCCGGTGGGGCTGCTGCTGCCGGTGCTGGGCATTCTGTCGATCACCGCCGAGTGGTCGCAGCGGACCGCGCTGACCACGTTCACCCTGGTGCCCAGGCGGGAGCGGGTCGTTTTCGCGAAGCTCGCCGCGATGGTGCTGGCCGCGCTCGGGTCGGTGCTGGTCAGCCTGGCCGTGGCCGCCGTCGCCACGCTGCTCGCCCGGGCCACCGGCGGCGCGGGCGCCTGGTCGTTCGACGGGTCCATGCTCCTGCACGCGGCCGTGCTGCAGGTCGTCAGCGTGCTGATGGGCGCGGGGTTCGGGTTGCTGCTGCTCAACACGCCGCTGGCGATCGTCACCTACCTGCTGCTGCCCACCCTCTGGACGATCCTCGGCGGGATGATCTCGGCGCTGCGCGGGCCCGCCCGCTGGCTGGACACCGGGGTGACGATGGAGCCGCTACTCGGACCCGACGTCACCGCGGGGCAGTGGGCACGCCTGGCCGTGTCGCTGCTGGTGTGGATGGTCCTACCGCTGGCCGCCGGGCTGGTCCGGACGCTACGGCGGGAGGTGTCCTGACCATGACCACGCGGGGGTACGGCGACACGGTGGTCAGCGGCGGCGCCGGGGAGCTGGTGCTGATGTGGGCCGGGTTCCCGCTGCTCGGGGCCGGGCTGGGCGCGGCGCTCACGGCCGCGTCCGGCTGGCTGGCCGGCCTGCCCTGGTTCCCGTTCCAGGGCTGGTTCAAGCTGCTGGCCCGGCTGCCCGACGAGCGGGCGTACGCCGGGGGCGCGGCGGCGCTGGCGCTGGTCGGGCTGATCGTCGCCTACCTCGGCACCCGGGAGCGGTTGACCGTGACGGTGGGCCGGACCGGGGTGCGGCTGCACCGCGACGGCCACGGCCGGGACGTCGCCCGGGCCGGGGTCGCGGGGGTCTTCCTGGACGGGAAGGCGCTGGTGCTGCTCGACGCCGAGGGTGGGGAACTGGCCCGGGAGAAGTCCGACCTGGATCAGGGCCGGCTGCGTGCCGCGTTCACCGGGCAGGGCTGGCCGTGGCTGGAGCAGGACCCGCACCGGGCGGCGTACCGGCGCTGGGTGGAGGGGCTGCCGGGGCTGCCGGCCGGGGCGGACGCGCTGCTGCGGGCCCGGCAGCGGGCGGTCGAGGCCGACCGTGGCGGCGAGGTGCGGGAGCTGCGCGAGGAACTGGGCCGGCTCGGGGTGGTGGTTCGCGACGACGGGAAGCGGCAGTACTGGCGGCTGGTGCCGGGCCAGCCCGAGCGGGACGGCGACCGCCGGTAGCGGGGGCCGATGGGCTCGCCGGGCCGGCCTTAGACTCCCCGGTGACCTGACCTCGCCCAGATGGGAAGTCCTGTGCGTCGCTGGCCCGCCGCCCTGGCCCTGGTCCTGCTGCTCGCCGGCTGCGGCGAGAGCGTCGACCGCACCCTCCAGCCGCCGGTCTGGCAGACCCCGTCGCCGACCGCCCCGGCGCCGCTGAGCCCGAAGGAGGCGAAGGGCCGATACCTGGCGATCGTGGCGCCGTACAACACGGCGCTGGAAGCGCTGGAGGAGGCGCTCAAGGCTGGCAAGCCGTGGCGGACGTGCCGTGACCTGGCCCGGACCGTCGCCGTCACCAGCGCCACACACGCCGAGCAGTTGCGGACCACAGTGTGGCCGGCGGCGGTGCAGGCCCCGGTCACCGCGCTGCTTAAGGAGAACGACGTGGCGCTGCGGCACTGGAAGCTAGCCGCCGAGACGACCAGCGCCGAGGCGCTGATGCGGGAGATCCGTGCCGCCGCCGCACACGACGGCGGCGAGCAGGCCAACAAGGTACGGGCCACCCTCGGCCTCCCGGTCTACCAGGAGTCCTGACCTCCGGCACCGCGGCCGGCCGGTGACCGCGACGGGCCCGCGCCGACGTGCGGCGCGGGCCCGAAGGGGTACGGAACTTACTTCGCGTTGCCGGTGTTGGTCACCCGGAACGTGTAGTCCGCGTCCAGGTAGGTGAGGTCACCGGTCGGCAGGTTGGAGATCAGGACGGCGAAGTCGTCCTGCTTGCCGTTGGCGCACTTCGTCTTCAGGCCGCTGGCGGTGAACTGGTCGCCGGTGGACCGGTAGACCCAGTTGCCCGCGCCGTCGGTGGTCTCCCCCGGCGAGGTGACGCCCGGGGTGAGATCACAGTGGCTGACCACCTGGACCGTCCAGTTGTTGTCCTGCACGCCGCTGGTGGCGAACCAGTTGCCCGCCGCCGAGGTGAGGTTCGCATCGGCGCCGTTGACCCGAACGTCGTCGACGAACCAGCCGGTGTCCATGTACGCGGCGTCGGTGGAGTACCGGAACCGCACGTCCGTCGCGCCGGCCGGCAGGTCGGCGGTCAGGTGCAGGTAGGCCGGGTCGTCCACGAAGTACCGGCCGCCGGAGGTGCCGGTCAGGCCGTTGCCCTCCTCGTTGTTGCCGTGCGGGTCGTCGTTGGTGGTGACCACCTGGCCGGCGTCGTTGCGCACCGGCACCGTCACCCAGTTGCCGTTGACCAGGGCCTCGACGAAGCCGTAGTCCCAGCCCTCCTCGATGAAGTACCAGCTCCAGAAGTCCAGCGAGGTCACGCCGCCGGAGGTGTCGACGTCGAGGATGTTGTCGTCCTGGCTCTCGTACCCGGCGTACCAGTGGGTCGTGCCGGTGTGCGGCGCGATCACCGTCTCGTCGTCGCCGTCGAAGGCCAGCGCCACGGTCGGGCCGGGGTTGCGGAACCGCTCGACGGACATGCCGAACGGCACGGCGGTGGTGTCGGGGCGGTTCTTCAGCCGCGCCCACTTGGCCTCCGGAGTAGCGCCCTGGTAGTGGCCCCGGCCGCCCCAGAAGACGTCGTCAGCGATGTCGATGGTCCAGGAGGTGTCCGCCGGGTCGCCGAAGTCGAACGCCTTGATGTCGTAGATCGGCGACTTCTCGTCGTCCAGGTAGACCGCCACCGACCAGTCGCGGAACAGGTCGGCCGCGCTGCGCAGGTGCCCGCCGGTCGCCGCGTTGAAGCTGTCGATGGCGTTCTGCACGCCGGTCATGCCGTCGGCCTGCTCCTCGAAGATCTTCTTGATGAGCAGGTCACCGGCCTTGCCGTCGTACTGCTTGTCCGGCGTGTAGGTGCCGTCGCCGTTGCCGCCGGCCTGCTCCCAGAGGTACTGGAAGTAGGTGAAGGAGGCGCCGTAGTTGGCCAGGGTGCTGCCCCACCGGGTCAGCGAGGTCTCCTCGTAGAAGACCTGCTGGTTACTCAGGTGCGAGCCGCCGGCGTCCAGCCCGTTGAGGAAGATGGCGAAGTCGGCCAGGCCCTCGTCGACCCAGGACAGCTCGCCCGGGTCGCTGTAGTTGTGCAGCAGGTGCTGCAGCTCGTGCGCGACGGTGCCCTCGTACAGCTCGGGGCGGTCGTTGGCAGGGTTGTTGTCGCGCCACGGCGAGTCGTTCGGGCCGACCCGGTTGGCCCAGTCCAGGGCGTCGACCACGATGACGTTCATGCCGTTGGTCTGGATGAAGTCCGGCGCGAAGTAGCCGGCGGTGTAGGACGTCTGCGCGCAGTCGTAGTACGCGTCGTCCTGGATGTTGTAGAGCACCATGACCAGCGAGTCGCTGGCCGGCTCGTCCGGGTCGGCCGCGTCCATCGGGCCGAAGTGCTCCTCGTCCACCGCGACGATCTGGTTGGCGAGCTTGTCGCCGACGTAGTTGATCTGCGCCTGGGTGAGGGTGAACTGCGCCGCCGTGGCCGTGGCGCAGGGGGTGAACCCGTCGCCCGGGTTGTGGTCGAACTGCGGGTCGAGGCTGGCCACGCCGGCCGGCGCGGTGCCGTCGAGCGGGGTGCCCTTCGGGACGTAGATGTAGACCGGGGTGCCGTCGGGCGTGGTGTTGGCGTACACCCGGGTGAAGTCCTGGTTGTAGGTGCCGCCCGCCGCGCTGTCGTTGATCGGCAACGTGATGGTCGGCTCGCCGGGAAGGTTCTCGTGATCGTTGGCCTGGGCCGGGGCCGAGACCGTGAAGGCGAGCGCGGTGGCGCCCGCCACCGCGGCCGCGATCCGGCTCGGTCGTTTCAATAGCACGCGGATTCCTCCTGCTGGTGAGGCGGTGATCAGCGTCGGCCACCGCCGTCGGTTAACAGGGTCACCCCGGTGAATGCTCCACTGAGCAGCTTTTGACCAGGGGATGTTGGCTTCAGGCAACCACTTGGGACAGTGCGCTGCGAAGCGGCGGCAGGTCACAAGTACGACACGATCGGGCGACGCGTCCCGTCATACGGACGATTGGCGCGAACCATCCGTACGCCGGCACCGCCCGGAGTTGGCCGGGCGGTGGCGAGTGAAAGCCGCTCGGAACGGTGATGCCGGAGAGCCGGGGAGGTAGCACGGGATTCCGGCCCGCCCGTTACCGTTCCGGTCGGGGAGGTGCAGGTGTACGTCGTATCGGTGATCAACTACAAGGGTGGGGTGGGTAAGACCACCATGACCGCCAACCTCGGGGCCGAGCTGGCCAACCGGGGGATGAAGGTACTGCTGATCGACCTCGATCCGCAGGCCAGCCTGACGTTCAGTTTCTACGAGCCGGACGACTGGCGGGACCGACTGCGCGACGAGCGGACGGTCAAGCGCTGGTATGACGGGCTGCGCGGGGACACCCCGGCGGTGGCCCTCGGGGAGCTGGTGGTTTCGCCCGGCCCGGCGAACGCCCAGCTGAAGGGTGCCGGGCGGCTCGACCTGATCGCGTCCCACCTCCAGCTGGTCGACATCGACCTGGCCCTGGCCCGGGGTGTCGCCGACGGCGACGAGTACGACGCCGAGCTGTTCCGGGTCCGCGGTTCGCTCGACCAGGGGCTGCACGACCCGGCGCTGGACCCGTACGACCTGGTACTCATCGACTGCCCGCCGAACTTCAACGTGGTCACCCAGTCGGCCATCATCGCCAGCGACCACCTGCTCATCCCGGCGAAGGCCGACTACCTGTCCACCCTCGGCATCGACTACCTGCACGGCAATGTCCGCGAGCTGGTCGACCGGTACAACGCGGACTCCCGCCGATTCGCCAAGATCCGGCGTCACCACAAGGTCGCCCCGGACATCGCGGGCGTGGTGTTCACGATGATCCAGCTGATGGCGCAGCAGCCGATCGCCGCGCACCAGGGCTACATGGACCAGGTACGGGCGCTGGGCGTGCCGGTGTTCCCCACCGCGCTGCGGGAGAACGTGACCCTGTTCGCCACGAACACGCCACGCGGGGTGCCGGTGGTGCTGCGGGACCGGGTCACCGCGCCGGCGGTCCGCGAGGAGCTGCGTCAGATCACCACCGAGTTTCTGGCCCACCTCCAGCCCGCCTCGGCGGCAGCGCCCTCCTCCCCCGCCGCCAGCGGCGCGGCGGCCACCCCCGCCGTCCCCGTCACCAGCGGCGCGACGGGGGCGGACGCATGAGCGACCCGACCCAAGTGCTGGCCCGGGTGGCCGCGTTCCTCGGCGGTCTGTCCGCGACGGAGGTGGCCGACCTGGCTGCGGGACGCGCCCGGCTCGCGCTGCTCCCGGCCGCCGCCGACCCCGCGCCGCCCGCCCCCGGCGTCGCCCCGGTGCCGGAAAACGGGGGCAGTGCGCCGGCAGCCGCCGGACGGGCGGCGCCACCGGGCGGGGTGCCGGGCGTGATCCAGGACGTGGAGCGGGCCCAGGCCGCGCTCGCGGCGATGCCCCGGCGCGAGGACGGTACGGCGTACCTGGGGTCGTGGACGACCCGGGAACTGCGGGCGTTGGCCGCCCGGCTGGGACTGCGCGGGATCGCCGGGCTGCGGAAGATGGAGCTGGTCGAGCGGATCGTCGAGCGCACCATCGGCTTCCGGCTCAACTCCACCGCCATCCGCCAGCGCTGAGCCGCGACGTCGCGGCGCAGCGGTCCGGGAGGAGGAGTGTGTCCGCCGCCGCCTGCTGAGCCGCCCGGCAGATACCTCGTGAGTCGCTGTCGACCTGATGTCGCAGGCGATTCACACCACGCGGGTGGACGCGGCCAGCCGGGCAGCGCCGAGGGCCCTACGCTGGGCAGGAGCGATGTCGAGGCGAGGAGGCCCAGGATGGCCGACGGCAGCAACCGCTACGCCGCCCTGCTGCGGGGTGTCAACGTCGGCAGCACCCGGCTCGCCATGGCGGACCTGCGTCGCCTGGTCGCCGACCTCGGCCACGAGGACGTGAAGACGTACCTGCAGAGCGGCAACGTGGTCTTCACCAGCCCACCGACGAGGGACGAGATCCTGGCCGAGGGCATCGAGCGCAAGCTCGCTGACGAGCTCGGGTTGCGGGTGCCGGTGCTGGTCCGCAACGGCGGCGAGTTGGCGGCGGTCGCCGACGCCAGCCCGTACGCGGCGAAGCAGGACGACCCGACCCGGGTGCTGGTGGCCTTCCTGTCGGCCAAGCCCACCGCGGCGAAGGTCAAGGACCTGACCGTGCCGGCCGGCGAGAACATCGAGTACGAGGTGGCCGGCCGGGAGTTGCACCTGCACTTCCCGGACGGCGGCTACGGGCGGACGAAGTTCACCAACGCGTACCTGGAGAAGAAGTTGGGGGTGGTGGCGACGACCCGCAACTGGAAGTCGGTGCTGGCCCTGCGCGACCTGACCGGGGGCTGAGCGGCGGGACCGCCGGGCCCCGCCGCGGCCGGCGTCAGAAGTGGTACGCGGTGTGGTACTCAGGCAGCAGCACGCGGCTGCGCCCAGCTCGCGGCCGAGGTGCTGGCGGTGGTCGAGCCGGCGCCCGGGCCGGCGGCGGTCGCGTCGGCCGCCCGCCCGTGGCCGGTGCTGTTCGAGGCGGGCCAGTCACCGGCCGCGCTGACGCCGGCCGGTGACGCGCCGGTCAGCGCGGGGCGGGGACGACTGCCGGGGCCTGCTCCAGCACGGCCGTCGGAAGCTGCGGGCCGGGGGGCAGCGCCACCGGCTCCTTGGCCCGGGTGACCAGGTCGACCACGGTCCGGCTGAGCCGCTGGGCGGACTCCGACATGGACTGGTTCGCGGTGACGATGGCGGTGACCACTTCGGCCCGCTTCTGCTGGCCGTAGCGGACGGCGTCCTCGATGCCCCGGGCCTGCGCGTCGATCGACTCGGCTACCTCCAGGATGGTTTCCGGGCGGACGGTGGGGGTCTGGATCACCCGGGCGATCTGCGGCACGGCCGTCTTCGATGCCGCCGCGTACGCCGACAGCACGTCGTTGGCGCCGTCGGCGACCGCCTGCTGCATGTCGGCGGCCTGGTTGGCCTGCAACAGCAGCGCCCACTGGGCGATGGTGAGCTTCATCGTCGGGATGGTGAGGTTCATCAGCAGGGCGAGACGCTGGCCGAGCCCGTAGTTGAGGGTGCGGATGTTACGCACCTGCGGCGAGGTCGACCAGGCGACGAAGAGGCGCTGCTGGAACTCGTTGATCCGCACCTCCAGCGCCTGGACGAACTCGGTGACCAGCGAGAGTCGTTCCTGCTGGTCCCGCTCGTCGGGCGCGCCGGGGGCGACGGTGATCGACCTGGCGTCCGCCAGCGCCGCGTCGCGGATCAGTTCCATCACCGCGATGACGCCGACGAGTTGCCCGATGGCCGCCTCGTTGGCCTTGTAGAGCTCGTCGCAGAGCACCACGTTGCGGCGTAGCTGCAACTGCTTGTCGCTGAGCTGCCCGGCGACCCGGTCGAGCTGCTGCTCGACCGTCCGGGCCTCCTCGAACAGCATCTCCAGCAGATCCCGCCCCTTGCGGAACAGGCCGCGGATGGCGTCGGAGAACTTGGTGAAGGTCTCCCGCACCTTGGGGTCGCTCGGGTCGTACTTGCGGCGGAAGCTGCGCATCCGGTCGTTGATCTCGTGCATGATGCTGGTCAGTTCCGGGATGTCGACCCGGCCGACCTCCCGGAAGATCCGGCTGACCTGCGCGTTGACCTGGTCCAAGGCCTGGTTGCCGAAGTTCGCCAGGGCCTCGGTGTTGGCCAGCATGGTCGGGTAGAGCTGGCGGGCGGCCTGCTCGGCCTGGGTCCGCTGCGCCGGGGTGAGCAGGGCGGTGCAGGAGAAGGTCTTCGGTTCCGCGGTGGCCAGCGCGGTGGTGATGGCCGCGTCGGCGGCGCCGGCGGGCGGGTCGGCCGAGCCGCCGACGATGCTGCCGAAGTCGATCTGGAGTCCCTCGGTCATGACGTGGGTCCCTTCACTTGCAGGTGGTGGCGTCCTTCATGCAGCTGAGCAGCGCAAGCGTCACGTCGGCGGCGGGCGCGGGAGCAGCCCGGATCTGGTCGGCGAGCCCGATGTCGGGGAAGTCGGTGACGTCGTTCGCGCCGACCTGCACGGCCGAGCGGAAGCCGTACCGCTGCCAGGCGATGTCCTGGATCTTCGGGTCCTTGAGCGCGTCGATGAGCCGGCCGGCGGCCGGGTCGAGGGCGAGTACCGGGTGGTCGCTGTAGATGGTCGGGTCGGGGTAGAGCACCCGGACGTTCTTCAGCAGGTTGGCGCTGTTGTCGCCGCTCTGCACCACCTGCTGGATGATCTGGTTCTCGTAGCCGGCGTACAGCGGGGCCTTGAACTCGCCGCCCTGGGTGAGCCATTCCCGGAAGCCCGAGTCGGAACTGCGGGACTGCAGGCCCTGCGCGTCGTGCAGCGCGCGCATCGTGGGCAGGGCCCGGCGTGCCTGGGCGAGGCTCGGGGCGGAGAACCCGTCGGCGGTGGCGATGATGTTGAGCTGGAGCTGCGCCAGGGTGAATCCGCTGTTGGACTTGGCGGGATCGGTGCTGGCCACGGTGATCGGGCCACGCAAATCGGCCGCGCCGATCGCCTCCCAGGTGCCGCGCTTGACGACGTGGTCGAGGAGCAGGCCCTTCATGTCGACCACGAAGTACCGGTCGCCGCGGCGCTGCACGATGCCCTTGCGCAGGAGCGCGTCGGTGCCGCGCGGTCCGGCGTAGATGACCTCGGGCGACTGGAGCAGGTTCTCCGCCCGGTAGTCCGGGAAGGCTCCGGCGTGCTGGGCCTCGAAGACGCTCTGGGCGCTGGCGCTGGAGGGCCAGAGGCAGTCCAGCTTGCGGGCCTTGATCTCGTCGGTGCTCAGCTGCACCTGGTCGTAGGAGCCCAGCGGCTGGAAGGCGACCGCCAGCCGGTAGTCCTCGCGCAGGATCCGCTTGACCTCGCCGTCGGCCATCAGCTCGGACTTCTCGGAGCCGCCCACGCAGGTGACCGTGGTGGGTGGGCCGGCGGTCGCCGGGGTGTCCGCGGAGCGGCGCCAGAGCAGCGCCGCGACGACGCAGACGGCGATCACCGTGACCAGCCCGATCAGGAACCGGGTGCTGGGCAGTCTCAACGTGACTCCTTATCGGCCCAGGTCGGGCAGGCTGGGTGGGGCGACGGTGTCCAGGTTGGCGGTGTACTGCGCGATGTCGCCCTGGTTGACCAGCCGGACGCTGTCCAGGGCGAAGTCGGCGAAGCGTCGGAACGCGGCTTCGCCGTTGCGGCGCAGCATCTCCGGGTCGTGGTAGAGCACCGGCTGGCGCTGGATGTCGAGATACTGGCGTACCGCGCCGTCGAGGCTGCGCAGATGGCCGCCGACCTGGGCGGCGGTGGAGTAGAGGCTGTCCGGTGAGCGGTCGCGGACCCGCTCGAACAGTTCGGGGACGTACCGGCAGGCGTCGTCCAGGGCGCGGCGGGCCGCCGGGCTGCGCACGTCCCGGGCGAGTCGCTCGACGCCGCGCAGCACGCGCAGCGCCTCGCCCACCCGGTCGTCGGCCTCGTCGGCGTAGCTGTCGCTGGCCACGCGCGCGGCGGAGCGGTCGTCGAGCATCAGGTAGAGCCCGAGCGCGACGGCGGCGGCGAGCAGCGGCGCCCAGAGCAGGCTGCCGGTGAGGGCGAAGACCAGCGCGAAGGCGCCGACCGCGGCGGCCAGGGCGACGGGCGCGGCCAGCCGGCGCCTCACTTGTACCCCGCCGCCTGCCGCAGGGCCGCCACCAGGTCGTCCTGTCGGACGAAGGTGCCGTTGGTGGCGTCGGCGACCTCCTGGAGCTGGGTGGGGTCGGCGCCGCGGCCGAAGGCGATGGCGACGACCGGCACGCCGGCCGACCGTAGCGCGGCCAGGGCCTTCCCGCGCCGCTTGCTGTCGGACTGGCCGTCGGTCATCAGCACGACCAGCCGCTTGCGGTCGTCGGGCTGCGGCCGGGCCAGTTCGTCGGCGGCGCGGAGCAGGCAGGCGTACATGTCGGTGCCGCCGTCGGGCTGGTAGCCGGTGACCTTGCGGACCAGGTCGCGCAGTGCGGCGGGGTCGTTGCCGGGCACGGTCCACGGGCTGCCGCCGGTGATGTCGCCGTTGAAGATGCTGACGGTCGTGGTGTCCTTCGGGTGGGTCTGCAGGAAGTTCAGGGCGGCCTGCTCGGGGTCGAAGATCTGCCCGGCGGCGGCCTGGATGCCGGTCCACCCGTCGTTGTCGCCCATCGAACCGCTGCCGTCGAGGCAGTAGTAGACGGCGACCGGCCGGCGGTAGCGGGTCTGGTAGCGGTCCAGCGCGGCCTGGATGACCGGGGCGGACGGGAACTGGATGGCCTGCTCGTTGATGGTGCCCTGGATGCCCCAGGCCGGGTTGAACACGGCCGGGTCGGGTTTGTCGAGGGTGAGCCCGACGCCGGCGGCGGGGCGGCGGCCCAGCTTGAGCAGCGCGGCCTGCGCACCGGGGTCCTTGAGCAGGTGGTTCTGCAGCTCGGTGAAGATCCGGTGGGCGTTGTCGTTGCCGTCGTGTGGCAGGAAGCCCAGCGGCGCGTCGCTGACCGCGAGGGAGCCCCGGGGGTACGCCACCAGCAGCGGTTCCCGGCCGGCCTTGACCAGCTCGGTGTTCTTCTCGATGACCAGGTCCTCGTAGGTGAACATGGCCCGGCACTGGTCCGGGCGGGCGAGGCACTCGGTCATCAGGGTGCCGGTGGAGGGCGGGGTCTGGTCCATCGCCTTGACGAACCGGGTGACGCCCTGCTCGACGGCGGGCGAGTCGAGCTGCTGCTGGGTGAGCGGGGTGCCCGGGCCGTTGCCGGCGAAGTGGTTCAGGAAGCCGAAGAGCACCGTGGCGCCGGAGTTGGACTGGGTGGGGTTGGTGATCCACACCCTGGTCCGCCCCGATTCGACGGCCTGCAGGATGTCGGCGATCGGCACGTCGGAGCGGCCGGCGAAGCCGAGTTTGTCCATCTCGGAGCGCCAGGCGGCGAAGACGACCGGGGTGAGGAACATCGGCTGCACGTCGCGCAGCGCGCTGGCCCGGTCGCCCAGTTGCAGGAAGACGCTGGAGGCGAACCAGTACGCGTCGAAGTCGGTGCTGCCGGAGGCGAGCATCCGGGCCTGGTCCACCGAACCCTTGAAGGTGACCTCGCACTGGTAGTGCCGCTCGGCGCACCACGGCTTCACGACGGTGTCGACGACGGTTTGCTGTTCACTGCCGGCGACCATGCGCAGGGTGCCGGTGGCCGGCCCGTCGGTCCGCCGCGTCGTCGGCCTGTCCGTCGTACAGCCGGTGATCAGCACCAGCACCGCCACAGCCAGCGCCGTGAGTCTCTTGGCCCGCACCTGCACCCCGCTCCTGTCCGGTGGAAATCCGCATTCGGGCGGATCGAGGTCGTTGGTAGCACCGGCAAACCAACGGGACGGCCAACCTTGGGTGAACTCCAGGTGTCATGATCGTTTGTCGCGGATCACCGTCGGCCCGTCGTGAGGAACCGCCCCGATCGGGTAGGAGAGGCTGGTGGCATGGCCCGGACGAGGGCGTGGAAGCGCTTCCGGGCACCCCCGACGATGGGAGATGAGGCTTTCATGGCCGCGAACGGCGTTCCGACCATCGCACTCAACGACGGCAACACCATCCCGCAGCTCGGCTTCGGGGTCTTCCAGGTCCCGCCGCAGGAGACCGCGCAGGCCGTCGGCACGGCGCTGCAGGTCGGCTACCGGCACATCGACACCGCCCAGATGTACGGCAACGAGGCCGAGGTCGGACAGGCGGTCCGCACCTCCGGGCTGGACCGCGGCGAGGTCTTCGTCACCAGCAAGCTCAGCAACGGCTTCCACCGCCCCGACGACGCCCGCAAGGCGTTCGAGTCGACGTTGCAGGCGCTCAAGTTCGACTACCTCGACCTGTTCCTCATCCACTGGCCGCTCCCCACGCGGTACGACGGGGACTTCGTCTCGACGTGGCAGGTGCTGGAGGAGCTTCAGCGCGACGGCCGGGCGAAGTCGATCGGCGTGTCGAACTTCCAGGTGGCGCACCTGGAGCGGCTGGCCGCCGAGGCGCAGGTGATGCCGGCGGTGAACCAGATCGAGGCGCACCCGTACTTCGGCAACGAGGAGGTCCGCGCGTACGACCAGGCCCACAACATCATCACCGAGGCGTGGTCCCCGATCGCCCAGGGCAAGGTGCTGGACGACCCGACGATCATCGACATCGCCGAGGAGATGGGCCGCTCCCCGGCTCAGGTGGTGCTGCGCTGGCACATCCAGCGCGGCGACGTGGTCTTCCCGAAGTCGACCACGGCGAAGCGGATCGAGGAGAACTTCCGGATCTTCGACTTCGAGCTGGACGGCGCCACGATGGACCGGATCGGCGGCCTGGGCCAGGGCGAGGCCGGCCGGCAGGGGCCGAACCCGGACACCTTCGACTACGTACCGAGCTGACCAGGAACTCCGTCAGGAGCGGACGCGCTCACCGATCCGGCGGAAGGCCGCCTGGGTCGGCGAGCCGGGCTCGGGGACGTAGACGATGAGCCGCTGGTCGGTCTCCGGCACGTGCAGCACCCGGCACTCGAACTCCAGCGGGCCCAGCTCCGGATGGGCCACCCGCTTGACGGTGGGGCGCCGCTCCCCCACCTCGTGCTCGGCCCAGAGCGCGGCGAACCGCGGCGACGTCCCCAGCAGCTCGGTGACCAGCCCGGCGATCGCCGGGTCGGTCGGGTAACGGCCGTACGCGGCCCGCAGGTCGGCCATCGTGGTACGGGCGAAGCGCAGCGCCTCCGGGTCGGTCCAGTGCGACTCCGGGACCTTCCGGCCGAACATCCAGCGGATCATGTTGCGTTCGTCGGCCGGTACCGCCGACAGCTCGCCGACGAACCAGGTGGCCAGCCGGTTCCAGGCCAGCACCTCGTACGCGGCGTCGACCAGGTACGCGGGCGTCTCCGTCATCGCGTCCAGCAGGTGCCGCAGCCCCGGCGGCACCTGCCGGCTCGGCCCGGTCGGTTCCGGCGGGCTCTCCCCGGCGATCCGGAACAGGTACGCCCGCTCGTCGCGGCCGAGCAGCAGCGCCCGGGCCAGCGCGGCGAGCACCTGCCGGGACGGGTGCGGGCCCCGGCCCTGCTCCAGCCGGATGTAGTAGTCGATGGACATGCCGGCGAGCTGGGCGACCTCCTGCCGGCGCAGGCCCGGCGTGCGGCGGCGTACCCCCTCGGGCAGGCCGACCTCGGCGGGGCGCAACCGGGCGCGGCGGGTGCGCAGGAAGTCGGCCAGCTCATCACGGCGCAGGCTCGTCATGCACTCCAGCCTGCCGCAACCCCGACCGCCGAGGGTGGTACCGCCGGTACCAGCCTCGGCGGGCCTCTCCCGGCCGGCCCGTCGCGGCGGCAGCCTCGGTGCCATGACGACGACGATCGCCCTGATCACCGGGGCCAACAAGGGAATCGGGCTGGCCACCGCCCGGCAGTTCGGCGCGCGCGGGTGGACCGTGCTGGTCGGCGCGCGGGACGCCGCGCGGGGCCGGGAGGCGGAACGGACGCTGCGCGCCGAGGGCGCGGACGCCCGGTTCGTGCCACTGGACGTCACCGACGAGGCGTCGGTCGCCGCCGTGGCCGAGCTGGTCGAGCGGGAGTACGGCCACCTGGACGTGCTGGTCAACAACGCCGGCATCATCCGCGCCGACGGGTCGGCGCTGCCCAGCGAGACCACCCTCGCCACGCTGCGCGAGGTGTACGAGACGAACGTGTTCGGGGTGGTAGCGGTGACCAACGCGTTCCTTCCGCTGCTGCACAAGGCCCCCGCCGCGCGGATCGTGAACGTCTCCAGCGAGGTCGGCTCCATCGCGGTGATGACCGACCCGCAGGGCGCCCTGTTCGAGCTGACCTCGGTGCCGTACCCGTCGTCGAAGGCGGCGCTGAACATGGTCACCGCGATGTACGCCAAGGAACTGCGGGACACCGCGATCAAGGTGAACGCGGCCAACCCCGGCTACTGCGCCACCGACCTCAACCACCACTCCGGCTTCCGTACCCCGGAGCAGGGCGCGGAGGTGAGCGTGCACCTGGCGACGCTGCCGGCGGACGGGCCGAGCGGGCTGCTGTGGGGTTTTCAGATGGACGCCGGCGGCGGCTACGGCGTGCTGCCGTGGTGAGGGCCTACCCGGCTGCCGCCGTGGCGCGGGCTTGACTTCGAGCAGGCTCGAAGGTCGAGGGTGGTCGGCGACGGCGCTCATCCCACGGGGAGGAATCCATGAGATACCGCACGATCGGCACCGACCCGGCCACCCGCCGCGAGGTCAGCGTGCTCAGCCTCGGCGCGATGCTGTTCGGCACCGCCACCGACGAGGCCACCTCGTATGCCATCCTCGACCGCTACGTCGAGGCCGGCGGCACGTTCATCGACACCTCGGACAATTACGCCTTCTGGCAGAACGGGGGCCAGGGCGGGGAGAGCGAGGAACTGCTCGGCCGCTGGCGGCGCAGCCGCGGCGTCGGCGCCGAGGTGTTCATCGCCACCAAGCTCGGCGCGCGGCCCCTGGCCCCGGGCACCAGCTATGTGGACAACCCGGAGGGGCTGTCGGCGAAGGTGATCCGCGAGTCGGCCGAGCGGAGCCGGGAGCGGCTCGGCGTGGACCGGCTCGACCTGCTCTACGCGCACATCGAGGACCGGACGGTGTCGCTGCGGGAGACCGTGGAGGGTTTCGCGGAGCTGGTCGGCGAGGGCACCGTCGGGCTGCTGGGTGCGAGCAACCACCGCGCCTGGCGGGTGGAGCGGGCCCGGAGCATCGCCGCCGCGGCCGGCCTGCCCGGGTACGAGGTGCTCCAGTATCACCGCAGCTACCTGCCCCCGCGGCTGGACCTGCCCAGCGAGCTGGACCCGGACGGCGACGTCGGCTGGGTCGGCCCCGACCTGGCCAGCTATCTGCGGGCCGAGCCGCACCTCGCCCTGGTCGCGTACTCGCCGCTGCTCAAGGGCGCGTACGCCCGGCCCGACCGGTTGGGCGTCGAGTATGACCTGCCGAGCACCCCGGCCCGGCTGGCCGCGCTGCATGCCGTGGCGGCGGAGACCGGCGGCACGGTCAACCAGGTGGTCCTGGCCTGGCTGATGGGCGGGGACATTCCGGCGATCGCGCTGGTCGGCGCGTCCTCGGTGGCGCAGCTGGACGAGAGCCTCGCCGCGGTCGACCTGGTGCTGACCGCGGAGCAGCGGGCGAGGCTGGACGCGGCCCGGTGACGGATGCCCACCGATCCACCGTTCGGCCGGGCCAGCCCGGCCGTCCGCGCGGCCCGGCCGCCCTCACCGGCACGCCAGGGTCCGCCACCTGTGCGTGGCCGGGGCCGTACCGCCGGGCAAGCCGGCGACATGGGTCTGGCTGACGGGACAGTCAGGCAGCGAGATTGGTTCGTATTGCTGTGGGGTACAGATCGCGATCGCCGAATACTGTAAGCGACCGGAGGATCGACGCCGCGCGGCTGTAGGCGGCGGCGCCGATGGCGCGAGCACCAACAGGAACGGATACCTCGCATCCCATGAGCACCTACCGGCGGCCCCCGGTCGTGGTGGCGCTGCCCGCGTACAACGAGGTGGCCAGGGGGCGGGCACGGGTCGCCCAGACCCGGCCGGTGGACCGGCCCGTCGTGGCGCCGAACAACCGCTCCAACGACACCGCCGCCATCACCGGCCGCGCCGCAACCGAGGTGTGGCACCGGCCCCACCCGACCCCGCACCGCCAGGGCCGGCACCGCCGGCCTGCCCGGGAGCGCCAGCGCGGCGCCGGGCGGCGCGACGCGGGGCACTCGATGAGAAGAAACGCGGCTGCGGCCCGTGGTAGCGCCACGGTGCCTGGGCGGCTCATCGTGCTGGTTCCTGCGCACAACGAAGCCCAGGGGATCAGCGAAGCGGTCACCGCGCTGTTGCGGCAGACGTACCAGCCCACACAGGTTGTGGTCATCGCCGACAACTGTCGCGATGAAACGGCGAGACTGGCCGCACAGGCCGGTGCACGCGTCTTCACGACGTACGAGAACCGACACAAAAAAGCGGGCGCGCTGAATCAGGCTCTCGCCCAACTGCTACCGCGGCTGGCGAGTGACGACTTCGTGATGGTGGTGGACGCTGATTCGGTCCTGGACCCGCACTTCCTGACGCACGCGGTGGCGAAGCTCAGCGCCGACCGGCGGCTGGGTGCCGTAGGGGGCGTGTTCCGGGGCAGCAGCGGCAGCGGGTTCGTCGGCCACCTGCAACGCAACGAGTACATGCGCTACGCCCGGGACCTGGCCCGATTGAACGGGAAGTGCCTGGTGGTCACCGGGACCGCTGCGGTGTTCCGGGCAGGCACCCTGAAGGAAATCTCCGCGGCGAGACTCAGTGGCAAGCTCCCCACGGGCGACGGAGTGGGTGGCGTCTACGACACCACCGTCCTGACCGAGGACAATGAGATGACCTTCGCCCTGCGCCATCTCGGCTACACGGTCCTCTCCCCCAAGGAATGTTCACTGGTCACCGAGGTCATGGGCACCTGGGGCGACCTCTGGAGGCAGCGCCTGCGCTGGAAGCGGGGGGCCGTCGAGAACTGCTTTCAGTACGGGCTCACGCGTGTGACGTGGCGGTACTGGGGCAGGCAGTTGATGACCCTCCTCGGGGTGCTCGTCACCTTCGCGTATCTCGGATCCCTCGTGTACACCGTGGTCGCCTACGGGGGAATCCACATCCAGCCGTTCTGGCTGGCAATTTCCAGCATCTTTGTCGTCGAGCGGGTGGTGACCGTCCGCTATCGCGGCTGGAAGTACATGCTCGCTTCGGCAACGATGTACGAGTTGGTCCTTGACCTCTTTCTGCAATTCGTCCACGCCAAGGCATACGCAGATGCCATTCTGCGCCGAGAAAGGAACTGGTAACCAGAGATGTACAACAACGTGACTGCCCCTGCGGCTGCTGGTGCAGCTACTTCTGGTGGACTCGCCGTCACCGGAGCCAGCACCGTCTGGGTCGTGCTGGCGGGGTTCGCCATGGTGGCTGTCGGATCCGCGCTGATGCGGATCGCTCCGAAGCTTCGCCGGTCTCGGTGAAGCTACCGCGACACTGACCCGACCGGTCCGACCGACCCCGGCGACGCAACGACGCGTCGCCGGGGTCGGCTGTCTCTCAGCCGCCGGCGCCGTCACTTCTCGGTCGTGCCGGTCAGGTCGATGCGCCAGTCGTTGGCGCGGATCAGGTGCCCCGGCGGGTATTCGAACTCGGTCTCGCCGAGCAGCGTGAAACCGGCCTTGCGGCAGACCGCGTTCGACGCCGGGTTCTCGACCGACGGGTAGGCGTGCGCCCAGCGCCGGCTCCCCTCGGCGCGGGCCGCGTCCAGCGTCGCGAGCACCGCCGCGGTGGCCAGCCCTCTCCCCTGGTACGCCGGCAGCACCGCCCAGCCCAACTCCCAGACCTGCTCGCCGCGCCAGGCGCGCTCCCAGTAACCGACGCTGCCTACCTTGGTCCCGTCCGGCAGCCCGATGGTGAACATGCAACCCGGACCGGTGCCGCTCGACCGCGCGTAGCGGGCGTTGCGGCTCACGACCTGCTCGTCGGTCTCCGGCCCGCCCGTGTGCCGCCGCACCTCCGGCGAGTTGAGCTGCCGCAACAGGTCCAGGTCGCCCTCGATCCACGGCTGGATGCGCACGTCGGCCATGCCGCCCCCTCGTCTCGGGCGCCATTGAAGCAGCCGCCACCGACACTCCGGGCCGCGTTCGGCGGCTCCGCCAGATCCGATCTGGCGGCTGCCGGCCGGCGTCTCGCGCCTGACGGGTGAGGCCCGACGGAGCCGGGGAGGAAGCATGGCGCCGCTACAGCTCGCCGTGATCATCGGCAGTACCCGCGAGGGGCGGATGGGCGACCGGATCGGTCGCTGGTTCGTCGACCAGGCGCGGCAGCGCGACGACATGGCGGTGTCGGTCGTCGACCTCGCCGCGTACGACTTTCCCGCCAGCTACCCCGCTGAGCCGACGGCCACCATGCGGTCGTTCGTCGAGGAGGTGAGCCGGGCGGAGGCGTTCGTCGTGGTCACCCCCGAGTACAACCACAGCTTCCCGGCCTCGTTGAAACAGGCGATCGACTACGCGTACGACGAGTGGCAGGCCAAGCCGGTCGGCTTCGTGTCGTACGGCTGCCGTTCGGTCGGCCTGCACGCGGTCGACCAGCTCCGGACGGTCTTCACCGCCCTGCACGCCGTGACGGTGCGCGACTTCGTCGGTGTCGACCTGCTCGGTGCTGAGTCGACGCCGCAGGTCGAGGACCAACTGCGCCAGGACGCCCAGGTGCTGCTCGACGAGCTCTGCTGGTGGGGACTGGCGCTGCGCGACGGCCGGGCGGCGCGCCCGTACGTCTCCTGATTGTCGAAGGAAGGTAGTGATCATGAGTAAACGGAACACCGGTCTGGCTGTCGAGGCCGACGGGCTGGTCCGCTCGTTCGGCGCGACCCGCGCGCTCGACGGCCTGGACCTTCAGGTCCCGGCCGGCACCGTCTACGGGCTGCTCGGCCCGAACGGTGCCGGCAAGACCACGGCGGTGCGGGTGCTGGCGACGCTGTTGCGCCCCGACGGCGGGCGGGCGCGGGTGTTCGGCCACGACGTGGTGACGGAGGCCGACGCGGTGCGCGCCCGGGTCAGCCTGACCGGCCAGTACGCCTCGCTGGACGAGGACCTGACCGGATCGGAGAACCTGGTCCTGCTGGGCCGCCTGCTCGGGCTGCCCAAGCCGGCCGCCCGGGCGCGAGCGGAGAGCCTGCTCGCCGCGTTCGGTCTGACGGACGCGGCGGGCCGGCAGGTGAAGAAGTACTCGGGCGGGATGCGGCGGCGGATCGACATCGCGGCGAGCATCCTGAACACCCCGGACCTGCTCTTCCTGGACGAGCCGACGACGGGGCTGGACCCGCGCAGCCGCAACCAGGTGTGGGAGATCGTCCGGGCGGTGGTGGCGCACGGCACGACGGTGCTGCTGACCACGCAGTACCTGGACGAGGCCGACCAGCTCGCCGGCCGGATCGCGGTGATCGACCACGGCAAGGTGATCGCCGAGGGCACCCCGGGCGAGCTGAAGTCGTCGGTCGGCTCCGGCACCATCCATGTGCGGCTGCGCGACGCGGGCCAGCGGCCGGAGGCCGAGAAGGTGCTCCAGGCGGCGCTCGGCGTGCCGGTGCAGCTCGAACCGGATCCGGTGGCCATGACGGCCCGGGTCGGCGAGGAGGGCAGCGACCTCGAGGCCAGCGAGCAGGCCGCTCGGGCGCTCGGGGAGCTGGCCCGCGCCGGCATCGTCGTCGACGACTTCTCCCTCGGCCAGCCGAGCCTGGACGAGGTGTTCCTGGCCCTCACCGACCACCCCGCCGTCGCGGCCGACGAGCGGGACGACCAGCTGGAGGCAGCCCGATGAGCGACACCGCGACCACCACCGGGCGGGCGCCGTCCGTCTACGTGCCGTCCGCCGAGGCGTTGGCGACGGTCCTCGCGCCGGGTGCCCGGCCACCGCGGCCGAATGCCTTGTCGGCGTCGCTCACGTTCGGCTGGCGGGCGCTGCTGAAGATCAAGCACGTGCCGGAGCAGCTGTTCGACGTGACCGCGTTCCCGATCATCATGGTGCTGATGTTCACGTACCTGTTCGGCGGCGCCCTCGCCGGCAGCCCGCGGGACTACCTGCAGTTCTTCCTGCCCGGAATCATGGTGACCAGCGTCGTGATGATCACCATGTACACCGGGGTCGGCCTCAACAACGACATCGAGAAGGGCGTCTTCGACCGGATCCGGACCCTGCCGGTCTGGCGGCCGGCGGCGCTGGTCGGGATGATCTTCGGCGACGTGCTGCGTTACATCCTCGCCGCGGTGGTCATCCTCGGCGTCGGGCTGGCGCTCGGTTTCCGGCCCGGCGGCGGGCTGCTCGGCGTGCTGGCGGGCATCGGCCTGCTGGTGGTCTTCTCGTTCGCGTTCTCCTGGGTCTGGACGTTCTTCGGCCTGGTGCTGCGCAGCGAGAAGTCGGTGATGGGGGTCAGCATGATGGTGCTGTTCCCGCTGACCTTCCTGAGCAACGTCTTCGTCAACCCGAGCACCATGCCGGGCTGGCTGCAGGCGTTCGTCAAGGTCAACCCGATCACCCATCTGGTGGCCTCGGTACGCGCGGCGATGGCCGGCTCGTCCGACGCGGCGAACACGATGTGGCTGCTGCTGTGGAGCGTCGGGTTCATCGTGGTCTTCGGCTCGCTGACCATGTACCGCTACAACCGCCGCTGATCCTCCGCTCGACGACGGGCGTCCCGGCTGGGGCGCCCGTCGTCCGTCCTTTGCGGAGCTGAGTAGCCACCTTTTTGTGGGTACTTGGCGGCGGCTGACGGCGGGGCCAAGCTGGTCATGGGCGGTCGAGGGACCGCCAGTGTGCGAAACGAGCCGGAGGTGGCGATGCTTCAGGACGCCGGTTGGGCGTTGGTGAGCTTCGCCAGGCGACGGTGGCCCCAGTCCGACAGGGGTGCCAGCGCCTCGGAGAGTTCGCGACCGAAGGCGGTAAGGGAATATTCAGTCTTCAACGGCAGCTCGTCGTGTACCTCCCGGTGCACCAGCCCATCGACCTCCATCTCCCGAAGGGCCTGAGTCAGCACCTTCTCGGTGAGGCCGGGCAGGCTCCGCCGTAGCTCTCCGGGACGGCGCGGACCGGATTCCAGCAGCCAGAGCAGAATCGTCTTCCACTTGCCGTCGATCACGGCGATCGCGGCGGTCACTCCGCACACGTTCAGGTCCTGGGCACGACTGCGCGTCATCTCCGCCCCATTCGTCACTGTTTGTTGGTATCTGCCGATGAGGAGTAGAGGCATGTCCTCGGACACCGAAAAGTCTGTCACCGTGCTCGGCCTGGGTCCGATGGGACGCTCGCTGGCCGGTGCGTTCCTGGACGCCGGCGTGCGAACCACGATCTGGAACCGGACCCCGGGCCGAGGCCAGGCGTTGGTCGAGCGGGGTGCGGTTGGCGCCGAATCGGCGGAGGAGGCGGTCGCCACGAGCGACTTGACCGTGGTCTGCGTGGTGAACTACGACGCCAGCGACGCCATCCTCCGCCCGGCGGCGGTCACCGATGCGCTCAAGGCGCGGACGGTGGTGAACCTGACCGCCGACACGCCGGACCGGGCCCGGGACAGCGCCGACTGGGCGGCCACCCACGGCATCGGCTATCTGGACGGCGCGATCATGACACCGGCCACGACCATCGGGACGCCGGCCGGGGTCTTCATCCACAGCGGTCCGAAGGAGCTCTACCAGCAGCACCGGCCGGTGCTGGACGCGCTGGGCGGCACCCACACCCACCTCGGCGAGGAGATCGGCCGGGCAGCGGCGTACGACATCGCGCTGCTCGACATCTTCTGGACCGCGATGGCCGGCTACGCGCACGCCCTGGCGGTGGCGCAGGCGGAGGGCGTCACCGCACGTGAGCTGGCGCCGTTCGCCAAGGGCATCGGCGCGATCATCCCGCCGATCTTCGAGCAGTTCGCCGAGGACGTGGCGAACGGGACCTACTCCGGCGAGGGCAACCCGATCACCTCGGCCGCGTCGTCCATGGCCCACATCGTGCACGCCTCCGAGGCCCACGGCATCGACGCCGGCGTGATGCGGGCGGCAGAGGGGATGGCCCGCCGCACGATCGGGCTGGGCCACGGCACGGACGGGTTCAGCCGGATCGCCGAGGTCCTGGGACGCCGCTGACGCGGACCGGGCCCGGGCCGACGCCGACGCCGCCCGGATGGCGGCCGAGGCGGCCCGCGCCAGAGCGCGACACCCCAACCACCCCAGGTCCCGGTTGTGCCGGGCCGGCCCGGCGACCCGGCCTAGAGGCGCCACGGCAGCGGCTGCGGGGGCAGGTAGCGGCAGGAGCTGCCGGTGGAGACCGTGTCGCGTAGGTGGGCAGCCAGCGCCGGGTGCCGGTCGTCGAGCCGGCGCAGGGTGTCGCGGATCCGGGCGGTCACCGCCTTGCGGGCCCGTTCGGCCTCGTCGCCGAGCCGGCGGCTGCGGCCGGCCAGCCCGGCCGCGGCGCG
Organism: Micromonospora sp. NPDC047738; assembly: GCF_040642675.1. NCBI lineage: Bacteria > Bacillati > Actinomycetota > Actinomycetes > Micromonosporales > Micromonosporaceae > Micromonospora > Micromonospora sp. NPDC047738. The sequence goes on from NZ_JBEYSO010000001.1 coordinate 659,928, forward strand.
CAGCTCGTCCAGCAGCGCCGCACGCTCGGCGTCAAAGGCGGCCACCTTCGCCTCGTCGCCGCGTGCGGCGGCCCGGTCGATCTCGTCGTCGAGCCGTTGCAGGTGGCGCCGGTAGCGGGCCTTGGCCTCGTCGTCGAGTACCGGGTCACCACCGAGGCGTCGGGCGGCCACCAGCTCCGGCCCGGCGGCGGGGTCGAGCAGCTCGACGGCGGGCACGTCGACGCCCGGGCGGCTCAGCAGCAGGCGCAGGTCGTGCAGGCCCTTGGCGTCGGGCAGGTGCACCACCGTGCCGGCGTACGCGAGCCGCCACACGGCGCCGTCACGCCGGAACTCGTAGTCCGGAACCGGAGCCGGGCCGGGTGCTGCCCGTGTGGCGGCAACCGTGGCGGATGGCTGGTCGGGTCCGGGTGTCGCCAGCGCGGCGGACCGGTGCTCGGGTCCGGGTGCCGCCGGCACCAGGGCCTGCTCACTAACGGGCCCGACCTCGGCCGCCGTCGCCGGGGCGACGAAGCCGCCCGCGGTTGCGGGCACCTGGCCTGATCCGGCCGACGCCGGGCCGCCCACCTCGACGGGTGCCGCCGCCGGGACGCCCAGCCGGTGCAGGACCTGCGCCATGCCGAGCGCTCGCGCCTCGGCCGCGGTGGCGGCGCGCAGCTCGGCGGCGGCCTCCGCGTCGCCCGCGCGACCCCGCGCGGTCAGGGCGTCCACCAGAGCGGCGCGGCTGATCAGCGACCACGGTCGGGCGCCCATCCGGTCGGCGGCGTCGCGGGCCGCCTCGAACCCGGCGATCGCGTCGTCCCAGCGCTCCTGCGCGGCGTCGACGACGGCCAGCCAGTGGTCGACCGGGCCGCTGATGTCGCAGCCGAACAGGGCGGCCATCCACTGGCCGCGGTGCGGCGCGAGCGCCTGCCGGGCCTGCGCGCAGCGGTGCGGGTCGCGGGTCGCGGCGGCGGCCTGCGCGCGCAGGCGCAGCCACAGCGGGGACATCGGCCGGGCGTAGGTGGTGCCGGCGGCTTCGATGCCGGCGGTCAGTTTCGCGGTTGTCTCGGCGTCGCCGCGCTCGGCGGCGGTGATCGCCCTGACCAGCTCCAGGTGGGAGCGGTCGGTCGGATCCACCCCGTCGAGCAGGGTGTCGATCTCGTCGAACCGGCCCTGCAGCAGCAGCCGCGACCAGTGCAGGTGCTGGTTCATGAACCCGTGGTCGGCGTGCTCCCGTTCACCGAGGTCGGCCAGCTCGGCGAGGAACTCGTCGGCCTGGGCGAAGTCGCCCCGGAAGCCGGCGATGATGGCGCCGTCGATGGCCGCCGCCATCTTGTGGCGGGCGACGTCGCCGTCCCGGCCGGCGGTGACGAAGGCGGTGAGCTCCTGGTGGTAGCGCGGGTCGTTGAGTTCGAGCAGCGCGACCCAGCGCAGCGAGGTCGCCCACAGCTCGGTCTCCCGGTCGCCGGTCCGGCGGGCCACGTCGCGGATCTCGGCGGTGAGCGCGGCCCGGTCGGCGGCGGTGCCGAGCCCCCAGGTGGTGTCGTGGCGGGCCCACAGGCTGAAGGTGAGCGCCTCGTCGTCCTGGCCGCGCCGGGCGAGCGTCTCGGTGGCGGTGATGAGGTCGGCGACGACGGTGCTGAGCGGCATGCGGCCGTCGGGTTCGCCGATGAACCGCCGGTACGCCTCGCGCAGCAGCTCCTCGGCGTCGGTCAGGCGGCCGGTGAAGGTCTGGTGCCGGTGGACGCTGAGCGCGACCCGGGCCAGCACCGCCGGCTCGTCGAGGGTGAGCGCGAGCGCCGCGGCGTCGGCGAGCAGCCGCTGGGCCTCGTCACCGACGATGTGGAGCAGCAGTTGGGCGAGCTCCACCATGATCTTGACCCGCTGCGCCGGCTGCTCGGTCACCTCCAGGGCGCGGCGGAAGTGCAGCGCCGACTCCTCCACCGCCAGCCGGCCACCCGCGTCGCGGGCGGCGGCGACGAGCAGGTCGGCGGCCCGGGACGGGTCGAGGTCGGTGCCGGCGAGCCAGGCGTGGCGGGCCAGGTCGGCGGGGATGAGCCGCTCGGCGAGCGCCGCCGAGTGGTCGACGGCCCGGACTACGGTGGCGTGCCGGGCGCGCCGGTCGTCGTCGGGCAGCCCGTCGTAGAGGGTTTCCCGGACCAGGTCGTGGGCGAAGGCGAACCGGCCGCCGCCGCGGGAGATCACGAGCCGGGCGGTCACCGCGCGGTCGAGCAGCCGGTCGACCTGCGCCGCCGGGGTGGGTACGCAGGCGGCGAGGACCTGGCGGTGGAAGTGGCGGCCGAGCACGGCGGCGACGGTGAGCGCCTCGGCCACCGGGGCGGGCAGTTGGGCCAGCCGCCGCCGTACGGCCTCCCGGACGCCGGGAGCGATGGTGCTGACCTGGCCGTCGGCGCGCCACAGCCGGGCGGTCTGCTCGACGAAGAACGGGTTGCCGCCGGTGCGCCGGTGCACCTCGTCGACGAGCTCGGCGTCGGGCTCGGAACCCGCCGTGCGGGTCATCAGCGCGGCCACCTCGTCGCGGGACAGGCCGGTGAGGGTGATGGTGGTGGCCTTCGCGGTGAGCGGCATCAGCAGCGGGCGCAGCCGGTGGTCGCCGGACTCGACCTCCGCGTCGCGGTAGGTGCCGATCAGCAGCAGCCGTTCGAACCAGGTGTGCTGGGTGGCGAACTGCAGCAGCCGCATCGACGCGGCATCGGCCCAGTGCAGGTCGTCGAGGACGACCACGACCGGCCGGCGCTGGGAGGCCGCGACCAGGGCGGTGGTCACCGCGTCGTGCAGTGCGAACTCCTCCTGGTCCCCGTCGTCCCCGTCGTCGCCGCCACGACCGCCGGGGGTCTCGCCGAGCAGCACCGCGAGCCCGGGCTCGGCGGCCTCCCGGGCCAGGGCCCACTCGTCGGGCGAGCGGCGCAGGCCGCGCAGCACCTGCACCCACGGCCAGTAGCCGGGTGCGCTGTCGGAATCCCAGCAGGCGGCGCCGAGCACGAGCGCGCCGCGCCGCCGGGCCTCCTCTGCCGTCGCGGTCACCAGCGTGGTCTTGCCGATGCCGGGCTCGCCGGTGACCAGGACGAGGCCGCCGTGGCTCGCGGTCACCCGGTCGACTTCGGCGCGCAGCAGCCCGGCGGGGTGCTCCCGCCCGATGATCTCCTCGCCGAACCGCGGCTCCATGACGTTCCGACCGTAGCGGAAGCCTCCGACACCGGGAGGACACCCGGAGGATGACCGGGCAGCTTCGCCGCGGCGAATTTTCGTCGGACTGGTGACCCCGCCGACCCGGATGGGGCCGGCGGGGTCACCGCAGGTGGCGACTACCGGTGGCAGGACGCCGAGCCGGAGTCGGTGAAGCCGCTGGTGCTGCCGGCGATCGGCACGAATCGCCAGTCGTAGCCGGTGGGCTTGAGGGTCAGCTCCAGCGCCCCGAAGGTGTCGCCCTGCGCGACCTCCAGGTTGGGGACCTGGTCGGGGGTGCCGTGGAAGCCGACGCCGCCGGTGCCGACGATGAACTCCCGCGGTGCGTCGGGCCGGGGGTTGCCGTCGACGTCCTGCGGCGCGAACCGCTGGTAGCTGTGGTCGTGCCCGTTGAGGATCACGTCCACCCCGTACCGGTCGGCAAGCTCGTAGAGCGAATTGCTGTCGGGGTTGCCGTAGATCCCGCCGCGGAAGGTGCCGGTGTGCACCGGCTTGTGCCAGGTGGCCAGCACGCACATGTTGTGGTGCCGTTGGAGGTCCTGCTCGAGCCATGCGTACTGGGCCGAGCCGGGAGCGCAGGACACCACGCCGCACTCGCTGTTGAGCGCCACCACGTGCCAGCGGCCGATGTCGTACGAGTAGTAGCCCTTCTCCCGGTCGCCGGCCCGACCGTCCGGCGCGCCCACGCCGTTGAAGTAGTCGAAGTAGCCGTCGGCGCGGGCCCCCGGGTGGTAGGCCTGCCCGTACTCGTGGTTGCCGACGACCGGGTAGGTGATGTCCTTGACCGCGCCCCACGACTTGTCGTAGGAGGCGAGGAATGCGGGGAGCGTGCCGACGTCGTACTGGTTGTCGGCGAGGGTGAGCACGGCGTCGGGGTTCAGCGACCGCACCGTGTCGGCGACGGCGGCCTGCTGGCAGGTCGTGGGGGTGGTGCGGCTGGTCGCCGCGCAGGCGATGTCGCCCGCGGCCACGACGCGGGCCACGTCGGGGCCGGCCATGGGGCGGTCGGGCCGGATCTGGCCGCGGTCGTAGGCGCCGGGCGCGATGCTCGGCGGTGGGGTCCGGAACGTGACGTTCTTCGTACTCGCGTTGCCGGCAGCGTCCGTGGCGGTGACGGCGAGGGTGTGCTCGCCGGCCGGGATGTTGCCGGTCGGGAAGGAGTTGGGCACGGGGATGGTGCGACCGTCCAGCTTGGCGGTCACCGAGGCGACGGCGGAGACGCTGTCGGCCGCCGACACGGTGACCTCGATGCGGTCCCCGGTGACGGTGGTGCCGTCGGCGGGAGTGGTGGCGGTGACGACCGGCCCGCTGTTGTCGGTCAGGAACCGGACGACGGTGGCGGTGCCGGCCGAGGTAACGGTGAGGGCGTGCGGTCCGTCGGGCAACGGGCGGGTGTCCACGCTCGCGGCGACGCCGTGCGCCTGAGCTTCGTCGAGGGTGATGGCGAAGTTGGCGGTCACCTGCTCTTCGGTCGCGTTGCCGCCCGGGTAGCCGTCGCCGAGGGAAACCTTGCGGGTTGGCGGGACGGCGGGATCAGCGATGTCCGTACCGTCGAGCGTGGTGATCCGCACGTTGCGGACGGTGAAGTCGTCGTGGTTCGCGGTGAGGTCGGTGGGCGAGATCGAGCTGCCGGCGCGGATGGTGAGGGTGTTGGTTCCGGCGGTCAGGTAGCCGGCGGGAATCGGGATCTCGGCCGTGGCGTAGCCCAGGTAGTCCTTGTTGATCAGGGTCACGATCTTGCCGTTCACCCAGACCGAGTTCAGCAGTTTCTGGGATCCGCTCTGGATGCCCTCCCCCTCGAAGCGAAGGGTGGCGGGCAGGCTCGACACCCCGGTGGTGCTGAGCGGGCTGCCGTCCAGGTCCAGCGAGGGCAGGGGTGAGCCGGTGGCGTAGACGGTGGTGACGCCGCGGATGACGTCGCCGTCGTGGACGGAGGTGGCGGGCGTCGTGCCCGCTGCGTACGCCGGTCCGCCCAGCGTGCCGAGGAGCAGTCCGGTGATGGCGAAGGCCATCAACGCCCGGCCGTGGGGGCGTTGCAGGATCATGTGTCCCTCCAAGCTTCGATCCGGCAGGCCGCGCGTACGGGCACAGCCCCGGGGCCTGGTCAGGCTAGGAATCGTGGCGATCTTGGAGGTGAACTCGGCGACAACACCCGTGGACGACCTGGATGCCGAACAGAAGCTCAACCAATCAGTTGAACATTGCCTGGCCGAGCACTATCCTCAACCACATGGTTGAGGATCCGGTGGGGATGGACGAGGTGTTCCACGCCCTCGCGCACGGCGCGCGCCGCACCATGCTGCGCCGGCTCGCCGAGCGGGAGCTGACGGTCGGCGAGCTGGCCGAACCGCTGGCGATGTCCCTGGCCGCCGCCTCCAAGCACGTCCAGGTGCTGGAACGCGCCGGCCTGGTGAAACGGACGGTCACCGGCCGGCGGCACGTCTGCCGGCTGGAGCCCGCCCCGCTCGCCACCGCCTCGGCCTGGCTGAACTTCTACCAGCGCCACTGGGCCGAGCGCCTCGACGCCCTCGAAGCGCTGTTCACCGACGAAGGGACCGAACGATGAGCACGGTCGTACGGCTGCACCGCGACATCCCCGCCCCACCCGACAAGGTCTACCGGGCCTGGCTCGACCCCGACCTGCTGCGCCGCTGGATGGCACCCGGCGGGCTGGAGGTGACCCGCGCCGAGGTCGAGCCGCGAGTCGGCGGCCGGTACCGGATCTGGCACACCGACGCCGGCACCGAGGTCGGCGGCTTCGACTGCGAGCTGGTCGAGCTGGAGCAGGACCGGCGCATCGTCTGGCGGTGGGGGTTCGTCGGCCCGCAGCGCACCGACGCGCCGCACTTCGACTCGCTGCTCACCGTCACCCTCGACGGCAACCCGGACGGCGGGACCGCGCTCACCCTCGTACACGAGCGGTTGGCGGAGCTGGCGGCGGCGCTGCCGCAGGTGGCCGCGAACGTCGCGGGCGGCTGGGAGTCGGCGCTGGACAAGCTCGCGGAGGTGGCGGCGTGAAGCTCGTGGTGGTCGAGTGGATGAGCCTGGACGGTGTGGTGCAGGCGCCCGGCGCACCCGACGAGGACCCCAGCGGCGGCTTCGCGCACGGTGGCTGGCACCTGCGCTGGTTCGACGACGCCTCCCGGCAGTGGGTGGTCGACAACCTGAACGCCGCCGCCGCGTTCCTGTTCGGACGCCGCACCTACGACCGGTTCGCCGCGCACTGGCCGCACGTCACCGGGCCGGAGCAGGTGGTCGCCGACCCGCTCAACAACAAGCCCAAGTATGTGGTCTCCTCGACGCTCACCGCCCCGGAGTGGACCGGTTCGTCGGTGCTGCAGGACCTGCCCGCCGTCGCCGAGCTGGCCAGGTCCGGCGAGGGCGAGCTGCACGTCATCGGCAGCGCGCAGCTCGCCGCCGCCCTGCTCGCCGCCGACCTGGTGGACGAGCTGCGGCTGATGGTCGACCCAGTACGCCTCGGCGGCGGCAAGCGGATCTGGCCATCCGACGGAACGTTGCAGTCGTACGCCCTGACCCGCTGCACCCCGACCAGCACCGGGTCGCTGCTGCTGCACTACGAGCGCGCCGCGGGCGGGCAGGACTAGCGGCGGGCGGAGCGGGTACGCCGCCCGCATGGGTAGCCACAAGCAGAACAAGCATGATCCGGGCGGCGAGTCGGCGCGCGCCGGGCGGAATCCGGGCAGCGGGGCACGGGGCCGGCAGGGCTCTGAGGTGGAGCACTCGCCGGACCGGCGGCACCTGCGGGCCGCGACCGGAACATCGGGCACGGAACGCGACCACGGCCGGGCGAGGGTCGAGGGCGGCGAGCGGGTCCAACGCCAGGGGACGCGCTGAGCGTCCTGGGCTGATTCGAGCGGGCAGTCGCGGCAGTCCGAGGGCCGCCAGCACGTCGGGGAGTTGATCGAGGTGTCCATGTTCCTGTTGCAGTCGACCTACACCATCGACGGGGTCAAGGGGCTGATCACGGACGGTGGGACCAGACGCGCCCAGGTTGTCCGAAACACGATCGAGGCCAACGGCGGACGGATGGACTCGCTTCACTTCTCGTTCGGTAAGTACGACACCTACGTCCTGTGTGACCTGCCGGACCACAAGAGCGCGGCGGCGCTGGCCATCGCCATCCGAGCGGCGGGCGGGGTGGACACCCGGGTGATTCCGCTGATCACGCCCGCGGAGATCGACGAGGCGACCCGGGCAGAGCCCCCCTACGAGCCGCCAGGCCGATAATCAGGCGGGGCGCTCACCCTGCCCGCCGGGCGATGACCGCCATCCGGGACAAGTCCAGTCGGCGCACTCAGCGTCATCGCGGCGATCCACTACGGTAGTGGTCTGCCGAGGGACTGGGGAGTGTTCTGGGTGTTGCGCATCAGCGTGCTCGGCCCGGTGCAGGTGACGCGCGGACACCAGCCCGTCCGGCTCGGCCCGAAGCTGGTCGAGCTGCTGGCGATCCTGACGATCGACGCGGGCTCGGCGGTGCCGGCCGCCCGGGTGGTCGAGCTGCTCTGGGCCGGCTCGCCACCGTCCGGGGCGCAGGCCACGCTGCGCAGTCACGTGTCGCACCTGCGCCGCGCGCTCGCCGCGCCGGACGATCCAGTGGTGGTGACCGTCGGGTCGGGCGCCGGTGGGGCGTACCGGCTCGATGTGCCGCACGACGCCGTCGACGCGCACCGGTTCGAACGGTGGTGCGCGGAGGGTCGCCGGCTGCTCTCCGCCGGCGACAACGACCTGACCGAACGGGCCGCCGCGGTGCTGGAGCGGGCGCTCGGGCTGTGGCGCGGTCCGGCCTTCGCCGACGTGGCGGACCGCTCCTTCGTCTTGCCGAGAGTCGCCCAGCTCGACGCCGTGCGGCGGGATGCGCGCCGTGGCTACGCGGAGGCGCTCACCGCGCTCGGTCGGCACGCCGAGGCGATCCCGCAGCTCTCCGGTGCGGTGGTCGACGACCCCTACGACGAGGGCGTCCGGCGGCTGCTCGCCCTGGCGCTCTACGCCGAGCAGCGGGTGGACGAGGCGGCCGAGGTCTGCCGCGCGGGCGTGCATCTGCTGCGCGACCGCGGGCTCGACGCCCCCGAGCTGCAGGAACTCCAGCGGGACATTCTGCAGCGCCGGCTGCCGCCGGGCCTGTTGCCGGCGGACCGCGGCAAGCCACTGCGCCCCTGTCTGCTGCCACCGGACCCACCGCAGTTCGTCGGCCGGGTCGACGAGCTGGCCACCGGCCGCGACCTGCTGTCCTCCGCGTCGGGCGGGCCGCCGCTCGTGCTGGTCGGCGGGCCGGCCGGCATCGGCAAGTCCCTGTTCGTGCTGCGGCTGGCGCACACGGTGCTGGATCAGTTCCCGGACGGGCAGCTGTTCGTCAACATGCGCGGGTTCGATCCGACCGGCGCACCGATGGCGGCGGCTGAGGCACTGCTGGGCTTCCTCGACGCGCTCGGCGTACCGCCCGAGCAGTTGCCGGCCACGGTGGAGGCGCAGGCCGGGCTCTACCGCGACCTGCTGCGCGACCGGCGGATCCTGGTGGTGCTCGACAACGTCCGGGACGCCGAGCAGGTCCGGCCGCTGCTGCCCGGCGCGCCCGGCTGCGCCACGGTGGTCGCCAGCCGCAACCAGCTGCCCGGCCTGGTGGTGGCCGAGGACGCCCGCCCGCTGCGGCTCGATCTGCTCAGTCGCGGCGAGTCGCGGGAGCTGATCGTGCGCCGGGTGGGCGCCGGCCGGCTGGCCGGTGAGCCGGCGGCGGTGGACCGGATCATCGACTCGTGCGGTCGGCTTCCGCTGGCCCTGGCCATCGTGGCCGCCCGCGCCGCCACCCACCCCGAGTTCCCGCTCGACGCGCTCGTTGAGGAACTGCGCCCGGGGCTGGACGCGTTCGCGGGCGGCGACGCCAGCACCGACGTACGGGATGTCTTCTCCTGGTCGTACCGGAATCTGAACCCGGCGGCGGCCCGGCTGTTCCGGCTGCTGGCGGCGCACCCGGGCCCGGACCTCACCGCCGCCGCGGCGGCCAGTCTCGCCGGCCTGCCCGCCGACCGGGTCCGCCCCGCGTTGCGGGAACTCGTCACGGCGCAGCTCGTCGGTGAGCATCGTCCCGGCCGGTACGCGCTGCACGACCTGCTCCGCCTGTACGCCGCCGAGTTGGGCCGCGACGACGAGCTGTCGGCGGCGCAGCAGCGGCTCCTGGACCACTACCTGCACACCGCGCTGGCCGCCGACGGGCTGCTGTGGCCGCATCGGGATCCGCTGGCCGTGCCGCCGGTCGCCGCCGGGGTGACCGCCGAGGTGTTCGAGGACCGGCCGTCGGCGCTGGCGTGGTTCACCGCGGAGCACGCGGTCCTGCTCGCCGTGGTGGACCAGGCGGCGCGCGGCGGGTTCGACGGGCACGTGTGGCGGTTGGCGTGGGCGGCCACGAATTTCTTCGCCCGGCGGGGGCACTGGCCGGACTGGGTACGCACGGGCCGGGCCGCGGTCGCCGCCGCGCGGCGGCAGGGCGACCGCGCCGCCGAGGCGGAGGCGCACCGGATTCTGGGTGGCGCGCACGTGCGGCTGCGCCAGTTCGCCGTCGCCCGGGAGCACTACGGGCAGGCGCTGGAGTTGTTCGGCGTCCTCGGCGACCTGGTCGGGCAGGGTTTCACCTGCCGCAGCCTTGGCTGGCTGTGCGAGCAGCAGGGCGACATCGGTGCGGCGCTGCGCCACGATCAGCGGGCGCTGGAGCTGTTCCACCGCGCCGGCCACGAGCGGGGCGAGGCGAACACGCTCAACTCGGTGGGCTGGTGTCACGCCCTGCTCGGCGACCACGAGCAGGCGATCGTGCACTGCCGGCGGTCGCTGTCCCTGCTGGAGCGCCTCGGTGACCCGGTCGGGATGGCCGGCGCGTGGGACAGCCTCGGCTACGCGTACCGGCATGTGGACCTCGCCGAGGCGATCTCCTGCTATCAGCAGGCGCTGCTGCTGTACCAGGGGCTCGGCGATCGGCCGAACGAGGCGGTGACGCTTCGCCATCTCGGCGAGAGCCAGCACGCGTACGGTGACGCCGATGCGGCCCGGCGGTCCTGGCGGCAGGCGTTGGACATCCTCACCGAGATCGAGCACCCGGACGCCGGGCGGGTCCGGGCGCTGCTGGCTGCGGACGGGTAGACCGTGGCGGTGCCGTACCCCCCGTCATCGGTATGGCACCGCCACGGTGGATCGCATGGTCACCCTCGGTCGGCGACCTCGTCGTCGGTCTCGTCCGAGGTCGCGGCGACGCCCGTCTGCGGGTCGTGGCGCAGGCTTTCGCGGTGGTGCGAGTCGAACCGCCGCTGGAACGGTGTGCTGAGCAGGTGGTTGCGCAGCGACAGGAGATTCTCCTCGTGGTGGCGCAGCGCCCGGTAGGGCAGGTTGTGGCTGGCGGTGTGGAGGGTCGATTCGCTGCCCTGGCGGATGGTCAGGAACTTGTCGTGCATGGGAATCCCCGCGCCCGGATGGAAGTCTGCTGGTGCCAACTGTGGCGGCGGTCTGTGGAAGCGCTGTGGAAGAAGCGTGAAAGCTGCTGCTGGGCCGGCCCTCGTCGTCGCCGGTCGACCGGTCCGGCGCGGCCGTTCCTGGTGGCGCGTGGTGGCGCAGTCTCACTCACCGGCCGGAGCGTGCCGGTAGGCCAGCCAGCCCATGGCCACGAACCAGGCGTGCACCTGCAGCACCAGAAGCCGCTGCACGAGTCCCGCGATGCCGTGTTCGGCGCCGTCGGCGGTTGGCTGGAACGTCGCGAAGAAGGCGACCAGGAGCACCAGGGTCAGCGGGCTGCCGAGCAGCAGCATGGTGCCGAATCGCTGCCACCCGGGGACGCCGCGGAGGTAGCGCCCGGCGACGAGGAAGGCGGCGATCGGGGTCCCGACGGCGAGGGTGAAGCCGAGCGAGTGCGGCATCGCGGCTTCGAGGTTGAAGATCCCGCACACGACCTGACCGATCCCGGTACAGGCGAGCAGCGCGACCGACCAGCGCCGCAGGGCGGGCCGGGTGGGCGGCAGGGCGCGGAACACGCCGACCACGCCGACGGTCAGGACCAGCCCGGTGACGACGAAGGCGATGTTCATGTACGGGGCGGTCACGCCGAGGCCCAGCCCGCTGATCGGCTGGCTGATCGGCGAGTAGTCGGTGAACCGGTGACCGAAGAAGGTGTATCCGGGGCTCAGGATGCCGAGGACGAGCCAGGCGAGGGTGAACAGCACTGGCCCGACAACAGCTCCGAGGGCGAGCCGTCGGGTCGAGCGGGAGGTGTGGGGGCGTGGGAGCATCGTCGCTATAGTCATGGAGTGACTATACATTTTATGACTATGCAAGTGTCAAGCGTTAAGCTCGGCCGGTGACCTCACCACGCCGCTCCGTGCTCGCGCTGGCCGTGCTGTCGATGCTCACCGAGGAGCCGATGCACGCGTACCGGATGCAGCAACTGATCAAGGAACGGCGCAAGGACGACGTGGTCAACGTCAGCCAGCGCAACAGCGTCTACCAGACGATCCAGCGGCTGGTCCGGGACGGCCTGGTGGCGGTGGAGTCCACCGAACGCGCCGAGAACCGGCCGGAACGCACGACGTACCGCATCACCGACGCCGGACGGGCGGCCCTGGGAGAGTGGCTGCGCGTCATGCTCTCCACCCCGGCCCCGGAGTACCCCGAGTTCCCGGCTGCCCTGTCCTTCCTGCCGAACCTCGCCCCGGCCGACGCCCTCGCCGCGCTGAACACCCGCGCCGCCCGGCTCGCGGAGCGGCTGACCGCGCTCGACGAGGAGATCATCGAAGTCGGCCGGTTCCTGCCCCGACTGTTCGCGATCGAGTCGGAATACCAACGCCAGGTCATCGCCGCGGAGCTGGCGTACGTCCGCACCCTGATCGAGGACCTGCGCGCCGAGCGGATCACCTGGCCGTTCGTCGACGGTGCGCCGGTCTGGCCGGGCTGAGCGAGGGCCCGGTCGCCGGATGGTCCAGCCGTGGCTACGGAGCCGCGCCGGTCAGCGGGTGTCGGTGACGACGTGCGAGCAGGCCGGGCAGGCCGCCGGCCCCTGCTCGGCGAACCATCGGCAGGTACGCCGGATCGCGCACTTCGGCAGCTCCACCTCGGTCGGGCCGACGGCCTCCTGATATGACGCGGCCAGCCGGGCGCCCAGGCCGCAGTGGTCACCGGTCCAGAACCCGCAGGACGAGGTGACGCAGGGCCCGGCGAGCCGGTAGCGGGACTCGACCGGGGTGTCGGCGTCGCCGGCCGCGGCCAGGGCGACCTCGGCCGGGGTCGCCGGGGTGACGTAGGCGACCCGACCCGCCGGAGTGATCATGCCGAGGAAGACCGTGGCGTTGGCCGCGGGCGTACTCGGGCACATCCGCTCCGACGGGTCAGGACGTACGGCGGGATCGGTCACCGCTCGATCCAGAACCCGATGTCGTTGATCTTTTGGCCCAGCTCGTCGGCGTTGATCCCGTCGAGCACCCAGAGACCGCGCCACTCGGGGCGGAGCTTGAGGTTGGAGTGGCCGACGGTGAGCGGGTTGGTCAGCTTGGCGTTGGCTGCGGAGAGGGCGGCCAGCCCCGCCTTCTGGATCTCGCGGGAGATGAGGGTCTGCTGCTCGGTGGTCAGGTCGACGCCGTCGACCACGAACCGGAACTCGCTGCGGGACATGTACTACCTCCGGTCATTCGTACGATTCGGTGCCCAGCCCGCGCCGCAGACTGGTCCGGGTGAAGGCCGCCCAGCCGGCGCGGGAGGCGACATCGCCCCGCTGCCCGGCACGGCTGAGCACCTGGTTGGCGTGCTCCCGCCAGCCGACAGCGGTCGCCGCGCGCTCGCCCCACAGCTCGCGGCAGGCCGCGACCGCGAAGGCGAGTTGCCCGGCGCTGCCGGTGAAGCCGGCGACCCCGTCGCCGACCTGGACCGGGCCGCCGGGCAGCGGAGCCACGATCGGGAAGTGGTGGTGCAGGCTCGCCAGGGTTGCCCAGTGACTGCCGTCCACCCGGCCGGCGGCGAAGCCGTCGTGCAGTTCGTCGGCGCGCCGATAGCGGACGGCGTGCAGGGTAAACGTGTCGCCGGACCGGTCGACCCGGCCGACGACCTGGACCGGGGAGCTCCAGGCGGCGGGTGAGTTCGCCGACCAGAAGGCGAGCCAGGCGGCGAGCCGGTCGTGGAAATCGGCCTGGAAGCGCGCCACGGCCGGGCCGCCGCCCGGGTCGTGGAGCAGGGCCGACCCGATCCGGTCGCGGGTGACCAGTGGGGTGGTGGCGTGGGTGGGGTTCGCCGCGGCGGCGGTCGGGGCGGTGGCCACGCCGGTCACGGTGACCGCCGAGGCAACCGCGGCGCCGGCGAGGAGCCGCCGGCGCGAGAACGGGTGTCCGTTGTGGTTCATCGTCGGCCTTTCGTCGTCGGCCAGTGCCACGACGCTATCGATCGAAGGCGATCAGATGAACAGCTCCCGTGACGGGAGCCCGACAGGAACGCCGCAGATCAACGGCGGCGTGAACCGGTGTTCCTGTGGCACGAACTCACGCCTGACCGCCATGCGTCACGGTGGGCAGCGTCCGCACCGGTTGGGCGGGGACGATCGCGCCCAGCGGTGGCAGGGTGACCGTCACGACCAGCCCGCCACCGTTTCGGGGGTAGGCGTGTACCGCGCCGCCGTGCGCCTGGGCCACCGCCCGCACGATCGACAGGCCGAGCCCGAACCCGCGTCCCGCGCCGGCCCGGTCGTCGGCGCCGCCCCGACCGGCGCTCCCCCTCGGGCCGGCCAGGCGGTCGTGACGCAGCCGCCGGAACGGCTGGAAGATGGTTTCGATCTCGTAGCTGGGCACCACGGGGCCGGTGTTGACGACCACCAGGGTGACCCAGCCGTTGACCAGGCCGGTGCTCACGTCGACCTCGCCGCCGGCCGGCAGGTTGTGCCGGACCGCGTTCTCCACCAGGTTCTGCGTGAGCCGCTCCAGCAGCACCGGGTCACCGGCCGTGGCGGCGGACGCGAGCTGGCGGCGTACGGTCAGCTCCGGCGTGCCGGCGGCCTGGTCGAGGACGTGCCGGGCGATCTCGGCGAGGTCCACCGGGGTGCGGTCGACGACCTGCTGCTCCGAGTCGGCCAGGGTGAGCAGCCCGTCGATGAGCCGTTCGTGGCGTTCGTTGATCGCCAGCAGCGTCTCGCCGAGCTGCCGCAGCTCGGCGGAGGCGCCCGGCCGGGACATCGCCACCTCCAGCAGCGACCGGTTGAGCGCGAGCGGGGTACGTAGCTCGTGCGACGCGTTCGCCACGAACCGCCGCTGGCCGTCGAAGGACCGGTCGAGCCGCTCCAGCATCAGGTCGAACGTGTCGGCCAGTTCCTGCACCTCGTCCCGGGGCCCCCGCAACGCGATCCGCTCGTGCAGGCCCCGCCCGACTGCGCCGGCGGCGGCGATCCGGCGGGCGGTGCCGGTGATCTGGTGCAGCGGCTGCAGCGCCCGCCCGGCGATCAACCAGCCGAAGCCGAGGGCGATCGCCGAGATCAGCAACAGCGCCACCCCGCCCTGGGTGAGCAGCGATTCCAGCGCGGTCCGTTTCGCCTCGTCCTGAGCCTCCTGGATCAGGACCCGCACCTGGTCGGCCTCGCCCGGGCCGGGCAGCCTGCTGAACGGGTTGGTCGTCGTGATCTGGGTCTTGACGCCGGCCAGCGGCTGGCGCATCCGCTGGTCGACCAGCACGTACGTGACGCCGAGCAGGACCACGCCGGCGAGCAGCAGGAGGCCGCCGTGCACCAGGGTCAGGCGGGCCCGGATGGTCAGTCGCTTCACCGGATCTGATACCCCACTCCCGGCACCGTCTCGACCACCTGCGGGTCGCCGAGCTTGCGGCGCAGCTTCATCACGGTCACCCGTACCACGTTGGTGAACGGGTCGATGTGCTCGTCCCAGGCCCGCTCCAGCAGCTCCTCGGCGGAGACCACTGCCCCGCCGGCCCGGACCAGTTCTGCCAGCACCGCGAACTCCTTGCGGGACAGCGCGACGTACCGGCCGTCGCGGTAGACCTCACGCCGGGCCGGGTCGACCACGATGCCGGCCCGGCTCAGCTTCGGCGGAGCGGCCGGGCGGGCCCGCCGGGCCAGCGCGTGCACCCGGGCGGAGAGTTCGACCAGCGCGAACGGTTTGACCAGGTAGTCGTCGGCGCCGAGGGCCAGGCCGGCCACCCGTTCCCGGACGGCCGCGGCGGCGGTCAGCATCAGCACCCGCGTCTCGCCGCCGCTGTCCACCACCGCCCGGCACACGTCGTCGCCGTGCACCACCGGCAGGTCCCGGTCGAGCACCACCACGTCGTAGTCGGTGACGCCGAGCCGTTCCAGCGCCGCGTCCCCGTCGTAGGCGACGTCCACCGCGAACGCTTCCCGGCGCAGCCACTCCGCGATGGAGTCGGCCAGCAGCGTCTCGTCCTCGACCACAAGCACTCGCACCGTCCCATGGTGACGCGGCCACGGATAACCACGGCGTTAACACCGACGGTTACGCCCGGGATACCGCCGCTGCGGTCGACTCGTCCGTATCGGCCGGCGATCCGCGCCGGCCCGGAGGAAGGAGTTGTGCCATGCGCCGACGAATGTCGGACACACTGCTCGTCCTGCCCCTGCTGCTCGGGCTCGCGGTCGCCGGCTGCGCGAAGACCGGTTCGGACGGGGAGCAGGTGGCCACGGCCGGCGGCGGTGCGGCCAGTGCCTCGCCGAGCGCCAGCCTCGTCCCGGTCAGCGACGAGGACCGGCAGCGCGAGTTCGCCAAGTGCATGCGGGAGAACGGGCTGCCGGACTTCCCGGACCCCGAGACAGCCGACGGCAAGGTCCGCATCCGCATGCCGGACGGAGCTGACCGGGCGAAGGGAGAGGCGGCCATGGAGAAGTGCCGCAGCCTGATGCCCAACGGCGGCAAGGAGATCAAGCTCGACCCGGAGCAGGTGGAGAAGGTGCGGCAGCTCGCCCGGTGCATGCGGGAGAACGGGGTGCCGGACTTCCCGGACCCGGGCCCGGACGGCGCCATCGAACTCAACGGGGACGGTTTCGACCCGAAAAGCCCGACGGTGCAGGCCGCCATGGAGAAGTGCCGGCAGGACGGCGCGCCGCTACTGATGAAGAGGACCCAGTGAGCGCGAGGAGTGAGCCGGGTTTGCGAGCCCCGCAGTCGCGAACAGAGACAAACTCCGCGAGCGCGAGGAGTGAGCCGGACTTGCGAGCCCCGCAGTCGCAAGCGGAGATCGTCCCGCTGAGCGCCAGCGCCACGACCGCGCCGGCCGAGACGGCGACCACCGCCACCGCGCCGGCCGCCGCACCCGCTGGGGGCGGCCGTCGCCGCCGCCGCGCGCGTACCCCGATCGTGGTCGCCTCCGCGGTGGTGGTCGCCGCCGCCGCGGGCGTCGCGGCCGCCGTCGGGGCCGAGGGCCGCACCGGGGGTACGCCGGCCAGCGGCGGGCTGCCGCCGGCGACCGCCCAGGTCACCCGGCAGACCCTGGTGGACTCGGAGAGCTTCGACGGGGAACTCGGCTACGGCGCCGGCCACACCGCGACGCTGCGCACCGGCGGCACGATCACCTCGCTGGCCGCCACCGGCAGCCAGGTCAGCCGGGGCAAGCCGCTGTTCGCGGTCGACAACGCCAAGGTGCTGCTGCTGTACGGGCGGCTGCCGGCGTACCGGACGCTCGGGCCCGGCGTGTCCGGCGCCGACGTGCGGCAGTTCGAGGAGAACCTCAAGGCGCTGGGCTACTCCGGGTTCACCGTCGACGACGACTACACCTCGGCGACGGCGGACGCGGTGCGGCGGTGGCAGGACGACCTGGGCCTGCCCGAGACCGGCCGGGTCGAGCTGGGCCGGGTCGTCTACGCCGACGGCGCGGTCCGGGTGGACAGCCACGAGGCGGACCTCGGCGACCCGGGTCAGCCCGGCCAGGCGGTGCTGACCTACACCGGCACCGCCCGGGTGGTGACGGTGTCCCTAGACGTCGACGACGAGCGGCTGGCGAAGCGGGGCACCAAGGTGAGCGTCACCCTGCCCAACGACAAGGACGTCACCGGCACGGTCGCGGCCACGGAGACGGTGATCGACACCGGCACCGGCGGCGGAGCGGGCGGCCAGGGCGACCCGGAGACCAAGATCGAGGTCACCGTGACCGTGGCCGACCCGAAGGCGCTGACCGGTTTCGAGCAGTCCTCGGCGAAGGTGGCGTTCACCGCCGCCGAGCGCCGGGACGTGCTGACCGTGCCGGTCGCCGCGCTGCTGGCGCTGGCCGAGGGCGGTTACGGCGTGCAACTGGTCGAGGGCTCCACCACGCGGATCGTCGCTGTGGAGACCGGGTTGTTCGCGTCCGGCCGGGTGGAGGTCTCCGGCGCGGGGCTCGCCGAGGGGGCGACCGTGGGGATGCCGACGTGACCGGCGACGCGGTGGTGGAGCTGGCCGAGGTGACCAAGGTGTACCCGGGCGGCGTACGGGCCCTCGACGGGGTGTCGCTGACCATCCGGTACGGCGAACTGGTGGCCATCGTCGGCCCCTCCGGGTCGGGCAAGTCCACCATGCTGCACCTGATCGGCACCCTGGACCGCCCCTCCACCGGCCGGGTCCGCATCGACGGGTACGACGTGGCCGCCCTCGCCGACCGGCAGCTCTCCGCCCTCCGGTCGTCCCGGATCGGCTTCGTCTTCCAGCAGTTCCACCTGGCCCCGAACGTGCCGGTGCGGGACAACGTCGCCGACGGGCTGCTCTACGCGGGCGTACCCCTGCGGGAGCGGCGGCGGCGCGCGGAGGCCGCGCTGGACCGGGTGGGGCTGGGGCACCGACTCGACCACCGGCCGCACGAGCTGTCCGGCGGCGAGCGGCAGCGGGTGGCGATCGCCCGCGCGGTGGTGGGTGCACCCAGGCTGCTGCTCGCGGACGAACCGACCGGCAACCTGGACTCCGCGTCCGGCGCCGGGGTGCTGGCGCTGCTGCGCGACCTGCACGCGGCCGGGACCACCATCGTGGTGATCACCCACGACCTGGAGATCGCGGCCGGCCTGCCCCGCCGGGTGCAGATGCGCGACGGCCGGATCGTCGCCGACCACCGTGGCGGTGCCGGCATGAGCGAGCGCAGCGAGCGAATCAGCCAGCTCAGCGCAGTGGTGCCTCATGGCGTCGGCGAGCGAAGCGAGGCGACGACATGAGCGAGCGCAGCGAGCGAATCAGCCAGCTCAGCGCAGTGGTGCCTCATGGCGTCGGCGAGCGAAGCGAGGCGACGACATGAGCGAACGCGTACGGCTGGCACCCGCCCGGCTGCGCCCACGGGACGTCCTGCGGGTCGGCGGGGTCGGGTTGCGCACCCGGCCGCTGCGGGCGTTCCTGTCCGCGCTGGGCATCGCGATCGGGATCGCCGCCATGGTCGCGGTCGTCGGGATCTCCGCGTCGTCCCGGGCGGAGCTGGACCGCACGCTCGCCCAACTCGGCACCAACCTGCTCACTGTCAGCCCGGGCAACACCCTCTTCGGCGACGACGCCCAACTGCCGACCGAATCGGTGGCGATGATCGGGCGGATCGGGCCGGTACGGGCGGTGGCCGCCACCGCGCTGCTGGCCGACGCGAAGGTGTACCGGTCGGATCTGATCGCTCGGGGCGAGAGCGGCGGGATCGCCACCCGGGCGGCCAGCCTGGAGCTGCGGGACACGGTCGGGCTGGCGGTCGCGAGCGGCACCTGGCTGAACGCCGCCACCGCCCGCTATCCGGCGGTGGTGCTCGGCGCCACCACGGCGCGGCGGCTCGGGATCGGCGCCGCCGGGCCGGACGTGCAGGTCCAGCTCGGTGGGCGCTGGTTCACCGTGGTGGGGATCCTGGCGCCCGCGCCGCTGGCCCCGGAGCTGGACCTGTCCGCGCTGGTCGGCTGGGAGGCGGCGAAGTCCTATCTCGACTTCGACGGGCACCCGACCACCGTCTACACCCGCTCCGCCGACACCGCCGTCGAGGCGGTACGCGCGGTGCTCGGCGCCACCGCGAACCCGGAGGCGCCGAACGAGGTGAAGGTGGCACGGCCGTCCGACGCGCTCGCCGCAAAGCAGGCCACCGACGAGGCTTTCACCGGGCTGCTGCTCGGACTCGGCGCGGTCGCCCTGCTGGTGGGCGGCGTCGGGGTGGCGAACACGATGGTCATCTCGGTGCTGGAACGGCGCCCGGAGATCGGCCTGCGTCGTTCGCTCGGCGCCACCCGCGGCCAGGTACGCACCCAGTTCCTGGCCGAGTCGCTGCTGCTGTCCGCCCTCGGCGGGATCGGCGGAGTGCTGCTGGGCGCCGGGGTCACCGCCGGTTACGCCCTCTCCCAGGCGTGGCCAGCGGTGGTGCCGGTCTGGGCGGCGGCCGGCGGGGTCGGTGCCACCCTGCTGATCGGTGCCCTCGCCGGGCTCTACCCGGCGATCCGCGCCGCCCGGCTCGCCCCGACCGAGGCGCTTGCCACCCCGTAACGGCGATCAGAAAGGAGTCCTGGCGGGTTGTGGTCGACGCCGACCACAACCCGCCAGCTTCGTGCGCGTGCGGCAACTACTTGAATGCCATTCAAGTAGTTGCTACCTTCGCCGCATGGCTCCCTCCAGCGCCGACCCGTCATCCGCTCCTGGTGCCGAACCAGCTCCGCTCGATGCCGCCGCCGCCCTTCGCGAGATCCAACGCGTCACCCGTCGGGTGCGCGCGAGCCTCTGGCGGGAAGTTCTCCAATGGCTGTGGACTGCCGCGTACTTCCCCATCTTCCTTCTCGTCCAGCACCTGCATCTGGAGCAGTCGAAAGGGTTGGTGATTGCTGCCATCGTGGTGGGTGTGTCCCTGGCCGTCGTCCATTGGCGCACTGCTGCGTTCAGTCGGGGTGCCACCCGCCGAGACAAGGTGACCCGCTGGACCGGCGTACTCCTTGGCTGCGGTGCGGTTGTCGTACTGGACCAGGCGCCCCCGGGCCTGTCGCTTTGGGTGGTGATCATCGCTATCGTGCCGGGTGTACCAGCGCTCGTGGCGGCGGCGTCGGTGCTACGCCGATGACCGGCCAGGGCAGCCATCCGCGTCACGGACTCGTCGATGTCATCCACGCCCCGGTCCGGTTGTCGATCGTCGCCGCGCTCGCCGGGCTGGAGAAGGCGGAGTTCCGATTCCTCCGCGACACCATCGAGGTCAGCGATTCGCTGCTCTCCAAGCACCTGACCACCTTGGAAGCGGCCGGTTACGTGCAGATCGTCAAGGCCGGCACGGGGCGCAGACCGCGAACCTGGGTGAGCCTGACCCCGGCGGGCCGGACCGCCTTCGACGCCTACACCGAATCGCTAAAAAAGATCATCGACGCCGGCAACTGAGCCGACCAGCGATCGTTGCCGCCGGAATGCATTGGTCGGCCTCGTCCTCGGCCCAGCTGCTGGTACCGGTGGTGGCGGTGGTGGTCGCCGCGATCGGCCTGCGCGTCTCCCCCGGCGCCGTTATGGTCGACGCGTGATCAATGGTGCTCATGTGATCATTTACAGCCGCGACCCGGAGGGCGACCGGGCCTTCTTCCGGGACACGCTCGGCTATCAGCACGTCGATGCCGGCCGTGGTTGGCTCATCTTCCGGCTGCCGCCGGCCGAGCTCGCCGTGCACCCGACCGACGGCGAGCCGGCCCACGAGCTGTTTCTCATGTGCGACGACGTCGAGGCGACCATGGCCGAGCTGACGGTGAAGGGCGTCGAGTTCACGATCCCGGTCACCGAGGAGCGGTGGGGGCTGCGCACCGCGCTGCGGCTGCCCGGCGGTGGCGAACTCGGCCTCTACGAGCCGCGCCACCCGGTGCCAGTCTGAGGCCCCGGCATCCGCGCGGTGGCGGGTGCGGCGCCGTGTCGCAGCGACCGCACCCGTCCTCGCACAGGCTGTGCAGGCGGTCAGCCGTATCGCCGGCCGCTGGTCGGGCACTGACCGTCAGGATCCCACGGTCTGCGGCTTGCGGGTCAGGCCGCGCCCCTTCATGACGTGCTGGAGCAGGGTGATGAGGACCTCCTTGCTGGACTCCCGCTTGCGGGCGTCGCACAGCATCACCGGCACGTCCGGGTCGAGGTTCAACGCCATCTGCACCTCTTCGAGGCTGTACTGCCGAGCGCCGTCGAAGCAGTTCACGGCGACGATGAACGGCAGGCCCTGGCCCTCGAAGTAGTCGATGGACGGGAAGCAGTCGGCCAGGCGGCGGGTGTCGGCGAGCACCACCGCGCCGAGGGCGCCGAGGGCCAACTCGTCCCAGAGGAACCAGAAGCGGTCCTGCCCTGGGGTGCCGAACAGGTAGAGCACGAGGTCTTCACCGAAGGTGATTCGGCCGAAGTCCATCGCCACCGTGGTGGTGGACTTCGCCTCGACCCCGGTGAGGTCGTCGACACCGACGCCCCGCTCGGAGAGCACCTCCTCGGTGCGCAGCGGCTGGGTTTCGCTGACCGCTGCGACGAGGGTGGTCTTGCCGACGCCGAAGCCCCCCGCAATGAGGATCTTGAGGGCGGTGGGCAGGATCGTCCGATCCTCCCTGTCAGAGTTCTCGTAGTCCATGAATGAGCGCCTCGAATACGCTGTCGTCGGGAAGAGTGGCGGGCGGACGGGGTTCGGAGACCTGCACAAGCTGGCGGGCGACCAGGTCGTCGAGCAGGACGCGGACCGTGCCGAGCGGCAGGTGGAGGTGCGCGGCGACCTCCGCCAACGCGAGGGGCCGCTGGCACAGCTCGATGATCCGAGCGTGCTCCGGCACCAGTCCGACGTCGAGGGGCGGGGTCGCCCGGGTTGCGGTCACGAGTGAGATCACGTTGAAGCCGTTCCTCGGTCTGGCTCGCCCGCGGGTCATGGCGTAGGGCCGGACCACCGGTCCGGCCTCGTCATCGACCCACATCGGCTCGGCGTCAGGCCTCGTCATGGGCGCCTCTACTTCCCGGACAGCTGGACGGTGGCTCGGGCGGGGGCGGCCAGGAACTTGCCGGCCCTCTGAACGATCATGGCCATCTCGTAGGCGACGAGACCGACGTCGGCGTCCTCGGCCGCGAGGACGGCCAGGCACGCGCCGTGACCGGCCGCCGTGACGAACAGGAACGATGACTGCATCTCGATGACGGTCTGCCGCACCGGTCCACCGCCGAAGCGACGTCCGGCACCCTTGGCGAGGCTCTGGATTCCAGAGGCGATCGCGGCCAGTTGCTCCGCGTCGTCCCGGCTGAGTCCGGCGGAGGACGCCATCAGCAGGCCGTCCACCGAGAGTACGACGGCATGCTGGGTCTGCTTGACACGTCCGACCAGGTCGTCGAGCAGCCAGGCCAGATCGGACCTCGAAGAGTTCTGATGCTGCACGTGCTGGATCCTCTTTCTACCGATCGGTCCCGGCCGCCGGTGAATCGTCGGCGGCTGGGGGCTGTTCGTCTTCGTCGCCGAGCAGGCGCGCGTCGTCGCGTCCACGGCGGGTGCCGCTCTGGTAGCGGCTCATCAGTTGGCGGATCTGTTCCGGCGACCTGCCCGGGTCCGCCTCGGCGGGCGCTTCGACGGCCGGTTCGGCGTCGGCCCGCAACTGCGGTGCGAGGCTCGCCTGCCGGACCCGCACCGGCAGTCCTTGCGGGGTCCGATCCGCGTCGGGCCGCGGACGCGGCACGAGCGGGGCGCCCGCGCTGCCCGGCTCGGCAACGGGCGCGGTGTCCGCGACGGGCGCGGCCTTTTCAACGGGCGTGGCGTCTTCAGCGGCCGGGCGCACCGGTGCCCGCATGCCGACGGCCGGCAGCTCCAGGGTGGGCTGGCGGGCCGGCGGGGCGTCGGTCAGCGCGACGGCTCCCCGTCGTTCCACGGTGGGCAGGCCGTCGTGGAGGGACGCGGTGGGCTCGCCGGCGGACGGGCCGCCGGCCTTGCCGGCTGCGGCGGTGAGGGCTTCGGCGCTGGTCACCAGCTCCATCGGGATGAGCACGACGGCGGTGGTGCCGCCGTACGGCGAGGTCTTGAGGTTGACGCTGAGGTCGTGCCGCTGGGCGAGGTGACTCACCACGAACAGGCCCAGCTGGTTGGCGTTGGCCAGGTTGAACTCGGTCGGGTTGGCGATGCGGTCGTTGGCCGCAGCGAGTTCCTCCTCGCTCATGCCCAGACCGCGGTCCTCGACCTCGATGACGAAGCCGCGCGCCACCAGCTGTCCCCGCACCTCCACCTCGGTGTTCGGCGGGGAGAAGGACAGCGCGTTCTCGACGAGCTCGGCGAGCAGGTGGATGACGTCACCGGCGGCTCGGCCGGTCAGGCCCACGGAGCCGAACGGCAGCACGTTCACCCGCGTGTAGTCCTCCACCTCCTGGGTCGCCGCGCGGGCCACGTCGATCATGGGCACGTCCCGGCGCCAGGCGCGGCCGGGCGCCGCGCCGGACAGGACGATGAGGTTCTCCGCGTTGCGCCGCATGCGGGTGGCGAGGTGGTCGACGCGGAACAGGTCCTCGAGCTCGTCGGCGTCGTGCTCGCGGCGCTCCATCGCGTCGAGCAGGGTCACCTGGCGGTGGACGAGGCCCTGCGTACGCCGGGCGAGGCTGAGGAAGACGTCGCGCACGTTGCGGCGCAGCTCCGCCTGCTCGACGGCCGTACGGATGGCCGTCTCCTGGACCCGGTTGAAGGCCTCGCCGACCTGCCCGATCTCGTCGGAGCCGAAGTCCAGCGGTGGTGCTTCGACGGCGACGTCCACCTGCTCACCGTGGCCGAGCCGTTCGACCACGCTGGGCAGTCGCTTGTCAGCGAGGTCGTGGGCGGCGTTCCGCAGCCGCTCCAGCTGGGCCACCAGGGCGCGAGCGGTCGTGATCGCGAGGATGATCGAGGCGATAACGGCGATCGTGCCGAGGCCGGCCGCGAGGAGCAGCCGGACGATGACCATGATGGCCACGCCCGTGGCGCCGCTGACGATCCCGTTGCCACCGGCGGTCACGACGCTTTGCAGCTCGCCCTGGGCGTCGTCTACCGCGCGGCGCCATTGGGCTGCGTCGACCGGAGCCTTGGAGCGCGTGTTGGCGCTCTGGACAACCTGGTCTTCGATTGACCGGAGGCGGCTGAACGCGTCGCCGGCGAGCAGCTGTTCGTATCGGGCGCGGTCGTCGGGTGACAGCTTGGTCGAGGTCTCGGCCCCGGCGAATCGCTGGGCGCCGACGAGCTGTGCAAACTGCGCGTATTCGGCGCCGGTGAGCCGACCGCTGGCGAGGATGCCGCTCATCAGGGCGTCCTCTTGTGAGATCAGTTCCGACATCCGGTTGAGCTGGATGAGCGCCGCAGCGTAGCCCGCGATTTCCTTGTCGTCAAGGCTCGCGGTGGCATGGTAAATGCTGAAGATCGAGTCGATTGCGTCGGCGAAAGAACGCCCTGCGCTGGTGCGGTCGATCGTCCTTGCGTTGACCGACTCGCGGGTTGCGGCGAGACCATCCAGGCTGGCGTAGGTGGCGTCGAGCCGTTGGCCCAGCTTGTCGCTGCCGGCAAGGTCGGTCTGCCAGCCCTGTGCGGACTCCTTGAAGCTCGCCGCGAGCTGCTCGGACTCTCGTCGTTGGGCCTCCAGGGCCGCTCGCGCCTGGCTGTCGTTCCCGGGTCCGCCCAGGTAGGCCAGCGTGAGTCGGCGTTCGTTCTGCAGTGCCTTCAGCAGCGGGGCGCTCGGCTCATAGACGGTGCCGTTCAGCGTGTTCACCCAGAGCAGGTTCAGGCCGTCCCGCAGGGTCACCCACGCCGCGAACGCCCACAGGGCGGTTAGCGACACGAGCATCGCGACCACTTTGGTGCGTACATTGGTACTGCGAGAACGCATTACACCGTCCCAGTCAGCCGTTGAAGCATCTGGCATACAGCTTGGTGAATTGAGGTACCTGGGTGCGTGCGAGCCGTCGGCGCGCGACAACGGGGCACGCTAGCAGTGCCCGAACAATCCCTCAAGCGTCCCTGATCACCGGCTTGCCGGCAGCCTGTCCGGGTTTGGACGCGATTGCACGGGCCTCCACTGTGGTCACCTCCGGGTGCTGCCGCGCGAGATGCAGTGCGGCGAGCACCGCGGCCCGGACGATCGCCATGGGGTGGTAGAGCTCTTTGCCATACCAGAGGGGAGGATCAGCGTTGCGGCCGGTTGCGTCGCGCAGGTACGCGTAGCCGCGCCGCACGGCCGTGCCAACTCCAGCAGCCTGCGGGCGGGTGCGCAGCAGCACCTGCAGCGCGTATGCGGTCTCCTCAACGGTGCCGCCCCATCGTCCCCACGAGCCGTCGGACCGTTGGGTGGCCAGGACCCAGTCGACGGCCTTCACCACCGACTCGACCGCCGTGGGCCCGCGGCCGAAGTCGTTGAGCGCCTGGGTGCAGCACGCGGTGGCGTAATACGGCGAGGCGTGCCATCGGTCGCGCCACTGTCCGTCGGGCTGCTGGAGTTCGCGCAGCAGGACCGTGAGCCGATCGATGGCCGTCACGTACCGTGGCGAAGGATTGCTGCCGTGCACGTACTGGCCAAAAGCGTCCAGGACGTGCGCGTTGGTGGTGACGGAAAAGCCGTCCTCACCCGGCCAGGTGCAGAAACCGTCCGCGGTTTCGTACGTCCACAGACCTCGGGGATCTGCCGGCTGGCCAAGCTTCCCGAGCGCATACAGCGCCACGGACGTGGTGTCCGCGTCAGCGGGAAGTCCTGGCCCGGTGGGGGTGCCGACTGGGCCCATCGCGGCGGCGAGGCTCGCCAGCACGCCTGGACGCACTGCGGGCCTTATTCCGGCACGTGCCAGTCCGCTCACCACCCACGCCTGTTCGAAGACGGTGATGGGAAGCGGGCACGGTACGGGTCCACCACCGGCTACGGTCGCCAGGTATGCCCAGGCGGGATCGTCGGGGGTGGCGGGGCCGCCGAACCAGGCAGCGGTCGCCGCCGGCGAGGCGCCGACCGTGCCGGGCGGCATCGGGTGGATGCCGGCGGCGCGGCGGGCAGCAGGGCCCAGGACCTCCAGGAAGTGCAGCAGCTTGCCGGGCAGCTCAGCACCGGCCGCCAAAGCCTGTCGGACCCGGGCGAGGCGGTTGTTGTCCATTCCCGCCGGCAGGCCCAGGCGCACGCCGTGCCAGCGTTCGAGGCCGGTGGCTGGCGCGTCCTCAAGTCGGTCGAGGTGCTGATTGATCTCCGCCACGAGCGAGGGCACGATGACGTCCGCTGCCGGTGTGTCCGGCACCATCAGATCCCCGCGTAGCCAATTGGTGAGCGCCTGGAGGCCGTGGCTGGCGGCGACGGCCAACCGTGCCTGCCCATGATCCCGTTGCGCTCCGGATCCGATCGCCCGGATGGTCGCGAGCAGCGCCTCGGTGGCGCTCAGCGTGGGTACCAGCGCATAACCCTCTGGCGGGCCCCACGCGCCATCCACCCGCTGGCTCTCGAGCAGGTACGCGATGCGCTCACCATGCCCGCCGAGCCACGGAGACAGCGCCACGAGCCGGGCGGTCTCGTAGACCGATGGAGCAACCTGACCCCACGGCTCCGCCTCCAGACTGGCGATCAGTTCACGTACGGCGAAGTCGAGGTCGTCCTCGGCGCGGGTGGGTGTGGGGATGCCCTGGCTGCTCACAGGCTGCCCCAGAAGTCTGAGACCTGGTAGAAGCCGCTGGTGAAGGCGATCTGGCGTTTCAGGTAGGTGGCCTGCCGGGGGCACGTTGTCGCAAGCGGCCGGATCAGGTCGTGGCAGCCCTCGATGAGCGTGGTGAGCCTGGTGGTCACCTCGGTGGAGTCGTTGACGAGCATGAGCGCGTTGAGGTCCCCCCATTGGAGGTCGCGGCGATACGTAGCGAGGTCGTTGACCAGCCGCAGTGCGCGCTGGACCGCGCGGCTGGCGACTCTGAGTTCGGCAATGTGGTCGAGGCAGTCCTGATCTCCGACGTAGGTCCAGTGCGCCAAGTTGACCAGCACACAGGCGAGATTGTCGGCGTTGCCGAGGTATTCATCGAGCGTCGGAGCAGCAGTGCTCGGCTCCGACGCGGCCTCAGGCGTGGTCTTCCAGGTCCATTCCTGCTCGACCGCCGCGAACATCCGCCCGAGTTCTTCCCGCCACATCGGCTGCGTGACCGCGAAGGCAGGCGCCGCCGCCAGATCGCCGCCGATCTCGGCCAACAGCCGGGCCAGTGGGTGCCTGCCGGGGGGAGGGCTGCCGTCAGCGACGGCGAGGCAGTCGGCGACGACCGCCCGCACGTCGTCGGCAGTCCTCGCCAGATAGTCGATCTGCCAGTCGGCCGCGAATACCCACAGCAGGGTCCGCGTCGTCACCCGCAGTTGCTCGGCCGGGTATTCGGGTGCGGTGACGGCGATCGACATCGCGATGCTGCTGACCAGGGCTGGGTCGAACGGCCGGCCGGTAAACAGATCCTGGTGGCGGGATACCACCTCGTGCAGGTCACGTTCGAGTCGGACGGCCAGCGCGCAGATCCTTCCGTGCTCTGCCACGGTGAGCAGGTCGGCTGCGGTGAGCGGTACGTGCGGGCCCGAAGTCACGAGACCGAGGCGCGTTCGCGCGGTAGCAGGGTGACCGTGTTCGGCCGGGGCCGCAGCGAGGCGCCGAGCCGCGGCTTGAGATCGGCCGGCTGCCCGAGCCGGAACCGGAACCGGCTCAGGAGCGTCGCCATGATGATGGGCGCCTCGAGCAGGAACAGGTACTGGCCGATGCACTGGTGCGGGCCACCCCCGAACGGGAAGTAGCTGTAGCGGTACTGCCGCTTCGGCCGGTCGGGAGCGAACCGCTCCGGGTCGAACTCGTCCGGGCGATCCCAGAACGCCTCCATCCGCTGCGTCGCGTACGGGCTCACCAGGATCGTCGCCCCGGCCTCGATCCGGACGCCGCCCAGGACCTGCTCCCCTACCGCCGTACGCGGGATGGTCCAGCCCGCGGGCCAGAGCCGCAGCATCTCGTCCAGGACCATCCGGGTGTAGCGCAGCTCCGGGATGTGCGTCCGCTGCACCGGCCCATGCCCGACTACCTCGTCGATCTCGGCGTAGAGCCGGGAGGCCACCTCGGGATGCGTCTCGAGGACCGGCCACAGCCAGGACAGGACGCCGATCGTGGTCTCGTTGGCCGTGGAGAACATGGCGACCACATCGCTGCGGATCTGCTCCTCGCTGGCCTGCGACCCGTCAGCCCGTGGACGGCACAGCGTCGCGATGATGTCGTCGCCGTCGCCCGGGGCTGCCCGCTCCTTCCGGATGATCGGCAGAACCAACGAGTCGATGCCTGCCACGGCGTTACGGAAGGCGCGGTCGCCTGGCAGGGGAATCCAGTAGGGCATCCCGGGAGCGATCAGGCGAGACACCATCGTCCGCGTGATCGTGTCCAGGTGCGCGTAGATCTGGAGCGCATCAGGCAACGGGATCTTCTTGCCGAAGAGCACCCGCGTGGTGGCCTGGCATACGACCCGCGACATCAGGGTGATGGCGTCGACGGCCTGGCCCGCTCGTGCGGGCTCGTCCAGAGCGTCGACCGCCTCGCGGATCGCCACCGCCATCCGGTCGATCAGCATCTCGGCGCGCTTGGCGGTGAACAACGGTTGCAGAGTGTCCCGGCTGGACTCCCACAACTCGCCCTCGGTGACGAGGATCGCGTCACCGACCACCCGCCGGACCCCCCGCCAGAGCATGCTCTCGGGGTCGCGGATGTAGTTGGTCCTGTCGCGCAGGATCTGCTGCAGGTGCTCTGGATGAGTGACCAGGTAAGGGCGGAAGGTGCCGAGGTTGAGCCGCACGACCTCGCCACCGGCCTGGTTGCCGAAGTGGACAAGCGCCCCCAACGGGTCCCGGACCAGGTGCGGCAGTGCGCGGCGCAGGGGAACGGGTCTGGCCTGGCCGGCGACGACCTGCGCCTCGGACATGAGCACCTCCACGATCTGTCGTACAACCGAGCCCATGGCGGCGGCCAGGTAGGTCTCGTGAAAGCAAGGCCCTTGATGATCATCGCACGCATCGCCCCGCAAGGCCAGATATGTCCACCGTCCTCACCGGACTTTCGGGCGATGGGGTGCGTCCATCAGGTTGACTGAGCGGTCAACCGGTGGGGTGGCATGTTGCCTGACCGGTCAACCCGTGCGGCCGCCTGGACGCATCCGCGCCGGAGCCGGTCACCCACGCTCCGCCAGCACCGTCACCGGACCCTTCGACCAGGCGCTCCCTTGCCGAATCGAGGCGCCGCAGCGGACATCACGTCGCCGTTACCACTCCTGTCACTGGGAGGCCCTCATATGTAACATCCCTCGACTGGGCCGACGGCAGGATGGAGGTGACCGGCGGTGCTCCCTACCGAGATTCTCGATACGTCCCTACTTCCACCAGCTGACCGCTTTGCCTGTTGGTATGAGATCGTCTCGCAGGAGGCCGCCCCGACCCACGTCAGATGCCCGCACATCGAGAACTTCACGGCCGTGGCCAAGCGGGTGGACCTGGGCAGTGTCCGGCTGGCGGAGCTGCACTACCCAACCCTGGAAACCATCCGATCGCCGCGCCTGGTGCGCAAATCGCAACCCGACACGTACCAGTTGGTGCTGATGACTACCGGGTCGAGCGTCGCCATCCAGGACCGCACAGAGTCGCCCCTGGAGCCGTCGTCGTTCACCCTGCTTGACAACAGCCGGCCGTTCACCGGCTCGCACTTCTCGGACGGGCCGGTGCTCGCGGGCTCCATCTCCCTTCTCATCTCGCGTCAGTCGTTGCCCCTGCATCCCGACCGGGTGCGCCGATTGCTCGCCACCTCGATCCCCTCCGATACAGGTATGGCGGCCCTGCTCGCTCAGTTCGTTCAGCGCCTGGTGACCTATCCCGAGCAGTTTGCCGCGAGTGATGCGCCGAGGCTCGGCATGATGGCGCTGGACCTCGCCGCCGGCGCCCTGGCGCAGCAGCTGGAGGTGCAAGGGACACTCCCGGTCGACGTCCGGGAACGTGCGCTGCGTGCGGAGATCCGGGCCTTCATCGAGAAGAACCTTGGCGACAGTGAACTCAACCCCAGCTCGGTCGCCGCAGCCCACCACATTTCGCTGCGCACCCTGCACCGCCTCTTCGAGCAGGAGGACCGCACCGTGGCGGGATTGATCCGCCAACGACGCCTGGACCGGTGCCAGCGAGACCTGATCAATCCGCGGTTGGGCCACCAAGCGATCCAGAGAATTGCCGCCCGCTGGGGGTTCGCCGACAAAGCGCACTTCAGTCGGCTCTTCAAGGCGTGTTACGGCATGTCGCCACAGGAGTACCGCGACCAGCACCGCCAGCCTTGACCTCCCCTTGGCGCTCCTGTGCCCGGTCGTCAGCCGTGCGTCGAGGAGGACCGGGCGATGGCGGCCAGTTGGGCTCGGGAGGTGACACCGAGTTTGGGGAACGCCTTGTAGAGGTGGTAGCCGACGGTGCGCGGGCTGAGGAAGAGCTGCGCGGCGATGTCGCGGTTGGAGGCACCACCGGCCGCCAGCCGTACGACCTGGCGTTCCTGGGGAGTGAGCACGCTGAGCGGATCGCCTGCCTTGCGCGGCGCCGCCGGCACGTCCCCGGTCGCACGCAGCTCGGCGCGAGCGCGGTCGGCCCACAGCTGCGAACCGAGTCGGTCGAAGATCTCCAGCGCGCCGCGCAACTGTGCGCGGGCGTCCGACCGCCGCCGCGCCCGGCGCAGCCACTCGCCGTAGGCGAGCCGCGTCCTCGCCAGCTCGTACGGCTGGGCGTCGTCATGGAGCTGCACGGCCCGCGTGAAATGCGCTTCGTGCTCCTCGACGAGCGCCCGGCAGCGCAGGGCGATCGCGTCCGCCGACGGCTGATGGACGTGCCGCGCCCAGGCCAGGTAGCGGGCGAGCGGCTCCGCTGCCTGCCCCGGCTGGCCGCTGCGGACAGCTGCCTCGACCTGGTCCGGGGCGGACAGAACGGCGATGCTGCTGACGGGGATGGCCTGGAACTGCTGGAGGGCGGCGTCCGGGCGGCCCAGGCCGAGGTCGAGCAGGCCCAGGGCCCACCGCCCGATGGCCGCCGCGAGCACCATGCCCTGCTGGTCAGCTCGCGCCACGCCCGCTTCGGCCTTCGCCCGGCACTCCTGCGGGTCGGCGAGGTGCGCGAGCACCCAGGCGAGCGAGCACGTGAGGTGGCTGACCCGGTGCTCGTGGCCCAGGTCCGTCGCCAGCCGCAACCCCGCGTTGAGGGTCGCGGTGGCCTCGCCGTACCGACCGAGCCACCCCTGCGCGAGCCCGTGGTCGAGGAGCGCGTTGGCGAGCCAGCCGATCATCCCGTTCCGCTGGCAGTCCGCCACGACTCCGCCGGTGATCTCCTCGCCGAGGGCGGCTCGGCCCAGCGCGAAACACAGCGACGCGGTGAAGGTCAGTCCGGGCACCCCCAGCCCGGCGCGGTCGTGTTCGTCCACCGCCTCACCCATGAGCGTGATCCCACCACCGATGTCACCGCCCATCAGCCGGGTCAGCCCGAGCGCACCGCTGACCAGCGGCGAATCGATCGCGGGGAGCGCGCGGAGGCTGGCAGCCGCCTCCTCCGCCAGCTCGGTGTCGCCGGCGAACCACGCACAGCGGATGGCCTCCACCAGCAGCCAGGTGGCCCGCTCGGTGGACCGGGCTGCCAGGCGTGGCACGCCGGCCATGATGATCCGGCCCGCCGCGAGCGGTGCGCCCAGCTCGAATTCGCGATGGGCGCGTACCTGGATCAGCGCAGCAATCATGTCCGGGTCGTCCACATCGGGTGTGGCGCGGTCGGCAAGGGCGGCGGCCCGATCCATCAGTCCGGCGTCACTCGCCGCCAGCGCGGCGGCGGCGAGTCGCCCGGATCGTCGTACCGGATCGGCGGTGAGTTCGGCGGCCCGCTCGTAGGCCGCGGCGATCGCGGCGTGGCCGCCGCGGGTGCGTGCCCGTTCCGCGGCTTCCGCCAACTCCCGGGCGATTTCCTCGTCGGGACCGAGCGCGGCGGCGGCCAGGTGCCACGCCCGCCGGTCGGCCGCGTCGACGGCCGGCGAGCGGGTGAGGGCGTCGGCAAGGGCACGGTGTATGGCGAGGCGGCGGGTGGCCGGCGTGCCCTGGTAGGCGGCAGTCCGGATCAGGGGGTGGCGGAAACCGACGACAGTCCCCTTGACCTCGATCAGCCGGCTCCGCTCGGCCGCGCCCAGCGCGTCGAGGGTGGCGCCCGCGGCTACCAGCGTCCCCAGCTCACCGGAGCCGTCCGCCGCCGCGATCAGCAGCGCGGTTCGCGCGGTCTCGGGCAGCGCGGCTATCTGTGCCTGGAACGCCTCCTGGACCCGATCGGCGACGGGCATCGCACCCACCGGTGAGAGTCGTCCCGCCCGCTGCTCGGCGCTGAGTGCGGCGGGCAGTTCGATGAGCGCCAGCGGGTTGCCGTCCGATTCGTCGATGAGGCGCTGTCGTACCTGCGGTGGGAGGTCGGCCGGGAGCAGGGCGGCGGCGGCTGCCCGGTCCAGCCCGCCGAGCCGGAGCTCGGGCAGCCCCACGGCGGGAAAGCCCGCGCGGGCGGCGAAGAGCATGACGACGCCTTCCGCCTCGAGGCGGCGGGCAGCGAACATCAGTGCGTCGATGGACGCCTGGTCGAACCACTGCGCGTCGTCGACGAGGCAGAGCAGCGCACCGTCCCCGGCCAGCTCGGTGAGCAGGCTCAGCGTAGCCAGCCCGACCAGGAACCGGCTCTCCGGAGCGGTGTCGCCCAGTCCCAGAGCGGCGTTGAGCGCGGTGGCCTGCGCGGCGGGCAGCGTGTGGATCCGGTCGAGCCCGGTGCGCAGGAGCAGGTGGAGTGCGGCGAACGGCAACATCGCCTCGGACTCGACACCGACTCCGCGCAACACCCGCATGCCCTCGGCCCGCCCGGCGGCGTGCTCTAGGAGCGCGGACTTGCCGATCCCCGCCGGGCCCCGGATGACCAGGCTTCCGCTCCGGCCGCTCCGGGCCGCCGCCAGGAGCCGCTCGATCGTCGCCTGCTCCCCCACTCGTCCGTGCAGCACGGTCAGGAAGCTACCGTCACGATGACTGATTCGGCGTGGCCTGGACCTCCGTAGCTTCGTGATCATCCGCACGGACGTACTACGAAGGGACCCCCGGGATGACCACCGTCGCCAGCACCGTCCACCCCGCCGCCGACACCAAGCTGCTCCGCTTCGCCCTCAAGCAGGACGCGCTGGGCTCGGGCGCCAACGGAGCCGTCTACGTCGTCGTCGCAGCGATCTTCGGGGAGCTGTTCGGCCTGCCCGCCGCCCTCCTCTACCCGATCGGTGTCTTCCTGGTCGCGTGGGCCGCCGCGCTGTTCTTCCTCGCCGCGCGGCCGACGGTGAGCCGGGCCGCGGTGGGTGTCGTGATGGCGGTCAACATCGTCTGGGTGGTCGCGAGCGTCGAACTGCTCGTCGCCGGTTGGTTCCCGTTGACCGGCCTCGGCACCGCATTGGTGATCGTCCAGGCGGTGGCGGTCGCCGGCTTCACCGTCCTGCAGTTCGCCGGCCTCCGCAAGGCCGGGTGAGCCCGAGCCCTCGGCGCCCGCCCTGGCAGTGGCGGGCGCCGAGGCACGTCGGCCGCGCTCACGACGATTCACCAGGTGCCGGGATCGGCGATCGCGGCGGCCGGCCGGTAGCCACCCAGGACGCTCAATCCATCCGGCTCCGTATAGCCGTGGCCCCACCCGTCGAGGAACAGTTCCACCTGGCAGGGCTTGACCCACATCTCCAGCACGTCGCTGCCCTGTCGGCGAACGCGGTAAGGCCCGGCCATCAGATCACCGGCCTCGGTGCCGACGGACACCGCCGGGCGTTGAGCTCGAACGGTGAGCCAGCGACCGGAGGAGTCACCCACCACCAGTGATCCTTCGGAGAAGGGATCCGAGCGGTCCAGGCTCAGCTGGACCGAACATTCCAGCAGGCGGGCACCGGCGGGCAGCGATTGCAGGCGGAACGGCACCGCGCAGCGGCGGGCGCCGTCGAAACGCACGCGGCCTGCCGCGCCAACCGCCTCGTCGCGGTCATCCGCGTGGATCTCGAGTCGAGCCCAGAGGCCGTCGACCGGTTGCCAGCGCACGAACCACAGACCCGGCCCGCCCGACGGTGCCGGATCCATCCAGGCGGTTCCCGGCCGCTCGCCGACGCGAACGTCCGCCGGTGGCCGGGGCCGGCCCGACGACGACAACGTCTGCCGGACACCGTCCAGCGTCGCCGCGCTGCCGGCCAGCACGAATCGTGCCGGGCCGGTCCCGCCCTGGAACTCGACCCTTTCGACGCCACGGCCCGTGGTCCAGGTGGCGTACCGAGCGCCGGAGACCAGGTTGTCGGCCGTGAAATGAACGACGGCAGGATCGGTGCCGACGAGGTCGGGCCGCTCGGCGGCGCCGGGCTGGTTCGGCGACGCCGGCAGCAGAAGCGCTGTCTGCCGGGCGGTCTGGCCGAGCGGCACCACCATGAAGGCGGCCGCCACCACTGCACAGGCTGCCGCCACGCACGAGGTGACCAGCCCCCGACGCCGTCGCCGCAGGTGGCGCCCGCGAAGAACGGCCTGTGCCACGATCGGCGCCGGGTCGACGTCGGCTCCCGCATGGGCGTCGAGCATCACGGCGAGGCGCTGGTCGAGGTCGGACGACATCAGAACACTCCCATCGGTTCGGCGGCGTCTCGGCCCAGCCGCTCGCGCAGCGCCGCCAGGGCGCGCTTCGCATGCGTACGGACCGTGCCGGTGGAGCAGCCCAGGAGCTCGGCGATCGTCCAGTCGTCGAGATCTTCGTAGTACCGCAGGACGATCACGGTGCGTTGTCGCGCGGGCAGGGCGCGGACAAGCTGCCACAGGGCGTCCCGCTCGGCGACCTCCGCGGTCTCGTCGCTCACACCCGGGCGCTCGGTCACCGCGGTGACCAGGACCTCCCGGCTGCTGCGCCGACGCCACCACGAGTGGTGGGCGTTGACGAGCATCCGGCGCACGTACAGGTCAGGTTGCTCCGTCCGGGAGATGCGCCCCCACCGGGCGTACGCCCTGGCGAGGGTGTCCTGAAGGAGGTCCTCGGCCCGGTGCTCGTCACCGGTGAGCAGGCGGGCGAGTCGCAGAAGCGCCGAAGCCCGGGCGAAGGCATACTCCTCGAACGTCACGCCCTATTGAACGCAGTGGGACTCCCGTTCCGTAGACAACGGTCCGGCACTTCGTACCCATCTCGCAGCGACAGACCATGCGCGTCTGGCGGCCGCGGACGGCGTCGGGCAGTGTCGAGCGCCGTGGATGCCATGACGATCGCCGCCGCTCAACCGTTGGTGACCTGCGATCCGGTCGAGAACGGAGCCGTGGTGCGTGCGCTCATGCGCGAGGCGCATGAGCGGGGAGCACGCCTGGTGCAGTTTCCCGAGGGAGCGCTCACCGGCTATGTCGGACAGGCGAAGCGGCACTTCGCCGGCTGGAACATCGACTGGGCGCCGGTCCGGGCGCAACTCGACGAGATCACTGCGCTCGCCGGCGAGCTCGATCTGTGGGTGGTGCTGGGCGGCAACCACCGCCTGACCGGTCCCCACCGGCCGCACAACAGCCTGTACGTGATCTCCAATCGGGGTGAGATCGTCGACCGGTACGACAAGCGGTACCTCTCCCACACGGAGGTGACCGGCTACTACTCGCCCGGCTTCGAGCCGGTGGTGGTCGACGTGTCCGGATTCCGTTTCGGCCTGGCCCTCTGCATCGAAATCAACTTTGCGGAGGTGTTCCTCGACTACCTGCACCGCGGCGTGGACTGCGTGCTGTTCTCGTCCTTCTCCCAGGACCCGGTGTTCGGCGTGATCGCCCAGGGCTACGCCGCCGCCAACTGCCAGTGGTTCAGCGTTTCGGTTCCCGCCCAGTGCAGCCCAGCGATGCCGAGTGGAGTGATCGGCCCACACGGCTCCTGGCTGGGTCAGGCCGCCGCCGACGGCCACTGTGGGCTGGTGTGCGTCGACCTCGACCGGCAGGCCTCGGAGCTGAAGATGGCTCTGCACGTCGCCCGGCCGTGGCGCGCCACCGCCCGTGCCGGCACGATCTACACACAACGCCGCGTGACGGATCCTCGCAGCAGCGATCGCACGGCGCCGTAATTGCTTGGACCGCTACACCCCGCCCCGTTGCATATCCCGGCCGGCGCAGGCGAGCCGGCGTGCGAGGTAGTCGCCGAGCGACGTGGCTTCCGGCACCTCGGGGTCGCCGGTCGGGCCGGCGGGGGCGTAGCGGGTGTGCCGCAGTTCCGCCACGAACTCGGACACGGGCGCCCCAGCGTGTAGGCCGGTGGTGATCGCGGTCGACAGGGCGTCGGTCAGGCCGGCCAGGGTGGAGCCGTGCTTGCCGACGTGCAGCTCGACGTGGGTGAGCCGGTCAGCTGCGACAGCGGTGACGAGGAGACCGGGGGTGCCGTCCAGAACGAACTCGGCCGTGGTGCCTGCCGTCCGGCGAGGTACCGGAATGCGAGTTCGCCCAAGGTCCGTCATCGTCGGATGCTCCTTCACGCTCGCGCCTCGCCCCGTGCCGTCGAGGACCTCGACACGGTAGGCAGCCGGACGGGCCGGCACCAGCGCGACACGCTACCCATTCGCACAGGTGAACGAAGACGAGCTCAGGAAGGCAGGCAGCACCGCGTAAGCCGGTGTTGTCCGTCCACGGGAGTGGCCAACGTCCGGGTGGAGGTGGCCAGTCCGTGCAGTGCCCGCTACGGGGTCGCGCGTCTCGCCTATCGGGTGATATGCACACTTCATGACCTGGTCCAAGGCGCGGTCAACCCACCCGTCGGCCTCAACCTCGCACGTCATCACCGGCACCGCTGTCATGCTGGCGTGGTTCGTGGCTGCCGTGGCCGCGACGGTTTATTGGGTGGCGCACCAGTCGAACAGGGCAGGCGCTTGCGACGGCTTCTGCGTGTCGGACCGGGTCGAGGCCTTCGTCGTGGCGTTCTTCGTCGGCATCCCAGTCGGCGTTGTCGGCCTGTTCGCCGGTGCGGTCCTCCTCGCGTTACTCGGACGGCGGATCC
Source organism: Micromonospora sp. NPDC047738 (assembly GCF_040642675.1). Taxonomy (NCBI): domain Bacteria; kingdom Bacillati; phylum Actinomycetota; class Actinomycetes; order Micromonosporales; family Micromonosporaceae; genus Micromonospora; species Micromonospora sp. NPDC047738. The sequence continues at coordinate 697,048 of NZ_JBEYSO010000001.1, forward strand.
GTTCAGGGTGGCTCGTTGGCAGTCTCGCAGGCGTTGGTGGCCTGGTCACCGGCCTGGTCGTCGTGGTCGGCGGGCTGCAGGTCTGGACCCGGGTTACCGAGGCCGCCGGATGGTGACGGGTCGGGCGCGGAACGGCGAGCCGCGCGCATGCCCTCCACCATGCCGGCTGTAACGGCGGACGACGGATCGACGCTCACCTACCAGGGACGGCCGCAAAGCATGGCCAGACCCTTCGCCGGGCGGGATGTCGGCCCACACCTCCCCCGCAGTCCCGTCCGGCCTCCACAGTCCGACCCGTAACAGCGACCCCTGACGCTGCCGGAGGCCCCGTGATCGTCGAATCAACCACCCGCACACCGCCGCCCCGTTGGCCGGCCACCAACAGCCGGCAGGTGCCTGCCGCGCGGAATCAGCCAACGCAGCAGGTACCGGAGCCGCGCGACTGGTTGCCGTACGCGGCGTTGGCCGTCACGACCGTGATGATCGGATGCATCGCCACGGTCGTGGTCGTGCTGGCTCGCTAGCCGGCCCTGCCTCAGCTGAACCACGAACGCCCCCACCGCCTCGCGTGGGGGCGCTTCGTGTCCGCCCGGCTGTCAGCGGCGGTGTCGGCGGCTACCGGTAACGCGGCCGGTGTGCTGCGGTATCGGGTGCCAGTCGGGAGAGTGCGGGGAGGAACGCCGCACCGGCTGATCAAGCGTGAACAAGGAGCAGCCGCATCGTGCCACAGCCTGAAAACCGCGAAGACCTTGTCGCACGCGCGCGCGAACTGGTGCTGGCCGAGCGGTTCGAGCCCGCCATCGCACTGCTACGCGAGCATCTGGCGGCGCACCCGGACGATGGCGTTGCATGGCGCCGCCTCGCCGGAGCGCTGATCGGGTTCGGCGACGATGCCGCCGCGGTCGACGCGGCCCGTCGAGCAATCGAAGCCAATCCTGAGGAACACCGCCACCGGTGTTAACGTCTTCGGCGTGATGTCCGGGTGGACCCCGGCGCTGCGTCGGTCGCACGAGACCAGGGAGGACTGCGACGCGCACCGTCGCCGCCCCGAATCACCCCGATGATCGAGAGGGGGTGAGACTCTATGACCACCCCGATGCGAGCCGGCGATGTCGTCGCCGTAACCGTGACCAAGGTCCTGCCGTTCGGCGTGCTCGTCGAGACTCCGGCAGGCGTGCCCGGGCTCGTGCGCAGCGCCAAGGCCGAGGTCGGCACGGTCGTAAACGTTCGCGTCCGCGAGTTCGACGGCCAGCGGTTCGGCGCCAGTCTGGTGTGAGTGAGGTGGCCGGGTGCGGCTTGGAAAGCGCACCCGGCCACGACATTCCCCCGCTGAACAGTCGCCGCCCGTCACGACGAAGCCACAGGACCAGACTGCCCGAGCGGCGGCTTATCGCCTTCGGCTACCAGCACCAGCGGGGACGGTCAGGAGGACCAGGCCCAGGGCGAGGACGACCATCCCGGACCACGATGCGGCCGGCAGGCGTTCATCGAGGACGGCGACACCCAGGACCGCTGCCACGGCAGGCTCGGCCAGGGTCAGCGACGTGGCCACCGACGCGGGGGTACGGCGCAGTCCGTGCCCGAAGAGCCGGTAGGCCAGGTAGACGGTGAACAGGGCAAGGTACAGCGCCACCGCCGCGCCGCGGGTGGTGGCGAGCCAGTGCGGGTTGGTGAACAGCACGAGCGGCAGGACGAGCAGCCCGGCGGCGCCGAACAGCACGCCCATCACCGCGTCGGAAGGGTGTTCGCGGGTGATCAGTTTCCCGCCGATCAGCGAGTAGGCGGCGTACGACAGACCGGCGCACCCGGCGAGTGCGACGCCCGTCAGGTCCATGGGCGCGGCATGTCCGGTGAGCCCGGGGCCGAGCACCAGAAGGGTGCAACCCAGCACGGCGGCCGCGGTGGCGCCGCTCCAGCGTGCGGTCGGCCGGGCCTGCGAGGTGATCCAGGACAGCAGGCCCGCGAAGACCGGCGCGCTGCCCAGGGCAACCACGGTGGCCACCGCCACGCCGGTCCGGGCCACGGCGGGGTAGAAGGTGACCGGATACCCGGCCACCGCCAGCGCACCCAGCACGAGCAGCCACCGTTCGGGGCGGGTGCAACCGGCGGGCAGCGAGCGAGCGCGGCGTGAGGTGAGAAACAGCAGGGTGCCGCCAAGGGTGAGACCGGCGCCGCCGATCGCCGCCGCCGACGCACCGGCGGGTGCCAGGGAGCTGGCGGTCCCGGTCGTACCCCAGAGAACGGCTGCGGTGAGGATGGGCGCGGGGCCGCCCAGGAAACCGGTGTGGGAGGGGCGTTGGCCGGCAGCCGGGTAGGTGGGAGCTTGAGGTGAAATGCGGTTCGGCACAGTCGTGGTCTTCCGTCGTCGAATGCGTCTGGGACTCGATCCGAAACGGGCGCACCACAGGAACCTGAACCGCCGCGGTCGACGGGGTCAGGGGTTCACACCATCAGTGTCTGCGCCCGATCAGGCGCAGAGCGGCGGCAGAACGACGTGCCAGTAGGAGTTCACCTCGCGATGGTAGCTGCCTGGGACCGGTGGCTGAGGAAAGGCCATGTCCCGGCTGGTGATGAAGTGGCCAAGATCGATCAGGAATCAAGAAGTGCAGGCCACGGAGCCGCACCTAGCATGATCGTCATGGACATCACCATTCACACGAGCTTCCTTCCGCATGTCGACCCGGACGCCTCCGTGGCCTTCTACCGGGACGTCCTCGGCTTCGAGGTCCGCACCGACGTCGGCCAGGGCAAGATGCGTTGGATCACCGTCGGCCCCGTCAACCAGCCCGACACGTCCATCCTCCTGGCGCCGGCGGCCGCCGACCCTGGGATCACCGAGGACGAACGCCGCACCATCGCCGAAATGATGGCCAAGGGCACCTATGGCTGGATCCTGCTGGCCACCCGGGACCTCGACGGCACCTTCGAGAAGGTGCAGGCCGGCGACGCCGAGGTCGTCCAGGAGCCGACCGAGCAGCCGTACGGCATCCGCGACTGCGCCTTCCGCGATCCCGCCGGCAACCTGGTCCGCATCCAGGAGCTTCGCTGAACCGACCGGTTACGCGGCCGTGCTGGCCGGCGCCACGACCACCTGCGGGAACGGGGCGGTCGGCCCTTCCCGGCCGCCGCCCTCGCCCACACTCCTCGGCGGGCCGCTCCATGCTCGCGGGCATCGATGGAAGGAGCTCTCTCATGTGTCACCCCTCGTGGGGGCGGGCGCTCACCGCGGCGCACCGCCTCACCGACCTCGCTCGACTGCGCCGCGTCCGCGACCGGATCGACCGGGAGTACGCGCAGCCGCTGAACGTCGAGGCGCTCGCCCGCGGCGTGAACATGTCGGCCGGGCATCTCAGCCGCCAGTTCCGGCTGGCCTACGGCGAGTCGCCGTACGCGTACCTGATGACGCGGCGCATCGAGCGGGCGGCGGCGCTGTTGCGGCGTGGGGACCTCAACGTCACTGAGGTCTGCTTCGCGGTCGGGTGCTCCTCGCTGGGCACCTTCAGCACTCGCTTCACCGAGCTGGTCGGCATGTCGCCCAGCGCCTACCGGCGCGGCGCAACCAGCGCTGCGGCGGGGATGCCGTCGTGTGTGGCGAAGCAGGTGACCAGACCGGTCAGGAATCAAGAAGCCCTGGTCGCCGAGCCGCAACTAGCGTGATTGTCATGACATCCATCGAATCCGTCACCCTCGACGTGGCCGACCCCGCGGCCGCCAGCCGCTTCTACACCGCCGCCTTCGGCCTGGACACGCAGATCCGCCTGCGGGCCTCGGAGGCACCGACGACCGGTTTCCGTGGGTTCACGCTGGCGCTCACGTTGTCCCAGCCGGCCACCGTCAACGGCTTCATCGGCGCCGCCTTGGACGCCGGCGCCACGACGCTGAAGCCGGCCGCGAAGTCGCTCTGGGGCTACGGCGGTGTCGTGCAGGCCCCGGACGGGACGATCTGGAAGGTCGCGACATCGGCGAAGAAGGACACCGGCCCAGCGACCCGGCAGATCGACGAGTTGGTGCTCCTGCTCGGTGTCGCGGACGTGGCAGCGAGCAAGCGGTTCTACGTCGAGCGTGGCCTGGCCGTGGCGAAGAGCTTCGGCCGCATGTACGTCGAGTTCGCTGCTGGGTCGAGCCCGGTGAAGCTGGCGCTGTACCGGCGCCGCGCGCTTGCCAAGGACGTCGGCGTCGCTCCCGAGGGCACCGGATCGCACCGGCTCATGATCGGCGGCGATGTCGGGGCTTTCACCGACCCGGACGGGTTTGCCTGGGAGGCCGCCTCGCTGGCACCCACGCCCTGATTCAGCGGGGCTCGCGGCCTTGCCGGGCGAGCCCGTTTGCCGCGCTAGATCGGCGTCGGGTCGGCAGGGAACTGCTCATGTCCCAGCACGGCGAGCAGTTGCAGCTTCTCGTAGCCCTCGCTGCGCGGTGGCGCGGTGAGCACGAGCAGCGCCTGGGACTGGTCCTCGGTGATCAGCGCCTGGCAGTCCAGTTCGATCGCACCGAGCTGGGGATGGATGAGCGTCTTGTGGTCCTCGAAGCGCTTGGCCACCTCATGTCGTTCCCACAGCTCGGCAAACTCCGCGCTCGCCTTCTGCAGGGCCCGCACGATCTCGCCGGCCCGTGACTGCGGGCCCATCGACCCGTACGCGGCGCGCAGGTTGGCGGCCTGGGCGCGGCTGTGCCGGTCGCGGTCCTCCTCGGGGTAGCGCAGCCGCTCCGCGGGCTCGGTGAACCAACGGTAGATCTCGCTGCGGGCGAGGCCGGTGTAGCCCGATCTGTCGCCGAACAGGGCTTCGGCCATCCGGTTCTGCACGAGGGTCTCGCCGAGGTTGGACAGGATGAGTGCCGGGGTGTCGTCGAGCCGGTCCAGCACGCGCAGCAGCGCCGGGGCGACGTGCGTCGCCGCGGACACCGAGGCCGGGGCGTTCTGCCCCGCCACCCGGAAGAGGTAGTCGCGTTCGTCGCCGGTCAGCCGCAGCGCCCGGGCGAGCGACGCCAGCATCTGCGGGCTCGGCTGCGGGCCGCGCTGCTGTTCGAGGCGGGTGTAGTAGTCGGTCGACATGGCGGCGAGGGCAGCGACCTCCTCACGCCGCAGGCCGGGTGCGCGCCGGCGGGCGCCGGCAGCCAGCCCGACGTCCCCGGGCTGCAGTGCCTCTCGGCGGCGGCGCAGGAAGTCGGCCAGGGCTGCACGGTCCATGATCCCAGTATCCGCAGGCGGCGGGAGCCAACCAGGGATTGCCGATCCCCCGATGACCGGTCTCTTAATCCGCCTTCGAGGAACGGCGAGGCTCGGGGCATGAACATCTCCGGAAACACGATCTTCATCCCGGGCGCCACGAGCGGTATCGGCCTGGCCCTCGCCGTCGAGTTGCAGGCCAGGGGTAACACGGTCATCGTCGGCGGCCGGCGTACCGACCTGCTCGACAAGATCGCCGCGGAACACCCGGGCATCGACACCGTACGGATCGACACGACGGACCCGGCGAGCATCGGCGCCGCCGCGAAGGAGGTGCTGGCGAAGCACCCGGACCTCAACGTCCTCGTCCCGATGGCCGGCATCATGCGCGTCGAGGACTGGCACCAGCCCGAATCGTTCCTCGCCTCGGCCGAGGCGGTGGTGACGACCAACGTGCTCGGCCCGATCCGGCTCATCGCCGCGTTTATCGAGCACCTGCGGGCGCAGCCGGACGCCACCATCGTCACCGTCTCCTCGGGCCTGGCGTTCGCGCCGCTGAAGGTCACCCCGAGCTACAACGCGTCGAAGGCCGCGATCCACATGCTCAGCGAGTCGATCCGGCTGCAGCTCGCCGACACGACCGTGAAGGTGGTGGAGCTCGAACCGCCGGCCGTCCGTACCTCGTTGCTGCCCGGGCAGGAGGACAGCGAGTTCGCGATGCCGCTGGACGAGTTCGTGGCGGAGGTCGTCGCGCTGCTGGAGTCGCAGCCCGACGCCAGGGAGATCCAGGTCGAGCGCGTGAAGTTCCTCCGGTACGGCGAAGCGCGCGGCGACTACGACCAGGTCGTCGCGACGCTCAACACGGCCGACCCGCACGGAAAGTAGCCCCGGACTCCCTGGCGGCGCGGGTTCGACGCCGCGTCGCCGGCCCTGGGCAGGCGAAAGGCCGGCCGGGCGACACCACCTCGACCGTCGCCATCGAAGCGCCACCGGCTGGTCATACCGGCTTCGGCCTGAGATCATCGACGGCTTCACGAGCGGCGCTTAGGGTCATTTGCGCCCCCTACCGGGCGAACTGTGCGCCGTTCTCGAACCGGAGGAAACGCCTCATCGGCACTGGCCTTTCCACCGTCTGATCCGGGAGGACCCGTTGAGACTGAGCATTCATCGCCGTACCCTGCTCGGCACCGCGCTCGCCGCCGCGCTGGCACCGCTGTCGCTGGTCGCGACGGCCGGCGCGTGACCATCCGGACTGTGTTCGTGTCGCCCACGGTCGCCGCGCACGCCGAGCGGATCGGCGAGCGGACCGGCCGGGACGATGTCGCCGT